>NZ_BAAAQG010000011.1:0-63803 GCF_039531545.1 Dietzia cercidiphylli
TCAACAACGACGGCACGCTCCGCGCAGCGGCCTGACCCCCGACGCACTAACGGAGATACCCACTAGCTTCATCGTCAAGAGCGTTCCGCACACATCCCCCGAGAGAGGGGTGAGCGGAACGCTCTTTTCGTTGGGCGGGCCGGCGCCGTCGGGCGGGCCGGAGCCGTTGAGCGGGCCGGCGCCGCTGAGCGGGCCGGCGCCGTTGGGCGGGCCGGAGCCGCTGGGCGGGCCGGACCCGTCGGGCTACCCGGACCGGTCCAGGTAGCGCAGGGCCACGAGCGTCGACTGCTCGGCCACCTTGAGCAGGAACGGCGTGACGTCCTGGTAGATGTGCTGCGTGATGGCCTCGGCGGACGCGCCGGGACCCAGTTCCTCCCGGGCGGCCACGATCTGCTCGAGCCGGTCCCGCCGGTGGCGGGCGAGCACCTGGGCTGCGCGCGCGGTGTTGTCCACGTCCGGCCCGTGCCCGGGGACACCCACGACACCGTCGGCGCGGGCGGCCAGCAGGTCGAGGCTCTCCAAATAGTCGCCCAGGTCGCCATCGGTCGAGTCCAGGACGGTCGAATCGCGGCCCAGGATCGTGTCTCCGAGCACCACGCAGTCCGCGGGGGCGGTGAACCCGGTGCCTGCGGGCCGTACCTCGAGGCTGACCGAGTCCACGGTGTGCCCGGGCGTGGCCAGCACGATGATGTCCAGCCCGGCGGCGTGGATCTCCTCGCCGTCGACCAGTGGCCCGGCGTCGCGGCAGTACCGCTCCCCGATCGCTCGGACCGGCGCGCCGGTCAGCGCGCGGAGGTGGTCGATCCCGTCGGTGTGGTCCCCGTGACGATGGGTGACGACGACGAGCTCGATCTCCCCCACGATGGCGGCGATCCGCTCGGCGTGCGCGCGATCGTCCGGACCGGGATCCACCACCACGGCGGTGGGCGATCCCGGGGCCCTCAGCACGACCGTGTTGGTCCCCTCGAAGGTCATCTCCGAGGGGTTGTCGCAGAGGATCACGCCGGCCAGGTCGGTGACGGGGCGCAGCGTCTCGTACGCGGGGAACGTGATCGGGGCCAGACCGCCGGACGTCGCCATGGTCCGTCCCTAGCCCTCGACCTCGACGATGAGCTCGACCTCGACGGGCGCGTCGAGCGGCAGCTCGGACACCCCGACGGCGGAGCGGGCGTGGACGCCGGCGTCGCCGAAGATCTCACCCAGCAGGTCCGAGGCGCCGTTGATCACCGCGGGCTGGGCGTTGAAGCCCGGCGCCGAGGCGACGAACCCGACGACCTTGACGATCCGCACCACCGAGTCGATGCCCACCAGGCCGTCGACCGCGGCGAGCGCGTTGAGTGCGCAGGTCCGGGCGAGACCGGCGGCCACCTCCGGCGCGACCCCGGCGCCGACCTTGCCGGTCGCGGCGAGGGCACCGTCGACCATCGGCAGCTGACCGGAGGTGTAGACGTACGCCCCCGTCCGCACGGCGGGGACGTAGTTGGCCAGCGGGGTGACCACGGTCGGCAGGTCGATCCCCAGCTGCTCCAGCTTGCGGGTCCAGTAGCCGCCGCCCTCGCCCTCCGACATCAGAGCCGGCGCTTGAGGTAGGCGACGTGCTGCTCGCCGGTGGGCCCGGGCAGCACGGAAACGAGCTCCCAGCCGTCACTGCCCCACTGGTCGAGGATCTGCTTGGTGGCGTGGGTGAGCAGCGGGACGGTCGCGTACTCGAACCGGGCTGCGGTGGATTCGCTCATGCCCCCACTCTAGGGAAGTCGAGAGCAGCCCGCGCGCGGTGGTGGAAGCGCTTAGTCTGGAATGCATGCCGTCCACCGACAATCCAGGAACGCAGGCGACACGAACCCAGGGGACACAGTCGACGAGGGCGACCATCGCCGACCAGCTGTCCACCGGCTGGTCCGACTCCTCCGCCCGCGCAGATCTCCACTACGTCTCCGGGAAGGGGGGAACGGGCAAGACCACGGTCGCCACCTCGCTCGCGCTGGCACTGGCCTCCACCGGCAAGCGCGTGTTGCTGGTCGAGGTCGAGGAACGCCAGGGAATCTCCCGGATCTTCGACCGCGCCCCCCTGCCGTACCGCGAGGAACTCGTGGCCCGGGTGGACGGCGGCGGCAAGGTGTTCGCGCTGGCCATCGACATCGAGGCCGCGATGCTCGACTACCTCGACACCTTCTACCACCTCGGGGTGGTGGGCAAGGTGATGAAGTCGGTGGGCGCGATCGAGTTCGCGACCACCATCGCCCCCGGTCTCAAGGACGTGCTCCTGACCGGCAAGATCTACGAGGTCGTCACGCGCCAGCACGCCAAGAAGGAGGTCGTGTACGACGCCGTGGTGGTGGACGCCCCACCGACGGGCCGCATCGGCAAGTTCCTCGACGTGACCACCGCGATGGCCGACCTGGCCGCCGGCGGGCCCATCCGCCGCCAGGCCGATGCCGTCTCCGAGCTGGTCCACTCCCCGCAGACGGTCGTCCACCTGGTCACCCTGCTCGAGTCGCTACCGGTCCAGGAGACCATCGAGGCGATCGAGGAGCTGCGTTCCCACGACCTCCGGGTCGGCCAGGTGATCATCAACCGGGCCGAGACCAGGCACCTCGACGACGCCGCGCTCCAGCGGATCGCCGAGGAGGACATCGATGCGGAGGCGGTGCTGGCCGGGCTCGAGGAGACCGGTGTGGAGCTCGACGACGAGGGCCTGCAGGGGCTCCTGGTGGAGGCCATCGAACACGCCCGCGTCGCCCGCGGCCAGCTCGCGGCCGGCGAGACCCTGACCTCGTCCGGCTGCCCGACCCTCGTGCTGCCGGCCCTGCCCAACGGCGTCGAGGTCGCCGACCTGTACGACCTCGCCTCCGCCCTCGCCGATCAGGGAGTGCACTGACATGACTCGTCGTCTCGACATCACCGGAATGCTCACCGACCCCGCGACCCGTGTCGTGGTCTGCACCGGCGCCGGCGGCGTGGGCAAGACCACCACCGCCGCCGCGGTGGCCCTGCGTGCGGCCGAGCTCGGCCGCGACACCGTGGTGCTCACCATCGACCCGGCCCGGCGCCTCGCGCAGGCGCTGGGCATCGACAGCCTCTCCAACGAGCCGTCCCGGGTGGACCTGGGACCCGAGCACGCGGATTCGGACGGGTCGCTGCACGCGATGATGCTCGACATGCGTCGCACGTTCGACGAGCTGGTCACCGCCAACACCACGCCCGAGAAGGCGCAGTCCATCCTGGACAACCACTTCTACAAGACCATGGTCACCTCCTTCGCCGGCACGCAGGAGTACATGGCCATGGAGAAGCTGGGCCAGTTGCTCGACGACTCGACGTGGGACCTCGTCGTCGTCGACACCCCTCCCTCCCGCAACGCCCTCGACTTCCTCGACGCCCCGCGCCGACTGGGCGCGTTCATGGACAGCCGTCTCATGCGGGTGTTCGCGGCGCCCGGTCGCGGGGTCGGCCGGTTGATGACCGGCGCCATGAGCACGGCGATGCGGGGGGTCTCGGCCGTCGTCGGCTCGTCCATGCTCAAGGACGCCTCCGAGATGGTCGTGGCGCTGGACTCCACGTTCGGTGGATTCGCCACCCGGGCCTCGCGCACCCAGGCGATCCTGCGCCGCAAGGGCACCGAGTTCCTGGTGGTCTCGTCCGCGGAACGTCCCGCCCTGCGCGAGGCCGCGTTCTTCGCCGAGCGGCTCTCGGAGGAGGAGATGCCGCTCGCGGGGGTCGTGATCAACCGCACCCACCCCCGGCTGACCGACCTCACGGCCGAGCAGGCGTGTGCTGCGGCCGACCGGTTGGCGGGGAACCCGGAGGCCGAGGCGGTGCTGCGGATCCACGCCGACCGGGCCGGCACGGCCAAGCAGGAGGTCCGCCTGCTGGAGTCGTTCACCGACACCCATCCGGACGTGCGGATCGTGGGCGTGCCGTCGTTGCCGTTCGAGATCTCCAACCTGGAGGCCCTGCGCTCGGTCGGCGACCAGCTCTGCGGGTGACCAGCTGTCCCGGCGACCAGCTCTGCGGATGACCAGAGCGGCCGGACGGTCATCCGGGTGACCGGACCCGGTGATACGACGCGACCCGCGGCGGGAGCCGCGGGTCGCGTCGGTGTCGGGGTACGGGGCCGATCAGGTGACGTCAGTAGATGACGGTGTGCCGCTCGATCTGCTGGGCGAAGAAGTCGGCCCAGGACCGTACCTCGGGATGCTGCTTGAGCAGAGCGCGGCGCTGACGCTCGGTCATCCCGCCCCAGACCCCGAACTCGACGCGGTTGTCCAACGCGTCGGCCCGGCACTGCAGGAGGACCGGGCAGTGGCGACAGATGGAGGCCGCCTTGCGCTGCGCGGCGCCGCGAACGAAGAGCTCGTCCGGGTCGATGTCCTTACACCGGGCCTGGGCGACCCATTCCTGGCGCCCCTCCCCGATGATCGTCTCCTCGGACCCGAGGGGATTGCTTGAACCGGGGCGGACCCCGGCGTCGTCGGTGCGGGAGGTCCCGGGAAGGGTGGCCGTCATCGATGTACCCCTGTCTGTGTGGAGTCGCGGACGGGTTGCCGTACACGCCTCCGGCCTTCTGGACCCACCCGGCGCGGCGGGCCCACGGTGTCCACGGGAGCCTCTCGGCCGTGAGTGCCGTCGGACCACGACATCATCCGGGTTCGAAACGTCCCGCGCTCCCTCATATTGTTACCGTAGTCACACAACAGAAGTAAAGAGTCGTGTGCTGCGGACGCCTCACGGGGTGGCGGGACAGGGGTGTTCACGTACTCTGGCCCCGTGTCGGCTATGAGTTCGCTGGGAAAGCTGGTCGCGACCTGTGTCGCGGCCGGGGTGGTGGCGGCCGGGTCGTTGTTCCCGATCGCCGGGGCGGCGGGGCTGGCCTCCAACAAGATGGCGGACTCGCTGTCCGGGACCTCGGCGGACCTGATCAAGGGTGATCTGCCGTCCATCTCCACGGTCACCGACTCCGAGGGGACGCCCATCGCCTGGTTGTACGACCAGCAGCGGGTGGTGGTCCCGAGCGAGGAGATCTCGCAGAACATGAAGCTGGCGATCATCGCGATCGAGGACCGCCGGTTCGCCGACCACAACGGTGTGGACTGGCGGGGCACGATCCGCGCGGCGCTCACCAACGCCACGTCCGGGGACGTGCAGCAGGGCGCCTCGACGATCGATCAGCAGCTGGTCAAGAACTACCAGTTCCTCGTCTCCGCGGAGAACGACGCGGAACGCCGCGCGGCCGTGGAGACCACACCGGCGCGCAAGATCAAAGAGATCCGGATGGCGCTCACGCTGGACAGCGAGATGAGCAAGGACGACATCCTCAGCAAGTACCTCAACCTGATCTCGTTCGGCAACGGTTCCTTCGGGGTCCAGACCGCGGCCCAGACCTACTTCGGCGTCGACGCCTCGGAACTCACCGTGCCGCAGTCCGCCATGCTCGCGGGGATGATCCAGTCCACCAGCATGTTCAACCCGTACGCCAACCCCGAGGACACCAAGAACCGCCGCGACACCGTCATCGACACCATGGTCCAGACCGGCGCGATCACGCCGGCCGAGGGCGCGGCCTACGCCGCCGAACCCCTCGGTGTGCTGGAGCGGCCCAACTCGCTGCCCCGTGGCTGCATCACCGCCGGTGACCGGGGGTTCTTCTGCGACTACGTGCTGGACTACCTGGACCAGAACGGCCTGAGCCGGGAGATGGTCCAGCAGGGCGGGTACACCATCCGCACCACCCTGGACCCGACCGTCCACGACTCGGTGCAGCGGTCGCTCAACACCTACGGCAACCCGACGGGCCAGGGCGTGGCCGAGGTCATGAGCGTCGTGCGCCCCGGCCGGGAGTCCCACAAGGTCGTGGCGATCGCCTCGAGCCGCCAGTACGGCCTCGAACTGGGCGACAGCCAGACCGTCCAGCCGCAGCCGTTCTCGCTGGTCGGCGACGGCGGGGGGTCGGTGTTCAAAGTCTTCACGGTGGCCGCGGCCATGGAGAAGGGCATGGGCACCAACACCAGCCTGGCCGTCCCCCGCCGCGTCCAGGTCTCGGGCCTGGGCTCCGGCGGCGCGCGCGGGTGCCCGCCCGCCCAGTACTGCGTGGAGAACGCCGGGTCGTACCCGAGTTCCCTGTCCGTCGCGGACGCGCTCGCGCAGTCGCCCAACACGACCTTCGTGAACCTCATCAAGGACGTGGGGGTCGCCCCCACCGTGGACATGGCGGTGCGGCTCGGTATGCGGTCGTACGACCGCAAGGGGACCGCGGCGGACGGCGACTCGATCGCCGGGTTCATCAAGAAGAACAACCTCGGGTCGTTCACCCTCGGGCCCACGGCCGTCAACGCTCTGGAACTGTCCAACGTCGGCGCCACCCTCGCCTCCGGCGGGATGTGGTGCCCGCCGAGCCCCGTCGAGTCGATCACCGACCGCACCGGCAAGCCGGTCGAGCTGAGCGAGCCGGGGTGTGAGCAGGTGGTCGAGCCGGGGCTGGCGGACACGCTCTCGGTGGCCCTGTCCAAGGACCACGTGGGGGCCGGCACCGCCGCGGGCGCCGCGGGTGCCGCGGGGTGGAGCCTTCCCATGTCGGGCAAGACGGGGACGACCGAGGCCAACCGCTCCTCCGCGTTCCTCGGCTTCACCAACCACTACTCCGCCGCCGTCTACGCCTTCAACGACGGCACCACCACCAGCGAGCTGTGCACCAGCCCGCTGCGGCAGTGCTCGTACGGAAACCTCTTCGGCGGTCTCGAGCCGGCCAACACCTGGTTCTCCGCGTTCGCCCCGATCGCCCAGATCTACGGCCCGGTCCAGCTGCCCGCGCCGGATCCCGCGTTCCAGGCGGGCACCAGCGGGGCGGGGACACCCGATGTCGAGGGGATGAGCCAGTCGGCGGCCACCTCCCTGCTCACCGGAGCCGGATTCGTCGTCAACACCCAGTTCGTGTCCGGCACCGGACGCCCCTACGGGACGGTCGTGGGACTCGACGGCGGGACCGGCATCCCCGGATCCCAGATCACCCTCCGCGTCTCCGACGGTTCGGGCGGCGGTGGCGGTGCCGCGGCGCGGGGCACCGACGGCCAGGGCGCGTCCGGACCGGGGGCCGCGATCGGCGACGAGCCCGTCGTCCTCAACGTCCCCGGGCTCGCACCGATCACCATCTCGCCCCCGAGGTAGTCGCCGCGGCCGGGGAGGGTTCCCGCAACCGCCGGTAGAGTGAAATGATGCAACGCCCCTCACGTCGGCCCCAGAGCACCCCGTCGAGTCCCTCCGCCCGCGCGGCGGCCGTCCTCGCGGGGGCGGTCGTGGCCGGGACCGTCTACGCCTCGGGGTGGGAGCGCAACGCGTTCACCGTCCGACGCCACTCGCTCCCCCTGCTCGCGCCGGGGTCGGAGCCCCTCAAGATCCTGCACATCTCGGATCTGCACATGATGCCCGGCCAGAAGCGCAAGCAGGACTTCCTGGCGGCACTGGCGCGGCTGGAGCCGGACCTGGTGCTCAACACCGGCGACAACCTGTCGGACGTGCGCGCGGTGCCGTCGGTCGTGCAGGCGCTCGGCCCGCTGCTCGGCCGGCCCGGGGCGTTCGTCTTCGGCTCCAACGACTACTACGCCCCGGTGCCCAAGAACCCCCTGTCCTACCTCGGGATCGGCCGGAAGAAGCACTCGTCCGTCCCGCTGCCGTGGCGCGACCTCAAGGCGGCGTTCTCCGAGCGGGGCTGGGTCGACGCCACCCACCGGCGTGCGGAGATCGTCGTGGACGGCCGGCGCGTCCTGGTGGCGGGCGTCGACGACCCCCACATCGGTCGCGACCGCTACAGCGAGATCGAGGGACCCGCCGGGCCGGCGTTCGACCTGCGGATCGGGCTGGTCCACTCCCCGGAGCCCCGGGTACTGGACCGTTTCGACGCCGACGGGTACGACCTCGCGGTGGCGGGCCACACCCACGGCGGACAGCTCTGCCTGCCCACGGGGGCGATCGTCACCAACTGCGGCATCGACCGCTCGCGGGCGCAGGGCCTGTCCGCGTGGGGCCGGAACCTGGTCCTGCACGTGTCCGCCGGACTCGGGACCTCGCCGTACGTGCCGGTCCGGACGTTCTGCAGGCCCGAGGCCACACTTCTCGAACTGGTCGCCGGACCCGGCGGTGGCGGAGACGACGCGACGGTGCCGGAGACGCCTCTGCGCGAACGGGTGCCGCTGCCGGCCTGACCCGGTTTCGCGAATCACCCCGGTTTCGCGAATCACCCCGGTTTCGCGAATCACCCGGCGGGGCGCTAGAGTATCCCTCGTTGTCACCGGGGTGTGGCGCAGCTTGGTAGCGCGCTTCGTTCGGGACGAAGAGGTCGTGGGTTCGAATCCCGCCACCCCGACAATGCGAGGTCCCGGGCCGTTCACGGTCCGGGACCTCGGTCATTTGCGTCCCCTGACGGTCCGATTCCGGCCGCGCTACCGGTGCACTTCGGCGTGGACGATCCGTAGAGTCGTGTCATGACCTCCCAGACCGACGTCCAGAACGCCGCGGCCCCGGGGGCGGCAGCCCCCCAGACGACCCACACGGGCCATCCCCACTACGGCCGCATCACCACCACCGGCCAGGGGGACCCCGCCCTCGCCGCCGGGCTCCAGAAGGTCCTCGACGGCCGCTGGGCGGACGCACGGCGGATGACGCGCGAGGCCATGACCCCGGACATGCTCAACCCGATCGGGGTCACTATGGAGGAGCACCGCGCCCACGTGCTCGACCAGATGAGGCGCCTGGCCGACTCGGGCATGCCCGGGCTGGGGTTCCGCACCGAGGACGGCGGCACCGGGGACACCGGTGGGGCGTTGACCTCCTTCGAGATGCTCGGCCACCTCGACCTGTCCCTCATGGTCAAGGCCGGCGTGCAGTGGGGTCTGTTCGGCGGGGCGATCGCCAATCTCGGCGACGCCGAGACGCGCGGGAAGTACCTGCCGGGCGTCATGTCCCTGGACCTGATGGGCTGCTTCGCCATGACCGAGCTCGGCGGCGGGTCGGATGTGCAGAACCTCGAGACCACCGCCACCTTCGACACGGAGACCGGCGAGTTCGTCGTCCACTCCCCCACTCCGAGTTCCGAGAAGTGGTACATCGGCAACGCGGCCCGCGACGGTTCCATGGCCGCGGTGTTCGCGCAGCTCATCACCCACGCCGAGAACGGCGAGGAGCTCCGCCACGGCGTCCACTGCCTGTTGGTGCCGATCCGGGACGAGGCCGGGAACGACCTGCCGGGGGTCACCACCACCGACCACGGGCACAAGGGCGGACTGCTCGGCGTGGACAACGGCAAGATCATGTTCGACCACGTCCGTGTTCCCCGTGAGGCGCTCCTCGACCGGTTCGGTGCGGTCGACGCCGACGGACAGTACTCGTCGCCCATCGACTCCGTCGGTGCCCGCTTCTTCACCATGCTCGGCACGCTGATCCGCGGCCGGGTCTCGGTGGGTGCGGCCGCCGGTGCCGCGGCCCGGACCTCACTGGCACTGGCGGTACGGTATTCGCTGATCCGCCGCCAGTTCGACCACCCCGCGACGGGCAAGGGCATCCCGCTGCTCGAGTACCGCGAGCACCAGCGTCGACTGATGCCGCGGGTGGCCCGCGCGTACGCCTACGCGTGCGCCCAGAACGCGATCGTCGCCGAGCTCCACGACTTCGAGAAGAACCCGGAGGCGTTCGACGCCGAGCGACGCCGCGAGATGGAGTCCCACGCCGCGGGGATCAAGGCCACCGTGACGGGCTTCGCCAACGACACCATCATCGAGGCCCGTCTGGCCTGCGGTGGGGCCGGGTACATGGCCGAGAATCTGCTCACCGAGATGCGCGCGGACTGCGACGTCTTCTCGACGTTCGAGGGCGACAACGTGGTGCTGACGCAGTTGGTGGCCAAAGAGCTGCTCGGCGCCTACGCCGCGGAGTTCGGGGACATGGACCAGCGCGAGACCGTGGCCTTCGCCCTCACCACCGCGGTGGACGTGGTGCAGGAGAAGGCCCGCGCGTCGACGCTGTGGCAGAAGCTCATCGACACGGTGACGGACCGGGAGAACACGGACCTGCTCGACCGCGCCAACCAGCTGGAACTGCTGGTGGACCGCGAGGAGCACCTGTTGGAGACGGTCGCCCGCCGCCTGCGCAAGGCCCAGGGCGAGGACGGCTCGGCGGCGTTCAAGGTGTTCAACTCGGCGCAGGACCACATGCTGCAGGCCGGGCGCGCGCACATGGACAGCTGGGTGTTCGCCCGCTTCGCCGAGGCCGTGGACGCCTGCGAGGACCCCGAGGCCAAGGAGGTCCTGGGAACGCTGTGTGACCTCTACGTCCTGGACATCGTGGACCGCGACAAGGGGTGGTTCCTCGAGCACAACCGCCTGACGACCGAGCGCACAAAGGCCGCGACCGCCGCCCGCAACCGCCTGTGCACCAAGCTCGCGGGCAAGGCGCGGACCCTGGTGGACGCCTTCGCGATCCCCGAGTTCGTCTTCGACGTCCCGATGCTCACCGACGGCGGGGTGGACGCCCCCCTCGAGACCACGTCGGGAGCCGACGAGCGCGGCTGACGGGCCGCTGACCGCAGATCCCGGCCGCCACCGCGGCGCACAGGGCCACCGCGGCCAGCACCGCGGCGGCCGTCCACGCCACGGTGGGGGAACCACCCAGCAGGACCGCGTCGAGGGCTGCGGTGGCCTGGCCGGTCGGGGTACCCGACACCGCCGTCAACGCTGCGGTCGGTGCGCCTCCGGACACCCACACCCACCAGGCGACCCCGATCGAGGCGGCCGCCGCGAGCAGTCCCGCGACGCGGCCGGGCCAGGTGCCGAGCACGACGGTCAGCGCGTGCCACAGGGTCGACGAGGCGACGACGACGAGGAGGATCAGGCCCACCACGGCGGCCGCGGTCGCGGCGGTCGGCGCATCCGCCGTGGCGAGGGCCCACGCGGACAGGCCCGCGGAGAGCACGGCCAGGGCGAGCACCGGTTCGGTGATGCCGGAGCCGGGCCGGCGGACCAGGGCGACGAGCAGGGCACCGAGCACCGCCGCCGCGGCCAGGGCGAGGATCCCGGCCGAGGTGCGGCGCTGGGTGTCGTCGGCGGCCTCCGCGGCGGCGGCCCCGGCGTCCCCGCGCTCCGCCGCCAGGGCCCGCCCGGCCCGGCCGATCGCGTCATCTGTCCGCTCCGCGGACCCGGCGACCCCGGCGGCACCGTCGCGCAGTTCCCCGGTCCCGGCGGCGAGCTCGGCGGCCCCGTCCCGCAGCTCGTGGGAGCCGCGGGTCACCTGGAACACGCCGTCCCGCAGGGGCGCGCCCGGGGCGGAGAGCTGACGGGCGAGTTCGTCGGCCCCGCCCTCCAGGGCGTCGAGTCCGTCGAGGGTGCCCTGCCCCATCCCCTGGGTGGCGAGCTGCTGTTGCAGCCCGGTCAGCGCCTCCCGGGCCCGGACCACCTCGGGGGCGTCGCCCTGCAGGCGCCCCAGCGCGTCGTCGATCGCCGTCGAGACCTGTCCCTGGATCACCGCCACCCCGCGCACCGCTCCGACGACCTCCCGCACTCCCCCGGCGACCTCTGTCGCACCGGAGCCCGCCTGACCGATCGCGGACTGGAGTTGGTCCATCCCGTCCGCGAGCTCGGCGCCACCCGCCCGCATCTGCTCGGCGCCGTCCGCCAGCTCGGCCGAGCCGTCACGGAGTTGTTCCGCCCCCGCCCTGGTGAAGGTGGACTGGGCCGAGGCGTCGGCGAGCGCGGACTGCAGCGGACCACCCGCGCCGGCGCGGTCGGCGTCCCCGTCCGGGGCGGGGCCGACGGCAGCCCACAGCGCCGCCAGGACCAGCGGCAGGATCACCACGACCAGCGCGAGGGCCCGCCTGCCGGGGCCCGGGCCGCTGGGCGCCCCGCCGACCGGCTCGTCGACGGGCTCGTCGACCGGGTCGTCCAGAGGTTCGTCCGCGCGGTCGGCTGCACTGGGGGTGGGGGGCATGCCGTGGATGGTAGTGACGTGGCGCACTCGTTCCCGCAGGTCATTCGGCATGCCCCGGAATCCTGCCCGAATCCACCCCGGCGGACAGTGTTAGCCTGGCCCGGCGGGCTCGGTACCCACGGGTCTGTTCCGACGCCCATCTCGACCACCTCCGGAGCCAACGGCACGTGACCCTGACCCTCGCCCTCGCAGTGGCCTTCGGCATCGCGGCGATCTCACCGTTGCTGGCCCGCACCATGGGGCGGGACGCGGGATGGCCGCTCGCGGCGCTGCTCGGCGGCCTCGCCCTGTACATCTGGTTCGCCGTCCCCGTCGACACCGTCTCCACGGTCGCGTGGATGCCCGCGTTGGGCGTCGAACTCCGCCTGTCCCTCGACCCGCTGGCCCGCGTGTTCACCATGATCGTCCTCGGGATCGGGGCCGTGGTGATGGCCTACTCGTCCCGGTACCTCGGGCGCGGTGGCGGTCACGGCGGGTACTACGGCCTGATGACGCTGTTCGCCGCGTCGATGCTCGGGCTGGTCCTGGCGGACGACGTCGTCCTGCTGTTCGTCGCGTGGGAGTTCACGACCCTGTGCTCCTTCTTCCTCATCGCGCTCGCCGGCCCCAAGGGGACGCAGCCCGCGGTGCGGACGCTCCTCGTCACCGTCGCGGGCGGGCTCTGCCTGCTCACCGCCGCGGCGCTCATGGTGGTCCGCACCGGCACCACCGTGCTGTCGGAGATCCTGGTCGATCCGGTGTGGTCGACTGACCCCGGCTTCGCCACGGTGATCGCCGTGCTGATCGCCATGGCCGCGTTCACCAAGTCCGCGCAGTTCCCCTTCCAGGCGTGGTTGCCGGACGCCATGGTCGCGGCGACGCCGGTCAGCGCGTATCTGCACGCGGCCGCCATGGTCAAGGCCGGCATCTACCTGCTGCTGCGGTTCTCCGAGGCACTGCACGACGTCCCGGTGTGGAACCTCCTCCTCATCACCTGCGGCATGACCACCGCCGTGCTCGGGGCCGTGTTCGCCATGCAGCGGGACGACCTCAAGGAACTGCTGGCCTACTCCACGATCAGCCAGCTGGGCTTCCTGGTGGCGACGATCGGCGTCGGCACCCCGGCCGCCATGGTCGCCGCGATCGTGCACACCATCGCCCACGCGCTGTTCAAGTCGTCCCTGTTCATGTTTGTGGGAGTGGTCGACCAGCAGACCGGCACCCGGGCCATGAGTGGTCTCCCGCGGCTCTACCGCATCATGCCCGGCACGGCGATCGGCGTGGGCCTGGCCGCGGCGTCGATGGCGGGGTTGCCCCCGCTGCTGGGCTTCGTGTCCAAGGAGTGGATGTTCAAATCCATGCTCGACGCGCCGGGAGCCGCGTGGACCGGGCCCGCGCTCGGTGCCCTGGCCGTGTTCGCCGCCACCTTCACCTTCGCCTACTCGGCACGCTTCCTGCTCGGCGGGTTCGTCACCCACGGCCCCCCGGCGGGGCCGGGCCCCGAGCCGGTACACAGCACCCCGGAGACCATCGAGGCGCCCCACGCCACGTTCTTCCTCCCCGCCGCCCTGCCCGCGGTGCTGGGGCTGGTGCTCGGATTCACCGGGTTCCTCCTCGAACCCGCTGTCGCGGCAGCGGCCCGCGCCTCCCTCGGCGAGGGATACAAGGCGGATTTCGGTCTGTGGCACGGGTTCGCGCCCGAGTTGTTCATGTCGATGGCCGTGATCGCGTTCGGCATCGTGCTGGTCCTGGTGCGCAATCCCCTGGACCGCTTCCTCGACCGTGAGCTCGCCCCCATCACCGGGGTGGCGACGGTCGACGCGCTGCGCCGCTGGGCCATCGCGGGCGGGGCGCGCGTCGGCGACGTCACCCGGACGGATCGGATCTCCCGGCACGTCTGGGCCGTCCTCGTGGTGCTGGTCGCCCTGGCCGCCGTGGGTGTGGCGGTCGTCCGCCCCGAACCCGAGGTGGGCTCACCCGTCCGGGCGGAGGACTGGGTGGTGGTGCTACTGCTCGTGGTGGGGACCGCAGCCATGGTCATCTCCCGCTCCAGGGTCGGCGCCGTCGCGAACGTCGGGATCGTCGGGTTCGCCATGGCGCTGTGGTTCTTCACTCTCGGTGCGGTCGACGTGGCTTTGACCCAACTCCTCGTCGAGGTCCTCACCGTCGTCGTCATCGTCCTGGTCCTCCAGCGACTCCCCCCCACCTTCCACATGGTCTCCCGCTCACGCATGCTCGTCAGCGCGGCCGTCGCGATCGTGATCGGCCTGGCCTCGGGCGCGGCGGTGTGGGCCATGACCGGTCGCCGGGAACTCTCCGATGTCGGGCGGTACTTCCTCGACAACGCGGAGGAGGACACCGGTGGCATCAACGTGGTCAACACCGTCCTGGTGGACTACCGAGCGCTGGACACCCTCGGCGAACTCACCGTGCTCGGGGTGGCCGGACTCGCGGTGGTCCTGGCTCTGCACGCCAGGCGCACCCTGCCCCGTCGCCAGGTGCGTCTCTCCGTCCCCTCGAATTCGCCGCTCCTGCCCGCCGAGGACAACGGGGTCTTCCTCCGCACGTTCGCCCGGGTACTGGGCCCCCTGATCGTGTTCCTCTCTCTCTACTTCCTCGTGCGCGGCCACAACGCCCCCGGCGGAGGTTTCAACTCCGCGCTCATCGGCGGCGCCGGGATCGCGATCTACTACCTGCGCGCGCCGAGCGACGAGGCGGCGCGGATCCGCGTGCCGTACGTCGCGGTCATCGCGGCCGGCGTGATCATCGGGGTCCTCACGGGCCTGGCGGGCTTCGCCGACGGCTCCTTCCTCCTGCCGCTGCACGCCTACCTCGGTGACGTGCACCTCACCACCGCGCTGGTCTTCGACGTGGGCGTCTACCTGGCCGTTCTCGGCGTGGTCATGGCCGCGATCGACAAGCTCGGCGGGGACGACCGGAGCGACGAACCCGCCGTGCCGCCCCCGCCCCCCGGCCCGGGCGCGGAGGCCACCGACCCCGCCACCACCGAGGACGCGGAACCGGTCCTCGACGCGGCCGACAACCGGGAGGTACAGGCATGACCCTCGCGATCTCCGTCGGCGTCCTCATGGCCGGCTTCGTCTTCCTCGTCCTGCAGCGCGGGATGGTCCGGCTGATCCTGGGGTTCATCCTGCTCAGCCACGCCGCGCACCTCACGCTCATGGCGGCCGGCGGGGCGTCCCGGCGCGAGGAACCACTGGTGTCCGACCCCGACCCGTCGCTCACGGCCGACGGTCTGCCGCAGGCGTTCGTGCTCACCGCCATCGTCATCGCGTTCGCCATCACGATCTACCTGCTCGTGCTGGCGGTGATCGGCGGGGACGACGACGACACCGACGTCGGCGATCTCGACCACCTGGACCTCCTCCCGGAGATCCCGGGGGGCGCCCACCCGGAGGACCCGGAACCCGACGAGCCGACGAACCACGACGCGGAAGGGGCCCACCGATGATGCTGGAGTCCGCCCTCACCCTGTTCGTCGCCGTCCCGTTGTTGGCGGCGGGCCTGCTCGTCGCCGTCGCCTCGCGGACGCGCCTGGTCCTGTCGGTCCTCTTCGTCGTACTCGTGGCGCAGCTGGCCGCGGCCGTCGCCACCGTGCCGTGGGTGTCGGACGGGTCGGTCGTGGTGCACCAGGTCGCGCTGTGGGCCCCCGGGGTGGCCATCCCGTTCGTGCTCGACATGTTCTCCGCTCTCATGCTCACGGTGACGAGCCTGTTGACGCTCACGTGCGCGGTCTTCGCCGTGGCGGCCGGGGAGGCGTTCAAGCGGTTCTACCCGCCGTTGGTCCTGCTCGTGACCGCCGGCGTCAACGGGGCCCTGCTCACGGGGGACCTGTTCAACTTCTTCGTCTTTGTCGAGGTCATGCTTTTGCCCTCGTACGGGCTCATGATGATCACGCGGTCCGGGCGGGCGAGCGTGGCCGGGGTCGCCGCGTCGCGGCTCTACATCTCGGTCAACCTGCTCGCCTCGACCATCCTGCTGATCGGCGTGGCCCTGATCTACGGGCTGACGGGGACCGTCAACATCGCCGAACTCCACGGGGCCGCGTCCGAGGACACCGCTGTGGCCGTGGCCACCGCCCTGGTGCTCTTCGCGCTCGCCATCAAGGCCGCCGTGGTCCCCGTGCACGGGTGGTTGGCGCGGGCGTACCCCAAGATGTCCCCCGCGGTGACCGCGATGTTCTCCGGACTGCACACCAAGATCGCGATCTACGCGATCTACCGCGTCTACGCGGTGATCTTCGACGGGGACTCCCGCTACCTCTGGGTGGGCGTGGTCGTGTTCTCGGCCACCATGCTGATCGGCGTCCTCGGCGCGGTGGGCGAGGCCGCCCCCCGCTCGATCCTCGCGTTCCACATGGTCAGCCAGATCGGCTACATCCTGCTCGGGGTCGCCCTGTTCGGCCCCCTCGGGCTCACCGCCGGCATCTTCTATCTGCTGCACCACATGATCGTCAAGGCCGGGCTGTTCCTGGCGATCGGCGCGATCGAGGTGCGCTACGGACCCAGGCGGCTCGGGCAGCTCTCGGGACTGGCCAAGACCGAGCCCCTCATCGCGATCGCGTTCTTCGCCTCCGCCATGTCGCTGGCCGGGATCCCGCCCTTCTCCGGCTTCGTGGCCAAGCTCAGCCTGATCATCGCCGCCCTCGACGCCGGGCAGATCGCCGCCGCGGCCGTCGCCGTGGCGGTGAGCATCCTCACCCTGCTGTCGATGCTCAAGATCTGGACGGGGATCTTCCTCGGCGAACCCACCGCCACCGACTCCCGCACGCTCCCGGAGGGTCTGGACCCCGCCTACTCCGATGCCCCGGGGATCCCCGACGGCCGGGACCGCGCCGGGCTCGACGCGACCGGTGACGCCGCGAGCGGTGGCGCCGCGACCTCCACGGTGGCCACCGCCACGGCGGCGGCCGGGCCCCCCGATACCGTCATGGTGCCCCCGGGTCGCCGGATCGGTCTGGCACTCGCGGCGCCCTCGCTGGTGCTCGCCGCGGTGACCCTGACGCTGGGACTGGGTGGTCAGCTGCTGCTGGAGTTGTCCGGGACCGCGGCGGCCAACCTGTACGACCCGACCGGATACGTTCAGGCGGTGCTGGGATGACAATCGCCACTCGGAGGAGTGCCACGTGGACCTGGCCGTTGCGGATCCTGTGGTTCCTGCTCTGGTTTCTCTGGCAGCAGACCACGACCAGCGCGAAGGTCGTCCGGGACGCCTTTCTGCCCCACGCCGCGATCACGCCCGGGTTCGTCCGGTACTCCACCCGGTGTCGCACCGAGCTCGAGGTGACCGCCTTGTCCGCGCTGATCACCCTGACGCCGGGGACGTTGACCCTGGGCGCAGATCACCCCGGGGAGGGTGGAGAGTGGGAGATCGTGGTCCACGGGATGTATTTCACAGATCCCGACGATCTGACGACCTCGATACAGAGTATGGAGAACCACATGCTGACCGCGGTCCGGAGAGAGGGGTTCATCCGATGATCGTCGTCGACATCGCGATCATCCTCGTCGGGATCGCCGCCGTCATGTCCTCCTACCGCATGATCCGTGGACCCCACGCCGGGGACCGGGCGATCGCAGCGGACCTGCTCTTCTTCGCGTTCATCGCTCTCCTCGCCCTCGTCGGCGTCAGGGTGGACAGCCCCTTCGTCTACGACCTCGTCCTGGTGGCGACCCTGGTGGGCCTGGTCTCCGCTCTCTCCCTGGCCCGGCTGATGTCGGGAGGTCGGCGATGAGCTGGGAACTGGTCGCGACCGTCCTGGGATCGGTCTCCATCGTGACGGGTTCCGTGGTGTTCCTCGGTGGCGCCGTCGGTCTCCTGCGGTTCCCGGACCTCTACGTCCGGACATCGGCGATCGGTGCGGCCGCCGGACTCGGGCTGGTCTTCGTGATCGTCGGCGCCTTCCTGCTGCACCCCACCTGGGACGCGGCACCCAAGCTGGCGGTGGCCGCGCTCCTCCAGTTCGCCTCCTCCGCCATCGGCGCGATGTACATCGCCCGCGCCGGGTTCCTCTCCGGTGCCGCACCCACCACGGCGACCCTGTATTCGCAGATCAGGTTCACGGCCGACGCCCCGCCCCATGACCCGGAGGAAGCTCGTGATGAGTGAGCCGCGCGATCTCCCGGACGATCCCGGGGGGCCACCGACCGACGCCACGGGTTTCGCCCTGGTCGACGAGCATGCCGACGAGGACAACACCTACGGCGAGATGAGTCTGGACGAGGCGACCCGGCGGTTGGCCCGGCTCCGCTCCCGCGGCGATCTGCGGGCGGCCTCGCGCCTCATGGCATCACTGCCCGACCAGGTCGTGGTGGACATGTTCGAGCGCAGTGCCGACCGGGACAGGGCCGTCGCGTTCCGGCTGCTGCCCAAGGGGCGCGCACTGGTGCTGTTCGAGGCCCTCGACGCGCCGGTTCAGTCCGAGCTGCTCCGCGGGCTGCGCGAGGAGCAGGTCGCCCACCTCTTCGAGGAACTCGACCCCGACGACCGCGTGGCGCTCATGGACGAGCTCCCGGCGTTCGTCGCCACCCGCCTCCTGCGCGGTCTGCCGCCGGAGGAGCGCGCACTCACCAACGAGATCCTCGGATACCCGGCCGGTTCCATCGGCCGCAGGATGACGCCGGAGTTCGTCTCCGCCCGACCGGAGATGACTGCGGATCAGGCGCTCGACAGGGTCCGCGCCCGGCTCGTCGACGTCGAGACGATCTACACCATCCCCGTCGTGGACCAGGGACGCCGCCTCATCGGCGTCGTCGGACTCCGGTCCCTCATGGGCGCGGATCCCGACACCCTCGTCGGGGACCTGATGAACGACGCCATCTCGATCCACGCCCGCGCCTCCGAGGAGGAGGCCGCCCGCCTGAGCGCGGACGAGCGCGTGATAGTCCTGCCGATCACCGACGAGGAGGACCGCCTCGTGGGCATCCTCACCGTCGACGACGCGCTGCGGATCCTCGAGGACGCCGAGACCGAGGACGCGGCCCGCCAGGGTGGTGCCGAGCCGCTCCGTCGGCCGTACCTGTCCACGCCCGTCCGGTCCATCGTCCGCTCCCGCGTGGTGTGGCTGCTCGTGCTGGGGTTGGGCGCCGCGCTCACCGTGCAGGTGCTCGCGGTGTTCGAGACGACGCTCGAGCAGGTGGTGGCGCTCTCGCTGTTCGTGCCGCTCATCATCGGCACCGGCGGCAACACCGGCAACCAGGCGGCCACGACGGTCACCCGCGCGCTGGCCCTCGGCGACGTGCGCCCCCGCGACGCCCTGCGGGTCCTGGTGCAGGAGGTGCGGACCGGGTTCATCCTGGGTCTGGCGCTCGGCGGGGTGGGGTTCGTCGCCGCGGGGTTGATCTTCGGATTCGACTTCGGGATGGTCATAGGGTTCACACTGCTGGCGCTGTGCACCATCGCCGCCACGGTGGGCGGGCTCATGCCGCTGCTCGCGCAGGCCGTCAGGGCGGACCCGGCGGTGTTCTCCAACCCGTTCATCACGACGTTCGTCGACGCGATCGGGTTGATCGTGTACTTCCTCATCGCCCGCTCGGTGTTGGGGTTGTAGTGGTGCAGGGGTCGTAGCCGTGGACGTGGTGACCGTGGTCCTGCAGGCGCTGGTGGTCGTGCTGGTCCTCAACATCCTGGCCTGCCTGGTCCGGGTGGTCCGCGGTCCCGGCCCACGCGACCGCGTCACCGGGGTCGTGCTGGCCGGCACCACCGGCGCCGCCCTGCTGTGCACGCTGTCCGTCCTGGCCGGCGCCCCGGCGGTCCGTTCGGCGGCGCTCGCACTCGTGGCGCTGGCGCTGGTCGTCACCGTCACCGTCGTGACCGCGGAGCCGGGGCGTCGATGAGCAACGCGCTGGAGATGGCGCGCGACGTCGCGATCGTCCTGTCCGCCGCGGCGGGACTGCTGTTCTTCACCGCCGGGACCGTCGGCCTGCTCCGGTTCCCCGACCTGCGTAGCCGACTGCACGCGGTGACCAAGGCCGACACCCTGGGCCTCGGGTTCGTCATGCTGGCGTTGTCGCTGGCCTCCGACTCCCTGTGGGCGGCCGCCACGTTCATGCTGGTGTGGGTGCTGGGCATGGGCGCGGCCGCGGTCTCCGCGACCCTGCTCGGCTCGGGCCCCGAGGCGGCCCCTGAGGCGGACGGCGCCCCGGGGTCCGGGACGAGCCCGCACGACCGGGGGTCGCCATGACCGGGCCCGGGATCGTCGACATCGCCGTGGGCGTGGCCGTCCTCGTGGCCGCCGCGGTGGCGCTGGCCGTGCGTGACCGGCTCACCTCGGTGGTCACGTTCATCCTGCTCGGCGGGCTGCTGGCGCTGCTGTGGACCGCGGTCCGGGCCCCGGACGTGGCCCTGGCCGAGGCGGCCATCGGCACCGGCGTCACCGGGGCACTGCTCGTCGACGCCGTCGCCGACCGCCGGTCCACCCAGGCTCGCTCGGGTCGGGGACGGGGACGGCTCGTCGCATGGGCCGCGGCCGCGACCGGCGGGGCCGGCCTCGTCGTCGCCCTGGTCGCCGGCGTGCTCGCCGCCGACGGTTCCGGCGACGCCGCCCCGCTGACCGGTGCGGTCAACGAGGCCATGTCCTCGGCGGCGGTGGGGCACGACATCACCGCCGTCCTGCTGGACTTCCGCGCCTATGACACCCTCCTCGAGGTGGCGGTGATACTCGTGGCGGTGGTGGGCGCGTACGCCCTGGCCTCCGCGGTCCCCCCGGGGGCCGCCGCCGGACACGCCGCCGATTCCTCTGCCGGACACGCCGTCGGTTCCTCGGCCGGTTCCTCGGCCGGTTCCGCGGCCGGTTCCGCGGCTCGGGGGTCGACGCCGCCCGCCGCGACCCTCGTGGACTTCCTGCGGGTGGCCTCGCCGGTCCTGCTGCTGCTGGCCGCCTGGCTGCTCTTCGCCGGCGCCTATCAGCCGGGAGGGGCGTTTCAGGGCGGCGCGATGCTCGCCGGGGCCGCGATCCTCGCCGCCGGCGCCGGGGCGGCCCCCGCCCTACTCGAGGGCGTCGCGGGCAGGGTGGCGGTCACCGTGGGCCCGCTGGCCTTCCTCGCCGCCGGCGGGGCGGGGGCGCTGCTGGCCGGACACTGGCTGCACATGCCGCCGGGGATCGAGGCGCCGGCCACCGTGGCGGTGGAGACCGCACTCGCGGTGTCCATCGGCGCCGGCCTGGCCACGCTGTTCCTCACCGTCCGCCGCCGGCCCCGGCAGATCATCGGTGGTGATCCCGCATGACCGCGCTCGCCTGGTACTCCGCGGTGGGAGCCACGCTGTTCGCCCTGGGTCTGGTGACGATGCTGGTGGCCGCAGACCGGTTCCGCCGAGTGGTGGCGCTCAACGTCGCCGCCGCCGGCACGCTGGTGATCCTGCTGGCCGTCGCCGGCCGGGGTGCGGACGCCGATCCGGTGCTGCACGTGCTCGCCCTGACCGGGATCGTCATCACCGTGGCGTTCACCGGCTTCGGGGTGGTCCTGGCCCGCCGGATCGACGACGCCGAAGCGGCCGAGGCCACCGAGACGGCTGAGGCCGCCGGGGCCGCCGAGGAGATCGACGGTGATCAGCCGTGAACCCCTCCCCCACCTGGGCGGCCGCGCTGCTGCCCTCGGCCGTGTTGCTGCCGCTCGCGTGGGCGGTGCTGTGCGTTCTCATCCCCGCCCGGGCGCGGCGGGTGCTCGGGCCGGTGGGCGCCATGACCACCGCGGCCGTCGGCATCGCGATCGCCGTGGTCGTCGCCGTCGGGGGCCCGGTGGAGGCCGCGCTGGCCGGACGGGTCCCGCCGTTGGGCATCGCCGTACGCGCGGACGGGCCCGGAGCGCTGTTCCTCCTGCTCACCTCGATCGTGGGCGGGTTGGTCTCGTTGTTCGCGGCGATCCACCCGCACTCGACGGGTGTCGCGGGGGCCCGTGACTGGTTCTGGTCGGCCTGGCTGCTCGGCTGGAGCGGTCTGGCGGCGGTCTTCCTGTCCGCCGACCTGTTCAACATGTACGTGGCCATCGAGATCGTCGGCCTGGCCGCGGTGCTGCTCGTGGCGCTCGGCGGCCCCGGCGCGTGGCGGGCGGCGTTCCGCTACCTCATGGTCACCGTCACCGGGTCGCTGCTGTTCCTGCTCTCGCTGACCATGGTCTACGCCGCGACCGGGGTGCTGGACCTGCGACTCGCGGGCGAGCGGCTGGCCGCCGGCGACCCGGGCGGCGTCCACGTGACGGTGATCCTCGCGCTCGCCGCGGCGGGAATGGCCTTCAAGTCCGCGCTCTTCCCACTGCACGGCTGGCTGCCCGACGCCCACGCCGGCGCGCCCGGGGCCGTGAGCCCGCTGCTGTCCGCGCTGGTGGTCAAGTCGTCGTTCTTCATCCTGTTCCGGGTGTGGACGGAGGTCACCGGCCCAGACCCGGTGGTGGGCGCCGTTTTGGGAATCGCGGCGGCCGGATCGGTGCTCTGGGCCGGCCTGTCCGCCATCCGCACCCCGCGCTTCAAGCGACTGGTCGGCTACTCCACGGTCTCGCAGGTCGGCTACCTCTTCCTCTACTTCCCGCTGTCCGCCGCCGCCGACGGCCCCGAGCAGCAGCGGGCGGCGTGGATCGCGGTGGCACTGCTGGCGTTCGCGCACGGTTTGGCCAAGTCGTCGCTGTTCCTCTCCGCCGGGGTGATCAAGGACCGACTCGGCACCGACCGATTGGCGGCGATGACCGATCAGGACGCCCGGATGCCCGTCGTGACGATGGCGATCGCGATCGCCGCCGTGAGCCTGGCCGGGCTCCCCGTCAGCCTGGGTTTCGCCGGCAAATGGCAGCTGCTCATGGCCGCTGTAGGCACCGGATTGTGGTGGGTGGTCGCGGTGGCCGTGGCGGGTACCCTCGTCGCGGCCATGTACCTGCTGCGACCGGTCCAGACGTTGCTGTCGGGGGAGTCGAGCGACCACCGGCCCACCCCGGGCGGCGCCGGTGATGGGGGCCACGCCGACGATGGGGGCGACGACGAGGGCCGCAGTACCGATCCGGCGTCCGGTGCCCACCTCCGCGGAACGGGCACGAGAGCCGTCCCGCGCGCCGCCACCCTGATCCCCTTGGCCGCGGCCCTGCTCGCCGCCCTCGCGATCGGGGTGTCCGGGCCGTTGGCCGACCTGGCGGTGCTGGGGATGACCCACGGAGGTGGAGCATGACCCCGCCGTCCTGGGTCGGTGAGTCGTCCCTGCTCGCCGTGGCCCCTCTCGCGCTCTCGGCTCTCGTCGCCGTCGTCGTCTTCCTCATCCCGGAACCCCGCACCAAAGCGCGCACCACGGTCAACATCACCGGCGCCTCGGTCAAGTTGCTCATCGTCGCGGCGCTGGTGCCCGCCGTCATCGCGGGCGCCCGGCCCGAATGGCGCAGCGCCCTCCTGCCGGGTCTCGACCTGGTCCTGCGCGTGGAGCCGCTCTCACTGCTGTTCGCCGGACTGAGCTCGCTGCTGTGGTTGCTCACCACCATCTACGCGATCGGCTACCTGGAGGGCCGCCCGCACCGGGCCCGGTTCTTCGGCTTCTTCTCGCTGTGCGTCACCGCCACCGTGGGCATCTCCTTCTCCGGGAACCTGGTGACGTTCCTGATCTTCTTCGAGCTGCTCACCCTTGTCACCTACCCGCTGGTGGTGCACAACGGCACGGCGGCCTCGTTCCGCTCCGGCCAGCTGTACCTGCGGTACACCCTCAGCGGCGGGCTCTCGGTCCTGGTGGGCGTGGCCTGGCTGACCGCGCTGGTCGGCGACGTGGACTTCACCGCCGGCGGCGCGGCGGCGGTCGCCGAGCTGGCCGCCGAGGACCCCGCCACCGCGGTGGCGATCTTCGTGCTCATCGCGGCCGGCCTGGGCGTCAAGGCCGCGCTGTTCCCATTGCACGGCTGGTTGCCCCGGGCGATGGTGGCGCCCGCCCCGGTCAGCGCGCTGCTGCACGCCGTCGCCGTGGTCAAGGCCGGCGTGTTCGGCCTGGTCCGACTGATCGACGACGTCTACGGCGTGCAGGTCGCCGACGACCTGGGCGTGCTGCTGCCGCTGCTGGTGCTGGCCTCGTTCACGGTGATCTACGGCTCGGTCCGCGCCCTCATGCAGGACGATCTGAAGAAGCGACTGGCCTACTCCACGGTCAGCCAGGTCTCCTACGTCACGATCGGCATCGCCCTGGTCTCCGAGATGGGCACTGCCGGCGGACTGACCCACCTGGTGCACCAGGGCCTGATGAAGATCACCCTGTTCTTCTGCGCCGGGCTGTTCGCCGAGGTGCTGGGGATCAAGACCGTCTCGCGACTGGCCGGGCTCGGGCGGCGGATGCCGTGGACGTGCGCGGCGTTCACCGTGGGCGCGTTCGGGATGATCGGGGTCCCGCCGATCGCCGGGTTCGCGTCCAAGTGGCAACTCGGGCTGGGCGCACTGGACTCCGACCACACCTGGGTGCTGGGGATCTTCATCACCAGCGCGCTCCTCAACAGCGCCTACTTCCTGCCGCTGGTGTACTCGATGTGGTTCGCCGAGCGGCCCGGGGGCGAGTCCCCGACAGGTGCGGGCCGACGGCGGGCGGAGGCGCCCCTGGCGCTGCTGGTGCCGACCATGATCACCGCGACGGCCTCGCTGCTGGTGGGGATCATCGCCGCGGCCCCGTACTCGCCGATGGGGATGGCCAGGTTCATCGCCGAGGGGGTGTTCCCCTGATGGCCTCCGCCCCGTGGATCGCGGCCCTGTGGGCTGCCGCGCTCGTCCTGCCGCTCGTCGTCGCGGCCGCCCTCGGCGTGACCTCCGTGCCCCGCCGGCCGGCCGTCGACACCTCGATCCCCTCGCCCGACCGTCCGGCCCCGCGGCTGCTGCTCCTGCTCGCACCACTGACCGCGCTGCCGGCGCTGGCGCTGACCGCGGTGCCGGATGCCGCGCTGGAGGTGCCCTGGCTGCTCGTGGGCACACACCTGCACGTCGACGGGGTGGCCCGCCCCCTGGTCCTGGTGTCGGCGCTGCTCTACGCCGCCGCCCTGGCCGCCGTGGCCTGGGCCGGGTTCCGGGGCGGCCGCGGACTGGTGGCGTTCCTGCTGGTGTGCCACGTGGGCACGACCGTGGTGTTCACCGCCGGCGACACGGCGACGTTCTACCTGGGCTACAGCCTGATGAGCTTCGCGGCATACGGGCTGGTGGTGAACTCCCGTACCGTCGAGGCGCTGCGGGCCGGCCGGGTGTACATCGTCCTGACGGTGATCAGCGAGTCGGCGGTGCTGGCCGCGCTGATCCTCATCACCGCCTCCGGTGGCAGGGTCGTCGCCGACGCCCCGCTGGCCGTGGCCGAGTCCGACCACACCGCGCTCATCGTGGCATTGCTGCTCGTGGGTTTCGGCGTCAAGGCGGGCACGTTGCCGCTGCACGTCTGGCTCCCGCTCGCCCATCCGGCTGCGCCGCCCGCCGCCAGCGCGGTCCTCTCGGGCGCGATGGTCAAGGCCGGCCTGATGGGCTGGCTGCGGTTCCTGCCCCTGGGTGAGGCGGAGCTGCCCGGCTGGGGGCTCGCGCTGCTGGTGCTGGCCCTGGCCGGGGCCTTCCTGGCGGTGCCCGCCGGCGAACTCCAGGGTGACCCCAAGGTCGTCCTAGCCTACTCCACGATCAGCCAGATGGGCTTCCTCGCCGCCCTCGTCGGGGTGGCCCTGGCCTCCCCCGGGCTGGCGCCCGCGGTGGTGCCGGCGGCCGTGGCGTACGCGGTGCACCACGCGCTGGCCAAGGGCGCACTGTTCCTGGGCGTGCCGGTGTGGTCGCACCACGCGCACGGCGCCCGCCGCTGGGTGGTGATGTTCGGCCTGGGCGGCGCCGCGCTCGCCGTGGCGGGAGCACCGTTCAGCTCCGGCTCGGTGGGCAAGTACGCCGCCAAGAACGCCGTGGAGGGCGTGCAGCTGGGCGGCGTGGACCTGGTCGATCTACTGCCCCTGATCGCCACCGGGTCGACGCTGCTGCTGGTGCGCGCGGGGTGGCTACTGGTCCGGCGCGAACCGGACTCCCGCCCGAGGGCGGACGCCGAACTCTGGGCGTGGCTGCTGCTGGTGGCGGCCGGGATCGTCGTGCCCTGGGCCGTCACCGACCGCTGGTTGCCGCTGACCGACGTGCCCGGACTCGCCCCGGTCGCCCTGTGGGATGCCACCTGGCCCATCCTGCTGGGGCTGGCGATCGCTGCCCTGGCACTGCTGCTCTCACGCCGGCATCTCCTGCCCGGATGGGCGGCGCACCCCGACGGCCGGGCGCTTCCGCCGGGCGACCTGGTGGTGCCCGAGGAGCGCCTGGCCCGCGTCGCCGGTTCGGTGGCGGGGTCCGCGCTCACGGGTGTCCGGCAGGTGCGCGACCGCGGGGTAGACGGGCTGCGGCGCTCCGTCCCCTCCGCCGCGGCGGGCCGCGCCCACGACGCCCTCGAGGCGGGGCTGTCCTCCCGCCCAGGCAGCGGAGCCGTGGTGGTGCTGTTCTGCCTGGCGCTGATCACCGCGGGAGTGCTGTCATGACCTACGCCCTGTCGACCGTCGGCCGGTTCCTCGGTCTCCTGCTGCTGTGGTGGATCGTCGCCGGTGGGGACGCCGCCTTCTGGTACTACGGCCTGTTCTCGGCGGCGCTGGCCACGGCGCTGAGCCTGCGCCTCATCCCGCCCGTGCGGCCCGGGGTCGGTCGGCGCGCCGGACGGCGGGGCAGACCCTGGGAGATCCCCGGACTCACCGTCTGGTTCCTCTGGTCGGCCCTGAGCGGCGGCGTGGACGTCGCGCGGCGGGCGTTCGCCCCTGCCATGCCGATCTCCCCGCACGTCGCCCGGGTGCCGATCGGCATCCGGCACCCGGGCGGCCGCCGGCTGGCGCTGTGGATGGTCAACCTCATGCCGGGGTCACTGGTGGTGGACGAGGGCGACGGCTGGGCGGACCTGCACGTGCTGTCCGCCGAGCTCGACATCGAGGCCTCGTGGCGGGAGCTCAACCGGCGGATCGCGCGGATCGTCGGCGACTGAACCCGGTGCCGGCGCGCGCACCACCCGCCGCCCGTGGCCCGGGTTCTTCCACGGCCCCTCGGTATCCCTCCGGCGTCCCTTGGTCCCCTTGGTCCCCTTGGTCCCCTCCGTCCCGACCTACGTGTCCTCTTTGCCCAGGCCCGGCCGGGTTGCGTGCCCTCTTTGGTCCATTCCGCACACGCACCCCGGCGCGGCCAACGGAGCGCGACATTCCGCACGCGTACCCCGGCGCGGCAGCCCGGCGCGGCAGCCCGGCGCGGCCCGGCGCGGCAGCCCGGCGCAGCAGCCCGGCGCGGCCCGGCGCGGCCCAAGGACCCAGCAATACCCACACCGGGCCGACGGCGTCTGCGGCAACACCCGGTGGTGGACTCCGCAGGCGGGCTAATGTGACACCTGTCACTCAATATCTGCGTGACCATCCACCGCCGGAAGGCGCCCATGCCCCACGCTGCAGCTGCCCACCTCATGCCCGAGCTCGCCTGCTACGGACTCGCCGGGCACAGCGCGTCGCCGGCCGACCTCATCACAGAGGCCGCGCGCGCCGAGGAGTTGGGACTCGGGTCGATCCTGCTGTCGGAGCGGTTCGCCCTCAAGGACGCCGCGGTGATGGCCGGCGCTGCCGTGGCGGCCACCAGCCGGATCGGCGTGGGCACCGCGGCGACCAACCACAACACCCGGCATCCGCTGGTCACCGCCACCATGGCCACGACCCTGCACCGCATGTCGGGCGGGCGGTACGCCTTCGGGCTGGGCCGCGGCATCCCCATACTGTTCGACATCATGGGCCTGCCCCACGTCACGTCGGCGCAGCTCGAGGACGCGGCGGGGATCTACCGCACCCTGTGGCGGGGCGGGTCGGTGGCGGGGCACGACGGCCCGGCGGGGAGCTATCCCTATCTCGTGCAGGACCCCTCGTTCGACGAGGACATCCCGGTGCTGCTCATGGCCATGGGCGACAACTCGCTCCGGCTCGCCGGACGGATCGCCGACGGCGTGGTCCTGCACACCTTCATGTCCGACACCGCCGTCGCCAGATCCGTCCGGCTGGTCCGCGAGGCCGCCGAACGGGCCGGCCGCGACCCGGCGCAGGTGCGGATCTGGTCGGTGATGGCCACCATCGAGGACTCGCTCGACGAGACCGCGCGGCTGCGCAAACTCGTCGGCCGCCTGGCCACCTACCTCACCGGGTACGGCGATGTGCTGGTCCGGGTGAACGGCTGGGACCCGGCGGGCCTCGAGCGGTTCCGCGCCGACGAGCGCCTGTCCGCCCACTCCGGTGCGCTCGACGCGACCGACGACCTCGACATCCTGCGTCACGCCCGCGACGTGCTCCCGGACGAGTGGCTCGCCTGCGCCGCGGTCGGCAGCGCCGAGCACTGCGCCGACCGCATCGAGGGTCAACTCGCGCTCGGCGCGGACTCCGTCGTCCTGCACGGCGCGACCCCCGACGAGCTCGCCCCGGTCCTGGCCGCCTGGCATCGCCGGCGGGACCCCCGCCGGTTCGACCATCTCGCACCCAACCCCGGACGTCTCCACCTGCGGAAGGACCCCCAGACATGACCAGCGTCGACTCGAGCGCCTCCGTGGTCTGCACGCCGGAGGAGGTGACGGCGGGGTGGCTCACCCGGGCGCTCGGCACCGAGGTCCGGTCGGCACGGACCGAGGCGGTGGGGACCGGCCAGATCGGCTGCTGCGTAGTGGCCCACGTGGACGGTGACGGGCTCCCGCCGACGCTGTTCGTCAAACTCCCGAACCCCGACGAGGGCATGCGGCCGCTGCTGCACGGCGTCTACCGGAGCGAGGTGCTGTTCTACCGCGACCTGGCGCCGACGGTGGCCGTGCGGGTTCCGCGGGCGCGGTTCGCCGCCCTCGGGGAGCGGGAGGGCGAGTTCACGCTCGTGCTCGACGACGTGGCGCCGCTGGTCCAGGGCGACCAGCTCACCGGGCTGACCGTCGAGGACGCCCGCGACTGCGCGGTCAACCTGGCCGGGTTGCACGGCCCGCGCTGGTGCGATCCGGCACTGCGCGGCATCGACGGCCTCTCCTGCCCCTCCGCCGAGGACAACGTCACCCTCCAGGAACTCGGCGGGCCGGCGCTGGAGGCCTTCCTCGCCGAGTTGGGGGACCGGCTCGACGACGACGAGCGACGGATCCTGTCCGAGATCGCGCCGCTGATCGCGGACTGGGCCAACGGGCGGTCCGATCGCTTCGCGCTGCTGCACGCCGACTACCGCGCCGACAACATGCTGATCGACCCCTCCGGGGAGCGGCCGTCCCTGGCCTGCGACTGGCAGACCCTCACGGTGGGGTTGCCCGGGCGCGACCTCGGCGGCTTCCTCGGCTCCAGCCTGGACGTCGCCGACCGCCGGGCCGCCGAACGCGGGATCGTGGCCGACTACCACCGCGCGCTCGTCGGGCACGGGGTGACCGGGTACTCCCTCGAGACCTGCTGGGACGACTACGTCTACGGGCTGCTCCAGACCCCGGTGCTCGGGATCTTCGGCTGGATGTACGGCACCCGGACCCCGCGCGGTGACGAGATGTTCGCCCTGCTCATGCGGCGGGCCTGTCGGGCTATCGCCGACCACGACGCCCTGACCGTGGTCCGCGGCGGCTGACTGGGCCCTGACCTTGGTCCGCGGCGGCTGACGGGGCCCCGGAAGCCGGCGCACGAGGAGGGCCCGACCCCGCTGGTCGCGGGATCGGGCCCTTCGTCTCAGTCGAGTTCGGCCGACGCGTGCTCGACCGAAACATGCTCGGCTACGGAGTGGTCACTCCTGGCGACGGTGGTTGCCGCGCGGACCGGACTCGACGCCGGCCTTGACGGCCTCGCACAGCCCCTGGTCGACGGCCGCCCAGTAGGCGTACACGCGCTCGAGGAGCTCGGTCTCCGAGGGGTCGATCTTGCTCACGTGACCGGCGATGTTGGACGCCAGACGCTCGCGGGCCGCGTCGTCGAGGACCTCCCGGTAGAGCGTGGTGGCCTGCGCCTGGTCGGTGTCGTCGGAGTGCGGCGAGACGTCCCCGCGGTAGATCTCCGAGCCCTTGGTGTCCCAGTCACCGAAGTCGAACGCCTTGGCCGGGTCCGCGACCGGGCCGTCGAGGGTGTTGGGGGCGTACTCGGCCTGCGCCGGGTGCGGGAACTCGTACTGCATGGCGCCCTCCTTGGAGTAGGAGTTCACCGGCGAGAGCGGTCGGTTGACCGGCACCTGCTGGTAGTTGGCGCCGATGCGGTAGCGCTGGATGTCCGGGTACGCGAAGACACGGCCGAGGAGCATCTTGTCGGGCGAGAAGCCGATGCCCTTGACGATGTTGGTCGGCGCGAACGCCGCCTGCTCGATCTGGGCGTGGTGGTTCTGCGGGTTCCGGTTCAGCGTCATGGTGCCGACCTTGCGCAGCGGGTAGTCCTTCTGCGACCAGACCTTGGTGAGGTCGAACGGGTTGAAGCGGTAGGTCTCCGCCTCGTCGAAGGGCATCACCTGGACGTGCAGGTCCCACGACGGGAACTCGCCCTTGGCGATGGACTCGTAGAGGTCCTGACGGTGGTAGTCGGCGTTCTCACCGGCGAGCTTGTCGGCCTCGTCCTGGGTGAGGAAGTCGATGCCCTGGTTGGTCTTGAAGTGGAACTTGACCCAGTGGCGCACGCCCTCGGCGTTGATGAACTGGTAGGTGTGCGAGCCGAACCCGTCCATGTTGCGCCAGGTGGCCGGGATGCCGCGGTCGCCCATGAGCCAGGTGACCTGGTGGGTCGACTCGGGGCTCAGGGTCCAGAAGTCCCACTGCATGGCGTGGTTGCGCAGGCCGGAGGCGTTCTTGCGGCGCTGCGAGTGGATGAAGTCCGGGAACTTGAGGGCGTCGCGGACGAAGAAGACCGGCGTGTTGTTGCCGACCATGTCGTAGTTGCCCTCGTCGGTGTAGAACTTCAGCGCGAAGCCGCGCGGGTCACGCCAGGTGTCGGGGCTGCCCTTCTCGCCGGCGACGGTGGAGAAGCGGGCGAGCATGGGGGTCGTGACGCCCTGCTGGAACAGGCCTGCGCAGGTGATGTCCGAGACGTCCTCGGTGGTGACGAACTCGCCGAAGGCGCCCGAGCCCTTCGCGTGGGGCAGACGCTCCGGGACGTTCTCGCGGTTGAAGTGGGCGAGCTTCTCGATCAGGTAGAAGTCGTGGATCGGCTGCGGACCCAGCTCGCCCAACCGGGCGCTGAACTCGTCGCTCGGTACCGGCTGGCCACTGTCGGTGGTGGTGGCGGACTTGGGCTGGAAGTCGCGTACGCCGCGGTCGGCGGGATGCGTGGTCACGTCTGGTGCTCCTCGTTGTGGTGGGGTGATGGGCGATGTGGTCTGGGTCTCAGTCTTAACCGAGCCGGGCACGGCCCGCCTGACATTCGGGACATGTGCCCCAGTAGTTGACCTCGGCCTCGTCGATCAGGAAGCCGTGATCGTGGTCCGCCTGCAGGCAGGGCGCATGCCCCACCGCGCATTCGACATCCTCGATCCGGCCGCACTGCCGGCACACGAGGTGGTGGTGGTTGTCCCCCGTGCGGCGTTCGTACCGGGCCGGCGAGCCGGCCGGTTCGATGCGCCGCATGAGTCCGACGTCGGTGCACACACGCAGCGCGTCGTAGACGGTCTGCGTGGACACCGCGCCCAGCCGCTCCCGGACCAGTACCGCGACGTCCTCCGCCGCGATGTGGGGACGACTGTCGACGACGGCGAGGACCGCCAACCGGGGAGAGGTGACCCTCAACCCGGCTGTCCGGAGCAGCGCTCCCGGATCCTCCATCTGCGTCGTCATGGGCCTCACCCTAGCCGACTTTCTGGAACTGGTCCAGAAAAGGACTGGTTCCGCTTTGGTAACGATGTCGGCTGCGCATCTGCTGCTCCCCCCGGACGCCGTCGTACCCGCCGACTAGGCTGATCCGCGACGCCGAACCCGCAGGAGGACGCCATGACGGAAACCGCCACCGGACCGGTCGTATGCGGCTACGACGGTTCGCGGGACGCCCGCCGGGCCGTGGCCTGGGCCGCGAACTGGGCACGCGACCACGACGCGGGGCTCGAGGTGGTCTCGGCCGACCGCGCCGTCGGACGCGTGGTGGCCTTCGACGAGACCGCCCGCGCCAACGTCGAGGGAGCCATGCGGGACCAGCTCACCGACCTCGTCGGACAGGTCCCGGCGACCTACCGCGTGGTCGCCGACAGCCCCGTCGGCGCGCTCGTCGAGACCACCGGATACGCCTCGGCGATCGTCGTGGGCAGCCGCGGACTCACCGCCCGCGAGGACTTCGCCATGGGGTCCACCTCCGCCGGGGTGGTCGAACACGCGAGATGCCCCGTCCTCGTGATCACCCCGCGCACACCGGAGGGCCCCGCCAGCGGCCCGGTGGTGCTGGCCGCCGACGGATCCGAGGCCGGGGACCCCGCCGCGGCGTTCGCCTTCGCCGAGGCCGAGAGGCGGGGCACCACCCTGCGGGTGGTCCACTCCGTCGAGGTACCCCGGCTCCCGGGTGCCTCGCTGTTCGACCTGGACCAGCTCGCCGAGAGCGTGTTGGCCGAGGACGAGAAGGCGGTCACCGACGCTCTCGCCCCGCACGAGGCCCGCCACCCGGGCGTGACCGTCGACCTGGTCCTCGTGGTGGGCGAACCCGCCACCACCATCGCCACCGAGGCCGAGGGCTCCGCGCTCCTGGTGACCGGATCGCGCGGACACGGCGGGTTCGCCGGCCTGTTGCTCGGTTCGGTCAGTCGGCGACTGCTCCAGACCGCGCCGTGCGCTGTCGCCGTCGTCCGCCCCGCCGACTGACCGGCTGACACACGCCTCCGGGACCGAACCCCCGGCGCTTCGGCTACCACGTTCGCCACTGGCCGCCGAGTCGTCACCTGTCACTCGTTCGGGGGACAGACGAGGGCGCCGACCGCTGTCATCATCACGGGATGCGCCCTGCTCCACCCTCTCGATTCGGTCGGCCCGCTCGACACGGCCGCTCCCGGATCCACTGGTCACGGGCGGTGACCGCATCGACCGTCGCTCTGGCGATGGGCCTGTCCGCCTGCGGCTCCATCGGCGGCGAAGGCTCGGACGGCAGCGCCGACGCAGCTGCGGCCACGGGCGTGCCCACGGTCCTCGTCGTGGACGCCTCGGCCTCGATGCTCGTCGACGATGCCCCCGGGCCCCGGATCGACGCCGCCAAGGCCGCGGCCGATGGCTTGCTCGCCGTACTACCCGATGACGCGGTCCTCGGCCTGGTCACGTACGGCACCTCCACCGATGATGCCCCCGGGTCCCAGGCCGCGGGCTGCCGGGACGTCACCACCCTCGCGACGCCCGCAGGTCTCGGCGACGACGGGCACCGGCAGTCCCTCGTCGACCTGGTGGACGGGGTGGTGCCGCAGGGTTACACGCCCATCGCCGAGTCGCTCCGCCAGGCCGCCGGACTCCTGCCCGACGGTGAGACGGCCGTGATCGTGATCTCCGATGGCGAGGACAGCTGCGGAGACCCGCCGTGCGAGGCCGCCGCTGAGCTGCGCGAGCAGAACCCCGGCCTCCGGATCTCCACCGTGGGATTCAAGACGGCGACTCCGGAGCTCGCGTGTATCGCCCGCACCACCGACGGGTTGTTCGTGACCGCAGACGACGCCGACCAGCTCGCGACCCGACTCATGGCCGCCCGCGACGTGGACAGCAACGCGGCGGCGCTGACCCCCACCGGACTCGGCGGAATCGACGTGGGCACGCACTACGACGACATCGTGCAGGCCCACCAGGACTTCCCCGGCCAGTCCACCGGCACGGCAGACGGCGAGAACACTGTCATCACCTACATCGACTGCGATTACGTCTTCGACCCCTCCGGCACCGTCATCGAGGTCCGCCCCCACACCGGCCGCACCGTCGACGGCCTGGCGGTAGGCGATCCGGTGAGCAAGGCGGTCGAACTGTACGGCGAGGCCGTCGAGGATCCCAGCCGGTCCACGGACGCGGACACCCGCCTGTTCGTCGCGAGCCGTGAGGCCGGCACCGCCTGGAAGGTGAAGGTCGACGACGATGTGGTCACCACGGTCGCACTCTGCCGATGCCTTCCGGGCACGGTGGCCTCGTCGGCGGCAGGCTCGGGCTCGACCTCCGGCGATTCCCGAAGAACCACCATGAAGAGCGGCCAGACCGAAGTCATCATCTATGACCCGTACCTGGACGACGGATCACTCGCACCCGGCCTCGATATGCGGGACGGTGAGAACACCGGCTGGGGCTGTAGCTCCATGGACGACGAACTGTTCCGTTGCGGCCGCATGCACACGGACGGCTCCGTCTACTTCTGCTCCACCGACGGGGCTACTGCATGGTGCCCCGACCGGCAGTCCACCGACGGACTGGAGTTCACACGCCACGCGAGGGTCCAGGTACTTGACGGCGGTTACGATCCACGGAGCGGCTCGGAACCTGTCCCGGTCTACGTGGATCTCACGAACGGCGACAGATGCTGGTTCAGTGTCCAACTCGGCAATATCAGGACGGACGCCACCGAACGGTTCATCTGCGCGGGGCAGCAGTGGCTCTGGGAGCCCGCCGAAGGCAGGATCTTCGACAACACCAGCGGGACATGGACTGCGCTGAAGGCGCCGAGTTCGCAGTCGGCGCCGTTCGAGCAAGTGACGGTGGCCCGCGCTGTGTTCATCGAATAGTTGCTGGCTGGCGGTCAGGCGGGGCCGATCCGGAGCATGCGCGTGAGCGTAGGCTGCCACATGACACTCGGGGCCTCGCCGCGGGAGACCACGGTGCCGGTGAGCTCCATCGGCTCGTCCAGCGGGGCCACGCCCACGAAGGAGCGCGCCACCTCCCGGCCGGTCTCCACATCCGTCGAGGTCACGTCCACCGGGCCGAACTTCTGGGCCAGCCCCTGATCCAGTGCCGGGTGCACACCCCGCGGGCCGTACGCCAGTGCGTGGATCAGCCCGTCACCGGTGGTGAGCTTGGGCAGCGACGCCGTCCGCGACAGCGAGGTCCAGGCCCGGGAGCAGGTGCCGTCCGCGCCTCCGGTCCCGTCGGTCCGCACGTCGATCCGGGTCATCCCTCCGGTGTACGGCGCGGAGGCGGGCACGGCCGGGCCGTCGACGGCGAACGGCGGGTACTCGTACCCGTAGGTGTTGACCAGCACCAGCGCGTCGGAGACCGCGATGATCGAGTTCTCCGTGGCCGCGGGCCCCTCGATCAGCACACCGTCCGGAGCGGCGGAGGCCGGCGCGAGCGAGGTCGCGAACGCCGGCATCCGGCACACCTCGGCGCCGTCGGCTCGGCGCAGGACGATCAGATCGGGGTGCTCGGCGTCGTCGGTGATCGCCACCAGCGAGTCGCCCGGGCCGAAGTACGTGGGCGTGGTTCCCGAGCCGTGCGCCAGCAGTCCGGGCTTGCGCGCCGGGCCCACCTCGTAGCCGTGCCGCCAGCGCACCACCGGGGTCCCGTCCGGCGCCGCGTCCACCTCGTAGAGCGCTCTCGTGGTGATGATCGACGCCCCGCCCGGACGGACCGTCAGCCCGTTGGTGATCCTCTCCCCTGCGGGTAGTGCGAGGGTGCGCACAGTGTCGTCGTCGCCCGGTAGGACGGTTCCCACCACCCCGCCGGACGTCGCGAACCAGACCCGTCCGTCGAACGCCGGGATCAGGCCGGTCACCGCGTCCCCGTCGGGGACGCCCGCGGACAGGTCGGCCAGGACCTCGACCGACATGCGCCAGGTGCCGTCCGGATCGCGGTGGTGCCCGACGGCGAGGAGCTTGCGGTTGCCGTCGGCAACCACCACCCGGTCGAGCTCGTCGAGGTATCCGTACACACCGCCCAACAGCGCGCCCTTGGCCAGTTGCACCTCCGCGAGCACCGCCGCGGTGTCGGGATGGAAGAGCTTGACCGTCGGGGCGAGCGGGGTCGGCGGTTGGAGCCCCACGTAGGAGGTGCACAGCGCGACGGGCATGCCGTCGGTGCCGACGAACACGGTCGAGCAGGTGGCCCCCGTCAGCGCGCCCACGATCGCGGGGTTCGCACCCGGCCCGCGACCGGGCATGGTGTCGGTGGAGGCCACGTCCCCGTGGACCGTGGAGGTGCCGGCGGGGCCGAGTCCGGGCGGTGCTGCCACCGGGTGCGCGGCGTGCGGCTGCGCAACGGCCGTCGTGGCGCTCAGGACCACCACACCCGTCACCGTCGCGGCCAGAGCAGCGGTCACCGCCGTTCTCAGTGCCGCAGTCAGTGTCGCGGTGCCTGCCGCGTAAATCCTGCCCGGTGCGCCCATGGAGCCGATTCCACCACGGACTCAGGCGCCCTACTGCCGGTTCCGCTAGAGGTGCTCGGTCACGTCCGCGTCCTCGCGCAACTCCTCGGAGAGCGTCTGCATGGCCTGCGCCTGCTGCTCGGCCACCAGCTGCTGTTCGACCTCACCGCGAACCTGCTCGAGTGGGGGCAGTCCACCGCCGGCCTGGCCTCCGGACATCGCCTGCTGCTGCACCAACTGCTCGTAGGCGGCCTCGATCTCCTGGTCGGTCGCGGAGAACTCGCCGTACTCGTCGACGATCAGCTTGTCCACGAGGAGCTGCTTCTCGATCTGCTCCATCACGGCGTCGCGGTCCAGACCCTGTTCCCCCATCGCCGCGAAGAATTCGTCCTCGCTGGCCTGGTTGGCCTCGGCGAACCCGGCGAGCGCGGTGTTGATCTCGGCGTCCGAGACCTCGAGCCCGCGCTCCACGGCCTCCTGGCGCAGCAGCTCGCTCCCGACCAACCCCTCGAGGGTCTGCGCCTTGAGCTGGTCCTCGTCCACGGGCTGCCCGGTCATCTGCGCCTGCATGGTCATCTGCTGGTACTGGCCCTGCAAGACGGTGACGAACTCGTCCTTGGTGATCTCGGTGCCGTTGACCTCGGCCACCGGATCCGGGATGTCGTCGGTGTTCGGGCCCGCGCCGTCCTGGTCGGCGTCTGCCTGGGCGTCGGCCTGCTCGGTCGCTGCGGTCGGCTCGCCCTCCGGGGCGCCCTCACCGTCGCCGGGGGCACTGCAGCCCGCCACGATGAGCACGGACGCCGCCGCGACCGCTACCAGCCGCCATTTGTTCTTCAGCACTCGATCTCCTGACGTTGATGGGTGCATCAGTCCGCCGAGGTTACACACCGGAGTTAGGCGGGACCTGTGCACGCGGGACCCGGACCCGCGCGACCTGGGTACGCGCACGGGGGCGCCCGCCGCGCGACGACCGGCCGCCTCCCGCTGGCCCACGGATACCATCTCCCGGGTGACCGACCAGCCAGTGACTCCCGCGGCCGAGCCGCCCGTGAGTACGGCGCGGGTCCTCACCACCCTGATGGTCCCGCTGTTCATGGCGCTCCTCGCGTTGTCGGTCATCAACGTGGCGCTGCCCGTGATCGGCCCGGCCCTCGAGGCCGACTCCAGTGGCCTGCAGTGGGTGGTCTCCGGGTACGCGTTGTCGTTCGGCCTGCTGCTGGTGCCCTCGGGGCGCCTCGGTGACGCGACCGGCCGCAAGCGGCTCTTCCTCGCCGGGGTCGCCGTCTTCACCGTCGGGGCCGTCATCGCCGGTTTCGCGCAGAACATCGAGATGCTCAACGCCGCGCGGGTGGTCCAGGGCATCGGGTCCGGGATGCTCAACCCGCAGACCTTCGGACTCATCCAGAAGTACTTCCGCGGGTCGGCCCGCGCCCGCGCGTTCGCCACCATGGCCACCACGGTCTCGGTGGCCACCGCCTCGGGCCCACTGGTCGGCGGCCTGCTCATCGAAGCTCTCGGCGACGACCTCGGGTGGCGCGCGATGTTCCTGGTCAACGTGCCGCTCGGCGTGCTCGCCCTGGTGCTGGGACTGCGGTGGTTGCCCGACGACCGCGCACTGCCCCGGACCGCCCACGACGGCCGCGACGTCGGCGGATCCAGGGCGCGCGCGGGCGCGTTGGCCTACCTGGAGAACGACGACGACGAGCACGCCGCCTCCCGGGCCGCGGCCGCGACCAACGCCCCCGCGCCGGTGACACCGCCGCGGAAGCCAGCACGCCGCCGCCTCGACCTGGACCCGGTCGGAATCGTGCTGCTCGGGGCGGCCGTGCTCTCGGTGATGCTGCCCTTCCTCAACCGCGGGGCCCACCCCGCGCTGTGGGCGCTGGTGCCGCTCGGGGTGGCCCTGCTCGCGGCGTTCGCCTGGTGGGAGCGCCACTACGAGCGGGTCGGTCGCCCGCCGCTGGTCAATCCCGAGATCTTCCGCGACCCGGCGTTCCGCAACGGCATGATCATCGTCTCGATCTACTTCATGGGCGGGACCAGCCTGTGGATCGTGATGCCCATGTACCTGCAGTTCCACCTGGGGTACGCGCCGATCGACTCCGCATTGGTGAGCCTGCCCGCCTCGATCTGTGCCGCGGTGTCCGCCCAGGTCGCGGGACGGTTCGTGCTGAAGCTCGGGCGTCGGTTGGTGATCGTGGGGTTCTGTCTCACCCTCACCGCACTGGCCACATTCATCCTGCTGGCGGGGTTGGTCGAATCCGGGGCGGTGGGCTACCTGATCTTCATGGCTCCCGCCGCGCTGATGGGCACCGCCCAGGGAATGACCATCTCCCCCAATCAGACGTTGACGCTGCGGGCGGTCGACCCCGCGTACGGAGGGGTGGCCGGGAGCATCATCTCACTGGGCCAGCGCATGGGCACCGCCATCGGCACGGCGGTCGTTCCCGGCGTGCTGTTCTGGATCGTCGAGTCCCAGGACGACTGGCTGCTCGCGTTCCGGGCGGCCCTGGGATTGATCGCCGCGCTGGCCGCGGGAGCGCTGGCGTTCAGCGTCGTCGACCGCCGCCGCGAGAAGCGCTGCGCCTGAGTGGCCTCGCTGTTCGGTCCACGCACCAGACTCGCGGCCCCGAACTCGCCTGTGGGGTCGCTCCACACGCCGATCGGGTGTCATCCGAACCGCGTTTGTAGGTCGACTCCGCGAGCTCGCACCTGGAAATTCACAGATCCCCGCGAAACACCGGGGCTAGCTGCCATTCAACGAGACGGCCTGCCGGGAGACGGTGAACCGCTCGCCGCTGCCTGAGTCTTCGCAGGTCATTCCGTCTTCTCGGCTGGTGCAGGTCACCTGGCCGTCGGAGGTGGCCTGACCGTAGGGCAGGACGGGGAGGCTTGAAGGGCCTCCCCGGTAGTCGAAGGGCTGCCCGCCGGCGCACATGCCCTGCACCGCCCGGCCGCGGGAGTCGACCGCTGCGGCCCCCTCCATCGATGACACCCCTCCCTGGCAAGTCGGCCTTGGCGCCTGTCCGCTGAAGCTGCCGACGTAGCAGGCCGCGCGTGGTGTGCTGTCCCCTCCGAAGACCGCGGCAAACTGGCCTCCGACCTGGCAGACGATGTTGCCGGTCGGCGATTGGAAGACGTCGTAGGAGTATGCCGGCGCCTGGCCCGCCGCCTCTGTGGCCTGAGCCGGTCCCGGGGTCTTGTTCGCCGGGGTGTCGTCGGCGCCTGGCGCCGCGGCGGCACTGGTGACCCACTCCCGTGGTTCGGTGTGGGCAACGCTCGCCTCGGGGACTGCTGTGGACTCGGGGCTGCGATCGACGATGAACCAGACCAATGCGGCGGCGGCTACGGCGAGCACCACGACGAGGAGGGCCAACCCGGTCACGAGGCGACGGTGCGCGGCGTCAGACATAGGATAAAGGTTAGTTGATTTAAATCGTAGAGCGCACCAATGCGGGAATGGCCTCAGACGCAGAGGCCGCAACGGCCATCCGCCCTTGGCGAGCGCCTCAGAGGGTGGCCGCGAGCTCCACGCCCTGTTTGATGGCGCGTTTGGCGTCCAGCTCGGCGGCCACGTCGGCGCCGCCGATCACGTGGACCCGGCTCCCCGCCGCGGCTCCGGGACCGGCCAACTCATCGGCGAGGTCGCGCACCGACTCCTGGCCCGCGCACACCACGACAGAGTCCACCGGAACGACCTGATGAGCGCCCTCGGCGTCGAGGATGTGCAGCCCGTCGTCGTCGATCTTCTCGTAGGTCACCCCGGTGTACTGCTGGACTCCGCCCGACTTGAGCTCGGCGCGGTGGACCCAGCCGGTCGTCTTGCCCAGGCCCTTGCCGATCGAGGTGGTCTTGCGCTGGAGCAGATGCACCTCGTGCGCGGGGTCGTCCAGGACAGCGGTGCCCAGGCCCGCGCGATCGACGGCCGGGTCCGTCACCCCCCAGTGCCGCTTCCACGCCTCTACGTCGGTGGAGTGTCCGTGGGCGCGGCGGCCGTCGAGATCCAATCCCGGCCCGCCGGCCAGCAGGAATCCCGAGACGTCGACGCCGATCCCGCCGGCACCGATCACGGCCACGCGTCGACCGGGCCTGCGCGTACCGGTGAGCAGCTCGGGGTAGGTCATGACCATCGGATGGTCGGCGCCCGGCAGGTCCAGCTCGCGCGGGCGGACGCCGGTCGCCACGACCACGTGGTCGAACCCGGCCAGATCCGAGGCGGCGGCGCGCCGGCCCAGGTGTACGGGAACCCCGAGAACGTCGAGGCGGCGGCTGAAGTAGGCCAGGGACGCCGCGAACTCCTCCTTGCCCGGTACGCGCATGGCGTAGCGGAACTGCCCCCCGATCTCGTCCTCGGCCTCGAACACCTCCACGGCCAACCCGCGTGACGCGGCCGCCTCCGCGCAGGCCAGGCCGGCCGGGCCCGCACCCACGACGGCCACCCGGCGGCGCGAGGGGGCCACGGTGAGCACCAGCTCCGTCTCCCGGCCCGCGCGGGGGTTGACCAGGCAGGACGCGCGCTTGTTGGCGAAGGTGTGGTCGAGGCAGGCCTGGTTGCAGGCGATGCAGATGTTGATCTCGTCGGCCCGCCCCTCGGCGACCTTGGCGGCGAACGCCGCGTCCGCCAGCAGCGGCCGCGCCATCGACACCAGATCGGCCTGCCCGCTCGCGAGGATCTGCTCGGCCACGTCGGGGGTGTTGATGCGGTTGGACGCGATCACCGGGACCCCCACGGTCTGCTTGAGTCGGGCCGCCAGGTCGACGAACGCCGCCCGTGGCACCGAGGTCACGATGGTGGGGATGCGCGCCTCGTGCCAGCCGATGCCGGTGTTGAACACGTCGACCCCCGCGGCCTCGAGGCGCTGGGCGAGCTCGGCGGTCTCGTCCCAGGTCTGCCCGTCCGTCACCAGGTCGAGCACGCTGATTCGGTACTGGATCAGGAAGTCCGGGCCGACCTCGGCGCGGACCCGGCGGACGATCTCCTCGGGGAACCGCATTCGCTTGCTCGCGGTGCCGCCCCAGGAGTCGGTGCGCTGGTTGGTCCGGGCCGCGAGGAACTGGTTGATCAGGTACCCCTCGGAGCCCATGATCTCGACGCCGTCGTACCCCGCCCGGCGCGCCAGTCGTGCGGCCCGCACCCAGTGGTCGATGGTGCGCTCGACGCCCCGCGAGCTGAGGGCCCGCGCCTTGAACATGCTGATGGGGGACTTGGTGGACGAGGCCGAGCGGACGAACGGTTGATAGCCGTACCGGCCGGCGTGCAGCAGCTGGAGCAGGATGTGCGAGCCCTCGGCGTGGACGGCATCGGTGAGGCCGCGGTGTTTGTCCGCCATCCGCCGGCTGGCCATCATCGACCCGGCAGGGAGCAGCCAGCCCTCCACGTCGGGGGAGAACCCGCCGGTGACCATCATGGCGGTGCCGCCGCGCGCCCGCTCGGCGAAGTAGGCCGTGAGCTCGGGCAGGTGCTTGCTGCGGTCCTCGAGTCCGGTGTGCATCGACCCCATGACCACGCGGTTGCGAAGGGTGAGGGGCCCGACGACGAGGGGGCTGGTCAAGTGCGGGTGGCTGGAGCTCATGGGACCCATTGTGCCCTGACCGGACACGACCTTACCCACGGGTAAGGTCGTGTCGCGCGAGAGCCGAGTGCGGCACCACGGTCAGTAGCGCAGGATCGCGCCGACCGAGTTGCCGTGCGGGAGAGCCTCGAGCACCACGAGCCGACCGGACGTGGCGCAGGTGTGGCCCACGGCGTCGTCGAGGTCTCCCGGCTGATCCTCCGGACGACAGGCCGCCCCGGTGAGGATCAGCGTCTCCACCCGGCCCTCGGCGGCCGCGGTGACGATCTCTCTGGGGTCGCTCACCCCGAGCCCGGTGCCGAGGGCCTCCCCGAACCGCTCGGTCGCGGCGGCGGCGTCCGCGCTGAGGACGGGCTGCACGATCGGCCACGCCTTCTCCTGCAACTCCGCCCCGCTGGCATGGTCCGGGTTCCCGGCCACCACCTCGTCGAGGAGGTGGGGATAGGACAGCTCGTCCCTGAGCATCGGGTGGTGCTCGGCCACCGCCGCCAGGACGAGCGGTCGGCGATCGGGCCCCGCGAGCAGCTCGTCGATACCCGCTGCCACCTGACGGAAAAACTTCTGCAGCATCACGCGGTCCACCTCGCCGCCGGCCCCGTGCCCGTGGAAGGCGGCGGTGCCCCCGGCCGCCGCCTGGTGCTGCAGCTGGGGCTCGCGCTCGGTGCGACCCTCGGCGTCCTCCATCGACGCCGGCGCGGTGCCGATGTCCCGCTCGTGGACCGAACCCCGGGTGGCCTCGAACAAGCGCACCGAGTTCTGGCTCAGGGCCAGGATGAGGAACTCGCCGTCGCCGACCGCGGACGGGACCAGGGGGCGGACGGCGAACGAGTCGGACACGTGGACCAGTTCCGGCATCTCCGTGCCCAGCCGGAAGGCCCGTGCGATGCCGGGGGCGGCGTAGAGCGCCAGTCCGTGGGCGGTGTGCTGCCAGAAGGGGTCCTCGTTCCCCAGCTCCCGCAGCGGCGCGAGCAGCTCGGCGGCCACCTCGGCCGGTGTGCCCCGGGTGACCAGCTCGGCCTGCGCGCGGTCGAGCAGCGAGCGCAACCTCAGCGGGCCCTGCCGCGTCTCCGGCCCGCCGCGGTGCGTCGGCATGAACACCGACACCGCCGGTCCCGAGGCGGTGCCCAGCGACTCCAGGTCGGCGGCGGTGATCGGATCGATGTTCCGTGTTCGTTGGATCGACGTCATGGCTCCGACCGTAACGCCGATCACAGCTCGACGCGGGCTCTCGAGCCGATCGTTGCAAGTCGGAGATGTGCACGGGCACGGCACACGCAGCCGCCTCCAGCCGGGCCCGGGCAGCCCACTACATGCGGTGTAACAGATGTGACTTCTGTGACGAAAGATGCGTGAGTGAACTCGCGGCACTACTATGTGAGTCAACGATCCCCGCCGGGTCCGGCTCCGGCCGCCACCCAGGAAAGGACACCCACGTGCGTCATCCCATCCGTTCCGCCGTCGCAGCCGGGGCCTCCGCCCTCCTGCTCGTCACGGGCGCCGGCACGGCCTCCGCCCAGGGGTCACTCGAACTCGCCCTGCCGTTCCCGCTGGACATCCCCGGCCTCGCCTCACTGATGTCGGGCCCGTCCGCACCGGGGGCCACCGCCGTGGCCGAGCAGGACGCCCCTCTCGTCGTGGTTCCGCCCGAGGTGGCCCGTAAGGCGTTCGAGGGCAGCGTGGTGGCCGGGGTCAACGAGGCGCGGACCGCCGTGGGTGCCGAACGCCTGGTCACCGACGCGATCCTGTCCGTCGAGGCCGGGGTCCGCGCGGACCAACTGGCGGTGGGCGACCCCACGACCGGCGACCTCCCGGTCCCTGACAGTGGCGAGGACCGGGACCGCACGGTCCTGGCCCTGCCCCCGGAGGCCACGCCACAGAACGTGCTCACCGCCATGCTCACCGACACCGGAATGCGCGAGCGGATGCTCGACGGCGAGTTCACGAAGGTGGGAGTGGGAACGGCCGCGGGCGAGGACGGGGTGATCCACGTCGTACTCGACTTCGAGCGGGGGTAGCCCCACCAGGGGTTATTTCGGTTAACAGTGTGAAAATTCGGCTAGAGTTCCTTTCCTGCTAGCCCGACGGGGACTTGCTCTCTACTGTTGCCTCTGCGCGCCCTCCCCCTCGGGGTGTGCAGAACTGGAGATCCCACGTGCGTCGCACTTCCCCTCGTTTCGTCACGCCCCTCGCCGTCTGCGCTGCCGCCACCATGGCGGTCGCCGGTCTCGGCGCACCCGCGGCCTCCGCGCAGCAGTTCCTCATGCCTGGCTCGTCGTTCGGCGTCGCCGTCGGCGGCGGCGGCACCGTCCCGGCGCTCGACCCCACGAGCGACGAGTACCGCCAGCAGCTCCACGACGCCACCAACGCCGCGCGTGTGGCCAACGACCGGACGTCGCTCCCGTCCAACGACGCACTCGTTCAGCTGGCCACCGCCTGGAGCCAGGTGCAGGCCGCCGAAAACCGGATGTACCACAACCCCGACCTGCGCTACCAGGTGCCGAGCGGAACCACGCGCTGGTCGGAGAACGTGCTGCAGAACTGGCGCAACGCCACCCCTCAGCAGCTGGTCAACCAGTGGATGGCCTCCACCGGCCACAGGCTCAACCTGCTGCGCAGCGACCACACCTCGATGGGAGTGGGCGTCGCCGTGGCCGCCGACAACAAGCTCTACGCCACCCAGGTGTTCACCCGCTAGCTGAGCCGGCCCGACCCTTCCCGGTCGAAAGCGCTCGTCGACGAAAGCGCTCGTCGACAAGGACGTTCCGCACACGTTTCGCGAGAAGCGGGTGTGCGGAACGTCCTTTTCGATGCGCGGGCCCGGTCGATGCGCGGGCCCGGTCGATGCGCGGGCCCGGGCGATTCGCGGGACGGGCGACCAGCGAGTCGGCGGGTTCAGCCGGCCATTCCCGCCAGCATCGCCTCGAGCCCCTCGTCGAATCGCGAGTCGTAGTCGACGCGTGACATCGCGGGGTCCACGGCCGCGAGATTGTGGTGGGTCTGCTCCTCGACGGTCACGCCCAGGACGTAGGCGGTGAGCGCCGTGGTCAGTCCCGCCGCCCGTTCGCCGCCGCCGTGCCGCGCACACGTCCGCCCGACCGCCTCGGCCACCGGGTTCACCGCACCGGCGGCCAGCCCCAGCGCCACGATCTCGGCCCCGTCGGGCACCCCCGCGACAGCGATCCGCATCGCCCGCGACACCCCGCGAAGTTCGTCGGCGGCCGATGCTCGAGCCTCCACCGGGGCCACGTCCGCCAGGACCCGCTCGGCCACCGCGGTGAGCAGCGCCTGCTTGGACGGGAAATGCCAGTACAGCGCACTCGGCTGGACGTTCAATCGCGTCGCCAGCGTGCGCATCGACATGCCGGGCAACCCCGCTTCGTGCAGGAGTCCGAGCGCGGTGTCGACGACGGCCGACTTGTTGAGAGCCACGACCGGTAACCCTATCGCCCCTCCCGCGGCTCCGACGCGCCTGCAACCTGAACGCTGTACAAGTCGGCGAATTCCCGCTACCTTAACGGCGTTCAATGAACGGCGTTCAGGAGGAACCATGGCCACCACGACCACCCGTTGGCACGAGCTCGCGGACCGCATTCTCGACGGCGGGGCGATCGACGCGACGGAGGCGCTCGCCGTGCTCGACTCGTCCGACGCCGAGCTCATGGAAGTAGTCGCGGCGGCGTCCCGGCTGCGGTTCGAGCACTTCGGCAACAAGGTCAAGGTCAACTACCTGGTCAACCTCAAGAGCGGCCTGTGCCCAGAGGACTGCTTCTACTGCTCGCAGCGCCTCAACTCCACCGCTGGCATCCTGCGCTACACCTGGCTGAACACCGAGGAGGCCGTCACCGCGGCCAAGGCGGGCATCGCGGCCGGCGCCTCGCGCGTGTGCCTGGTCGCCAGCGGCACCGGCCCGAGCAACCGCGAGGTCGGCAAGGTCTCGGACATCATCGAGGCCATCAAGTCCGACACCCCGGGCGTCGAGGTGTGCGCCTGCCTGGGCGCGCTGAAGGACGGTCAGGCCGAGAAGCTCTGCGCGAGCGGCGCCGACGCCTACAACCACAACCTCAACACGGCGGAGAGCCACTACGAGGAGATCTGCACGACCCACACCTACGCCGACCGCGAGCACACCGTGAGCCAGGCGCACGGCGCGGGCCTGTCGGCGTGCTCGGGCTTCATCGCCGGCATGGGCGAGACCCGCGAGCAGCTGGTCGAGCTGGCCTTCGACCTGCGCGCCAAGGGCGTCGACTCGATCCCGGTGAACTTCCTGCTGCCCTTCGACGGCACCCCGCTCGAGGGCGTGGACACGCTCAACCCGCGCGACTGCCTGCGGATCCTCGCGATGGTCCGGTTCGTCGCCCCCGACACCGAGATCCGGATGGCCGCCGGCCGCGAACGCCACCTCGGCTACCTCCAGGGCATGGGCCTCTTCGTGGCCAACTCGCTGTTCCTCGGCGACTACCTCACCAGCGAGGGCCAGCCCGGCGGCGAGGACCTGCAGATGATCGCCGACGCCGGGCTCGAGGTCCTGCGGATGGAGGACGCCGACGGGGCCGGGGCCGGGCCCGGGGCCGGCGAGATCGCCCACGCCGCCGCCCCCGTGACAGCTCCCGCCGCGCCGGTCGCGCAGGAGAAGAAGGTGGCGATCCGCACCCGCGGCGCCGGCACCAGCGAGCCCGCGAACGCCTGACATGGCCGCCGCTCCCTCCGCTGCCGGCCTCGTCGTCGTCGATCCGGGCGCCGTCGGCGACACCCGCTCGTCACCAGACCCCGCCGCGCTCCTGGCCGCGGACGCCGAGCACGTCTGGCACCCGTACGGCGGGTTCCCGGCGTCCACGCAGCCGCTGCCGGTGGCGTCGGCGTCCGGGGTGCGGCTACGTCTGGCGGACGGCCGCGAGCTGATCGACGGCATGAGCTCGTGGTGGGCGGCCATCCACGGCTACCGCCACCCGCACCTCGACGCCGCCGCGCACCGGCAGGTCGACACGATGAGCCACGTGATGTTCGGCGGGCTCACCCACGCGCCGGCGGTGGAGCTGTCGACCCGGCTCGCGCGGATGGCGCCGGGTGGGCTGAACAAGGTGTTCCTCGCGGACTCGGGGTCGGTGTCGGTGGAGGTGGCCGCCAAGATGGCGCTCCAGTACCAGCGCTCGATGGGCCGACCCGGGCGCACCCGCCTGGCCACCTGGCGCGGCGGCTACCACGGCGACACCCTGTCGCCCATGAGCGTGTGCGACCCCGACGGCGGCATGCACTCGATGTGGCGCGGGGTGGTGGCCGAGCAGGTCTTCGCGCCCGCCCCGCCCGCCGACTACTGCGATGACTACGTCGCCGAGCTCGAGCGGGTGATCCGTGGGAGCGCCGACGAGCTGGCGGGGATCATCGTCGAGCCGGTGGTCCAGGGCGCGGGCGGGATGCGCTTCCACCACCCCGGTTACCTGCGCGACCTGCGCCGGTTGGCCGACGAGACGGGCACGCTGCTCATCTTCGACGAGATCGCCACCGGCTTCGGCCGCACCGGCGAGCTGTGGGCCGCCGACCACGCGGGCGTCGCACCGGACGTGATGTGCGTGGGCAAGGCCCTGACCGGCGGGTATCTCACCCTCGCCGCGACGCTCACCACCGACCGGGTGGCCGAGGTCATCAGCGCCGGCGAGGCGGGGGGCCTGGCGCACGGGCCGACGTTCATGGGCAATCCGCTGGCGTGCGCGGTGGCGTGCGCGTCGTTGGACCTGGTGGCCGGCGGCGGGTGGCGGCGCGATGTGCCGCGCATCGAGGCGCGCCTGCGCCACGGGCTGGCGTCCGCACTCGACGTGCCTGGTGTGGTCGACGTGCGGGTGTTGGGGGCAATCGGCGTGATCCAGCTGGCCGAGCCGGTGGAGATGACGACGACGACAACAGCGATCACCTCGCACGGCGTGTGGCTACGCCCCTTCCGGGACCTCATCTATACGATGCCGCCGTACACCTCTACGGATGAGGAGATCGGTCAGATCTGTGCGGCTGCCGTGTCCGGAGCGAGAGCCGCGGCCGGGGCGGCAGCTGCGGACGCGCGGGCGGGGTCGGGCCGATGACTGAGCAGACGCTTTCCGCTGGACCCGGCGCTTCGGCCGAGGCCGTCGACCGCTCTCCCGCCCTGGATTGGCTCGACGACGCCGCCGCCGACCGCCGGGCGCGACACATGCGTCGCGTGCTCACCCCGCGGGCGCCGCGCGACGGCGTGATCGACCTGGCCTCCAACGACTATCTCGGCCTGGGACTGCACCCGGAGATGGTGGACGCAGCCGTGGCGGCAACCCGCCGCTGGGGTGCCGGAGCCACCGGATCGAGGCTGGTCACCGGCACGACCGACGAGCACCTGGCGCTGGAGGCAGAGCTCGCCGAGTTCTGCCGTCAGCCCGCCGCGCTGGTGTTCTCCTCCGGCTACACGGCCAACCTCGGGGCCGTGGTGGCGCTGTCCGGGAAGGGATCGCTCATCGTCTCGGACGGAGGTTCTCACGCCTCGCTCGTGGATGCGTGTCGGTTGTCGAGGGCCCGCGTTGTCGTCGTCGAACGGGGTGACGTCGCGGCGGTGGCGCGCGCCCTGGCCGGACGCTCCGAGGAACGCGCGCTGGTCGTCACGGACTCGGTGTACTCCGCCGACGGCGACCTGGCGCCCCTACTCGCACTACACGGCGCATGCCGGGCACACAGGGCGGTGTTGCTGGCCGACGAGGCGCACGGGCTGGGTGTGCGCGGCGACGGCGGTCGGGGACTCGTGGAGGAGTTGAGGCTGGCCGGGCGCGAGGACGTGGTGGTGACGGCGACGCTGTCCAAGGCGCTCGGCTCGCAGGGCGGGGTGGTACTGGGGTCGCAGCGGGTGCGGGAGCATCTGGTCAACAGTGCCCGCACTTTCATCTTTGACACCGGCCTGGCCCCGGCGGCGGTGGGGGCGGCCCGCGCGGCCCTGGGTGTGCTGCGGCGCGAACCGGATCTGGCGTCGCGCGTGGTGGAGGTCGCCGAGCACCTTGCCGCGGTGACCGGCGCTGATCACCCGCAGTCCGCGGTGGTCTCGGTGGTGCTGGGCGATGCCGAACGCGCGGTCTCCGCTGCCGGGCGCTGCGCCGAACTCGGACTGCGGGTGGGCTGCTTCCGGCCGCCGTCGGTGCCCGAGGGCACTGCGCGGCTGCGGCTCACCGCGCGGGCGGACATCTCCGAGGCTGATCTGGCGCGAGCCAGCGAGGTGCTGGCGCAGGTGCTGGCCGAGCACGGGCACGTCGTCGATCCCGCGCCCAGCGCCACTACGTTGGCCACCGCAGGGGCCCGCGCATGACCGCCGGGCCGGGCCAGGTCGTCGGGCCGAGCGTCGGCCCGGTTGTCGTGACCGGCACGGGTACCGACGTGGGCAAGACGGTGGCCACGGCGGCGTTGGCTGCGTGGGGTCGGGCGCAGGGCCTGGACGTGGGCATCTGTAAGCCGATCCAGACCGGCCTCGGCCCCGAGCAGCCCGGGGACGCTCATGTGGCGGCGCGGCTCTCGGGGGCCCGGCGGGTCTTGGAGGTGCGGCGGCTGGCCGAGCCGTTGGCGCCGGAGACCGCTGCCCGCGTGGCGGGTCAGCCGCAGTCGACCCTGGAGGGGCTGGTCAGCCCGATTCGCGAGTGGCTGGCCTCCCCCACCGCCACCGATCCGCCTGGCGGACCAACCGGTGGCTCCGGTGATCAGACCCCACGGCTCGACCTGGTGGAGGGCGCCGGCGGGGTGCTCGTGCGGCTTGGGACAGACCTCACCGTGCTCGACCTCGCGGCCTCGCTGGACGCGTCTGTGATCGTGGTGGCACGCGCGGGCCTGGGCACGCTGTCGGATACCGAACTCACTGTGCGCGCAGTCGAGGCCGCGGGGCTGCACTGTGCCGGGATCGTCATCGGTTCCTGGCCCTTCGACCCGAGCCTCGCAGAACGGTGCAACCTTGAGGACCTCCCGAGGCTGACCGGCATCCCGGTGCTGGGCCGGGTGCCCGCGGGAGCCGGGATGCTCTCGCCCGCTGAGTTCGCCCGGGCCGCTCCGGCGTGGCTCAGATGCCAGCTCCTTACCGCCTTCAGATCAGAGAACGTCAGAACTCGTAAGCGGGTTCTGCGTCAATGATCTTCGCGAACATCTTCTCCATTCGTTCAAGGTCACCCCTGGATCTCGCCGCATGGCAAGCTCCGTGTAGTTCCTCTGACTCGGTCGCCTGCCAGTCCAGTCCGACGCCCGTCTCGGACAGCAGCAGATCAAAGAACTCCCGCGTTGCGCGTCCATTCCCCTCTCGAAACGGGTGCGCGAAGTTGGTGTAGTCGTAGAGGTAGGCCCCAGTTCCCGGGAGACTCTGTCGTTAAACCAGCGCCAGCCGTTTCGACTCATTGATTCGGTTGGCCACGTGCGCCATCGGCACCGCGATCGAGTTTGGTGGGCAGAATGCCTCGTCAGCCTTCTCGATCCCGACGGTTCGTAGATGCCCGGCCCATTCGTAGACATCCTGGAAGAGATGGCGATGGATGGCCTGCAATAACGTCAGGTCGTAGGTGCGTTCACCCAATAGTCGAGGGAACTCACGAAGTTCGATGAGCCGCGCCTCGACCAGGTCGTTCTCGGCATCGCGCAGGACCTCGACTGAGGCGATACCAAGCTTATTTCGGAGCACTGTCGTGCCCGGGATGAAGTAACCAGGCCAGTTCTCTTCGTGGCTGCCAGCCCCCCACGGATGGCCCACCCGATTAGCCGACGTTGTAACGACGCCGGACGCGGTCCCCTAGCTCAGCGGCGCTGATCGTGCCGCGCGCGTAGGCGAGTTGGTCCGCTCGGGTGGCACCCGTACTGGAAGCCCCTTCAAGCTCGCTACTCCGGCGAATTGAGCGAATCGCCCGCACGCGCCGTTGGGTGCGCTCGGCCTTGGTCGCCCCATCACCGTCCATAAACCCCAGCATAGTCCACGCTACTGACCCGCAGAAGTGCCTCGGACCTCCGCGAGCCCGGACGATTCAGCGCGGAGCCGTGCAGGCCAACGCCTTTCGCCGTCCTCATATCGCAGTGTCTCACCCAGATGCTCGAGCACTAGCCAATCTTTCCTGAGCAGGTAGAATAAGGCGGACGACGAGGCAAGGAGGACACCCTGTCCACCCGCATTCGCCCCACCACTGATCAGGCACTCGCTGGCGTTGTTGCCGGGCACCGCATGGCCGGAATGGACCTGTCCACGGCCGAACTGGCAATTCTCCGCCGCCAGGCGGACGGCGAACTGACCGGAGATCAGGCCCGTGCCGAATTGCTGGCCACCCTCCGCCGGTCCTGACACGAGTGAACCCCCGCGATCCGTATGCGGACCCCTCGGGGGTTCTTCGCAACCTTCTTGGCATCACTGATCCGGAAGAACTACAACAATACGAACGCCTTCTTGCCGCCAGCCGGGTACTCGAACTCGAACAGCATCCCGTGGCTGGCAGGTTCGACTTCGCCCATTTACGCGCGATCCACCGCTACATTCTCCAAGACGTCTACGACTGGGCTGGCGAGCTTCGCAACAGCGACACCGCCGCGTTCGGTATTCCTCACGCCCGGCCACAGTTTCTCCCGGACGAGCTCGACCGGGTCTTCGGCCTGATCGCCTCACGGCCACCCAGCACCACCGACCCTGGTGTCGCCACCGACACCATCGCCGCGCACTGGTCCGAACTGACCCTCGTCCACCCGTTCCGCGACGGCAACAGCCGCAGCCAACGCGTGTTCTTCGATCAGATGTTTCGTCACGCCGGCTGGGCTGTCGATTGGGCCGACGTCGATGCCGCAGCAGCCCATGCCGCTCGCCACATGTCCCTGTACGGTCGGCCCGACTACCTCGCTGACCAGCTTCGACACGCCGTGCATCCTGCTGCAGACTTCGCCGACGGACACCTCGTCGCCACCCAGGGCGTCCGCCCTGCCCGCGACGCCGCAGAGCACTTCCGTGCCATGCGCGAGCACCACAGATCCGGAGCCACTACGCCCTACGGGCGTCCCACACGGTAGAGCGACGATTCCATCAGCCGACTCCCCCGGTGCCGACGGGCCCACCCTGGCCTGTCAGGCCAGATCGAGGAAGCCGCGTAGCTCGTCGAACATCTCCCGCACCACTGTGTAGTGCGCCCACTTTCCGCGCTGCTCACGGACCAGCAGCCCCGCGTCCACGAGCTTCTTCAGGTGGTGGCTTATCGTCGGCTGGCTGATGTCGACCACCTCCAGCAGGTCGCACGCGCACACCGAGTCGCACCCCTGCGCCGCGATATGGGACAGCAGCCGCAGCCGCGTCGGGTCGGCCAGCGCCTTGAGCCGGACCGCCATCCGCTCCGCCGTGGCCACGTCGACGGGTCCGGTCGACATGGAGCAGCAGCCATCCTGCGCTGGGGCCGCCAGACCGATCTCCGCTGATGTCATCGTCACCCCACTTGCCCTGACCATTTATCTGCCCCGACAATACATTGACACTCGCCGATATGACGGCCTAGCCTCCCACCCATAGACATTCATCGATCCGAGGAGTTCCGCCCGGATGAGCATCACCACGACCGGACCCGGTGCGGCACCGGTCGCCAAGAACATGTCCTTCCTCGACCGCTGGCTGGCGCTCTGGATTCTCGCAGCGATGGCCGTCGGCTTGCTGCTCGGACGGTTCATCCCCGGCCTCGACCGGGCCCTGGACTCGGTGAAGGTCGGTGGGATCTCCGTCCCGATCGCCATCGGGCTGCTGGTGATGATGTACCCGGTCCTGGCCAAGGTCCGCTACGACGAGACGCACCGGGTGACCGGCGACCGCAGACTCCTCACCCTGTCACTGGTGCTCAACTGGGTGCTCGGCCCGGCGTTCATGTTCACCCTCGCGTGGGTCTTCCTACCCGACCTGCCGGAGTTCCGTACCGGGCTGATCATCGTGGGCCTGGCCCGCTGCATCGCCATGGTGTTCATCTGGAACGACCTGGCCTGCGGGGACCGCGAGGCCGCGGCGGTGCTGGTGGCGATCAACTCGGTGTTCCAGGTCGTCGCGTTCGGCGCCCTGGGCTGGTTCTACCTGCAGCTTCTGCCCTCCTGGCTGGGGCTGGAGACCACGACGGCCGAGTTCTCGGTGTGGGCGATCGTGCTCTCGGTGTTGGTGTTCCTCGGCATCCCGCTGCTGGCCGGCTTCCTCACCCGAGTGTTCGGCGAGCGGGCCAGGGGCCGGGAGTGGTACGAGGAGACGTTCCTCCCCCGGATCGGCCCGTGGGCCCTCTACGGGCTGCTGTTCACGATCGTGTTGCTGTTCGCCATGCAGGGCGATGCCATCACCTCCCAGCCGCTCGACGTGGCGCGGATGGCCGTGCCCCTCCTGCTGTACTTCGTCCTCATGTTCCTCGTCAGCCTGTTCGCCTCGCGGGCGGTGGGACTGAACTACGCCAAATCGACCAGCGTGGCCTTCACCGCGTCGGGCAACAACTTCGAACTGGCGATCGCGGTGTCGATCGGCACCTTCGGCATCGCCTCCGGCCAGGCCCTCGCGGGCGTGGTCGGGCCGCTCATCGAGGTCCCGGTCCTCATCGGGCTCGTCCACGTCGCCCTGTGGGCCGGACCGAAACTCTTCCCGGGCGACCCGACCCTGCCCGATCGTTCGGTGACCGGGACCCGCTCATGACCGCGGAGCAGCAGGCGCACCACGTCCCCAGCGTTCTGTTCGTGTGCGTGAAGAACGGCGGCAAATCCCAGATGGCGGCGGCGCTCATGCGCCTGCACGCTGGCGACGCCGTCGCCGTCCATTCGGCGGGCACGACGCCCGGCTCGGCGGTCAACGCGCTCGCCGCGGAGGCGGTCGCCGAGGTCGGCGCCGACATGTCCGGCGAGACCCCCACGGCCATCGACCCCGACCTGCTGCGACAGGTGGACCGGGTGATCGTCCTGGGCGACGAGGCCGCCGGGGAGATCGACGACGACGAGGTCAGCGCGCTCGAAATCTGGCGCACCGACGAGCCGTCGCACCGGGGCATCGAGGGCATGGAGCGGATGCGTCTGGTCCGCGACGACATCGATCGCCGCGTCCGCACCCTGCTCGCAGAGCTGACCGATTCCAGGCCCCGCGTGCTGTTCGTCTGCGTCCACAACGCAGGGCGCTCCCAGATGGCCGCCGGCTACCTGTCTCACCTGGCCGGAGGACGAATCGACGTCCTGTCGGCCGGGTCGGCACCCAAGGATCAGATCAACCCGGTCGCCGTCGAGGTGATGGCCGAGGACGGCGTCGACATCACCTCGGCCACGCCGAAGATCCTCACCACCGACGCCGTCCGCGCGTCCGACGTGGTCATCACCATGGGCTGCGGTGACGCGTGCCCGGTCTTCCCCGGCAAGCGGTACGAGGACTGGGACTTGGCGGACCCGGCAGGCCAGGGAATCGAGGCCGTCCGCCCCATCCGCGACGAGATCAAGCGGCGGGTCACCGCGCTGATCTCCGAACTGCTCGAGACCGAGTCGTAGCGGCTGCCCTGACCTGATCTCCATCGGCGTGACCTCCGGCTCCATCTCAAGCTGAAAGGGCCCATCATGATCACCGACACCCCCGAGCTGGACGTCCACGTCCTGCACCGCGCCGCCGAGAGACTCGCCATGACATACGAGGGGATCTTCTCGCCGGAGACCGTCGAGCGGTACGTGTTCGAGTCCTACGCGACGCTGGGCCGCACGGCGAAGGTCAGGACGCATCTCGCGGCACTGGCCCAGCACTTCGCGGCCGATCGGCTCCGGGCTCTGGCACTCGCCCAGGGCAAGCTCGAGTCCGCGGTCCCCCAGGTGCTGTTCGTCTGCGTCCAGAACGCCGGCCGTTCCCAGATCGCCGCGGCCCTGTTGCGGCATCATGCCGGCGCCGACGTGGAGGTCCGGTCTGCCGGCTCACTCCCCGGCTCGGAGGTGGATCCGCGGGTCCTCGCCGAGCTGGAATCCCGGGGAATCGACATGGCCGGGGCGTTCCCCAAGCCACTGACCGATGACGTGGTCCGCGCGGCCGACTATGTGATCACCATGGGCTGTGGCGACGCGTGCCCCGTCTACCCGGGCAAGAACTACCTGGACTGGGACCTGGTCGACCCCCGGGGCGAGTCCGAGGACACCGTCCGCCGGATCGTCGAGGAGATCGACGGCCGGGTCCGGGCACTGTGGGCGGAGATCAGCCGCTGAGCTGAGCCCCGGGAGCTGCACGGCCGGTAGTGCCACCTCGCCGACCGGGCGGGGTCAGCCGACGTGCCAGTGACGGCGGATGAGCTCATCCCGGTCGGCCTCTCCGCTTCCGGAGTCGCCCACCTCGTCGTCGTCGTTGTCGTCGTCATCGTCGTCGTCGTCATCACCGCGTAGCCCCGCGAGCACCGAGTCGAGGAGCGCGGCGGGGAACACACCGTCGGCCTCGAACATCTCCCGCTCGGCCTCCAGCACGTCGGCCGCTTCCGCGCACGAGGTGGGCAGGGTCTCGAAGTCCTCGCCGTCGGCGGCGTTGAGGCGCTCGGCCTGCTGCAGGCTGCCGGGGTCGTCGAGCCCGCGCCTGGCCGCGACGGCCATGCCCGCCAGGAGCAGGTGCACGTCGGCTGAGCCGTCGCCGAGCCGGAACTCGATGGTCTGGGGGTGCGTGGCGGGCTCGGGGACGGGCTCGGTGCTGCCGGGGTTGGCGTGAGCGACCATGTCGCCCAGGACGTTGCCGCCCCAGGCCAGCGGGACCCGGACCAGGCCGGTGCGGTCCTGCATACCCCAGCAGATGTCCTCGGGCGACTCGTCGCCCTCGGCGAACCGCAGGTACGAAGTGGGGACCGTGTTGCCGAACGCGGACAGTGCCCGGGCGGCCGAGAGGTAGCCGGCGATCAGTCTGCGCGCGGTGTCGGTGATGCCGGCGTCGTCGCCGATGACGTTGGTGCCGTCGCGCACCAAGCGGCTGTGGATGTGCAGTCCGTTGCCCGCGCCGTCGCCGCTCACCAGCGGGGCGAAGGTCGCCTCGAGGCCGTGAGCGTAGGCGACCTGACGCACCACCCACTTGGTCAGGACGATGGCGTCGGCGGCCTGCTCCAGGGGGACGGGCTGGAGTTCGATCTCGTGCTGGACCAGCTGTCGGTCGTCCTCCAGGATGTTGCCGACCTCGCCGTGGACGTATTTCATCGCGACCCCCATCTCGCGGAGGTGCCCCAGCACCTGCTCGCGGACCCGCTCGTGCTTGGAGAAGGGCGCCGACTCCTGGTAGCCGCGTTCGGACTCGACGGGGTAGATCGGCTCGGGCTCGGCGGCGAGGTAGTACTCCAGCTCACCGAAGGCCTCGAGCGTCATGCCGGTCTCCCGCGTCAACACCTCGGCGGCGCGGCGCACGACCTGCTCGCGCGCGTAGGGCAGCGGCGTGCCGTCGGGTGCATAGAACGAGCAGAGCACGTCGAGTGAGGTGCGTTCCCCGAAGGGGTTGAGGAAGGCGGTGCGGTGGCGCGGGACGATGTAGACGTCGCTGGCCTCGGTATCGGTTCCGGGAAAGACGCTCGAGCCGTCCACCCGCTCGCCGCGGGTGAGCACCTCGTGGAGGTGCTCGCGCGAATTGATGGGGAAGGCGAGCGTCTTGAGCCGCCCGTCGCCGCCGACGTAGCGCAGGTTGACCTGGCTCAGCTCCAGCTGTTCGGCGGCCCGCACGAGGTCGGCGGCGGTGAAGTCGGCCGTCGGTGTGCCGATTAGTCGGACGAGCGGGTGGGGTTCCAGTGCGTCGATGGCCATGCCCCGTTCTACCAGCGGCGGGGCCCGGGCGCCTCCGGACGGCGGGGCCTGCGCGCGGCCGGGGGCGCGCCTAGAACAAGAGGTCTGCGAGCAGCTCGATCGAGCGGTTCGCATTGCGCCGCCGGAAAGCTGGAGCGAGAGCCCTCCGCGGTTGAGGAAGGCCCACCGAGCGCGTCGAGCCCCTTCTTTATCCCCTTCCGAGAATCACGTCGTGTACGCGGGGGGCGTATACCCGGCGCTTGTATGCCTCAGCGTCGATAAAGGCGAGAACACCGAGCTCCACCAGCTGCCCGACAACCTTGTTGGCTCGCCCGTAGGAGACGCCCAGCGCCTGTTCCACGTGGCGGACCGTGAAAGTCGGATGAGCAACGGCGAGGTCGATTACCGAGATCGGCGTTGCAGACCGCAAGTGGGACCCGCGGACGATTTCCTTGAGTTCGGCTTGCACACCGACGAGTTCGATCATCTGCGTGTGCGTGGTGCGCGCGGCAGCTTCGAGTCCCCGTGCGAAAAACGCCACGTAGGTGTCCCAGTCTCCCCGCGTACTCACGCCGAGAAGGGCGTCGTAGTACTCGGCACGTCGAGCCTCGAACCACGGAGACACGGTGAGAGTCGGCTCGCCCAGGACGTCCATCGAGAGGAGGTGTAGGACGATAAGAAATCTCCCGAGGCGACCGTTCCCGTCGCGGAACGGGTGCAATGTCTCGAACTGGTAGTGCGACATAGCCGCGGCGACGACGGGGTCGAGCGTCGCACTGTGGTCATTTCGCATCCAGTCGATGAGGTCGGACAGTCCCGCCTCGAGGAGCGGGCCGGGAGGTGCCGGAACGAAGCGGGCTCGCATGATTGCCGGACCGCCTGGGTCCACGTCCGACCTCAAGCCGACGACAACCTGGGTATCGCGTAGCCGACCTGAGACCTCCTCGAGAGGCCCACCCCTCATCAGCACGCCTTGCAGGTCGTACAACATTGTCGTCGACAGCGGGCGACCGTCCGCAGCCCATGCGAAACCCAGGCTCGCCATCACTTCGAAGTTGAGAATCTCCAGGAGGTCCGGGGACCCGGGTTCCTCCACGTCCGCCCCCAACACTTCCGCCAGGGGCGCGTACGTGCCCTCCAAGGCGGAGGTCGAGTGCGCCTCACGGCGAAGGGTAGGGACGCGGAGGAGGGTCGGATCCGGTAGGCGTCGCGCGGTGCTGTCCAAGGAGGCCAACGCCGCTCGAGCGTTCCCCACTGCCAGAACGGTGGGCATCGTGAGTTCTGGCATCCCCTCGGGAAGCCGCGCGGGAACGAACGCTTTATGGCGCCAGTCGCCGACGCGCGGGTCGGTGCCCGCGATATCCACGAGCGCGCCCGTCGCGTCGTTGACGAACATTTCCAGGTTCACAATGTCACTGTAGGCCCCCTTGAGTGACATTGTCGGCACCACAATTGCACTCAACCGGCGTCAGACGAACGTAACCCGCCTCGTCCCGCGCGCGATCCCCGGGCCGGAGACCGCCGAACTCTTCTATGAGCGAATCGGTGAGCCCGTCCGCGGCACGACCACCCGCCCGATGTGTCAGTCCAGGTCCACAGACGAGACCCGGCTCCAGCGGTGCCGACGACGTCCGCGTCGACGGTGCTCGATCTCCTGGTAGTCGAACACCGGTAGTGAGAGCTTGAAGCGGATCGCGGCCACTCGCAGGCCGAACCCCACGACGAGGGTGATCGCCGCGCCCCAGTTCTCCGGGACGCCCGCAGCCGCGAGGCCCACGTAGACGAGCGCGGCCAGGATGGCGACACTGGCGTACAACTCGTGCCGGAACACGAGCGGCACCCGGTCGCACAGTAGGTCACGCATGACTCCCCCGAACACGCCCGTGATGACCGCGGCGGCGACGGCGATGACGACGCCGTGGCCCATCTCGAGGGCGATCCGGGCACCGAAGATCGCGAAGACGGTCAGCCCGAGTGCGTCGAGCCCGAGGAAGAGCACCCTGAAGTGCCGCATGAGCGGGGCGACGAACACGGTCACGACCGCGGCCAGCGCGACCAACGCGAGGTAGGACGGATTCTCCACCCAGATGAGCGGATAGTGGCCCAGCAGGACGTCCCGGATCGAGCCACCGCCGATGGCGGTGACGCACGCGACGATCACCACCCCGAACAGGTCCATGCGCTCGCGACCGGCGGCCAGCGCGCCGGTCATCGCCTCGGCGGTGATACCGATGAGGAAGAGGACGGTGAGGAATTCCACGGGTTCGGCGCGCTACTAGAACCAGAGGTCGGCGAGCAGCTCGATCGACCGGTTCCGCACGGCCGGGTCGTAGGCGTAGGTGACGGTGATGAGCTCGTCGGCGTCGGTGCGCTCGACGAACTCCTCGAGCTGCGCCTTGACCGTCGCAGGCGAGCCGACTGCGCTGATCTCGAGCATCGCGGGCGTGCTGCCGGCGAACTCCGACGGGTCGACGGGCGGCTGGATCTTGCGGCTGCGCCCGGCCCGCAGGTCGAGGAACATCTGCTGCAGGGTGGTGAACTGCCGCTGCGCCTCCTCGTCCGTGTCGGCCACGACGACGTTGATGCCGGCCATCACCTGGGGCTTGTCAATCCGCGCGGTGGGCGCCTCGGTGCTGAACGAGTCGCGGTAGACGCGGATGGCGTCGTCGATCTGGTCGGGCGCGAAATGCGAGGCCAGCGAGAACGGCAGCCCCAACTGCCCGGCGATCGAGGCGCCGTTCACGGTGGACCCGAGCACCCAGATCGGCACCTCCATGCCCTGTGAGACCGACGACAGGATCGGGGTGCTGTGCGCCGTGCCGGTCTCGCCGAACCACGCCTGCAGGTCGTAGATGTGCTGAGCGAAGGCCTGCGGCTCGGCCGACGACCGGCTCAGTGCCTGGGCGGTCATCCCGTCGGTTCCGGGGGCGCGGCCCAGGCCCAGGTCGATGCGGTCACCGTGGAGGTTGGCGAGCGTGCCGTACTGCTCGGCCACCATGAGCGGGGCGTGGTTGGGCAGCATCACGCCGCCGGAGCCCACGCGGATCTTCTCCGTCACCGAGGCCGCCTGCGAGATCAACAGTGCCGTGGCGCTGGACGCGAGGTTGGGGGTGTTGTGGTGCTCGGCAAACCAGAGCCGGTGGTACCCGAGCCGGTCGGCGAGGCGCGCGGACTCCATCGAGGCGGCGATGCCCTCACGCGCGGTGGAGCCCTCCGAGATGGAGACCAGGTCGAGGATGCTCAAGGGGACCGACACAACACACCTTTTTCTACGTTCACCGTTGCATTAAGGGCCGTGGTGGCCCACGCCCAGAGGCTACCGATCCGCCCATGTCGGTGACGGATCACCGATCTCCCCACCCCCTGTCGGTCCGGGGAACTACCGCGAAGCACTGCGTCGAAGTACGACGACAAAGTACGACGACGACGAAGTCCGCCGCCCCAGACCGCGTGGGCGACTGCGGGGATGCGCATTTCAGATCCCTCGGATTGTGCGCTGGGTCACACTGTGCTCATCGCGGGTCCCGCCCGCGCAACAGGTCCGTACGAAGGGTCCGACCACATGACGACGATCGCATGACCACCGCACGCTCCGACGAACCACTGCACCAACGGGTGACCTCGGGCGAGGCCGACCTTGACGAGTTCCGCGACCGCCTCACCGCCTGGCTCGCGGCCCGCGACGAGGTCGACGCCTCCGCAGGTGTCGAGGTCTCGGCGGTGAGCAGGCCGGAGAGTTCGGGGATGTCCAACATCTCGGTCCTCTTCGACGCCACCTGGACCCCGGCCGGCCCGGCCTCGCCAGGGGGCACGGCCGAGCCGCAGTCGGCGCAGCTGGTGGCCCGGATGTGTCCGCAGGACGATGCGTTTCCGGTATTCCCCGTCTACGACCTGGCCAAGCAGTTCGACGTGATGCGGGTGGTAGGAGAGAACACCGACCTGCCGGTCCCCCGTGTCCGCTGGCTCGAGCAGGATCCGGCCATCCTCGGCACGCCCTTCCTGGTGATGGATCGCGCCACCGGCCGCGCGCCGGTCGACAATCCCCCGTACGTCTTCGACGGCTGGTTGCTGGAGATGGACCCCGAGCGGCGGCGTGAGTTCCAGCGCGAGTCCGTCGCGGTGCTGGCGGCCATTCATCAGATCCCGCAACCCGCCGAGTTGGTGTCGTCGCTCGCGCCCGCGCCCGGCGTGAGCGCGCTGCGGGCCCACGTGGACGAGCAGCGCGCCTACTACGAGTGGACGATCCGCGAGGACGGGCTGACAATCCCGGTGATCGAGCGCGCCTTCGACTGGATCGAGGCCCACTGGCCCGCCGAGACCGGGCCCGATGTACTGAGCTGGGGCGACGCCCGCATCGGCAACATCCTCTACGAGGGCACCACCCCCACGGCCGTGCTGGACTGGGAGATGGCGGCCATCGCTCCGGCCGAGGTCGACCTCGGGTGGTTTCTGTACTTCCACGACCTGTTCCAGGAGCTCGCGGTCGCCTTCGACTTCCCCGGCATCCCGGACCTCTTCGACCACGGCGAGGTCGTCGAGCAGTACGAGCAGCTCACCGGCTCCACGGTCCGGGACCTGCCGTTCTACTACGTCTACGCGGGGCTGCGGCAGGCCATCATCCTGTCGCGGATCACTCGTCGTCGTATCCACTTCGGTGAGCAGGAGGCACCCGCGAGCCCGGACGAGTACGTCCTCCACCACGCCATGCTCGCCCGGCTCATCGCCGATTGATCGCGCTCGCAGACGGGCGGATCGAGCAGTTGGGCTGGCCGCGGTTGGAGGTCGACTACCGCAGCGGCACCCGCCACCCGGAGTGCGCCCGGCTGCACCTGACGACCCCGCGCGGCGAGCCGCTGCTGCTTGAGGTCGAGACACTCCTCGGGGTCCCGCTGAGCATGGGCTCCGGCTACGTGGGCGACCCGGCGTGGTCGCACGGGCGCTGGATGGGCCGCGACTGGAGCGAATCGGTCACCTACGACATGACCGCACCGGACGTCGTCTCCATGCTGCCGTTCAACACCATCGACCACGTGGCCCGCGCGACCTGCAACGACGACGTGGGCCGGGGCCTGTTCGAGCACGCCAACCTAGGCCGGCACGACCCGTCGGGATTCACCGACTGGGGCGATATGGCTGAGTAAGTATCTCCGCTGCAGATAATGTCTACTCCCGAATGTGAATCGCGCTGACAAGGGAGCTCAATTGCCACGGATCGAAGTAGTGGCGGCAGTGTTCTATCGGGACGGCGAGGTACTCGCTTGTAAGCGCGCGCCAGGCAAGTCCGCGGCCGGCAAGTGGGAGTTTCCCGGCGGGAAGATCGACGACGACGAGACCCCCGAGCACGCCTTAGCTCGCGAGATACGGGAAGAGCTTGGAATCTCCATATCCGTGGGCGATCTCGTCGATAGGACAGCCACTCCGGTCGGCGATCTTGTAATCGATTTGGCTTGCTACCTCGTCTCATCCGAAGAAGAGCCCACCCGCAGCTCAGTTCATGACGACTTGCGCTGGCTCCCCGCCGACGCTCTGCCAACTCTCGATTGGGCCGCTCCCGACCTGCCTGCAGTAGCTAAGCTCATCAAAACCGGCGTGCCCCATGGCTCAGGATGACCAAATTTCGGTCGGCTGCTGCTACCTAGTGGCATCCTGTACATGTGTTAGACCTGTCGGATGAGATAAGTAAGCGCAACGCCCTGATGCATGCGCTGGCCTCCGAGTACGCCGTTAGCCCCACTCTCACGCGGGAGTGGCTCAGCCGGCTGGACTTTGGCTGGGGACCCGAGCGAATCATCGACACATCGAAGGGGATCTGGAACCCGAGCGCCTATGCCGCGACCTTAACAATCGTCAGTAATCCAGACGGCGAATACGACGACGGTGACCACGGTGGTTCGCTGTACCGTTACTCCTATGAGAAACGCCCGGCCGGGCAAAACCCGCAGGGCGGTTCCAACAGCAAGTTGCGGGAGGCCATGAGGCTCCAATTGCCAATTGTGATGCTCCGCAAAGTGGCAGGAGGCCACTTCGTACCCATCATGCCGGTCTATGTCGTGAAAGAAGAACCAGAACATCGACGGTTCCTGCTCGCTCTCGACGAAAGTTTGCGCTTCCTTCCCGACCCCGCAGATCAGTCCGAAGCCCAGCGCCTTTACGCCGAGAGGATCTCACGACAACGTCTTCATCAGCCCGAATTTCGCGCACGCGTGCTTAGGGCATACGACGAGCGTTGCGCCGTTTGCGTCCTGAGGAAGGTGCCGCTCTTGGACGCGGCTCACATAATTGCAGACTCCGCCGACGAAGGCTCGCCAGTCGTCACAAACGGCCTGACTCTATGCAAGATCCACCATGCAGCGTACGACGAGAATATTCTCGGTATCTCGCCCGATTACATCGTCCATATTAACGATGACGTTCTCGCTGAGGTGGACGGGCCGATGTTGAACTACGGACTTCAGAAGATGGATCAACGCGAACTCTGGATCCCGCGGCGGGGTCAAGAGCAGCCCGACCGTGAACGACTATCCGCAAGATTCGAAGCATTCAAGAACGCGGGCTAGCTAGCTAGAATCCGCAGGCCTAACTGTACTGACCGGAGACGTTGGTCGAGAGAGTGTGATCCGGTGACGTAGGAAGGCTTCCTGCGGTGGAGTGGAGCTGTCTAGGAAACACTTCACCGAACAGGAAGCCTTCATGTCCCACGCTAACGCGGCATTGACCCCGCGTCACCGTCTCCGTGTCGCGCAACTCGTTGTGGATCACGGCGTGCCGATCACCGAAGTCGCTGCCCGGTTCCAGTGCTCCTGGCCCACGGTCAAACGCTGGGCCGACCGGTACCGCGCCGGTGAGCCCATGACCGATCGCTCCAGCCGGCCGCACTCGAGCCCCGCCAAAACCTGTCCCGCGGTGACCAAAAGGCTGGTCTCGCTGCGCTTACGCAAACGCCTGGGGCCGGTCCAACTGGCCGCACTGTGTGGCCTCGCGCCCTCGACCGCGCACCAGATCCTGGTCCGGTGCCGGCTGAACCGACTATCGTACTGCGACCGGGCGACCGGTGAACCCGTGCGCCGCTACGAACACCCGCGGCCCGGGGATCTGGTGCACGTGGACGTCAAGAAGTTCGGGCAGATCCCCGACGGTGGTGGCTGGCGGTTCGTCGGCCGACGCCAAGGCGACCGCAACCGCGCCGCCACCCCGGGCAAGGCCCGCAACTGCCACCGCAATCCGAAGATGGGCCACGCCTTCGTGCACTCGGTCCTGGACTGTTAGGGACGTGCTTCGGAAAGCAGAGTTCTGATGATCGGGTAGCGCGAGTATGAGCATCGGATAG
>NZ_BAAAQG010000012.1:0-74444 GCF_039531545.1 Dietzia cercidiphylli
CTGCTCCCTCTATCTCGGGGGAACTCTCCGCTCATCTCCGCGTGTCCACCAGAACGGGAACGGTCCAGGCCTGGGCCTTGCAGGTTGGGCAAGCGAACGGCAACGTGTCGGCGATGAACTTCTCTTCGTACGGGGTGGTCATGCTGCGGCTCCCGCCTGGATCGGGTCGGTGCCCTGGTACCCCTTCACGTCCTCGGCTGGTCGAAGTTCCCCATGCGGCAACATGACGGCGGCGACGACGCGGGTGCTGCCCTGGTCGTTGGTCTGGATCAGGACTGCGGGGCACGGCTCGGAGTAGTACCGGTTCGCGCTTGTCTGGAAGGTGTTGACGTAGTCGGTGATCGGGGTGACTGCGGTGGTTGTCCATGCGGACGAGTTGGTGCTCATGCGGCGCGCTCCTGGTTGCTGATCTTGATGGCTGCGTTCTCGGTGATGCACTCCACGCATCGGCCTGTTGTGCCGATGATCGTGCGGTGGGTTGGGCACCGAGGCACGTCGTCATAGGGGGTCGTAGGCGGTTCAGCTAATTCAGCAGAATCAGCAGAATTCGGGTTTTGCTTAATTCGCTTAATTTGCTGAGGGGGGTCGGCGTCGAACACGCTGTGGTGAACGCGGTACTTCTTTGCCGGTGGCCTGCCTGGTCCGGGCTTGCGTTCCGGCTCAATCTCGAAGAGGTATCCGAGGTCGACAAGTAGTTCCACGACAGGCTGAGCGACTTCTCTGGTCGGTAGCCACGTGGGTGCCGCGCCGATCAGGTCTCGCAAGGAGAACCAGTCGAGTTCCTTGCGGCGGATGAGACTGACTACGCGGCGTGCGAGTGCGTGGGTTGCCGCGCCATCGGAGAGTCCGTCGAAGACTCGGGTGGCGTGTGCGGTGAAGTACTTGGCGAGGATGATCCCGGCGTCCATCGCGTTACCGGAGATGGTGGTGGAGTTACTGTCGGTGGCTGCATGAAGCAGGCCGGCCATGCGAACCGCTGCGCCGACCACCTTGGAGGCCCACGCCTGCATGTGAGCCAGCGACCCACCCGGCCCTAGCTCTCGTTCGACCTCTTCGGCGTACACCAGCCGCGCCTTATCGGCTTCTGGGGACAGGGTGAGGGTTGTGGTCACCCCGGACTTGCGGGCGTCATAGGCGAGCGAATAGAGGGTGTTCCGGTACCCCTGAGCGATGTGCTCCGATACTGGCTCGGGATCGACGCTGCGGCGGCCAACCATTGACGGGGGCCACGAGTACATGAAGCGAGCCATGAGGCCGGAACCCACGAAGGCACGGTTGTTCAACGCCTCGGCGAGGATGGGCGGCTGGATCATAATTCCCACCGTCAGCGCCGGGTCTTCAACGAACTCGGATTGCCGGCCCTTGCGGTCAACGCGGATCGGGTCGCCAGCGTGCGCCATGAGGACGTTCGTGATGTCAGTGTTGGGTGAGTATCGGCCCGACAGTTCGGTGAACAGTCCACCTTCGGACGACAGGATGGCGAACCGTCCACCTTGCTCGGCCATGAGTGAGTCGAGTGCTTCGACGGTCACGTCGTCGCCGATGATGCGGGGCGGTGCCAGAATCTTCATGGCTTCGGCTTGGCCGGCTGCGGAGATGGCTGCCGACATGAGTTCGTCACGCTTCACCGGGTCGGATGCGTTTCCAGCGTCTCGCTTAGCCTTCTCGGCGTAGCGTTCGGCGATGTCTCGCTGCGTGGCCTGTTCAAGAAGTCCAGGCGCTAGTTCCTGGTAGAGGTCTCGCTCTACCTCACGCACGGGCGCGGTAGCTGCCTTCATCACCGAGGACTTGCGCTCGCCTGAGCCTGCGATCACGGCGATGAACAGGTGTACAGGTTCGCTGTATCCGGGGCGAACCTGGACCTGGTAGAAGCCTCCAGCGGCAGCGGATAGGGCTGCAAGGGCTGCGCCACCGGCTAGTCCTGGCGCGGTTTGTGTGGACTCTGCGAGGGCGTGAACGAACGCGCCTATCGGCTTCGGGAGGGCGTAGAAGGGGAAGTCTGGGGTGTCGACCTCACGCGCCAACGGAGTCGGCACCCCTTCAGCGAATTCAGCGAATTCAGCGCTATTGGGGTCGGTGCGGTCTTCGAGCATCAGGTACGGCTCGGGGGTCACAGCGGGTTCTCCTACCTAACCCGGACTGGTACGATCCAGGTATTCGTTTGGTTTAAACGGTCCCTCGATGCGTGTCGGCGCGAGGGGCCGTTTTTCTTGTCCATGGCAGGCGGACGCGGTAGGCGTCCTCATAGATGTCTTGCTAGGCGGCTGGTCGGATGTCGCCGATCAGCGCGTCGAGTTCATCGAGGTCGATCAGCGTGAGGCGGCGGTCGCGGGCCGGTTTGTAGCGGGTGAGACTGCCGTCGGCGAGGCGGTCAAATATCCATTTGCGTGAAGCTTTGGCGCGTGCCGCCGCTTCTACCGGGGTGCCGAACTTGCGAGGCTCGGGAGGAGGCGCGGTCGTTGTCATGGGCTTATGGTCGCAACACGCGCGGGGTCTGAGTCGCACGCAAATTCACGGCTCTGCCAAGGCTTCGGCGATGGCGTCGAGAAGCCGCTCCCGGTCGGCCTCTGTGAGGTGCGACCGAATAACTGCCACGTCGTCTTGGAGGCGCAGGAACTCCGCCTCCACAAGCCGCCGCGCTACGCCGATAGGCAGGCCGTGCAAGCGGTGGACCTCCAGAGCGATGCCCCCTGTCGAGTGCCAACTCACGACGATCCGCCCCACAACTGGTCCTGAAGGCGCTCCCGCTCCAGTCGGCGCTCCGCATAGATCGACGCGGCCGTCAACAGTTCCTCGGCCAGGATGTCCCCTGCCACGTAGGCGTGCGCCTGGTCGTGGACCAGCATCGCGGCACTTGACTCGCGACGGCACACCCTGTCGATGTCCTCACGGGCACTCATGCCGCACCGTCGACAATCGCGCTGTACTGGTCCTGGATCGCCACGAACTTGTCCATCGTGGACTGGTCTGGCACAGGCCCTGCGAACTCAAACCCGTCCATCAACTGCCACAACTCGTGCGCCCTGGAACGCTCATCCTCCGTCAGCGACAGCAAGTGATCGCGCTCACGAAGATGCAGTTGTAGTCGATCCAGCAGGCGGTCGGCCCGGTGAGGCTCGTCCACGATCTGCGATTTCCAGAATGTGATGTCGTCGGCCAGGGCTGCCAGTCTCTTGTCCACGATGCTCATGCCGCACCCCCTGCGGTCTGGACTGTCTGAGCATCAAGCCACGTTGCAACGTCCTCGGCCCGGTACCGGATGAGACGCCCGACCTTCACATAGTTCGGGCCGATGTCCTTGTGCCGCCATTCCGCGAGTCGCTGGACGCTGACGTCTAGGTGCTCCGCCACCACCGGGGGCGCGAGCAGTCGGTTGGGATTCATGCTGTCCACCTTCCAATCTAGATTGACCTTGCTTGTCCATCCTATGCACAGTACCGTTGTCCTGGCTAGCGGCTAGCCAAAATCCACGTACGTTTGCCATGTGGCAGACAAAGCGAATGGCTGGGCCGAACAACTCATCGCGAGGATCGGAACCGGAGTGAAGAAGCGCAGAACAGAACTGGGACTAAGCGCCCAAGCAGTTGCAGACCGCACTGCCGAGGCCGGCCACCCAATCGGTCGGGGTGCCATCGCCAGAATGGAAACCGGCAGTCGCGGAACAGTCGACGTCGCCGAACTCGTAGTTCTCGCCAACGTCCTGGAGGTGTCCCCCGCCGCACTCCTCTGGCACGACGCACCAGACACCCAGGTCGAACTCTTCCCCGATGTGCACGAGTCCGCAGGTACCGCGTTCCGGTGGACAGTTGGCGAGCTGCCACCCAACACGGAAGAATCCGCCCGCCAATACTCCAGACTCCAAGTGCTGCGGCGTCTACTTAATGCCCGCTACGTGCTGACCAAGTTCTCCAAGCAACGGCACCCCAGGCACGGGAAGAACGCGGTCGAACCCTCGCCGGAGGACGTGGCCGCTGCATACGATGCGATCCACAAGGCGGAAGCGGAGGCCGCGGCCGCCGGCTGGACAGTCCACGGATACAAGGCGGGCACCGATGGCTAGGCGTCGACTCCGCGTAGGAGAACTCGGAGAAGTCCGGGTCAGGCAACTTGGCCCGCGTTCCTACCGCGCATACGTCAATGTGCGCTGCCGCGACGACCAACTACGGCAAGTCCAGGCGGACGGCGAGTCCGTCGAGAAGGCACGCGCTGCTGTTCGTATCGCTGCCAAGCGTCGCGCCGGCGTCATCGAGGACGGCATCGGCCCACAGACGAAACTGTCGAAGGTGATCGACCTTTGGATCGACGGGAAGCTGGAAGCCGGTGAGATCGCCGTACAGACGGCAGAAACATACCGTGCTGACGCCCGCGCCATGTCCGGCGACAAGGGCGGCATCGCGGACATGCGGCTGGAGGATTGCACCGCTGAGATTGTGCAGACGTGGTTGAAGGATGTGTCGACGTCCCGTCCCGGTTTGGCTAAGAGGTTCAAGGTCATCGTGCGTGGGGCGTTCGCTCTCGCCGATGAACGGGGGGCGAACCTGGATCGGCCCGACCCTGTAGGCCAGGTGCGGTTGACTCGCTCCAAGCGGACAGCACCACGCGCCGCCACCCTCGATGACCTCCAGGCGATACGGCGTCGGATCGCGGCATGGCAGGCGAGCGAGGACCGCACGTCGCGGGGTGGCCGGCCACGCTGGCAACACACGGGGCACGCGCTGGACATCATGCTGGCGACCGGATGCCGCATCGGCGAACTGCTGGCGCTCACATGGGATGACGTCGACCTCACGTCCACTCCCCCCACGGTCACAGTGTCAGGGACCATCATCCGGCTGGAGGGCACGAAGGCCGAAGGCGGCGGCTTGGTTCGTCAACCGACCCCTAAGACTGCGAGCGGCTACCGGACGGTGGCGCTGCCACGGTTTGCCGTCGACGCCCTCATGGCGCTGAAGGTGAACGCGCCGCGCTCCGATCAGAACCTTGTGTTCGTCAACGCCGTGGGCGGACCAATCGACCCGCACAACTGGCGGCGGAGGTGGCGTGAGATTCGGGGCGACGAGTACGCCTGGATTACTCCCCACACGTTCCGGCGGACGGTGGCGACGCTCGTGGACCGGGAGGTCGACGTTGAGTCTGCGGCGGCGGTGCTCGGCCACTCCGGTACTGCGGTGACGAAGAAGCACTACGTCGAGCGGGCGTCGGTCGCGCCGGATATGTCGCTGGTCTTGGATCAGCTCGGCCCCCGCGACGTTAGTACGGGATAAGTGCTGGATCGGTGAACCCATAACCGACCAACAAAAACCCCCGCCGGCCTCATTAGTGCAGGTCAGCGGGGGTTTTCTCTTGTGCGCCCGAAGGGACTCGAACCCCTAACCTCTTGATCCGTAGTCAAGTGCTCTATCCATTGAGCTACGGGCGCATTATTCATCTGTCGTGCCAGTTCAACCGGTCACCCGGTGCTCCGGCATGGCGGAGGCGAGAGGATTTGAACCTCCGGTCCCCTTTAAGGAGGACAACTCATTAGCAGTGAGTCCCATTCGGCCGCTCTGGCACGCCTCCTGGAGGCTCTGCTGAGCCAACGAGGGATAACAGTACACACCGGTCGGCGCGGTGCGCAAAACGGCCGGACAGCCCGCCGTCATCCGGTGGTCCTACTCTGTACGCATGTCCCCCGACGTGCGCACCGACCTCGACGCCATCCCCTCCTACGTTCCCGGCGCCACCGTCCCGGGAGCGGTCAAACTGGCCTCGAACGAGACCACCGCGGGACCGCTGCCGAGCGTGGCGGCGGCCATCGCGGACGCCGCGGCCGGGGTGAACCGCTACCCGGACATCACCGCCGGCGCGCTGGTGTCACGGTTGTCGGAGTTCCTCGGGATCCCGTCGCGGAACATCACCGCGGGCTGCGGCTCGGTGGCGCTGTGCCAGCAGCTCGTCCAGGCGGTGTGCGCACCCGGGGACGAGGTCCTCTACGGCTGGAGATCGTTCGAGGCGTACCCCATCATCGCGCGGATCGCGCACGCCGTCCCGGTCCCGGTCCCGAACCGGGCCGACGGCACCCTGGACCTCGACGCGATCGCCGACGCCGTGACCGGCCGGACCCGGCTGATCTTCGTCTGCACCCCCAACAACCCCACCGGACCGGCGGTCTCCCACGCCGAGCTCACCGCGTTCCTCGACCGGGTTCCGGAGCGGGTCACGGTGGCGCTGGACGAGGCGTACTACGAGTACGTCCGATCCGAGGACCCGGTCGACGGGGTGGCCGAGTCCATGGCCAGGCCCAACGTCGTGGCACTGCGTACGTTCTCCAAGGCGTACGGCCTGGCGGGGCTGCGCGTGGGCTACCTGACCGGGCCGGCGGACCTGATCACATCGGTGGGGAAGATGGTCGTCCCGTTCTCGGTGAGCTCGCTCGCCCAGGCCGCCGGGATCGCCTGCCTCGACGCGGGCGACGAGCTCCGCGCCCGCACGGATGCGGTGGTGGCCGAACGCACGAGGGTCCGGGACGCGCTGATCGATCTCGGCCATGCCGTGCCGGAGAGCCAGGCCAACTTCGTGTGGCTGCCGCTCGGTGACGCCGCGGCCGAATTCGACTCGCACTGCCGCGGCCACCTCGTCGTCACCAGGTGCTTCGCCGGCCACGGGGTGCGGGTGACGATCGGCGACCCGGTCGAGAACGACCGCCTCCTGGACGCCGCACGCGCTTTTGTGACCGGAACGTGACTGTTCCGGCGGGCTCCCGTGACCTCACACCGGCACAGTGGGCAAGGTTCGCGTGCGCAGAGCGGTGCTCCCGCTGGTGATCACGCGTGTCAGCGACGGATCGACACCGAAGGACATCGAAGGAGCCGGATGAGACAGCAGAGTTCATGGGACGACATGAACTCCTCGCTGGTCGGCACCCGCGTATGGTCCGGCTCACCATCCCCGGCGGACCACCACGGACCGGGCTCCCCCTCGCTCCGCCGGACCGCGATCGTCACGCTGGCGATCGTGGCCATCGGCGCCCTGGTCCTCACCCTCGCCGCCACCCCGCTCGCCGGTGCCCGCACCGGCGAGTCCGGCCGACCCTGGACGCCCTCGGAGGAGACGCAGTCGGTGCGCATCCTCGGCATCGGCGAGTTCTCCGGTGCGTTGACCCGGCCGGTGGGGTTCCAGGGCCAGCTCCGGGACGGCTCGGGAAACGTTCGGCCGGCGGGCGGTGGGGCCCACCTGGCCGCCACGGTGGGCAAGCTGCGCGACCAGGCCGGTGACGCGATGCTGCTGGCCACCGGTGACTCGATCGGTGGGACCGCTCCGGAGGCGGCGCTGCTGGGCGACCGGCCGACGATCGAGTTCTTCAACCGTCTCGGCGTGGACGGCGCCGGAGTCGGGCGGCGCGAGCTCGAGAAGGGGGCCGACCACGTCCGCTCCCTGGTCCGTCCGGGGTGCCGCACCGAGCAGGACTGCCGGGTGGACCCGCCCCTGCCACCGTTCCGCGGCGCGGCCTTCCCGTTCCTGGCCTCCAACGTCGTCCCCTCCCCCGACGCGGCTCCCACCTTCCCGTTCGCGATCCACCGCATCGGCGACGTCCGCGTGGGGGTCGTGGCCGTCACCCTCCCCTCCGACAGCGCCCCGGAGACGACGACCCGGCTCGCCGACCCGGTCAAGACGGTCAACGAGACCGTGGAGGCGCTGCAGTTCCTCGGCGTGGAGGCGATCGTGGGCCTGGTGCAGTCCACCACCGTGCACGGCAACCTCGACCCCGGCGCCTGCCCCGACGAACTCACCGAGCTGGACCTGGTCAAGCGCCTGGACCCCGCCGTCGACGCGCTGATCGTCGGCGCCTCGGGCGGTCCCGCGACCTGCCGGGTGCGGGACGCGGAGAACGACGAGCGGGTGGTGGTGGCGCCTGCGTCCCACGGTCGGTCGGTCACCGTGGTCGACCTCGCCGTCGACCCCGCCACCGGCGACGTGATCCGCCCGCAGACCTCGGCGTTCAACCAGACGGTGAACCTCGACATCGAACCCGACCCCGGCACCGAGGAGCTCGTGCGCCAGGCCGGTGCCGCCGCCGCACCGGCGGCCCGCACCCCCCTGGGCTCCGCCACCGAGACGATCACCCGGCGGATGGACGCCAACGGGGAGTCCCCCCTGGCGGACGTCATCGCCGACTGCCAGCTCCACGCCACGCGGGGCCGTGGCGCACAGCTCGCGCTGTCCAACCCGGACTCGCTGCGCACGGACCTGCCGCAGGGCCCCCTGGACTACGCGACCCTGCACACCGTGCAGCCCTACGGCGACCGCCTCTACCTGGTGACCGTGACCGGCGAGGAGCTCCAGGCGGCGTTCGACCACTTCGCCGACGACATCGGCGACAACGGCCCGGCGGTCTCGTCCAACGTGAGCTACACCGTGGATGCCCGTCGACCGGTCGGTGCCAGGGTCACCGAACTCCGCGTCGACGACGAACCGGTCGATCCGGCCCGCGAGTACACCGTCGTGGTCAACGAGTTCCTCGCCTCACCGGAGTTCAACGGTTCGCCCCTCGCCGAGCGCGGGGATCGCCGTGAGGCCGGCCTCACGGACATCGACGCCCTGCTCCGGTACGTGGAGGACGAGGGCCCGCTGAGCGCACCTGAACCCGGACGGGTCCGGGTCGTCCGGTAGCGACCACCTCTCACACCGGGGGTCTCTTAGTATTTTCGCGGCGCGCATTCTAAGATCGATTTCACTACTCGATCCGGGCCCCCCACCGGACCGACGCGATCGGCCGAAGCGTGCAGCACAAGCCGGTCCACCCTCGACCTGAACTCTTCCTGAGAAACTGGGTGCCCATGCCACAGCGACGACGTTGGTCACCGCCGATGAGAGCCGCGCGGATCAGCATGGGTCTGACCACGGTCCTGGCGGTGGGGTCCGCATGTGTCTCCACCGGCGCGGCGCCGGTCGTGGTGACCGACCCTGGTGCCCCGGCGAGGCTCGACGAGGTGACCGTCCAGCGGTTCGAGTACCCCACGCACGACGCCCCGGATCCGGACCAGAACTGGGCTGACCTCTACCTCCCGGCCGGGGAACAGCGGGTCGACTCGATCCCCCTGGCGGTCCTCATCCACGGCGGGGCGTGGCAGGACCAGATCGGGGCCGACTCCTTCGATCCGCTCGCCCGCAAGCTCGCCAGCCGCGGCATGGCCGTCTACAACATCGAATACCGACGTGTGGGGTCGGGCGGCGGATGGCCGACCACCTTCCACGACGTCGCGAACGCACTGGACCATGTGGTCGAGGTGGACAAGAGGTTCCCGCAGATCACCACCGACGACGAACTGGTGGTGGGACACAGCGCGGGAGCCCAGCTCGCCGTGTGGGGCGGCACCCGACACCTGCTGGACGACGACGAGGTCGGCGCGAAGCCGGCGTTCCGCCCGACGCGGGTGGTCTCGATCGCCGGACCCCTGGACATGGCCTACGCGGCCACCCACGGCGACGACAGGATCGTCACGGCGATGGGTGGCACCCCGGCGGAGGTTCCGGGGCGGTACGCGAAGGTGGACCCCATCCAGAACATCGACCCCGCCACCCCGGTGGTCGCGATGCACGGGGCCCGCGACGTGACCGTGGCGCCCGAGAACTCGCAGCGCTACGTGGATGCGGTCGCCCGGGCCGGCGGGAAGTCCAAGATGATCCTGTTCAACGAGGAGGACCATGTCTCCCTCGTCTCCGGGGACTCCCGCGCCTACCCCCGGGTGCTCGAGATCATCCGCCACGTGTCGGCGGCGAACCTGCACGAGACGACCGCCTGACCGCGATCCCGCGGGCGGCGGGCCCGGCGGTCAGGCCCCCTGACAGTTGGAGGTGGGGGCGACGCCGGCGAACCGGTCTGTGAGGAACTGGGCTGTCTGCGCCTGGAAGGGCACGAAGGCCTCGGAGTGGCCGAGGCGGTCGTACTGCGCGTAGGTGACGGCGACCCCGCGGGTGCAGTACTCGTGCGCGAGGCCTGCGACGTCCGCGGTCACCATGACCGAGTCGCCGATCCCGTCGACGTTGCCCACGGCGAGCAGCATCGGAACCCGGGGCGTGCCCGTCGTGCCCATCACGTTGTCCCCGATCGCGCTCACCACCGCCGGGATGTCCAGAAGGGACGTGTACGGGGCACGGACCATCTGGGCATCGGTGAGTCCGGGGTAGTCGGCGGCGAAGGCGTTGATGCACTGCGAGCTGACCGTGTCGACGAGCTGTCGGCCGTAGTCCGACAGGAAACTGGCCGTATCCAGTCCGTACGCGCGCTGATAGGACACGACCAGCGCGGGGATGACCCCGGCCCACGAGGTGCTCCCGCTCACGTACGGGAGGTTGTGGGCCACGTTCACCGGGAGCCCTCCGGCGGCCGCGCCGACGATATTGAGTTCGGGCGCGTAGGTCGGCGCCATCTCGGCGCCCCACTGGGTGGGGACGGACCCGCCGGAGTATCCGGCCAGTCCGACCGGGGTCGAGGCGGGTAGTCCGAGGTGGTCGATGGTCGCGCGGACCCCGTCCAGGGCGGCGTAGGCGGACTGGCGCCCGATCGTCCACTCCAGGTCGGGACCCTCGTAGTCGGGGACGACGACGGTGTAACCGGCCGCGAGGTACCCGGCGATCACCCCCTGTTCCGCGATCCCCGCCTGGCTGGGCGTTCCGTTCCCGGTCAGGGTGTAGGAGGGGTCGCATTCGGAGCCCAGGGCGTCGTAGGCCATGTGGTAGGAGATCAGCCTGGCGGGCCCCGGGACCAGCGGTCTGAGGATCGTCGCGACGGTGGCGCTCGGGCCGCCCGCCTGGTCGGTCGTCCGGTAGAGCACCTGGGTGCTGGTGAGCGGGGTGGCGCGTTCGAGCGAACCGTAGGACATCGATCTGCTCTCGATCACCGTCCCCGGCGCGAGATCGGCGATCGGCCCGTCGGGAGTGTAGAACGGGTCGGCGAACGGGAGCGGCACGGGCGGCGGGGCGGCGGACTGAGCCGCCGCGGATCCCACCCCGGCGACGAGACCCGCGCAGAACAACAGCAGGAGGGCGAGGGCGCACGCGGCACCCCGACGCGTCTGACGGATGGCGGTCCTGGTCCCGGTCATGGCGCACTCCCGGCGTCTCGTCGCGCTCGACGGATGGTGCGGTGGGGACCGGGTCGCCGGTCGACAGCGGTGGACGGACCCGCACGCTCACTACGATGCTGTCGCAGATCATCCCAGCAGCACACGCGGTTTGTAAACAGGTCGTTATGCGCCCGGTCCGCATCGTCGCGATCACCGGCGTGACCCCGACGCGTGTCCGCACTCAGCAGTCGAGCTCGTTGAGCAGATCGACCGCCGCGCGCGTAGTCGCCGATCCACCGGTCGTGGATACGCTTGATCGGCAGCGGCGCGAGCGACAGGTGTCGCTCGCGACCGGTCCTGCTTCCCGTCACCAGGTCAGGGCCCGCTAGAGCACACGGGCACCGGTTCACCAGCAGTGTCGCGGCGAACTTCACCGCCAGAGGCCTATGACCCTGGATCGAGTTCTGGTGTCTGGGCGGGTGACCGCAGGTCGCGCCGGCAGTATGCCGCGAGCGCGCTACCCCCGGTTGGCCGTCATCACCACCTCGGCCGGGTTGGGGACGACTCCGACGTCGGGAACCAACTTGGCCTGGCGCGTACCGGGTACCGCGCGCGGTTGCGCGCCAGCAGTTACATCTGAAAAGGATCAGCGCTGGTCAGCACGCTGAAGGGCCCGGGCGGGCAGCTACCCACTAAAGGGATGACGCCCGCTTCGCCCAAAACGGCACGTACTGCATGTGCCGCCTGCCAGCGTCGGGGTCATGGGGAGCGATGACCCCGGCATCTAGCGCATCACGGATGTACGAAGACGCAGTTGAGGACTCCCTGTCCCCAAGGCCGAAGCGCTCACGAACTGACGAGTTGACCGCTCGTTCACCGCTCACGTATCTCAGGCAGGCGTGAAGGTAGACGGCGCGCACCCGTTCCTCGCGGTCCATCGACCGTGGGTCCTTATGGGCGTAGAGAACGACTGTCGTGTGGTTCTCATCGACCCGGATCAAAGGCGCTGGCAACTGATGAAACTCAATCTCGGCTGCGATCCGATCCCAGCCACTGCCTCGTTCCTCACAAATATGGCACCGTCGCATCATCGATGCGAGCTTCTCATTTCTCGACCTCGGCGCGGCATCGACGAAACGAGCGGGGTCAATAAGGGGCGTTCCAGGATTCGTTATTTCCAGACGATCATCGTAAAGTTCAATCATCGGGCCGGCACCGCCGATAGAGAAGTCCTGATGAACCAACGCATTGGCAACGAGCTCACGTATCACAGTAGGAGGAAACATGCTCACTTCGGTGCGCAACGCTTTTCCAATTACTTCGTTCGCTGGCAATAGGCTATCAATATACGAAACCAGACCTTCGAAACCGCACGCGTACCCCCGTGCCCCCAGTTGTTCGCGTTCGGCAGTCAGTTTATTCTTGCCGCGGTACTTCACAACCCGAGCCGCCTTACGCTCAAGAGTCGGGTAATCAGTCAGCGCATTCGAGAAAAGCAGAGCTCCGAGGTTGGTGACGGCATACCGCCCCGTGGGTTCTTGATCGAGGATCTTACTACCCACCAGAGCTTCTAGCACTACAGAAAGCTCGGATGGAGCCGGAAGTTTCTGGAGTTCGAAGTAGACACTGAAATCGATCGCCTTAAGCGCTTCGGCTTCTGCCAAGCCCCCAGTCACCACTCTGTACTCGAACGGTACCTGGTCGAGATTGCGGTACAACTGACGCGCCTCCGCTGGGTGGTCACTTAGCTTCTTCTTGTGGCTACCTATCCGGATGTACGACGTGCCGCTGAATTGCACCGGAGAATGGCTAGCCGCGGCGATCTCAAGGATGACAAATCGCATCCCCTGAACTTGACCTACCTTGTACGTGAGTCCAGGGTCAGGCTCCAATAAACCAGTCACCCAGGGCTCGAAACTCTGGTTTCCCTTCTTCAGGATGGTGTGGTCGAATTTCGTGCCTACCAGTTTGTGTGTGCGGTCCTCAACACCCCAAACAAGATACGCACGAGCTTCACCGTGGAGAGCAGCAGAATTGGCCAGCGCGGAAATGTACTGGCCAATCTCATGGGGGTCGGACAAACCCACTTTGAACTCGAGCCACTCACATTCCTGCGGCTGCGCTCGGAGTCGCTCGAGCAACTCGCCGAACGCGTCTCCTCCCAGGGGGACCGATGACATATTCACTCCGCAACCCTATCCAAGCGCGGAAGGCGGTGCGCCCGAAGCTCGATTGGCTCCATTTCGGACAGCAGGGATCGTAGGAAGCGCCTGTCAAGGACGGTCTACATCCAGTCAACCGGGCAGCCGAAGCCCAGCCTGGTTGCGCGAGGCCCGAGAAGGGAGTGGCCAAGATCAGCCACGAACGCCAGCCTTGACCCCGAAACCCTGCTTGAGCAGCACGTCCTGTGACCAACGGCGGAAGTGGAGGGATTTGAACCCCCGGTGCTGTTGAGGCACGCTCGCTTTCAAGGCGAGTGCATTCGGCCGCTCTGCCACACTTCCTCGTCGTCCGCCACGACACGCTCGGGCGCGTGGTTCCACGTGGAACACGCGTGGACGACGGTGCTCATCGTAGTGGACCCCTCCCGCTCACACCCAGCCCGGCTGCCGGCCGGAGCCATCGCGGCTACGGTCGAGGGCATGAAGGCCATCGACTACGACAACGGTCCGGATTCCCTGCGACTGACCGAGGTCGACGATCCGATCCCCGGTCCCGGCGAGGTGCTCGTCGACGTGGCGGCCACCGCCGTCAATCGCGCCGACCTGCTGCAGTCCAAGGGGCACTACCCTCCCCCGCCCGGCGCGTCGGACATCCTCGGCCTCGAGTGCTCGGGACGGATCTCGGCCGTGGGCGAGGGCGTCGAGGGCCTGGCGGTCGGCGACGAGGTGTGCGCCCTCCTGGCCGGCGGCGGGTACGCCGAGAAGGTCGCCGTGCCCGCCGGGCAGGTCATGCCCGTTCCGGTCGGGGTGTCGTTGCACGAGGCCGCGACCCTGCCCGAGGTGGCCTGCACGGTGTGGTCCAACCTCGTCATGACGGGCGGACTCGGCCGCGGCGTCCTCACGGCGCACGCCCGCTGGGGCGACACCGAACTCGGGGCCCCGCGAGTGCTGATCCACGGTGGGGCGGGCGGCATCGGCTCCCACGCCATCCAGGTCTGCCGCGCGCTCGGCGCCCGCGTGGCCACCACCGCCGGAGGTCCGGAGAAGGTGCAGAAGTGTCGCGATCTCGGTGCCGACCTGGTGATCGACTATCGCGAGGAGGAGTTCCCCGACCGGGTCAGGGAGTGGACCGACGACGACGAGAGAGGCCGTGGCATCGACCTGATCCTCGACGTGATGGGCGCGAAGTACCTCGAGCCCAACATCGCCTCACTCGCCCCGGACGGCCGACTGATCGTGATCGGCATGCAGGGCGGGATGAAGGGCGAGCTGAACCTGGGAGCCCTGCTCCCGCGCCGCGCCGGCGTGCTGGCCACCAACCTCCGGGCCCGCCCGGTGGACGGTCCCGGCGGCAAGACCGGCATCTGCCGGGAGGTGGTGGACCACGTCTGGCCGATGATCGCGGCGGGAGACGTGACCACCCGCGTCTCGCGTGAGATCCCGCTGGAGCGGGCAGCGGAGGCGCTGGGCCTGCTCGACTCGGGCGAGAGCCACGGCAAGATGCTGCTGTCCGTCGAGTGACCGAGGAGGAACTGGCGATGTCCACCACCGATGGCGCCGACGACCCCGGTGCCGAACACGGTCCAGCCACCGTCATGACCGCGAGCCGCACGATCCCGGCGTCTCCGTCGGAGATCTTCGCGCTGCTGGCCGACCCGACCCGCCACAAGGACACCGAACCCGGGGACTGGGTACGCGATGCGGTCACGACGGAGGCCATCAGCGGGGTCGGGGACGTCTTCGCGATCACCATGTACAGGGAGGCAGGGGGCGGTGACTACGTCATACACAACGTGGTCACGGCTTTCGACCCGGACCGCACGATCGAATGGGAACCGGGCCAGCCCGACGCGACCGGGCAGATCTCCACCGGCGGCTGGCGCTGGAGATATGACCTCGCCCCCGCGGGTGCTTCCACCGAGGTCACCCTTCGGTACGACTGGTCGGCGACGTCCCGGGAGCAGGCCGACGAGATCGGTGGGATGCCGCCGTTCGGGCGCGATTTCCTCGAGGCGTCCCTGGCCTCGCTCGAGGCGGCATTGGCGACCTGAGCTGGCGCGATGCGCTCGTGCGATGAGCTCGTGCGATGAGCCGGCGCGATGAGCGGGTACGACGGACGGTCAGCCCGCCGGGAGGCGGTCCAGCATCTCGAGCACCTCGTCGCACCAACTCACCCAGGCCTGTTCCACCTGGATGCCCAGCGTGAGCACCCGGTGCTGGAGGAGGTCGCGGGCGTCCCCCGGGTCGGGCCGGGCGAAGTCCCGGTCCTCGATCTCGCGGTACCGGCGGAGGTTGGCGGCCCGCTGGTCGCGGTGGTGCGTCAGCGCCTCCCGGACCTCGTGGACCGCCCCCGTCGCGGCCGCGGCACGCACCCGCACCGCCATTGTGGATCGCATCGGATCGGGCTCGTCGGGCTCGCGGATCCACTCGGTGAGCAGCCTCCGGCCGTCTTGGGTGACCTCGAAACGGCGCGGGTTACCCCGCGAGGGGGCGCCTGCGAGCGGGAGCTCCCGGATCAGTCCGGACTCCCCCAGTCGATCCAGCTCCCGGTAGATCTGCTGGTGGGTCGCCGGCCAGAAGTACCCGATGGACTTGTCGAACCTCCGTGCCAGCTCGATCCCGCTGCCCTCCCGCTCGGTGAGGGAGGTGAGGATCGCGAACTTCAACGACACGGATTCAGCGCGCTGCCAGCGCGGACGCCGCGTGCTCGTACTCCGCCCGGAGCCGCTCGACCAGGTCGCGGACGGAGCCCGTCGAGGTGACCGCGCCGACGCCCTGGCCCGCGCCCCAGATGTCGCGCCACGCCTTGGAGTCCGCGCCCCCGCCGGAGCCGAAATCCATCGCGGTGGGATCCGAGACGGGCAGGTCGTCCGGGTTCAGCCCGGCCGCCTCGATGCTGCCCCGGAGGTAGTTCCCGTGGATCCCGGTGAACAGGTTGCTGTAGACGATGTCGGAGGCGGAGCTCTCGACGATCATCTGCTTGTACTCCGCGGCCGCGCGGGACTCCTCGGTCGCGAGGAACGCCGACCCCACGTAGGCCAGGTCGGCGCCGGCGGCCTGCGCGGCGAGGATCGACCGGCCGTGCGCGATCGCCCCGGACAGCAGAAGCGGGCCGTCGAACCACTCGCGGATCTCCTGGATCAGGGCGAACGGCGACTGCGTCCCGGCGTGTCCACCGGCGCCGGCGGCCACCGCCACGAGCCCGTCGGCGCCCTTCTCGATGGCCTTGCGGGCGAACCTGTCGTTGATCACGTCGTGCAGCACGATGCCGCCGTAGGAGTGAACGGCCTCGTTGACCTCGGTACGGGCCCCGAGGGAGGTGATGACGATCGGAACCTCGTGCTCGACGACGGTCGCCAGATCCTGCTCGAGCCTGTCATTGGACCGGTGGACGATCTGGTTGACGGCGAACGGGGCCACGTACTGGTCCGGGTTCGCCGCGGCGTAGGCCGCGTTGCTCTCGGTGACCTGGTCCAGCCACTCCCCCAGGACCGCCTGCGGTCGCGCGTTGAGCGCCGGGAACGACCCGATCACCCCGGCCTGGCACTGCGCGGCCACCAGCTCGGGGCCGGAGTAGATGAACATCGGCGAGGCGACCACCGGCACGGTGAGCGGGCCGGCGAGGACGGAGGGAAGGGCCATGAGCTGTCCTTTCGGGACCGGGATGAGGTCGGCTTTCCCCGACCGTACGGCCGCCCACGGTTTTGTGCAACTAGTTGCACAAAGATCCGGTCGCACGACGACGGAGCGTCCTGATCACCTCATCGCGCACCGACCGGGTAGATCTCCTCCGCCAGCCGCTCCGCCCCCGACACGAGTGCGGCGACCGTCGAGGGAGCGAAGCCGCCCGCGTCGGGCATCGCGGGGATCCCCGTCGACACGCCCGCGTCGAGCTCACCGGCCCCCGCGGTCTCCGCCCTCAGCCCCGCCTCGGCTCTCACCGACCCCCACGGGGACCCGGCGGCCCGCAGCGACCCGTGCTTGACGTCGTAGAAGGCCGACCCCGTCCGCAGGGCCACACCCGAGGCGCCGCGTGCCGCCGCGAAGAGATGTGGGTGGAAGCGGCTGGTCAGCCAGACCTGCCCGGGTCGGGCGGGAAGTCCCGTGGACCACAGTTCCTGGAACGGCACGAAGCGCGCGCGGGGCAGGTGCAGGCCCGCCAGGGCGCGACCCACCTCGTCGTCGTCACCACCGGCGCCGGACGCGGCCTCCGCGCGGTCACACACCATGTCCCACACCACCCGGTCCCCACCGGGGATCGACTCGACCACGGTGATCCTCTCGCCCGGCACCGCCCACTCGGCGAGCACCCGACCGACGGTGTCGGCGAGCACCTCCGGCTCGACCAGGTCGGACTGGGCACAGAGCACCAGATCACGGCAGGTGTCCGGATCGGAGGAGTAGACGGGGTGGTCACCGACCTCCACTCCCCCCGCGCCGGACAGCGCCAGCCACCCGTCGTCGGCCACGTGGCGGACGGGCACCCCCGTGCCCTCGAGGAGGTCGAAGGAGGCGGCGTCGCGGACGGTGACCAGGCGGTAGTCGCGCAACGCCCCCGCGAGCCGCTCAGGGTCGCGGCACGGCACGAACCCCTGACCCGTGGCCACCACGCGCGCCCCGGCCAGCCGGCCCGCCTCTCCCGCCGCCGCGACCACGCCGAGGTGGTGCGGCCACAGATCGTTGACGTACCCGCCACCGATCAGGTGCACGACCGACGCGCCGCGCAGCAGGTCGATGCCCGACGCGAGAGCGGGCCGCACCCCGAGGTCGTCCACCGCGCGGCGGCAGAACCCGACGGCCTCACCTGCGCTGGTGTGCTCTGCCGCCAGACGCCACAGCGTGTCGGTGAACAGGACGTCCGGGTGCTCACCGTGGTGGAGGACCGCCGCCTGCCCCGGGGTGTTGCAGTCCACCACCACGGGGGTACCCGGGAGCCGGTGACGGAGGTGACGCAGCCACCCCGCCAGCAGTTGCTCGTCGCCGTGGTTGGGATGGCCGGCCGGGGCGACGAGGTAGACGGGCCGGTGGACCCCGCGGGGTCGACCCCAGCGCGCGTCCGCCGCGGCCCTCGTGGCGTCCAGCCGACGGCGGGCCCGTCGACGCAGGCGGGAGGCGGGCGCGGCTCGAGGAGTCGACGTCATGCGTCCACCCTGCCCCACGGCGGGGCCGCGCCCGGACTGACCCTCCGGATCAGATCTTGACCAGCATCTTCCCGACGTTGGCCCCGCGCATGAGATCGAGGAACGCGTCGACCGAGTTGTCGATGCCCTCCACCACCGTCTCGTCGAAGACGATCTCGCCCGAGGCCACCCACGGCCCGACCTTCTCCGCGAACTCCTTGAACAGGTGCATGTACTTGTTGACGGTGAAGCCCTGGAGGGTGAGCCCGCGGGTGATGGCGTGCCACAGGTTGTCCGGGCCGGGCGACCGCTCGGTGGCGTTGTACGAGCTGATCGCCCCGCACAGCGCCAGGCGACCGTCGTCGTTCATCAGGTCCAGCGCGGCCTCGAGGTGGTCCCCGCCGACGTTGTCGAAGTAGACGTCGATCCCCTCGCCGTCGGCGCTGCCGAAGTGCTCGCGCAGGAGCGTGCGGACCGGGCCGTCCTTGTAATTGAGGGCCGCGTCGAAACCGTAGCTGCTGGTGGCCTTATCGACTTTCTCCGCACTCCCGGCCGAGCCCACGACCTTCGAGGCGCCCATGAGCCGGGCGATCTGCCCGACGGCCGAACCCACGGAACCGGCCGCGCCGGAGACGAAGACGGACTCGCCCTTCCGGAAGCGCCCGATGTGCAGGAGCCCCACGTAGGCCGTGAGGCCCGTGGTCCCGAGGATCCCCAGGTACGCCGAGACGGGAACGCCCTCGATCTCCTGCACCACCCGGAACTGCCGGCCGTCGCCCTGGGCGACGTCCCGCCAGCCGAGGTCGTGCATCACGACCGCCCCGACCGGGTGGGCGTCCGAGCGGGACTCCACGACACGCCCGACGGCGCCGCCGGTCATGGTCTCGTTCAGCTCGAACGGCGGGATGTAGGAGCGGCCCTCGTTCATCCGGCCGCGCATGTAGGGGTCCACGGAGAGGAACTCGTTGGTCACGCGCACCTCGCCCTCGGAGAGGTCGGGGAGGTCGACGACGACGGTGCGGAAGTCGTCATGGGTCGGCCAGCCGCGGGGACGGCTGACGAGCTGGATCTGGGTACTGGTCGTCATCACTCATGTGTACGCGCCCTGTCTGCGGGGCTGCCACCGGCCACACCTCTAGTAGGCTTCGCCTTCGTGCAGGACCAGCCCACTCCCGACCCCGCTTCGGCGACGCTCCCCGACGAGCGCGTCCGCAGTGAGATCGTCAGCGACTCCCACACCTTCCGCCGGGCCGTGGCCGACCTCCGCCAGGGGCTGGGCCAGCGTGAGCTGTGGCTCTCGCTGGGCTGGCAGGACATCAAGCAGCGCTACCGCCGCTCCACACTGGGGCCGCTGTGGATCACCATCGCCACCGGCGTCATGGCCACGGCGCTGGGGCTGTTGTACTCGATCCTCTTCCAGATCCCGTTGGCGGAGTTCCTCCCGCACGTCACCGTGGGCCTGATCCTCTGGGGCTTCATCTCCGGCTGTATCAAGGAGGGCTCGGAGGTCTTCATCTCCAACGAGGGCCTGATCAAGCAGTTGCCCAGCGCGCTCAGCGTCCACGTCTACCGGCTGGTGTGGCGGCAGTTCCTGTTCCTGTGCCACAACCTGGTGATCTGGGTCGTGCTGATGCTCATCTACCCGCGACCGCTGGGCTGGGACCTGCTGCTGGCCGTCCTCGGCCTGGTGGTGCTCATGGTCAACGGCGTCTGGGTGGCGATGCTGTTCGGCATCCTGGCCACCCGCTTCCGCGACATCGCGCCCCTGCTGGACTCCATGGTTCAGCTGCTGTTCTACATGACCCCCATCGTGTGGACCACGCAGACGCTGTACGAGCAGGGCGGGGACATCGCGGACCGGGCGCGCATCGCCGAGCTCAACCCGCTCTACCACTACCTGGAGATCGTGCGCGCCCCCATGATCGGCCAGCCCGTCGCCGCGTACCACTGGTGGATCGTCCTGGCCTGCACGGCCGTGGGGCTCATCCTCGCCTTTGTCGCACTGCGCCGGTTCCGCTCCCGAGTCCCGTACTGGGTGTAGGAGGTATATCCCATGAGCCCCGCCACACCCACCCCCGGCGGCGTGTCCATCGACTGCGTGGACGCGTGCGTGGACTTCCCGATCTTCGACGCCAAGTCGCGCTCCCTCAAGAAGGCGGTCCTCGGCTCCGCCGGAGGCGCGATCGGACGGAACTCGTCCAACGTCGTCGTCGTCGAGGCCCTCAGGGACATCACCCTCTCCCTCCGGGAGGGGGACCGCATCGGACTGGTCGGGCACAACGGTGCCGGCAAGTCCACACTGCTGCGGCTGCTGTCCGGCATCTACGAGCCCACCCGCGGCGCCGCCCGGATCAGGGGGCGCGTGGCGCCGGTCTTCGACCTCGGTGTGGGCATGGACCCGGAGATCACCGGGTACGAGAACATCATCATCCGCGGCCTGTTCCTGGGACAGACGCGCAAGCAGATGAAGGCCAAGGTCGAGGAGATCGCCGACTTCACCGAGCTCGGCGACTACCTGGACATGCCGCTGCGCACCTACTCGACCGGGATGCGCGTCCGGCTGGCGATGGGCGTGGTGACCTCGATCGACCCCGAGATCCTCCTGCTCGACGAGGGCATCGGCGCGGTGGACGCCGAGTTCATGAAGAAGGCGCGGATCAAGCTGGCCGACCTGGTCTCCCGATCCGGGATGCTGGTGTTCGCCTCCCACTCCAACGAATTCCTCGCGCAGCTGTGCGACTCGGCGATGTGGATCGACCACGGTCGCATCCGGCAGCGCGGCAGCATCGAGGAGATCGTCACCGCCTACGAGGGCCCCGAGGCCGGGCGGTCGATCGCCGCGTACATGGAGAGGATGACGCGTGAGTGCTGAGGGGTCCGGCGCGGCCGGCGGGGCCGCGGAGTCCGGCGCGGACTCCCGGCGGGTCGTGGCCGTGGTCGTCACCCACCGACGGCTCGACCAACTCCGCGCCTCGCTGGAGATGGTGTGCGGGCAGACCCGGCCGATCGACCACCTGGTGGTGGTGGACAACGCCGACGAGCAGGCCGTGCGCGAGCTCGTCGAGTCACAGCCCGTGGAGGCCACCTACGTGGGCTCCAGGCACAACCTCGGCGGCGCCGGCGGATTCGCGTTGGGGATGCTGCACGCGCTGGCCACCGGCGCCGACCTCGTGTGGTGCGCTGACGACGACGGCAGGCCCGAGGGGCCCGAGGTCCTGGCCACGCTGATGGCCTGCATGGACCGCCACGGGCTGGCGGAGGTCTCGCCGGTGGTGTGCGACCTCGCCGAGCCCGACCGCCTCGCCTTCCCGCTGCGCCGCGGCGTGGTGTGGCGACGCTGGCGCAGCGAGTTGTTCGCCGACGGCGAGGGCGGCGACCGCGGTGCCGGTGACCCTGGTGCCGGCGTCCCTGGTGCCGCCGGCCCCTCCCGGACCGACACCGACCTGCTGCCCGGCATCGCCTCCCTGTTCAACGGGGCGCTGTTCACCGCGGACTGCCTGGACCGTGTGGGCGTCCCGGACCTGCGGCTGTTCATCCGCGGTGACGAGGTGGAGATGCACCGGCGCCTGGTGCGCTCCCGACTGCCCTTCGGCACGTGTCTGACGACCGCGTACCTGCACCCGCAGGGGTCGGACGAGTTCAAACCGATCCTCGGCGGCCGCATGCACACCCAGTTCCCCGACGACCCGGTCAAGCGGCACTTCACCTACCGCAACCGCGGCTACGTGCTCACCCAGCCCGGCAACCGGCGCCTCATCCCGCAGGAGATCCTGCGCTTCGGCTGGTACTTCCTGGTCACCAGACGAGACCCGGCCGGCCTGCGCGAGTGGCTGCGTCTGCAGCGGTTGGGCGCGGGCGAGCGGTTCGACAAGCCATGACCGACTGGATCGCCCTGCAGTCCCGGGCCGCCGACCTGTACGACCGGGTCCTGCCGATGGTCACCGACTGGGACGCCGCCACCCCGTGCAGCGAGTGGACCGCCCGTGAGGTGCTGGCCCACGTCGTGGACGAGCAGATGTGGGTCCCGGGACTGTTGGCCGGAGGGACGGTCGACGAGGTGGCCGGGGACCTCGAGGAACCGCTCCGTCGGCTCACCGGGGCCAGCGGCCCCGACCTCGTGGCCTTCTGGCACACCCTGCGCGCGCCGGTGGCCGCCGCGTGGCGGGGAACCCCCACCGACGACGAGGTCCACCTCTCCTACGGTCGGGCGCCGATGGTGCACTATCTCGCGCAGCAGACCTTCGATCTGGCCGTCCACGCCTGGGACCTGTCGGTCTCCCAGGGGGTCGACCTGCCGTGGGGCGACGAACTCGAACGCGCCGTCCTCGACTTCGTCCGGACCGATCTCGCCGACGACCCGGCCCCGGAGTTGTTCTCCGCGCCGCTACCGGGCTTCGACAGCGGAGGGGTCCCGCCCCGGCACGCCGCTCTCGCGCGTACCGGTCGGGACCCCTCCGCCTGGCCGGCGGCCTAGAGCTCTGGCCGACGGCCTACCCGGCCTCGCGGAGCGCCGCCATCGGGCACTTCTCGATGGCCTTGCGAGCCCTCTTCTGGAGTTCCTCGGGGACCTCCTCCACGAGCAGGCGCACCACCTCGTCGTCGTCGCCCAGGGCGAAGACCTTCGGGGCGAGGCCGACGCACACCGCCTGCCCCTCGCACCGGTCCGGGTCGATCGCGATCTTCATGGGAAACCTCCTGGTTGGAACACTGGGTACACGGGTGTCACGGCCTGGCGGTATCAGCTCACCGGCACGAAGTCGACCTTGTCCCGGACGCCACAGTCCGGGCACTGCCAGTCGTCGGGGATCGCCGACCACGGCGTGCCGGGGGCGAAGCCCTCCCGCGGCTCACCCAGCGACTCGACGTAGTGGTGGCCACAGTTGGGGCAGGCATAGGTGCCGATCGGCGAGACGGCGCCGCGGACGGCGTCCACGTCGGGCTCGGGATCCAGGACGGCGGTCGCGGTGGTGGCAGAAGCGGTGGCGGCCGGGGCGGAGGACCGGGTGGTCGCGATGCTCGTGCCGGTGGCCGACGGGTCGGCGTAGCGCGCGAGGATCCGCTCCCGCGTGGACGGCTGGATGTTGGCCCGGGTGACGTCGCCCTCGTAGTGGTCGAGCACCCGGTGGTCCATGATCCTGCGCCAGATCGGCGGGAAGTAGGCCACCACGATGAGCGCGGCGTACCCGGCGGGCAACTGCGGGGCGTCGTCGGTGGTGCGCAGCACCTGGTAGCGGCGCATCGGGTTGGCGTGATGGTCCGAGTGACGCTGCAGGTGGTAGAGGAAGATGTTGGTCACCAGGTGGTCGGAGTTCCACGAGTGCTCGGGCCGGCACCGCTGGTAGCGGCCGCTGTCGAGCTTCTTGCGGCGCAGTCCGTAGTGCTCGAGGTAGTTGACGACCTCCAGCAGGCTGAACCCGTACACCGCCTGCAGGATCAGCCAGGGCAGGACCTCGAGTCCGAAGGCGGCGGTGAGGCCGCCGAACAGGACCAGCGTCATGAGCCAGGCGTTGATGTTGTCGTTACGCAGGGTCCACGGTGACTTGCCGAGGCGCTCGAGACGGTTCTTCTCCAGTTCCCAGGCCGAGATGAGGGAACCGATGACGCTCCGCGGGAGGAAGGCCCAGAACGACTCGCCCAGGCGCGAGCTGGCCGGGTCCTCCGGGGTGGCGACGCGGGCGTGGTGACCGCGGTTGTGCTCGATGTAGAAGTGCCCGTAGGCCGTGGTGGCGAGTGCGATCTTGGACAGCCACTTCTCGGAGTTCTGGATCTTGTGTCCGAGTTCGTGGGCGGTGTTGATGCCGATGCCCCCCGCGATGCCCACGGCCCAGGCGACGCCGATCTTGGCCACCAGACCCAGCCCGCCCTCGTGGCCGAAGAACGACAGGTCGTCCGCGGTCCACAGGTAGCAGGCGACGATCAGGGCGGCGTACTGCACCGGGAGGTACAGGTACGTGCACCACCGATAGAACGGGTCGGCCTCCAGGCGTTCGATGACCTCCTCCGGCGGGTTCCGACCGTCCACCCCGACGACCATGTCGAGTAGGGGGATGAAGACGAACACGACGAAGGGGGCGACGAACCACGCCACGACCGCGGCGGTGCCCCACCCGGCGTGGGAGAACCACGAGAACAACCCGAGAGAGATGAACAGGGCGCCGGCGGGGATGAGCCCGAGCAGCCACAGGTATCGCTTGCCGTCAGTCCAGGGGTACGGCTGCGCCGCGGTCTCCCTTGCCTGTAGGTCGGTGTGCATCACAAGACTCCCTTGATCGAACCCGGCAGCATGTGTCGCACGCCACCTAGAGCGTCAAATCTAGACAAAAAGTAGCCGTTTGTCTAGACAGGGACCCTCTTTTTGTCCAGAGACCTCGTCGGGCACCCTGCCCCGCAGGCCCGCCTCCGTGCGCCCGCTCGACCGTGGGCCGGAACTGACTCACGAGTAAGTTAGGATCGGCGCGTGCCCAAGACCCTGCTGCACCGCTACACCTCCAGTCCCCGCGCGTTCCCCCTGCTGGCCTCGCTGTACCCCCCTCTGCTCGGGTCCGGGATCCGCATCCGGCACATCGCCCCGGACTGGACCCGCGGGGAGCTGAGCATGCACGTCGCACCGTGGACCGCCAACACCAACGGCACCGCGTTCGGCGGCGCACTGTTCGCCGCGACCGACGTCCTCTACGGGGCCCTGCTGTCCGGGCAGCTCGGTGGCGGGTACCAGGTGTGGACCAAGAGCGCGACGATCGACTTCCGAGCCCCCGGCCGGGGCCGACTGCGGTGCGTGGTGGACGTCCCCGGCCCGGAGGCGGACGCCATCCGGGAGCGACTGGCCGACCATCCGAGCACCAGCGTCGTCCACACCGCGGTGGTGAGCGACAGCCGCGGCACGACGGTCGTGGAGGCGCAGCACACGATGTTCATCCGACGGAAGAGCTGACCGCAGGCGATCCGGCCCGAGGCGCGTAGGATTATCCGGTCCCCGGCCCTCCTCGGAAAGGAATCCCGTTGGGAGCCACCCCGCTCGCCTGGTCGCTGTCCGTCGGACTGATCGTCGGACTTCTCCTGTTCGACTACTTCTTCCACGTTCGCAAGGAACACATCCCGACGCTCAGGGAGTCGGCCATCTGGTCGGCGATGTACGTGGGGATCGCGATCGTCTTCGGCTTCCTCGTGTGGATCTTCGGCGGAAACCAGATGGGCGTCGAGTACTTCGCCGGTTACATCACCGAGAAGGCGCTCTCGGTGGACAACCTGTTCGTCTTCCTGCTCCTGCTGACCAGCTTCAAGGTCCCGCGCGCGGGACAGCAGAAGGCACTCCTGTTCGGCATCGTGTTCTCGATCATCGCCCGGACCGGGTTCATCTTCGTCGGCGCGGCGCTGCTCAACGCGTTCAGCGCGCTGTTCTACGTGTTCGGACTGTTCCTCATCATCACCGCGGGCCGTCTCCTGGCCGAGGACGACGAGGACGACGACGCCGACAACGTCGTGGTGCGCCTGGCCAAGAAGTTCATCCCGGCGACCGATCACTACGACCACGACAAGCTGTTCACCATCGAGAACGGCAAGAAGGTCATGACGCCGATGATGATCGTCATGGTGGCGATCGGCGGCACCGACATCATGTTCGCGCTGGACTCGATCCCCGCGATCTTCGGCCTCACCCAGAACGTCTTCATCGTCTTCACCGCGACCACGTTCTCGCTGCTCGGTCTGCGCCAGCTCTACTTCCTGCTGGACGGTCTTCTCGACCGCCTCGTCTACCTCAAGTACGGCCTCGCGGCGATCCTCGGCTTCATCGGCGTCAAGCTGATCCTCCACGCCCTGCACGAGAACAACCTGCCGTTCATCAACCAGGGCGAGCACGTCGACGTGGTGGAGGTACCCACCTACCTGTCACTGGGCGTCATCGTGGCCGTACTCGTGGTCACCGTCGTGGCCTCCCTCGTGAGCCCGGCCGGCAAGGCGCTCACCGTGCTCGGCAACCTCAAGCGGCACTCGCACGAGTACCTCAACAAGAACTTCACCGACGACCCCGTCGAGCGCGCCAAGCTGTGGGCCAAGATCCTCGACAACGAGGACAAGCTCAAGTCGATCGACCGGAAGTACTTCGGCTCCGAGGGCGACGTCTGGGAACTCGAACAGCTGCTGCGCAGGGTCTGGGACGATCACGCCCGCTACGAGCGCGCCACCGACTACACCCGCTGACCGGCGACTACGCGCTCCGACCGGCCCACATCCCGAGCGGGTCGGCGACCGGTTCCCCGGGAAGCGGTGGGAGCAGCAGGGCCCCCGGCCACAGTGACCGCAGCGCCGGGAGCACGCCACCCACACCCGGGTCGGGGGCCTGCCCACACGGTCGCGCGCCGCCCAGGGCCGGGCGTCGAGCGCCTCCCGGAGCGGCCGGCCCCCGGACAACGATGACCGACCAGCCCGCACGGCGGATCGCCGCGCGGTAGCGCTCGGCCGCGACCCCGTCCAGCGGGCCCCTCGACCCGCCCGTGAACACCACCACACACCGGGCGGCCGGGTCGGCCAGCGGTAGCGACACCTCACGCCCGGCGATCCTGATCGTGTTCCCCTCGGAGAAGCCGCCGAACCCCGCCTCCGCCAACCGGAGCCGGGCGCGGGTCGACTCCGCGGATCCCGATCGCGGCTCGACCGCGGCGACCACGTCCGCGAACCGGCGGGCCCCCCGGCCGGACGGGTGCCCGGCCGCCGCCGCGAGCAGCCCCGCCAGTCCTGGGATTGCCGCACACACCCTCTCCACCGCCACCACCGCGTCTTCGAGCTTCAGATCGCAGGCCAGGTCCCGGCAGGTGCGCAGCGGCGTGGTGACCCGGATCCCGCCCAGTTCGGTGACGGAGGCCGGTGGCAACGCGCCGTAGCGGTACACCCGTCCCTCGCGGGACCGACGCGTGGCCGGGAGCCAGATCTCGGGCGGCGCATCGGCCGGAGCCGAGTCGTCCCCCCACAGCAGCGCAGCGCTGCGCCCACGCAAGACCCCCTCGGGCCAGTTCCTGGCCAGCGCCTCGCTGCGCAGGCGGAGGTCGTCCACCTGGTCATCCCGGCGGTAGATCCCGTGCCAGATCCGAACGTAGCGACCGCGGTCCCGTGGATCGGGAACGGCCGCGGCGAGTTCGGCGGTCGTCAACGGCCCCGGTGGCAGCCCTTCCGGGCCCTGCGGGGCGGGCCCGCCACCGGCCGGGGAAGTCGGGAAGGAAGTGAGAGTGTCCATACCGGACACAGTGCTGCACGCCACCGTCGGCCCCGGGCTGTGGAGGTGCCCTGGTGGGCGTGCCTGTGGACCGACGGGGCCTGTGGATGACATCCGTACATGGGCAGGCTGAGGCGGTCGACGAGTCCGGCGGCGGTCCAGAGGAACCCGGGTCCGCGTGGAACCACGTCACTCCGATGACGCGAATAAGGATTCTTGTGCCGATAGGCTCGAGCCTCATGGACCCCCGGTCTCCGATGACCCGCCGTCAAGCCCTCGCCGTCGGCCTCGGGGCGACCGGGTCCATGCTCCTCGGTGGTGGCGCGGCCGGCGCGCAGCCACCTGGGGCACCAGGGGCGGCAGCGAACGTGCTCGGCTACTGGGGCTCCAGCCCGGGATCCACCTCCGGTGTCCCCTCGGGGTTGCACGGCGGAATGGTCGCGACGGATCTCGAGGTAGTGACGGTGACCGACACGTCGGTCACCTTCTCCTGGGCGACTCTCCACGGCCCCCGGCTGCCGTACGGACCCGAACAGCAGACCGTGCCCGCCGACTCCGAGGTCCTGCTCGGCCCAGCCGATGCCCGTGGCCCTCTACGCGTGGTGCACTACGACGCCGCTCCGCGCGGCGTCCATCTCGTCACGATCACCGGCCTCGAACCCGGCCGCGAGTACGCGTTCGAATGCCGCTCTCACGGTGTCCGGGCGCAGGCGTCTCTCGTCGGCACCAACCAGGCGTGGTCGCCGGAGCGAACCGGGAGGGTCACCACTCTCACGCCGCCGTCGGGCCGCCGCATCTCCACGATCGCGATTCTCAACGACACCCATGTCGGCGAGACGCGCCACGGCATCATCGTCAACGACATGCCGACGCCGATCACGCAGCGGCAGAGTCTGCCTCCGTACGCGGAGGTCATGCTCGTCGGAGCACTGACCGAACTGCGCGCGCGACGTCCCGACACCCTCATCGTCAACGGAGACTGCACTGACGAGGCACGCCCCGCTGAAGTGCAGACTTTCCGCCGGATCATGGACGGCTACGGCCGTTTCGGCGTCGACTGGAACGTGACGCGCGGCAATCACGACCGGCCCCACCGTCCTGCACAGGACCCGGGCGCCGGCTACGAGAGCGTCCCGGTGCTCGACGGGACGGCCGATCACCGGGACGTGTGGGGCGCCGAGTTCGTCCCGCGTCAGGAACTGTGGACGACCGATGTCGGGAACCTGCGGATCCTCGGCGTCGACAGCTGCATGCTCGACGCGTCGGGAGGCGAGATCCTGCCCGGGCAGATGGATCAGATCGCCTCCACACTCCAGGCTGACCCGGACCGGCCGACCATCCTGTTCGCGCATCACCCCGTGACGGAAGAAGCGGCCAGGACGAACGTCGGCCAGCGCGGGTTCGTCCTCAACCAGTCGGACTCGATCACGCTGCAGACCCACCTCGCCCACGCACCGGGGGTCTTTCTCATGGGCGCCGGGCACACTCACCGTGCACGCCGGACCGCGCCGGACCGGGCGCCGGGCGTCGACTTCGTCGAGACTGGTGCCACCAAGGCCTACCCCGGCGGGTACACACTGTTGACGTTGTTCGAGGGCGGCTACATGGTCAACTTCCACCGGATCGCCCACGAGCACGCCATCGAGTGGACCTCGCGATCACGGTGGGGCGCCTACGGCCTCGAGGCCGAGTACCTGCTCGGCACGACCGACCACCGGAACTACGTCGTCCACCGGGATCTCTCCGGACTGTAGCCGGGCCACCCGGCCGGAACCGGACACCAGGCGAAGGGGAACTCCCCTACACCCCGTACAGCCGCGCCCAGTTCTCCCGCGTGGTGAGGCGGGCCTGCGCCTCGCGCCACCGTTCCTGGGCCGCGGGGGCCTCGCGGATGAACCGCGCGAGCAGGGCGGCCAGGCGCTTCTGCAGTTCCGTGACCCGCTGCGGGTCGACCTTGCGGTGGTGCACCCCGGTCTGGGAGGCGTCGGTCACGTAGACCTCGTCGAAGAGCGAGACGTGCCACCAGGCCGCGTCCTCGTAGGGGACGGCCACGACGCCGCCGCGCTGCCGTCCGAGCTTCTGGACGAGCAGCCGTTTGACCAGCACCTGGTCCTCGCGGTCCTCTCGGGGGATCCCCACCTTGCGCTCCACCCTGATCCCCGCGGGTAGGGCGTCGACGGCGAGCTTGGCCGTCTCGGGGTATCCCGCGCGTTCGGCGCGGATCGCGGCCAGGGCGGCCTGCCCGCCGTCGCCGACGCCGTGGGCACCGTCGGGGCCGTCGAGGAACGCCTCGATTCCGCGCATGCGGGTGGCGGCGAGGCCATACTGCATGGCCACGAGCGCCCGCAGGACGCTCCGGCCCAGGACCCTGGCCATCGCGCGCGGGTCGATCCCCTGGCGGAGGGCGGCGGTGGTCAGCGAGTTCCGCATCGAGAAGAACTGACCGAAGTCGTCGCCGTCCTTCCAGTAGAAGTCGGCGTGCCACACGGCCGCCCCCTGGAGGGTGCAGGTGGGCATCCCGGCCTGTCGGCACCGCAACCCGTACTCGATGTCGTCCCACTGGAAGAAGTACGGCAGGGGCAGCCCCACCCTCTCCACTGCCTCCCCGGGCACCAGGCAGGACCACCACGCGTTGTACTCGGCGTCCACCCGCCGCTCCTGCCGGTTCTCGACCACGGACTGGTCGCGCAGGGCGAACTCGTCCGCGTCCAGGCCGCCCTCGAGCTGGTCGAGCTGCGTGCGCTCGGCCGAGACCAGCAGGTAGTCCGGGTTGAACAGGTACAGCATCTGCGCGCCGACGAGCATCGGCTCGCGGGTGACGGCCGCGAAGGCGAACAGCCGCAACACCGTCTCGGGCTCGACCCTCACGTCGTCGTCCATGAGCAGCACGTCCACCGGCCCGGTGGACCCGGGGGCGGTGGCCTCGAACATCCCGCGGCTGAACCCGCCGGCGCCGCCGAGATTGGGCTGGCGCAGGTAGTGCAGCCGCTCGCCGAACTCCCCGGCCGCGCGCCGGAACGCCTCCCGCGTCTCGACCAGGTCGGTGCCCTGATCCGTCACGTAGAGGTCGTCGATGAGTTCGGCCACCAACGGGTCCGAGGCCAGCGAGTCGACGGTCGCGGCGCAGTCGTCCGCCCTGTTGAAGGTGCAGATGGCCACCGCCGCGCGGCGGGCCGGGCTCGTCGTCGTCACACTCCACGTCACCTCGGACACGGTCGCCGCCGCGTCCACGGCGTGGAACTCCAGCCACATCGCGCCGCCGTCGACGAAGGTGTCCACCGGTACGTGCAACACCGCCATGCCGTCCCCGTGGTGGTGGAACACGTCCACGGTGCGCACGTGGGACCCGATGTCGGACGCGCGGACCAGGACGTCGAGTCGCCCCTCGGACTCCACCGCGACCCGCACGGTGAGGCTGGTGACCGTGGTCCAGCGCTGCCAGTAGGAGGCCTCGAACCGGCCGAAGTAGGTGTTGGTGTCGACGACGGCCCCGGCGTCCAGGTGCACCTCGGCGCGCGTGCGGCGCACGACCCCCCGCACGATCCGCGAGTACAGGTCGTCGTTGACCCATTTTCGCGGGCCCGAGAACAGGGTGCGCTGCAACAGCAGGTCGCGCTCGTCGGGGGCGGAACCGGCGTCGGCACCTGCGGCTGTCACGGTGGTGGCGTCCATGTGGCGGGTGCTCCTGGGGAATCGGTGCGGAGGTCGTCTCACTCCCGGGCGGCTGGTGGCCCGGACGCGCCGTCCAGGCTAACCCCGGCCGGGCGGTAACCCGGGAGGGCGGTCAGCGCACCCGGAAGATCACGGTCCGCTGGACGATGAAGTTGGTGACCGTGGCCACGCCCTGCGCGATGACGTAGCCGATCGTCGTGGCCCAGAAGGTGCTCCAGCCCAGGCCGTGGAACCACGGCACCAGCAGCATGAACAGGCCCCACTGCACGCCGAACATCAGCGCGTACAGGCCCATCGTGGCGACGAAGCGGGCGCGGGAGGGCTCGGCCTGGAACGTCCACCGGCGGTTGAGCGAGTACGCCGTGAGGGTGCCCGCCACGAAGGACAGCGCCTTGGCCGGTCCGTAGCCCAGACCGAACAGCATCAACAACTGCAGCAGGCCGTAGTCGACGACCGCGGACAGGACACCGGTCACGAAGAACCTGGTGACCTGCGTCTTCAGGTCGGTAGGTCGCGCCGGATCGGATTCGTGTCGGGCTTCGAGAGGATCGACGGCCCCGCGCAGGGAGTCGAGGACGGAATCGTCCGGGAAGTCCGCGCCGCCGGTAGGTGTACTCACCAGGACAGCGTAGGTCCCGGCCGCCCCGCACGAACACCGGCACGACGACTTGTGCTCGTCTGCCGGACGTGCCATTGTCGTTCCATCGCGCGCCCACCAGCGCGCCTCTGGTCGAACAGACGGGCGGCACCTCCGCCGAAAGCGTTCGATTCCGCAGGAGCGATCAGTTCCGGCCACCCCATCTCCTCACGGCGTCCACACCACCAGGTCCGCGCCACTCCCCCGGGTGAGCCGTCGTCGCCTCCGCACCGCATCGCCGGAAGGACCCGTCGGCACCGCCCGTGGCGGCCCGTCGTCGATCCTTCTCCCGACGACCAGGAGGAACCCCGTGTCCCAGTACCGCAACCCGACCCTCAACACCGCGCCGACCGTGTTCTCCTACACGCCGACCGGGCGGGCGATCCCGACGTCCTCCCCCCTGCGCACGCCCAACCGTCGCCCGGCGGCGCCGTCGTGCACACCCACCGGTCGCGTGGTCCTCTCGACGCCGACCACGCGCGGCTCCGCCTGAGGCGAGGCCGATACGCCGCTCTCGCGCGCGGCGTCCACCGAGGCCCACCGGCCGGGCATGGATGTCGCGCGCGAGGCGTCCCTCGGCCCTACAACCGGTCCGAGGCCACCAGCGCGGTGGTCACGACCAGTGCGATCGCGCCGCAGGCGAGGATCCCGGTCGAGACGAACAGTTGCATGACGCCGGCCTGCCACGGCTCGGCGCCGCCGAGGACCATGCCCACAAAGGCCCCCGGGATGGTCACCAGGCCGATCGTCCGCGTCTGGTCCAATGACGGGGAGAGTGCGGTCGCGGCGGCCTCACGGCACACCATCATCCTCGCCGGGTAGTCGGTGAACCCGAGCGACAGCGCGGCTTCCACCTCACCGTGGCGCGCGTCCAGCTCATCGTGGGCACGCCGCCCCGCCAACCCGACGATCGCCATCGCGTTGCCCATGTAGATGCCCACCACGGGGATGATCGACAGACCGTTCGGGTGCACCACCCCCGCGGCGAGCAGGCCACCCACCACCACGACGGGAGGCACCGCGACGGGGAGTGCGCACCACAGCGCGTCGCGCACCGTGGCCCGGGGTGTGACCGTCCGCGGAGCGCTGCGCTGGGCCAGTCGTCTCGCCGCCGCCCACGATGCCGTCGTCGCCATCACGAGCACGAACACACCGACCAGCCACACACGGTCGGCTACGTAGCCGATGACGAGGGCGAGGACGATGAGCTGTAGCGCGGCGCGGATCGAGGCCCACGGGACCTCGCGCTCCAACCCCGTCCGCCCCAACCAGGCGACCACGGCCCCGATGAGGACGAACAGCACGACGGCCACCGCGAGGGCGGGGCCGATCTCGATCATCGTGGAGCCCACTCGAGGAGCGTACGTCGCGGGTCGGGCATTTCGTCGCACACCCGACGTACCGATCTCCGGGGCCACCGGGATCGTCCGCGCTACGGTACGCGCATGTTCTCGCGACACCCCTCTCGTCCCGGAACCGTGATCGCCACCGTGGTTCTCGCGGCGGCGTGTGTGGTCGCGGGTTCCCCCGCCGTCGCCCAGCCCGGGCCGGTGGATCGACCGCCGAGCGCGCTCTCGGCCGACCCGCCCGATCCCCTGGCCGCGTTCCGTCCGGCCCCACCCCACGAGCGGACCCCGGAGCGGTACCTGCCGAGCCCCTCCCCGGACCCCTGGTACTCCTCCCCGCCCGAGGTGGACCCCCGCACCGCGCCCGGCACGGTCCTGGCCACACGGCCGGTGACGATCCCTCCGCACAATGTGCGCAACTTCGGCCGCGGGTGGCAGGTCCTGGTCCAGAGCTCCGACTCCCACGACCGCCCGCAGCAGATCGTGTCCACGATCATCGAACCGGCCACGCCGTGGCCCGGGCCGGATCCGCGACCGCTGGTCTCGTTCAACGTCACGATCGACTCGCTGGGGCTGACGTGCATGCCCTCGCACGTCCTGCCCCACGAGTTCAACCTGGAACTGCCGCCCTTCCTGCAGATCCTCGCCGACCGTGGCTACGGACTCGTGATCACGGACTTCCAGGGCCCCAGGGCCGCATACGCCGCGGGGCGCGCCAACGGGCGTGCGGTGCTGGACGGGATCCGGGCGGCCCGCGACTTCGTCCCGCCCGGCGGCCCGGGCCCGCTGTTCGCCGACGCGCGCGTGGTCCAGGTGGGCTACTCCGGTGGGGGCATCGCCACGGGGTGGGCCGCGCAACTCCAGCCGGTGTACGCGCCCGAGCTCACCGGGGTGCTGGTCGGATCCTCCGTCGGCGGGGTCCCCGCCGACTACGCGGACCTGGTCGACACGATGGACGGGAACCTCGCCTCCGGCCTCTACCGAGCCGCCGTGCTGGGGCTGGCCCGCGAGTACCCGCAGTTGTACCCGCTACTCAGCGACACCGGTGACGTGGTGGCGCACCACCTCCGGGACGCCTGCGCGGCCGCCAACACGGCGGGCGGACTCGCGCCCTTCCCCCTGTCGACGCTCACCGACGTCGACCCCCGGACCGACCCCACGGTGCGGGAGGTGTTGGCCCGGAACCGGCTGGGCCGGGCCGACCCCGCCCACGGGGCGGATCCCCGTGAGGTCCCCACCGGGCCGGTGCAGGTATGGCACGGCGACGCGACGGTCCCGATCGGTCCCGGTCCCGGATCCTCCCAGGGGCCCGGGGACCCCTTCATCCCCGAGTGGACCGCCCGCAGGCTGGCCGACGAGTGGTGCGTGGCGGGGGCGGACGTGGAGTACACGCCCGTCGCCGGTGAACACGTCCTCGCCGCCTACACAGCGGTCGGACCGGCGCTGGACTGGGTCGACGACCGCGCCCGCGGCGTGCCGTTCACCACGGGGTGCCGCTGACCAGGCGCGCGAGTCGGGGAAGACGTCTCGTCCCGCGTCCGAACCAGCCCCGGGGGAGCGCCCCGGACAGGCGACGCCGGTTAGGTGCCACGCGTAACGCGGGTCGGGCGACGGACGATCCACGGACATGAGGGGCCCCCACCGGACACGCACAGCCGCGGTACTGGCGGCCGCCGCGCTCGCCCTGGGAGTGACCGCGGGCATCGGACCGGCATCTGCGACGCCGCCGCCGGAGAGCCCGTGGGGGTCGTTGGGCGTGGCCGCGCTGGGCTCGTACGACGCCGGCGCCGGCTTTCTCGATGCGGGATCGGCTCTCGCCGGCTCGTCCCGCGGTGGCGAACTCGCACCCGGGGTGCAGGTCTACCGCGTGGTGGGCGTGGAGACGTTCTGCGTGGGCATCCTCGGTTACTACCGCACCTCGTGCCGCTGGGAGAGGCTGGAGCGGATCGGGTCCCCGCTCGACACCCCCACCCACGCCAAGTACGCGATCGCCGGGGTCGCCCTGCCCCCCACCGTCTACCTGGACGTCGAGGCGGGCACCGGCTGGGTCGGCGCGAACCCGCGCGACTATGAGCTCAGCCCCGGGACCCGCCTCACCTCCCTGGATCGACTGGCCACGATGCGCACCACCCCTCAGGTGGCGGTCCCGGGAGTGCCCGGGACGATCGCCGGTGGGGTCGCGTTCGGCGACTACCCGTGGCCGTTCGGCCCCGTCACCCCACCCCTGCCCGGGAGCCGTTAGGGCACGTCCTGCGGCGCTCTCTCCCACACGAGCGCCCCCGTCGATGGCGTCCGGCCCGTCCCGCTGCGCAGGCGCCAGTTCACCGCCGGGGGCGACTGTGTCACGGGCGGTCAGGCGCGGGCGCGGATGCCCGCGGGAGGGTCGTGCGCGTCACGCCGGGCCGCTGCGGCATGGGTTCGATGCCCGCGAGCGGTAACCTCGACCGGGTGAGCACCACGCAGCAGACCCCCCCGGCCGAGTCCGCCCTGGACACCGAACTCAAGCGACTCACCGGCTGGGGACGCACCTCGCCGGCCGTGAGCCATGTGCTCACCCCGCGCTCGGTGGAGGAGATCTCGGCGGCCGTCGCGGCGGTCAACGACGCCAACGCCTCCGGTCCCGCACACCTGCGGCGCGGGGTCGTGGCCCGGGGACTCGGCCGCTCGTACGGGGACAGCGCGCAGAACTCCGGCGGCCTCGTGCTGGACATGAGCCGCTTCAACCGCATCCACGAGCTCAACGCCGAGAAGGCGCTCGCCGTGGTCGACGCCGGTGTGAACCTGGACCAGCTCATGCGCGCCGCCCTGCCGTTCGGCCTGTGGGTGCCGGTCCTGCCGGGCACGCGCCAGGTCACCGTGGGCGGGGCGATCGGACACGACATCCACGGCAAGAACCACCACTCGGCGGGGTCGTTCGGCAACCACGTCACCCGGATGGAGCTGCTCGTCGCGGACGGCCGGGTCCTCACCCTCGAGCCCGGCGGGACGTCCGACGACCCCGGGGGCACGCTCTTCTGGGCCACGGTGGGCGGCAACGGCCTCACCGGCGTGGTCCTCAAGGTGTGGATCGCCATGACCCGCACCGAGACCGCCTTCTTCCTGGCCGACTCCGATCAGACGGCCTCGCTCGACGAGACCATCGCGCTGCACACCGACGGCTCCGAGTCGAAGTACACCTACTCCTCGGCGTGGTTCGACGCGATCAGCGCGCCGCCCAAGCTCGGCCGCGCCGCCGTCTCCCGCGGGTCGCTCGCCACGCTGGCCCAGCTCGAGGAATACGCACCCACGCTCGCCAAGGACCCGCTGGCCATGAACGCCAAGCCGCTGGTCACGTTCCCGGACGTGTTCCCCAACGGTCTGGCCAACAAGTTCACCTTCGGCCCCATCGGCGAGGTCTACTACCGCCTCGGCGGCACCTCGCGGAACAAGATCAAGACCCTCCCGGCCTTCTATCACATGCTCGATCTCTTCGGGGAGTGGAACCGCGCGTACGGGTCCGACGGCTTCCTGCAGTACCAGTTCATCGTCCCGCCCGGGGCGGTCGACGGGTTCAAGGAAATCATCGGCGACATCCAGCGGTCGGGCCACTACTCGTTCCTCAACGTGTTCAAGCTCTTCGGACCCGGCAACCAGGCCCCGCTCTCGTTCCCCATGGAGGGGTGGAACGTGTGCGTGGACTTCCCCATCAACGACCGCCTGAACGCGTTCGTCAACGAGCTCGACGCCAAGGTCATGTCGATGGGCGGCCGGCTCTACACCGCCAAGGACTCGCGGGTCCCGGCCGAGCGTTTCCACGCCATGTACCCGCAGATCGACTCGTGGATCGCCACGCGCCGCGGGATCGACCCCCACGGGGTCTTCGTCTCCGACATGGGCCGGCGTCTCGAACTGCTCTGACCCGGGGGCTGTACAGGCGGTCGTCGGCGGGCCCACAATAGGGTGACCCCGGACGACGAGGGTCGCCCGGAGGCCGATCGGGAGTCCGCCATGATCCTCCGCACTGTCGCCGCCGCCGTCGTCCTCGTCGCCGTCTCCCCGCCGTCCACCGCGTGGAGACGGGCACCGCGCAGGCCGCCCCCGGCGCCTCCCGAGGTCCGTCCGCCCTCACGGGGTCCGGGCTCCGACGGGTAGTCCCGGCCACCTTCCCCGATCCGGCGGGAAGGCCTCGGTAGACTCCTGCGCATGATCAATGCCGTCGGCGTCCCCCAGACCCTGCTCCTGCTCGGGGGCACCTCCGAGATCGGCCTGGCGATCTGCGGGGAATACCTCCAGCAGGGGCCGATGCGCGTCGTGCTGGCCTGCCTCCCCGGAGACCCGGGCATCGAGGACGCGCGCGCCGAGATGACGGCCGCCGGGGCCACCGCCGTCGACGTGGTGGACTTCGACGCCGCCGCCACCGACTCCCACCCGGCCGCCTTCGAGCAGATCTTCGCCGGGGGCGACGTCGACGTGGCGATCGTGGCGTTCGGCCTGCTCGGGGAGAACGAGGAACTGTGGTCCGATCAGCGCAAGGCCGTGCAGATCGCCCAGGTCAACTACACCGGCGCCGTCTCGGTGGGCGTGCTGCTCGCCGAGCGGATGAAGGCGCAGGGTTACGGCCGGATCATCGCCATGAGTTCGGCCGCCGGACTCCGCGCCCGCCGCTCCAACTTCGTCTACGGCTCCACCAAGGCCGGACTCGACTCCTTCTACACGGGCCTGGGCTACGCGCTCGACGAGTACGGGGTGGACGTCCTGGTGATCCGCCCGGGTCAGGTCCGCACCCGCATGTCCGCGCACGTCAAAGAGGCACCGCTCACCATCAACAAGGACGACGTCGCCCGCATCGCGGTCAAGAAGTCCGGGGCGGGCAAGGGCGCCGTCTTCGCCCCCGCCGCGTTCGGCGGCGTCATGGCCGTGCTCACCCACGTGCCGCGCCCGATCTTCCGCAAGCTCCCCTTCTGACCATGCCGGTGGCGCTCCGGGGGCCGGGCCTGGCGGCCGCGGCGACGCTGCTGGCCGCGGCCGTCACCGCCGTGGTCCTGATCGGCTTCTCCCTCGTCTCGTTCCCCGCCTACGGCAACTCCAACGTCCTGCGGGCGCTCACGGTCGTGGGCCAGACCGCCGCGTTCGCGATGGTGGTGGCGGGCGTGCTGTGCGCGCGCGCCGGGGAGCGGCCGGGCGGTCGGGCGGCACTGGTCCGCGTGGGCAAGCTCGCCGCCCCCACCGGGTCGGCTCTGCTCGTGGCCTCGACCCTCGGCATCCCACTCGCCGCGTCCCGCCTGTACCTGCACGGTGTGAGCGTGGACCAGGAGTTCCGCACCCAGTTCCTCGGCCGCTCGGCAACCTCACTCGGGCTCCCCGACATGGCCTACGCCGACCTGCCGTCCTTCTACCCGTCGGGGTGGTTCTGGCTGGGTGGACGCTTCGCGAACCTCGCCGGTCTGGAGGGCTGGGCCGCGTACAAGCCGTGGTCGATCCTCTCGCTCGCGGTGGCCGCCGCGCTGGTCACGGTGCTCTGGACCCGCCTGCTGCGCACCGACCTCGGCGCGGTGGTCGGCGTGGTCTCCACGGCGGTGATGCTGGCCTACGGCAGCCCGGAGCCCTACGGGGCGGTGGTGGCGCTGTTCATCCCGCCGATACTGATCCTGGCCTGGCACGCCGTGAACCCCACCGCCCCGAGCGCCGGCCGCGGTGCGGCGGTGGCCACCACCCTGTTCCTGGGCGCCTCGGCCAGCACGTACACGCTGTACACGGGCCTGGCCGCGGGCACCGTGGTCCTCATGGCGTTCGTCGCCACCGTCGCCGCGATGGCCCGCCGACACCGCCGGCACCCCGGGGGCGCCCGGCCCGCGACGTTCCCGCTGTGGCTGCCCACGGCCCGGCTCGTGGCGATCGGTGTCGGGTCGGTCCTCATCGCCCTGGTGGTGTGGGCGCCCTACCTGCTCGCCGCGCTGCGCGGTGCCCCGGCGGACTCCGGGACCGCCATGCACTACCTCCCGGACGCCGGCGCCCGCCTGCCGCTGCCGATGACCGCTGGCGGCCTGACCGGGTGGGTGTGCCTGGCCGGACTGGTGTGGATCGTCGCCCGGGCGTGGACCTCGCGCCGCGCTCAGGCACTGGGCCTGGGCGTCGTGGCCGTGTACCTGTGGAGCCTGGCGTCCATGGCGGTCACCGTGCTGGGCACCACCATGCTGGGCTTCCGTCTCGAGCCGGTGCTCATCCTGCTGCTCGTGGTGGCCGGGGTGTTCGCGATCGCCGAGCTCGCCGGACTCGCGGTGCGGGCCGCGGGACGCCAGGGCGGCGCCGACCGACCCGCCGCCGAGGCCGCCGACCGGCGTCGCCGGGCCACCGCCGTCGTGGGCGTCGTGGCCACCCTCGCCGCACTCGCCCACGCGCAGGGGATCCCCGATCACCTGCACGAGGAGATCCGGCTGGCCTACACGGACACCGACGGCGACGGTGAGCGAGCCGACCGCTTCCCTCCCGGGCCCGAGTCCCACTACGCCGAGGTCGACAGGGTCATCCTCGAGGCGTTCCCGGGCCGGGAGAAGACCGACCTCGTCGTCGTCAGCACCGCCGACGCCTTCCTGGCCTACCACCCGTACCTGGCCTACCAGGCCGTCACCTCCCACTACGCCAACCCGCTCGGCCGGTACGACGAGCGCAACGAGGCGATGATCGGCTGGGAGGACGCCACCAGCGGCGACGAGCTGTACGCCATGATGAACGCCACCCCGTGGCGGCGCCCGGACGCCGTGGTCGCCCGCCCCTCGGGTTCCGGGTACGCGCTGCGCCTGGCCGAGGACACCTACCCCAACGACCCCAACGTGCGCCGGTTCGGCGTCACCATCCCCGCCGAGGCCGTGGAGGGCCCCCACTTCGAGGTCCACGACGTCGGACCGTTCGCCGTGATCGTGGTGCGATGAGGTGACCCCACTGTGACGGCGAGCGGCGGGCGCCCCCTCGGGCTGCACCCGTACCCGGGGATGGACCGCGACCGACGGCTGGCCGTGATCACCGGCTTCCTCGGCGCGTTCCTGGCGATCCTGTCCGGTTTCCTCCCGGTCCACCAGAACACCACCGAGGTGCGCTGGACCGCCGGACCCGACTACGCCTCCGTCACCGCCCCACTGGTCTCCGGGAGACCGCTGGACCTGACCATCACCGCACCGTGTGGCCCGCTGTCGCAGGTTCCCGACGACACGATCGTGTTCTCGACCCTGCCCGAGGGCGCACCCGGTCGGATCTCCGACGGCCTCGTGGTCCAGCGCTCGGCCGACGCCGCGGGGGACCCCGCCATCGAGGTGGCGGTCCGCAACACCACCCTGCTCTCGGTCCCCCTGTCCACCCTCCGGGACCCGGCCTGCGAGTCGCTGCGGGTCCGGGCCGAGGTCGGGGTGCTGGTGGCCGAGCTCACCGGCCTGTCCGAGGACGGGGACCGGGGCGGGGACGACGACGAGAACGGGCAGGACCCGGTCAGCGCGGCCGTCCCGGGAACCATGCGACCGCAGGTGACAGGGGTGTTCACGGACCTCACGCCCACCTCCGCGCCCGAGGGGCTGGGCGGGTCGACGGTGGAGATCACCGTCGACTCCCGTTACTCCTCCAGCCCCACGGTGCTCAAGCTGGCGCTGATGGTGCTGGGGATCCTGGCGACCCTCGCCTCGGTGGTGTTCCTGCACCGCCTCGACGGGATCGACGGACGGTCCGACCGCCGGTTCGTCCCCCGCTCGTGGACCCGGTTGTCGGCGGTGGACGGCGTGGTGGTGGGCGTCCTGGGGTTCTGGCACCTCGTCGGCGCCAACACCTCCGACGACGGCTACCTGCTCACCATGGCCCGGTCGGCCGGACCCAGCGGGTACATGGCCAACTACTACCGCTGGCTCGGATCCCCCGAGTCGCCCGTGGGGTGGTACTACGAGATCCTGCGGCTGTTCGCCGAGGTGTCCACCGCGAGCCCGTGGATGCGCCTGCCCACCCTGGCGTGCGGCATCCTGGCCTGGCTGATCATCAGCCGGGAGGTGGTCCCGCGCCTGGGCCGGCTCGCCCGCACCTGGCACCGGCCGCGCTGGACGGGCGCCGCGCTCTTCCTGGCCTTCTGGATGGCCTTCAACAACGGACTGCGGCCCGAGCCCGTGATCGCGCTGGGCGCGCTGCTCACCTGGTCGCTCGTGGAGCGGTCCATCGCCACGCGCAGGCTCGTCCCGGGCGTCGCCGCGATCGGGGTGGCCGCGTTCTCCCTCGGGGCCGGACCCACCGGGCTCATGTGCGTGGCCGCCCTGGCCGCGGGCGCACGCGAGTTCGTCCGCATGGTCCGCCGCCGCGCCCTGGTGGTCGGCTGGGCCCCCATCCTCGGCCCGGTCCTCGCGGTGGGACTGGCCCTGCTCTACACCGTGTTCGCCGACCAGACCCTCGCCGCCGTCCTCGAGGCCACCCGCATCCGCACCGAGCTCGGCCCGAGCCTTCCCTGGTACGGGGAGAAGGACCGCTGGGAGGCGTTGTTCGGGGTGTCCGCCGACGGCGGTGTGGCCCGGCGCTTCCCCGTCCTGCTCATGCTGATGTGCCTCGCACTCGTCACGGCCGTGATGCTGCGCCGGGGCAGGATCCCCGGGGCCGCCGCCGGACCGTCCCGCCGACTCATCGGCGTGATCGCCGGCTCACTGCTGTTCCTCGTGTTCACCCCGACCAAGTGGACCCACCACTTCGGGGTCTTCGCCGGGCTCGCCGGGGCGCTGGCCGTCCTGGCGGTGATCGCCCTGCGGTCCTCGACCGTCTCGCTGCGCCGCAGCCGGTGGCTCGTCGGCGCCGCGCTGTGCCTCGTCGTGGGCCTGTCCACGGCCACCAACAACACCTGGTGGTACGTCTCCGACTACGGCATCCCGTTCTCCGACACCTTCCCCGACGTGCTGGGGGTCCAGGTCCAGTACGTCGCGTTCATCGGCGGCCTGGTGTGCCTGCTGGTGGCCGGGCTCATCCACGCCGGGATCCTCCCGGACTCGCCCGACGGGGCGGTCGCCCGCGGGGTCGCCCGGGCCGTCCCCTTCCGCCGCTCGGGCCCGGACACCCCCGCCGCCCGGACCCGCGACCGCCGCCGCGTCGGGGCCGGACGGGGCCCCGGCATCGACGGCGCCCCGCTGACGATCGTGGCGTTCTCCGTCGTGATCTTCGAACTCGTCTCCGCCGTGACCGCCGTGTTCGTCCAGACCCCGGCCTACACGGTCGGGCGCGCCAACCTGCGCGCCCTCAGCGGGGAGCCGTGCTCGCTCGCCGACTCGGTGCTCGTCGAGGAGGACTCCAACGACGGCCTGCTCCGGGCCGTGGGCGCGGGACCGGAGATATCCCTGGGCGCGGGGGTGGTCAACGGGTTCGCACCCAACGGCCTCCCCGACACGATCACGGTCGACAGCGAGGAGTCGTCGGGGTCGCTGGCCCTGTCCGACTCCGGTGAACGCGAGCCGGGGGACGGCGTCGACGCCGGCACCACCGGCGGCCGGGGAGAGGTCACCGTCAACGGCTCCACCGTCGCGCTGCCCTTCGGTCTGGACCCCGAGACCACACCGGTCCTGGGCTCCTACCGCCGCGGGCCCCAGGTCGCCGCCGAACTCACGTCGGCCTGGTACGAGCTGCCCGCCCGCCGCCCCAACAGCCCCCTGCTGGTCATGGCCGCCGCGGGCCGGATCGGCAACGGCGATCTGACGATCGAGTACGGGCGGCCCGGCCGGGTCGGTGCGGCGGGCCCCACCGACTTCGAGGTCATGGGCTCCACGACCCCCGTCGACATCGGTCCGGCCCCCGCCTGGCGCAACCTCAGGATCCCGCTGGAGTCGATCCCCGCCGACGCGGAGGTCGTGCGAGTGGTGGCGACCGACGGCAATCTCGACCCCGACTGGTGGCTCGCCGTGACCCCGCCCCGGAACCCCCGGTTGCGCACCCTCGACGAGGTGGTGGGCCACTCCGACCCGGTGCTCGTCGACTGGGTGGTGGCCCTGGCCTTCCCGTGTCAGCGTCCCTTCGTCCACAACGGCGGGGTCGCCGAGATCCCCCGCTACCGGATCCTCGCCGACCGCGAGTCCTCGGCCGCCGCGAACTGGTGGCAGAGCGCGGGTGGCGGCGGACCACTGCTGTGGACCACCCAGACGGTGGAGGCCGTCACCGTCCCCACCTACCTCGATCACGACTGGTCGAGGGACTGGGGGTCCCTCCAGCGGTTCGAACCCCTCGACCCCGGGGCGACGCCCGCGGACCTCGTACGCAGCAGTTCCGTCCAGTGGGGCTGGACCACGCCGGGTCCCATGAAGTGACCGTCGCCTAGAATCGGGCGTCGTGTCAGACTCCACCGCAGCTTCCGGCCCGGTCGCCGCCGACGCCCGTGTCGCGAGGCTCCGCCTCGTCGCCATCGTCAGCGGCCTCCTGGGCACCCTGTGCTTCCTCTCCCTGCCGTTCCTGCCGGTCAACCAGACCACCTCGAGCGTGCAGTGGCCACAGAACGGATCGGTCGACTCGGTGACCGCGCCGCTGATGGCGCACTCGCCTCAGCGGTTCACCGCCACCGTGCCCTGCACCCTGGTCGCGGACCTGCCCGCCGACGGCGGGATCCTCCTGTCCACCGCTCCGGCGGGCGGCAAGGACTCCGGTGACCGGGCGCTGTTCGTCCGGGCCTCCCAGGACACGGTCGACGTGGTCTCCCGCAACCGGGTCGTCGTCTCGGCCCCGCGGGAGGAGGTCGCCGCCGGGGAGTGCACGCAGCTGACCCTGACCGCGGCCCCGACCTTCGTGGAGGCGGAGTTCGAGGGCATCGACGATGCCGCCCGCCGGGTCGACGCCGACGACCTCCGACCGATGGTCGTGGGTATCTACACCGACCTGCCCTCCGACACCGCGGTCCCCGACGGCCTCGAGGTGGCCGTGGAGGTCGATTCCCGCTTCACCACCGATCCGACCCTCCTCAAGTGGGCGGCCATCGTCATCGGGCTGATCGCGACGGCCGTGGCCCTGTGGGCGCTGCACGGGCTCGACCAGACCGACGGCCGCCGGTCCCGCCGCTTCCTGCCCCGCGGGTGGTTCAGGATCCGGCTCCCGGACGTGGCCGTGATCGGCACGCTCGGTGTGTGGCACTTCGTCGGCGGCAACACCTCCGACGACGGCTACATCATGTCGATGGCCCGGGCCGCCGACCCCGCCGGCTACATGGCCAACTACTACCGCTGGTACGGGGTACCCGAGTCGCCCTTCGGCTCCCCCTACTACGACCTGCTCACGATGCTCGCGCACGTGTCCACCGCCAGCCCCTGGATGCGGCTCCCCGCCCTCATCGCCGCGATCCTGTGCTGGCTCGTCATCAGCCGCGAGGTCCTGCCCCGGCTCGGCCGCGCCGCGCGCACCACCCCGGTGGTCGTGTGGAGCGCCGCCGCAGTGTTCCTCGCCTTCTGGATGGCCTTCAACAACGGCCTGCGGCCCGAGCCCGTCATCGCCCTGGGCGCGCTGCTCACCTGGGTCTCCGTCGAACGCGCCATCGCGACCCGACGCATGCTGCCGTACGCCATCGCGGTGATCCTGGCCTCGTTCTCGCTGGCCACCGGCCCCACCGGCCTGATGGCCGTCGCCGCACTCGTCATGGGGCTGCGCCCCGTCCTGCGCACCGTCGTGGTGCGCGGACGCGAGGTCGGCTCGCACCTCGCGCTCATCGCCCCGGTGCTGGCCGCCGGGACCATGGTGCTCATCAGCGTCTTCGGCATCCAGTCCCTGGCCTCCGTGCTCGAGGCGATCCGGGTGCGCGGCGAGATCGGCCCCAACCTGAACTGGTTCGAGGAGTTCGTCCGCTACTACTACCTGATGATCCCGACGGTCGACGGATCGCTCTCCCGCCGACTCCCGGTCCTGCTGGTCCTGCTGTGCCTCATCATGGTGATCGGCACCCTGCTGCGCCGCGGCAAGATCCCGGGCGCGGCCTCCGGGCCCGTCTGGCGCCTTGTCGGCGTGGTGGTGGGCACCGCGTTCTTCATGATGTTCTCCCCCACCAAGTGGACCCACCACTTCGGCGTCTACGCGGGGATCGGGGCGGCGATCGCGGCGCTCGGCGCCATGGCCATCTCCGCGTCCGCGGTCCGCACCGCCCGCAACCGGACGGTGTTCCTCGGGGTCATCCTCGTGGTGCTCGCGCTGGCCTTCGCCGGCCCCAACGGCTGGTGGTACGTCTCGAGCTACGGCATCCCCTGGTGGGACAAGGCGCCCAGTGTCCGCGGCATCGACGCCGCGACCGTCCTCCTGGGCCTGGCCGTGCTGACCTTCGCCTACGCGGGATGGCAGCATCTGCGCCAGGACTACACCGGCACGCAGGCGCCCAGGACGCGCGAGGGCCGGCGGCGCATGAGGACGATCGCCGCCGCACCCATCGCGGTGGTCGCGGGTCTGCTCGTCGTGTTCTCCGTCGCCTCGTTCGCCAAGGGGGTCCACAAGCAGTACCCGGCGTACACGATCGCGGCCGGCAACTTCTCGGCGCTCGCCGGGAACCCGTGCATGCTCGCCGACCGTGTGCTGGTGGAACCCGATGCCAACGCCGGCATGCTCACCCCGCTCGCCGCGACCCCCCGACCGGACGGGTCGATCGACCCCGCCGACCGCGCGGCGGCCATCGAGGCCGGCGACAACTCGGGGTTCACCCCGGACGGCGTCGCGCCCGACCTCTCCGCGGACGCGGTGGTGGCCGATCCCGGTGCCGCCAACACCACCCAGGAGCCCGGCGGCGGCCCCTCCGTCACCACCGGCGAGAGTGCCGGCACCGCCGGCGGCCAGGGCGCCGAGGGCGTCAACGAGTCGACCGTGGCCCTGCCGTTCGGGCTCGATCCCGCCACCACCCCGGTGCTCGGGTCGTACCTGGTGGGTCCGCAGCGCGAGGCGAACCTCGAGACCGGCTGGTACCGGCTCCCGGAGAACCGTGAGACGCATCCGCTCCTGGTGATCTCGGCCGCCGGACGGATCGGCCGCTACGACGCCGACGGCCTGTACAAGTACGGGCAGGAGGTCATCGTCGAGTTCGGCCGCGCCACCGAGGGCGGCGCGGACGTGGTGGGCGAGCCCGTCGTCCCGTTCGACATCGGCCCCGCCCCGACCTGGCGGAACCTCCGGGTCGACATGCAGGATGTGCCGGCCGAGGCCGACGTCATGCGGATCCTGGTCGACGACGACGACCTGACCCCCGACCAGTGGGCGGCGATCACCCCGCCGCGCGCGCCCGAACTCGTCACGGTCCAGGAGCTGGTCGGGTCGGAGTCGCCCGTCATGCTGGACTGGGCGGTGAGCCTGCAGTTCCCGTGCCAGCGGCCGTTCTCGCACTACGCGGGGGTCGCCGAGCTGCCGGAGTACCGGATCCTCCCGGACCGGCCGCTGGCGGTCGCCGCCACCAGCACGTGGCAGTCGTACGAGTCCGGGGGCCCGCTCGGGTGGATCGAGGTCGCCCAGCGCGCCCGCACGATCCCCTCGTACCTGCGGCACGACTGGAACCGGGACTGGGGCTCCATCGAGGCGTACACCCCGCTGGGGACCTACCAGGAGGACCCGCCGGCGCCGGCCGAGGTGACCACCGGGACCGAGACCCGCTGGGGCTGGTGGCAGCCCGAGGGCCCGATCCTCGTGACCGACCCGGAGTCCTAGGCAGGGCTGACGGCGGGGCCTCGAGGGGCTCTGTGGCCCGCCCAGGGCCCCTGGGACCCACCGGGACGACGCAGACGAGGACCGGCCCGCCCCCGGGGAGGGCGGGCCGGGCGGATCCGGGCCGACGCGGATCCGAGGAAGGGCGGGCCGGGTGGAACCGGGTCAGCCGCCCTGAAGGGTCACAGCGGGGCGATGGGGTGCTTGCGCGGGGGCTCGTTGCGGACCTTGTCGCGCAGCTGGGCCAACGCGCCGCGCAGGACCAGACGAGTCTGCGACGGCTCGATCACCGCGTCGATGTACCCGCGCTCGGCCGCGGAGTACGGGGTCGCGATGAACTCGTTGTACATGTCGATCAGCTGCTTGCGGAGCTTGGGCCCCTCTTCCGGACCGGCCTCCTCGATCTGCCGACGCTGGAGCAGGTCCACCGCGCCCTCGGCGCCCATCACCGCGATGCGTGCGGTGGGCCAGGCGAAGTTGAGGTCGCCGCCGAGGTTCTTGGACCCCATCACGGCGTAGGCGCCGCCGTAGGCCTTGCGGACGACGAAGGTCACCTTTGGCACGGAGCTCGCGGCGACCGCGTAGCCCATCTTGGCCCCGCGGTGGATGATGCCGAGCTTCTCCTGCTGGACACCCGGCAGGTACCCGGGGGTGTCGACCACGTAGACGATCGGGATCGAGTAGGCGTCGCACAGCAGCATGAAGCGCGTGGCCTTCTCCGAGGCGTCGATGTCCAGGGACCCCGACAGGTGCAGCGGCTGGTTGGCGACCACGCCGACCGACTCGCCGTCGACCCGGGCGAAGCCGGTGATGATGTTGGGGGCGAACTGGCCCGAGGTCTCGATGAACTCGCCGTCGTCGAACATCCGGATGAGCACGTCGTGCATGTCGTACGCCGCGTTGTCCGAGTCCGGGATGATCGAGTCGAGCTCCAGATCGGACCCGGTGGGTGCCGGCTCGAGACCGGGGTTGATCCGCGGCGCCTTCTCGGCCGCCGAGGAGGGCAGGTAGCTGAGCAGGTTCCGGACGTACATGAAGGCGTCGTGCTCGCTCACGGCGACGTGGTTGACGTTGCCGTTCTTAGCCTGCTGGAGGGCGGAGCCGAGGTCCTCCATGGAGATGTCCTCGCCGGTGACCTGCTTGATCACGTCCGGGCCGGTGACGAACATGTACGCCTGGTCCTTGACCGCCACCACGAAGTCGGTGGTCACGGGCGCGTAGACGGCGCCGCCGGCGCACTTGCCCAGCATGATCGAGATCTGCGGGATGTACCCCGATGCCGGGTACTGACGCTTGGAGATCTCCGAGTAGTACGCCAGCGAGGTGACGGCGTCCTGGACGCGGGCCCCACCGGAGTCGTTGATCCCGACGATCGGGCACCCCACCTTGAGGGCGAAGTCCATGATCGCGCAGACCTTCTTGCCGAAGCCCTCGCCCACCGACCCGCCGAAGACCGTGTTGTCGTGCGCGTACACGACCACCGGACGACCGTCGATGGTGCCGCGGCCGGTCACCACGCCGTCCCCGAACGGGTTGTCCGGGCTGCCGGGAGCCTTGGCCAGCTGGCCCATCTCCACGAAGCTGCCCGCGTCGAGCAGCTCCGCGATGCGCTCCCGCGGCGGGGTGTGACCCGCGGCGTCCCGGCGGGCCCTGGCCCGCTCGCTGCCCGGGTCCCGGGCCTGCTCGGTCTTGACCCGCAGTTCCGCGAGCTTCTCCGCGGTGGTCCTAGCCGTCACGCGTCCGATCCCTTCAGTACTCCCGCGTCGATCTCCGAGAGACGACGCGCCAGATGCTTACCGACCGTACCGACCACGGGTTCGTCCACCACCGCGAGGTGGTCACCCTTGAGCTGGACCACCTCGAGATCGTTGACGATCCGGCCCCAGCCACCATCGGTGTCGACCCGCGCGTAGCGGGGCTCGAGCTCGATCGCGCCCTCGTGCATCCGCTCCGCGCGGTAGAGCACGAAGGAGACCTCCGCGCCGACGCCCGACCACGTGGACAGGTCCGCGCTCTGCAGGATGCGGTTGTCGACGAAGCTGGCCCGCTGGTGCTCGATGACCCCGCCGCCCATCGCGTTCGCCTCGGCGCCCAGGCCCTCGAGCAGCATCCCCAGCACGCCGTCCTCGCCGTGCTCGGCGAGGAACTCCCGCGGCACCTCCACGTCCAACCCGTAGGTCCGCTTGGCGAACTCGGAGTACCGCTTCCAGCGCGCCTCGGCCTCGTCGAGGGTGTCCGGGATCGGCTCGGAGGGCTGCACGGTGTCGAGGAGTGCCACCAGCGCCACGACGTCGTCCGCGGCGCGCAGCTGACGGGCGACCTCGACCGCCAGGGCGCCACCGAAGGACCAGCCGCCGAGCGCGACGGGCCGTCCCGAGGCGATCTCCCGGATCCTGTCGAGGTACCCGGCGGCCCTCTCCTCCAGCGGCCCCTCGGTGCGCTCGACGCCGTAGACCGGGGTGTCACCGTCCAGGCGATCGACCAGCGGCTCGTACACGAACGACGACCCGCCGGCCGCGTGGAACAGGAACAGGGGGGTGCTGTCGGCGGAGCCCTCGCGCAGGACGCGGATGTTGCCCTCGACCGCCACCTCGGTGAACGGACGCAGCAGGTCGGCGACCTCCGCGATCGTCGTGGCCCCGGCCAGCTGCTCGGCGGTGATCTCGCCGCCACAACGGGTCGACAGCCGCTCGGCCAGGGCGGTGCGGGTGGACTCGTCGAGCGCGGGCAGCGTGCCGGTCACCCCGGGGGCCGAGGCACCGGTGACCACGGCCCACGCGCCGAAGGCCATCCGTTCGGTGTCGTCACGGGGCGCGATGGCGACGTCGGAGGCGGCGGAGTCACCGGCGCCGGCCCCTGCCGCGGAGCCTCCACCGGCGGGCGCGTCCCCTCGCAGGGCGGCGATGTCGACGACGCCCTCGCCGCGGGCCTGCTGGTCCGCGAGCTCGCCGACCTTGTCGGGGTTCTCGACGGCGAAGGTCACCATCGCCGCGACGTCGTTCATCGACGCGTCCCGCATGGCCTGCAGTTCGAGCGGTGGGATCGAGAACTCGTGCTCGACCCGGTTCTTGATCCGCACGGCCATGAGCGAATCCAGGCCCAGGTCGAGCAGGGGCAGCTCCCGCGGCAGGTCATCGGGGCTGTACCCCATCGAGGAGCCGACGATCCGGGCCAGGCGGTCGCCGATCGACTCGTCCGAGTCCGGGCTCCAGCGGTGGTCCGCCTCGTCGTCGTCGTCACCATCCACCACCGGCGCGTCGGACTCGGCCGACACGTAGTGCGGCCCCGGCTGGTCCTCCGGGTCGATCGGCGTCCCGCCGCTCACCGCGCACTCGGCGACGAGCGTGAAGGACTGCGTGGCGCCGTCACCGGTGTGCGCGTGCACCTGCAGCGACGCACCCCCGGGGTGCGGGGTCATGGTGGTGGTGACCGCGCCCGCCACCGGGAGGACGCCGGGGCGGTGGACCGCGGTCAGGACGGCGCCCTCGAGGACGGACGCCGCCGCGGCGCCCATCAGGGCGTCGACGCTGGGCACGACCTCGGCGCGCACCTGCCACGCGTGGCGCCCGTCGGGCAGCGCCACGTGGGAGCCCGGCATGCGGCCCTCGCCCGAGCCGCCGCCGGCGGTGACGGTCGGCCACAGCGTCCGGCGCTTCCACGCCGTGCCCGGCACCGGGGCGTAACGGCCGGGGCCGGTGACGTAGCCGTGCAGCATCTCCACGACCTGGTCCATGTTGACCTCGTGGCCGTGGACGTACAGCTGGGCGATCGCGTGGAGCAGGGTGTCGGCCTCGGACTCCTTGCGCTTGAGCGTGTGGAGCAGGTTGGGCTCCATCAGGCCGGCGTCGAAGCACGTCGCCGCCACGGACATCGCGGCGACCGGGTTGGGCGCGAACTCCAGGAACGTCACATACCCGGCCTCGACGGCCTTGCGCACGGCGTGGGTGAACCACACCGAGTGCCGCATGCCCTTGAGCCAGTACTCCTCCGCGTGGATCGGCTCGTGGCCGGCGCGGTAGAAGGTCTCCTTGTCCACGGAGGAGAACAGGCCGGAGGTGAGCTCGCGCGGCTCCAGGCCCGCGATCTCGGCGGCCAGTTCGCCCAGCAGCATGTCGACGTCGGAGGTGTGCCCGGCTCCTCGGACCTGGAGCTGACGGGCGAACTTGCCCTGCTCCTCGACCCAGGCCACGAACTCGGCGACGGGCTTGGCGCGGCCCCCGACCGTGGTGTGGGTGGGGGCGGCGTAGACCGCGGGCTCGATCGAGGCGAACTGCGGGTTGTCGGCGATGATCTGGGCGATCTCCTCGGCCGAGTACTCGACCAGCGCCATGGCGCCGGCGTCCTCGTCGGAGACCTGCTGCTCGGCGTCGCCCATGAGGCGCGAGCGGACGCAGATCACCCGCACCGCGTCCTCGAGGCTCAGTCCGCCCGCCGCGTAGGCGGCGGCGACCTCGCCCATCGAGTGACCGATCACGGCCTCCGGCTTGGCACCGAGGGCCTTGAGCGTGTCGACGAGCGCGACCTGGACGGCGAAGATCCCGACCTGCGCGTTCTCCACCTCGTAGGTGACCGAGTCGTCGAGGAACATCTCGACCATCCGGTAGCCGGCCTCGAAGTCGATGAGCTCGTCCACCGCGTCCAGGCACGAGGCGAACAGCGGGTTGGACAGGTACAGCTCCTTGGCCATCTTGCGGTGCTGGGCGCCGAAGCCCGAGAACACCCAGACGTCGCCGGTGCCGGCGGGGGCGTCCGCGCTGAAGACGCCGGGGCCGGGGTCGCCGGCCGCCAGGGCGCGCAGCCCCGCCACCAGCTCGGTGCGGGTGTGGCCCACGACGGCGCCGCGGGAGCGGCCGTGGTTGCGCGTGGCCAGGGTGCGGGCGACGGCACCGAGGTCCACGGAGTCGTCCTGCGCCTCGAGCCAGTCGGCGAGCTGGCCGGCGGTGGCCTTGCGGCGGGACGGCAGCGAACCGGACACCACGAGGACGGTGGCGGCCGCGCCCGGGGCGGAGGTGCCGGTGGTGGCGAGCACCTCGGCGTTGCGCGCGACCGCCTCGGCGACACTGCGGGCCACGTCGTCCCGGGGGGCGGCCTCCGTTGCGGCGGTGTCCCCCGCGTCGGCCGTCCGCGCGACGGTGTCCTCGGCGCCGGTCGCCTGCGAGTCGACCGTCTGCGAGTCGACCGTCTGCGGATCGGTCTGCTGAGCGGCCCGGACCGGGGCGGGCTGGTACTCGGCCACCACGACGTGGGCGTTGGTCCCGCCGAAGCCGAATCCGGAGACACCGGCCAGCGCCCGGCCGCTGTAGCGCGGCCACGGCCGGTTCTCCGTGACGACGCTCAGCCGCGCGGCGTCGAAGTCGATGTACGGGTTGGGGCCGGCGAAGTTGAGGGTGGGCGGGAGCGAGTCGTGCCCCATCCCCAGGATGATCTTGGCCAGGCCCGCGGCACCGGCCGCCGACTCCATGTGCCCGAAGTTGGTCTTGGCCGAGCCCAGCAGGGTGGGTCGATCGGCGTCGCGGCCGCGGCCGAGCACCTGTCCGATCGCGGTGGCCTCGATGGGGTCACCGAGGATCGTGCCCGTGCCGTGGGCCTCGATGTAGTCGACGTCCCTCGGGTCCACACCCGCATCGGCGTACGCCTGGCGCAGCACCGCCACCTGGGCGTCCGGGTTGGGGGCGGTCATCCCGTTGGAACGTCCGTCGGAGTTGACGGCGGACCCCTTGATGACGGCGAGGACCACGTCCCCGTCCCGTTCGGCCTCGGACAGGCGCTTCAGGATGAACAGTCCCCCGCCCTCCGCCCGGCAGATGCCGTTGGCGTCGGAGGAGAAGGCCTTGATGCGCCCGTCGGGGCTGAGCGCGGCCCCGGTCTTGGCGAAGCCCATGGTGGCGGCGGGCGCCAGCATCATGTTGACGCCACCGGCCACGGCCAGGTCGGACTCGTGCAGACGCAGCGAGTTGACGGCCTCGTGGATCGCGACCAGGGAGGTCGAACACGCCGTGTCCAGGGTCATCGAGGGGCCACGGAAGTCGAACGTGTACGACACCCGGTTGGAGATGATCGAGTTGGAGGCGCCCGTGACCGCGTACGGGGAGGCGGCGGCGGAGTCGGAGGTGAGGAACACCTGGTAGTCGCTGGACGACGAACCGATGAACACGCCCACCTCGTGGCCCTTGAGGTCACTCGCGGGCAGGTGCGCGTGCTCGAGGGCCTCCCAGGTGAGCTCGAGTGCGAGCCGCTGCTGCGGGTCCACCATCTCCGCCTCGCGGGGACTCATGCCGAAGAACTCGGCGTCGAAGTCCCGCACCTCGGAGTCGTCGAGCCACCCGCCCCGGTCCGGGGCCTCGGCCAGGACCTGCTGGACGTAGGAGTCACCCGCCCACTCGGACCAGCGGGTCGCCGGACGCGGGCTGGTGGCGTCCCGGCCCTCGGACAGCAGTTCCCAGGTGGCCTCGGGCGAGTCCGCGCCGCCCGGGAAACGGGTGGCGAAGCCGATCACGGCGACGTCGAACTCCATCCCCGCCCCACGGTGGCGGAAGGTGTGGAGGTCTCCGGGCTCGTCGATCTCGGCCGGTCCGTTGACCACGTACTCGGCGAGAGAGGCGATGGTGGGGTGCTGGTAGGCCACCGTCGCGTCCAGGGGACGGCCGAGCAGGTCCTCGAGATCCGCCGAGAGGGTCACCGCGTCCCGGGAGGACAGCCCGAACTCCTCAAGGGAGCGGTCGTCGGTCACCTTGGCGACGTCGAGCCCGGTGGCCCGGGAGACCCAGCCCCGCAACCAGTCGCGGAGCTCTACTACCGTCATCTCGCTCTGTGCCATCGTGGGGATCGCCTTTCCATCGGGTCTCGTCCGGTGTGCTCGCCCGTCGCCGCCGCGCACCGGTGGTGCCGTGAAGCGGCCCGGAAACTACTCCGCCGGCTCGTCGGGGAAGGCCGTCTGCTGGTGGCCTCCCCGCAGGGTCCCGTCGACGTAGGCGGTCTTGCAGGCGCGGCGGGCGATCTTGCCGCTGGAGGTTCGGGGGATGGACCCGGCGGGGACCAGGATCACGTCCTGCGCGGTGACCCCGTGCCTCGCCGAGATCGCCGAGCGGACCGCGTCCGCGATGGGTCCCGGATCCGCCTTCCCCGCACCGGGGGCGCGCTCGCCCACCACCACGAGGGTCTCCGAGGAGTCATCGGAGGGGATCACGGCGCCGTTACGGGCGTCGATCGGGAGCTGGTTGGCCGGCACGGAGAACGCGGCGACGAAGCCCGGGCGCAGCGAGGCGGAGGCGTCCTGCGCGGTGTTCTCGAGATCCTGCGGGTAGTGATTGCGTCCGGCGACGATCACGAGGTCCTTGACCCGACCGGTGATGTACAGCTGGCCGTCCACGTAGGCGCCGTAGTCACCCGTGCGGAGCCACCGTGCGCCGGAGGGGACGGTGCCGAACTCGCGCACCGTCCTCGAGTGCTCCGGGAGCCGCTCCGTGAGCCTGTTGCCGAACGTGGCCTCGGACTCCTCCGGCCGACCCCAGTAGGCCCGCCCGACGTTGGTGCCGTAGAGCCAGATCTCCCCGACCCGGCCCTCGGGCAGTTCCCGGCCGGTGCCGTCGTGCTCGCCCGTCGACCCGTCGACACCCGGCTCGACGATCACCGCCCACTGGCTGGGGGCCACGTACCCGCACGCCACCTGCGGGATGGCGTCCTCGTTGCCCTCCACCGCGTCGGGGTCCAGGACGGTCATGACGCCCTTGTTGAGGTCCTCCCGGTCCACGTGGATGACGATCGCCTCGTCGTCCTTGCGGGGCGAGGAGACGAAGAGCGTCGCCTCGGCCATGCCGTAGGAGGGCTTGATGGCGGTCGGCGCCAACCCGTACGGGGCGAACGCCTCGTTGAACGCGCGCATCGAGGCGGGGGTGACCGGCTCGGACCCGTTGATGATGCTGGTGACCCCGGAGAGGTCGAGCGACTCGCCCTCCCGGGGCAGGCCACGACGGGCCGCGTGTTCGAACGCGAAGTTGGGGGCGGCGGCGAAGACCCCGTCGCCGTCGGACATCGCCCCGAGCTGGGTGACCCACCGCCCGGGACGCTGCACGAAGGCCCGGGGGCTCATGACGGTTATCGTGGCGCCGCCCATCGCCGGCAGGATCACGGTGAGCAGACCCATGTCGTGGAACAGCGGCAGCCAGGTCACGCCGCGGGAGGCGCGGGTCAGGCCCAGCCCGTCGAAGAGCTGCATGACGTTGGTGACGACGTTGCGGTGCGTGATCTCCACGCCGGCGGGGACGCGGGTCGACCCGGAGGTGTACTGCAGGTAGGCGATGTCGTCCGCACCCAGATCGGGCCGGGTCCAGCCCGAGCCCAGCTCGGCGGGGATCGCGTCGACGGCGACCGTGCGGGGCCGCTCCCGGGCGGGCAGGTCGCGGAAGAGCGTGCGGACCCCCGCCGCCGACTCGGTGGAGGTGAGGATGACGGACGGCGTGCAGTCCCCGAGGACCGCGTGGAGTCGGTCGTGATGGCCGGGTTCGTCCGGATCGAACAACGGGACGGCGGTGAGGCCGGCGTGGATGGCGGCGAAGAACGAGACGATGTAGTCGAGTCCCTGGGGCGCCAGGATGGCCACGCGGTCTCCCCGCTGCGCCACCTGCTGCAGCCGTGCGGCGATGGCGTAGAGCCGGTCACCGAAGTTGGACCACGACAGTTCGGCGACCTCACCCTGCCGCGAGGAGGAGTAGTCGATGTAGCGGTAGATCAGCCCGTCCGCCGCGGGGTCCCGGCGTGCTGCGGAGACGTTGGATTCGACGAAGTCGACCAGGGTGGTGCGATCAGGGATGACGATCGCCCCGCTGGCGTCGTGGTACTGCTCGAACTCCACGTTGCTCCGTTCCGAACCGATGACTGGATGGTCGACGTCGCCGACCTCGGACATACCGGGCGACAAGCTTGGTCGATCTTACAGCGTGCCCCGGCGCACATCCGAACTCCGAATCCCCGACCCGGCCAGGCGTGTCGCGCCCATGCACGGTACTCGGTCGGGCGGTCAGTCGTGGGCGATCTCCGGTGCCGCGTCGACGAGTTCCCGCACGTGTCCGATGGTCCACTCCGGAACCGTGGTCCCCATGACGACGTCCGGGTTGGTCGCGTACATGGCGTGGATGGCGTTGTTGGCGACGAACTCCTGGAACCGGGCCGCCCCGTCCACCACGTTGAGCGGGGCGTTGCAGATGAGGTCCCGGGAGTCACAGATCTGGGCGGTCCGGTCGTCGAGCGCCCCGAAGCCGCCGGGCCGCGGGCCGGTCATGGTGGCACCCGCGATGAGCTGCGTGAAGCCCGTCACCGGCTGGAGCGAGATCTCCATCCCCTGACCGGTCCCCGGCGACAGCCCCGGGGACTGGCCCTCACCGGGCAGGCGCCGACCGTCGGCGATGAGGACCGAACCCCGGACGAGCTCCGCCGGGACCGGCCCGTTGCCGGTGCCGATCTCGCTGGTGAGATCGCCGGCGATCACCGCCCCCTGGGAGAAGCCGAGCAGGATGTAGGAGGTGTACGGGCAGCGATCGTGCACCGCGACCAGCTCGGCGCGCGCGCGATCCGTGCCCTCGGCCCGGCTCTGGTCGTAGGTGATCTCGTCGGGGCGCTGCGGGTTCCGGAACTGCGCCACGTACGGGACCGTGAAGACCTCCAGGCGCTCGGTGGGGTACTGCTCCCCCAGCGGGTCCGTGATGGTCTTGAGCAGCGCGTTGGGCAGGAACGACGGCGCGTAGGGGTCGTCGGTGGGGCTGCTCTCCCAGGTCCCCGGCACGGCGATCATCTGCACGTCGGGGCAGTCCGCGGGCTGGGTCAGCTCCGGCTCCGCCGGGCCGGGCAGCGGGCCGTCCGGACCCGTCGGCAGCCCCCGGTCACCGATCCACCAGCCGATCCCCAGCACCAGCAGGACCACCATGACGAGCGCTCCGAGCGAGCACCCGAGACGGCGGCCACCTCCACGACGCGATCCACGAGCCACGATACGAACTCCTTCCCGGGCGCCCGACACGAGTCCGCGGGCGGCCGACGACAGGTCCAACGCGCCACGGGGCCGCCGGGTTCCGCCGGCGGTCGTGGCACGTGTCACGACGCACCGCCCCGGGCGGCGCGGGCGGCGCCCGGGGCGCACGCGCGTCTGGGGTCGGGCTCTGTCAGGGGTGAACCGGCGTCAGGGGTAAACCGGCGTCACGGGCAGAGCGGTGTCAGGGGTCGAGCGGTGTCACGGGCAGAGCTGCCCGGCCGCGGAGTCCACGACGATCCGGGAGATCTCGTCGACCTCGCGGTCCGAGTACCCGCCCACCGAGATCTGCCCGGCCACGGCGTCGGCGATCGTGGTGGTCTCCCCCGCGGCCCCGCCGGTGGTCCGGATCCGACAGATCGTGTTGCCGGCGGCCACGAGCGAGTCGGACAGTTCCGCGGTCTCGATGTCCTGGGCCTCGAGCGCCGCGAGGTACCCGCGCTCCCGCGCCCCCACGACCGGGGCCGTGTACCCCGGGGCGTCCGAGCCCACCGGTGCCGGCGCCTCGGTGAACCGCCCCGAGTCCTCGGTGGCGGGGACGCGGGCCTGCGAGGTGGCGGCGCCGCCCGGGGGCGGGGCCATCGTCTCGGAGTCGGGGACTCCCGACACCGTCGAGTCGCCTCCGCCGCACGCGGTGAGCATCCCGCCCGCCACCACGAGCGCCGCGCCGAGAGCCGCCGCCCTGGCCGTCACGAGATCTCCGCCCGGCCGCCGGTCACCGTGATCCGGCCGCCCTCGAAATCCATGACCTGGCCGTCCCGGGTGGTGCGCAGCGCGCTGGTGGGATAGCCGAGCCGGCCGCGCTCGTAGTCGACCGTGCCCCAGGCGTCGAACACCGGACCGCGGGGGATGGCGTGCGCACCGGTGCGCGGCGACCAGTAGATCGCCCCGCCCTGGAAGCGACTGAAGGCGCCGTTGCGCGTGGTCAGGGAGATCTCGTCGGTGGTCGGGTACCCGAGTTCAGAGTTCTCCGCGCCGGCCTCCCGGTAGGTGGTCAGGATGGCGCCCTCGACGACCCTGGGGCCCGTGGCGGAGGACCAGTAGACGGTGCCGCCCTGGAAGCCCTGGACCACTCCGGGCTTGTTCGGGTTGGTGATCTCGTCGGTGGTCGGGTAGCCGAGGTCCCCGCGCTCGGCGCCGCGCTCCTGCCACATCGACCGGATCGCCCCGCGGATCGCGTGCGCCCCGGTGGTCGGCGACCAGTAGATGACCCCGTTCTGGAACTGGGTGAACCGGCCCCTGCCGTCAGGCGTGGTGGTCTCGCCCGAGGTGGGCAGCCCCAGCGGGCCGTCGGGTCCGCCCTCGGCCTGGTAGGCGGCGCCGATGGCCCCGAGGACCGAGTGCGCGCCCGTCTGCTGCGACCAGAAGACCCGGCCGAAGCGGAAGTCGGTGGCCTTGCCGCCCTTGACGTCGTACTCGCCCGTCAGACACGGGCCCAGACCGGGCTGACGCTCGGCGACCCGGGCGATCTCACCCTGCGCCGCGCACGGGGGCTCGACGTTCTCGATCTCCACAGCGCCCGCGAACTGGGGCCACGCCTGCATCATCTCGAACTGCCAGTACGGCCACGTGTGCGTGCCCGAGGGCCGGAAGTTGGCGGTCACCTCGACGCCGGCCCCGCGGGCCTTGTTGACGAAGGTCTGGGTGGTCATCCGCGACAGCAGCTCGAGCCCGTAGCCCGGGAAGTTGGTGGGGATGTCCGGCAGACCCGACGGCTGGTCCCACGGACCGGTGTTCCCGCTTCCCGCGGACACGTAGACGCTCTGGCCGCGGAGCTTGTCCGCGTGGAGCTTGGGGTCCTGCTCCTGCCACCTGGCCGAGCCGAGGGGTCCCCACATGCTCTCCGCCTGATACCCGCCGGCGTCCTGCATGGCCACCTTGATGGCCTCGGGCATGCCGAAGCTCGTGGTGTCGAGGAAGCCCGAGTAGCTCGCCGCGAACTGGAAGTAGTCCGGGTAGCGCTGCGAGAGCATCATCGCGGCCGTGCCACCCATCGACAGCCCGGCCACGCCGTGCTTGTCGTTCACCCGCCAGTCGCGGGCCAGTAGCGGCGGCAGCTCCTCCATGAGGAACGTCTCCCACTGGTAGGCCGAGCCGTTGGCGTCCGCGACCCAGTCCGTGTAGAAACTCGATTCGCCGCCGACGGGGAGCACGATGATCGCGTTCTTGGCGTCGAAGAACTGGGAGATCTTGGTCTCGAGGGTCCACCCGCTGGCGTCGTTGCGCGCCCGCAGGCCGTCGAGCAGGAGCAGCGAGGGGTACGTGCGTTCCGGCTCGGCGTTCCACTGGGCCGGGAGCATGAGCTGCACCTGGATGGCCTGCTCCATGGCCGGGGACTGCACCCACAGTGCGACCCGGTTGGCCGTCTTCCACTCGACCTTGTCCAGGCGGACTCCGGTCGGGAGGGTCGTCGGCACGCTCAGGGAGGGGGAGTCCACCCGGTTCCCGGGGGTCTGCCGGGCCGGGTCCTCCTGGCCGGGACCGGTCTGTGCCGGGGAGGCCTGGACCGGGGAGCCCTGGGCGGGAGTCTCCTGACCCGGGGCCACCCGGACCGGGGTCTCCTGGGCGCCCGCAGCCGGAGGGACGATGAGGCCGGAGCCCACCATTCCCACCACGAGTGGGGCCGCCAGGAGGGACGCCCACCGGGTGCGGGGGCTCGCGTGTGCGCTGGGGGTCGCCATGTGAGGTTCTCTTCCTTGCCGCGTCGTCGCCGAACGTCTCGGTGAACGGGCCGCGAGCGCGACCCGGACAGCTTCTGCCCGGGGCCCTGGTCCGTCGTCCGCCCGCGGGCTCCCCTCCCGCGGCCGAACCCGGTGGTCACGCAAGCGACCGGGGCCCCGCACGAGAATCTACGCGCGGGGCCCCGGTGTGACGGGTGAGGACTCGCTGTGAGCGGGCGAATCCGTTCTCATATCAGTCGGGTCAGTACCCCGCCCATGCGAAAGCGTTCATCTCGGGCAGGATCTGCGCCGAGCGGGCCGCGATGAGGTCGTCGTTCCAGTAACCCCAGCCGTGGATGCCGGTGGTGCGGTAGTTGAACGTCGCCTTATTCGGCGCGGCGTTCATCGTGTTCTGGAACGCGAGGGTCGAACCACGTGACAGCCCCTCGAGGATGATGCCGTTGAACGTGTTGAACACGGCCTGCAGGCTGGAGGGCTGGTCGTACTGGCCCGGGATCGCGGAACCGGCGGTGACGTACATCGGGATGTTCCGAAGTCGATCGGCGTTGAGGAGCGGGTCGTGCTCGCCCCAGCGCGGGGAGCCCGGCAGACCCCACATGGCGAACGGGTCACAGCGGCACTCGTCGAACATCGCCAGCGGGATCATGGTGTACATGCCCGGAGCCGTGGGGTTCATGTAACCGGAGAACACCGAGACCTGCTTGAACTGCGTCGGGTGCTTGGCGGCGAGCGTCGCGGCAGCCGAGCCGCCCATCGACAGGCCGGCGATGGCGTTGTTGGTACGACTGACGCCGAAGTGGCGCTCAAGGTAGACCGGCAACTCGCGGGTGAGGAAGGTCTCCCACTTGTACTCGAGCAGGTTGCCACCGAGGTTGATGGGCCGGTCCCAGTCGGAGTAGAAGGACACCTGCCCGCCCACCGGCATGACCAGGGTGATGTTGTCCTGAAGGAAGATGCGGTGCGCCTGGGCGTCGCGGGTCCACGCGTTCCAGTCGTCCCGCGCGCGCAGGCCGTCGAGGAGGTACAGGCCGGCGTTGCCGTTGAACCGGGCCGGTTGGACCTGGACCTTGATGTCGCGGTTCATCGACGGCGACCACACGTTGCAGAACTGGACCCAGGATCGGGCCTGCTCGTCGTACCAGCATCCGGGGCGGAGCACTCCGCGGTTTCCGCGCGGGTCCTCGTTACCGCCGGCCGGTCGGAACGCGGGGGCCGCGGGCGGCGCGCCGGCTGATCCGGCGGAACCGAGGCTGGCCGACGAGCCCTGCTCGGTGGCCTGGGCGCCGACGAGAGCCGGGGCGCCCACGACGAGGCCTGCAGCCGTCGCCAGGGCGGTGAGCCCGGCGGCGAACTTGCGCCGGAGGGTGGTCTGGGACATTCGTGGGTTCCTTTGTTCGTTCCTGGTGCCCCCAGGTGACCCGGGGCATCGGTGACGTCCATCGGACCGGCCCCACCAGGGGAGGACCGGAACTGCGACATCGTTACTGTCGCTTATTCTGGGACAGGTGTTACAGGTCGGGGACCTGATCGATCCCCTACTGTTATCGATTCGAGACAACAGTACGGGCCACACTACCGAGTGCCCTGGTACTTCTCCACTTTCTCAGGCATGGGCAACCCGCACCTCTGCACCTCGTATGCAGGGATTCTGTTGATCCGGTACTCGGCGAATGAGAATGCGTTAACCAGGTTGGACCAGCGCTTCTCCAGCGTCAACGGGCCGGAATACGAGTCGATCAGCGCCTCGGTCGCGGGGCAGGTGAGCGCCACCTCGGCCTGGTTGACCCAGTTCACGTCGATCCATCGCGGGAAGTTGACCGGGTCCTCGACCACCCCGTTGCGCGCGAGCACCCAGTCGTACGGGAGGAACTTGTCGTGCCCGATACGCCCGTCCTCCATGCGGTCGGTGTGTGCGGCCAACGGCGAGGCCAGACCCACGGTGTCGTAGACGTCCACGTCGAGCGGGAGGTTCATGCTGGTCATGCCCAGGTTGAGGAACACGACCGTCTTGATGGGGTCGTCGGGCAGTTCGAACGGCTGCAGTCCGGGCATCGGGCGGTCGTAGGCCACCACGTCCCACCGGTCCTGGAAGCCCGGGACCGGCAGGAATACCGCCCCCGTCCGGTTGGTCGAGACCTCTCTCACCAGTGCCCTCATGCGCGGGAAGTCGAGGTAGTCGTCCGCGAGCAACGGGTGCTTGTGGCCGGTCCGCTGGATGTAGAACTGCCGCTCGTCGACGATCCCCGCGGCGGTGATGGACTCCGGTTCGTCGCGGAACGGGTCCTGGACCACCTCGACGGTCACCGCCCATCCGACGACGACGAGCCACGCACCGGCGACGACGGGGACCGCCACCCGGCGCACGCGGGCGTCGTCCGCCCCGCGGGCGGGTCCGACCGGCAGGGGCACCACGGAGACCGGCAGGAGGAACAGGAACACCGACGGCAGCAGCACCCGGCCGTGCATGAAGTCCCCGCCGACCCGGGTGACGTACGCCAGCATGATCACGGCCACCACGAGGAAGGCGACCGTGACGACCGGGGTCGAGCGGACCCGGCCGCGCAGGCGGAGCAGACCGCCCACCTCGTCGTCGTCACCGGTCACCCCACCCCGGCGACGCGGGGACCCGGACGCGGCGGGGTCCGACCGGCGCACGGCCCACAGCGAGACCAGACCGGCGACCAGGACGACCGCCAGCGGCAGGAGCAGGACATACGGCGACAGCAGGTCCCACAGGTACTGGGCTCCCTTGTCCCACTTGGACCCGCCCGCGTCCTTGGCGACGGCCGTCAACGGATAGGGCAGGGCGTAGTACGACATCCGCCAGATCTGGTAGACCACCGGGACGGTTCCGGCGATGGCGACCAACCAGCCCAGATGCCGCCACGACTGCTGTGACGCCGCCAGCAGCGCCAGGAACACCACCGCCGCCAGCGCCAACTCGGGGCGCACCAGCGGACCGAGCCCGGCGATGAACGCCATCGCGGCCGTGCCCACCGCGGGTAGACCGAACCGGTACTCGCGGTGCGGCGCGCGAGCCCACCGCTGCAGGCCGAGCCACATGACGCCGATCCAGCAGATCACCAGCCCCGTCTCCAGGCCCGAGCTCGCGAAGTCCCGGGCGGGCGGCAGCATGATGTAGACCACCACGCCCAGCGGCAACAGCAGCATCGGACCACCGGCGGGGGCGCGCCGGGTGCCCCGGTACATCACGCGGGTGCCGAGCATCGCGCACGCGACCGCGATCATGCTCAGCGTCAGCGCCAACCCCAGGGCGACCAACTCGAGCCGATAGCCGACGACCTCGTGGGTGAGATAGATGAGATAGGTCCACAGGGTGGAGGTGTTGGACTCGACCCGCTCCCCCGCGTTGAACACGGGTCCGTTGCCGGCGATGAGGTTGCGGACCGTGCGCAGGACGATCAGCCCGTCGTCGGCGATCCACCGGCGCTGCCACGCGCCGGCGAGGAACACCGCCACCACCACGACGAGGCCGCCCCAGAAGACGGCCGGCTCGGCCCGGGGTCGCCCGGTGATCCGCTCCGTGATCCGCTCAGGGTTCCGCGAGGCCACGGTCGCCGGGGGCCGGTCCGCTGCCGGACGCCCCGCTCCCGGATTCCCCGCCGTCACCTCCGACATCGCCCGCCCACCCCGGTCAGGCGAAGGACGGCACGAGGTAGACGCCGATCACGACGGTCAGGACCCACAACCCGGCCAGGACCTGCAGGACGCGGTCCCCGAGCGCGATGTCCTCGGGCTCGCCGGCCTGGGCGGCGTCGACGTCGACCGCATAGCGCAGCACCGCGATGGTGAACGGCACGATCGAGATCTGCAACCACACGGCCGAGCCCGACGGCTGGGTGGGATCGGAACCGCGGTCGTACGCCCACAGGGCGTAGCAGAGCACGAGCACCGTCGCCGACAGCGTCCACACGAACCGCAGGTAGGTCGGGGTGTAGCTCTCCAGGGCCTTGCGGATCTTGGCCCCGGTCCTCAGGTGCAGGTTCAGTTCGGCGTACCGCTTACCGGCCGCCATGAACAGGGAGCCGAACGCCATGACCAGCAGGAACCACTGCGAGATCTCGACCTCGGCCGCCGCGCCACCCGCCACCGCGCGGAGCAGGAACCCGGAGGAGACGAACGCGATGTCGAGCACCGGCTGGTGCTTGAGTCCGAAGCAGTACATGAGCTGCAGCACGATGTACACGGCCACGACGATCGCCAGCGCCGGGTGGGTGAACAGCACCGAGATGCTGATCGAGGCGACGATGAGCGCCACCGCCATGCCGTAGGCCAGTCCGACCGGCAGCACCCCGGCGGCGATGGGACGGAACCGCTTGGTGGGGTGCGCGCGGTCCGCCTCGACGTCCATCGCGTCGTTGATCAGGTACACGCTCGAGGCCGCCATGCAGAACGCCACGAAGGCGATGAAGACCGAGAAGAGGACCGAGGTGTCGGTGAGCGTCTGCGACCCGGCCGCGGCGGGTGCCGCGACCACGAGGACGTTCTTGACCCACTGCCGTGGCCGGAGGGCCTTGATCATGCCGTCGAGCAGGTTCCTGGGCGGTGAGCCCTTGGCCTCCTCCTCGGCCTCGGCGAGGTCGATCTCGTTGGCGGTGTGCGGCTCCGCACCGAGAAGGTGATGATCGCCCCCGCCCCGGGAGGCCGGGACTCCGGTCTGATCGGTCATCGATTCTCCTCGGGGGTCGGGGTGGTGCGCGGTCCGGGCGCGCCGTCACGCAGCGCCTCCGGCAGCAGGCGCTGGACGGGGTCCGTGGGCCAGACCGCGCGGGTGAGCGCAGCGCAGCCCGCGCCGACCGCGGCGCCGGCGAACACATCCGAAGGGTAGTGGACGCCCAGGACGAGCCTGGACGCCAGCATGACGGGAACGAGTGCGGGGGCCACGGGGACGCCGCTCACCGCCCCGGCCAACAGGGCGAACGCGGTGGTGGACGTGGCGTGGGAGGACGGGAAGCTGAGCGAGGAGGGCGTGCCCACCCCCACCGCGACGGTGGGGTGGTCCGGCCGTCGCCGCCGCACGACCCGCTTGATGACGACGGAGGTGGCGTGCGCCCCGAAGCTGCCCACACCGACCATCGCCCACCGGCTCCGGCGGGCGGGGTCGGCCACCACGCCGACCGCCGAGATCGCCATCCAGCCCAGCGCGTGCTCCCCGACGTGCGAGAGCGTCACGGCGGCCTCACGCGATCCGGGCACCGCGAGGAGCCGGCGCTGGATCCCGGCCAGCAACCGGACCTCACCGGTCGGGACGGGGATCTCCACCGTCGGCCCCGTGCCGGCGTGGTCGGGGCCGGCCGGCCCGGGTGCGGTCTCAGGCGTCGAAGACACGGCTCCAGGCCTCCTTGGTGACGAGTTCGGTGTGCGCATCACGGTAGCGGCGCCGCATCTCCGGGAACCGGCGGAAGAGCTCCCTGTGCACGGCCACCGACTCGGCGAACAGGGATCCGGCCTGCTCACGGTCGCGCTTGCGGTAGACCACCCCGCGCCCGTCGGCGGTGGTGACGGTGGCGCCGTCGACCCGGCTCAGCGAGTACCAGCGCGCCTCCACGGGCGGGAAGTTGGCCTGCGGCACCTCGTGGTGCGCCTTGTCGTCCCGGCTGAGGGTGTGCGAGAGGCCCTTTGCCAGGGCGAGCGCCTTGCGGACCGGGCCCCGGGGTTCGGAGTGGATCCCCGCCGGGCCGCCGGAGGGCGCGGGCAGGTCCACGGCCGAGGGGATGACCACGGCGTCGGGGAACTGCGCGCGCATCGCCCGGACCTTGGGCAGGGCCGTCGGCAGCAGTTCGTAGAGCGCCTCCGGTCCGCGCAGGAAGTCGCGGATGGCCTCGATCTGGATGGCCACAGTCGAGTACTCGAGGCACACCAGGTGCTTGACCAGCGCCTTGAGGCTGGACTGCATGATCCCCTTGTGGTCGCCGTCGTGGTACAGCGACGCCACCACCAGTCGGTTGCGCAGGTGGAAGTAGGCCTGCCAGTCGATCGCGTCGTCCTTGTCCGACCACGCCATATGCCAGATCGCCACACCCGGCATGGACACCGTGGGGTGGCCGGCGCGGCGCGCCCGAAGCCCGTACTCCGCGTCGTCCCACTTGATGAACAGCGGCAGGGGCTGCCCGATCTTCTCCGCGACCACCCGCGGGATCAGGCACATCCACCAGCCGTTGTAGTCCACGTCGATCCGGCGGTGCAGTTCCTTGGGGTTCTCCCGGTCGGTGAGGGGGTACCGGGAGAAGTCGTAGTCGTAGTCCGCGTGCGGGGCGGCGGTCCACATGAAGTCGTGCGCCCCCACCACCTCGCCCATGGTGTGGAGGTGGCTGCGCTCCTGGAGGTTGAGCATCTGGCCGCCGACCAGCATCGGCACGCGCGAGAAGCGGGCGAAGGCCAGCGCCCGCAGGATCGAGTCGGGCTCGATCTCGATGTCGTCGTCCATGTACAGGATGTACGGCGAATCGGTGAGCCGCCGGGCCTCGTACATGATGCGGCTGTACCCACCAGAGCCACCCAGGTTGGGCTGATCGAAGATCCGCAGGCGCTCGCCGAGGTACTCGGCGGCCTCCGCGAACCCGGGCTCGTCACGCACCTTGCGGTCGCCCTGGTCCGGCATGAGCACCGCGTCCAGGACCGCGTCCACCTCGGGGTCGGAGGTGAGCGCCCGCAGCGCCGCGACCGCGTCCCCGGGGCGGTTGAAGGTCGGGATACCGACGGTCACCCGGCGGTCGTTGGGCACCTGCACCGACGGATCGGGGGTGCCGTCCGGGCCCGCGTCCGGGCGGGTGGCCGGCGCGTCCACGGCCGAGTACCACCCACCGGCGAGCACCTCGACGTCCGTGTCGGAGGTGAGGTCGAACCAGATCCACCCGCCGTCCTCGAACGGGCCCAGGTCGCAGACGAACTCGACCGTCGTGACCCGGTCCGCCCCCGACTCGCCCGGCTCGCCCACGACGTCCCCGGTGATCGCGATGCGCGAGCCGTCGATCTTGGACCGGTAGAGGTCCACACGGCCGGCGCCGCGGATCGTCAGCCGCAGGACCACCTCACCGAGGATCGTCCAACGACGCCAGTACGCCGCCGCGAAGGCGTTGAAGTAGGTGGCGAAGGAGACCTCGGAATCCGCGCCGACGCTCAGGGTGGTGCGGCCGGCGGAGTGGGCGCGGCGGGCGTTGGTGGGGGCCTCGGCGAGGTAGAGCGATCTCACGTCCAGCGGCTCGCCGGCCCGGGGCAGGATGACCCGCTGGAGGCACTCCCGGCCGATCGGGTCCGCGAGACCGGCGACCGACCGCTCGACCTCGTCGACCAGTTCGTGGTGGCCGTGGTGGTGCATATGGATGAGTCCCCGTCCCTAGTCGAAAGCCGGGTCGATCGTACCCGGCGGGCCGGGGCGATCCCTCCCACCACGCGGAACCGGGGGTTCAGCGGCGTGGACGCGCCACGTAGGTTTGTCTCATGCAGCTCTCCGCCACAGCCCGGCCCCGTCCGACCCTCCGCACCGCCCTGGGCATCCTCGCCCTGTCGGTGCCCCTGGCGCTCGCCGGGTGCGGCACCGACGACTCACCCGCCGAGGACGCGGCCACCGGCACGACCGCGGGGACGCAGACCGGGGCCGAGGCGTCCGACGGAGGAACGGCCGACGCGGTCGAGTGCCCGCCCGCCGAGGGCACCGACGAGCGCATCACCTCGTTCGACTCCGCCCCGCCGATGTGCCTGACCCCCGGGGTCGACTACTCCGCCGTGATCACCACCGACGCCGGCGTGGTGACCGTGGACCTGCTCGAGGACAAGGCGCCGGAGACGGTGAACAACTTCGTCTTCCTGGCCCGCCACAAGTACTACGAGGGCATCACCTTCCACCGGGTGATCCCCGGCTTCATGATCCAGGGCGGCGACCCGCAGGGCACCGGCAGCGGCGGACCGGGCTACCAGTTCTCCGACGAGCTCCCCGCCGAGGGCGAGTACGAGATCGGGTCCATGGCCATGGCCAACGCCGGCCCGGACACCAACGGCTCCCAGTTCTTCATCGTCACCGGCGACTCCGGCGTCTCCCTGCCGCCGGCCTACAGCCTCTTCGGCACCGTCACCGACGGGATGGACGCCGTCACGGCGATCGAGGACGACGGCAGCCCGCAGGGCGCGCCGCGGACCGTGCACACGATCGAGTCGGTCGAGATCGTCGAGGGCTGAGGCGGGCGCCGGGGGTCTAGTACCCGCTCGACCCGCCGCCACCGGAGAACGAGGCGTTGGAGTAGCTCGTGTTGGTGGAACTCGCCGCCTGGGCCGCCTGCACGTCGTGGGCGTGCCAGCTCGAGACCACGTAGAACGGCACGAAGCCGTTGTAGCCGTAGCCGGCGCGCCAGTCCCGGTCGTACAGCCTCGGCGCGTGGCGGTCACCCGCGTCGTCCGCTGCCTCGACATCCGCCATCTCGCGGGCCCGGATGGCCTCCACCACGAGCCGGTAGTCCACCACCAGTCGCGCGTAGCGGTCCATGAAGTCGGTCGCCTGCGTGTCCCGGGAGAGCTCGTCCGCCCGCGCGTCGAGGGCCTTGGCCTCGGCGGCGAGACGCTCGTCCTCCGTCCCCAGCGCGGCGGCCAGCATGTCTTCGTGCAGTTCCCCGAGCTGGCGGCGGCGCACGTCGGCGTCACCCTGTTCCATGCGGAAGAGCTGGTCGATGTTCTCCTCCGCCGCCTCCATCTGATCGACAGTGGTGTGCGCTGTCTCGATGTCGTCGGCCTTCTCGCGGAACTCGGCATCGGTCGACTCCGGCCGCAGGTCCCCGATCCGTCCCATGACGGTGTCCAGCGCGAGGAAGCGGTCCCGCACGTCCTCCCACTGCGAGCGCAGTTCGTCGTCGGCCAGCGGGGAGGTGAGCGAGTTGGCGCGGATGTCCAGCCCGGTGAGCTCCCCCGCGACCCGCCCGTACTCGCGGGAGACCCGGTCGTAGCGTTCCCTCGCCGTCGTCGCCTTCTTCTTGCGGCTCGCCGCGACGCCGGCACCGATCGCGCCCGCGCCGACGACCCCCGCGCCGCCGAGGGCCCACGGCAGCCAGGACGGCATGCCCTCGGGTTCCGGTGCCAGGACCGTGGGGTCGGCCGCCGCCTGCGCACCCGAGAGCAGGCCCACCGCGTGGTTCTCGCGCCGCATCGGGTCCTTCATCGCCTCCAGCGAGCCGTCGAGGTGCCGGCCCTCGAAGAGGTCGAGTGCCACGCAGACGTCGTCGCCGCAGTAGATGCCGACCTGCCGCGACTCCACGTCATTGGCCACGATCAGCGTTCCGGGCGCCCACTTCTCGCGATCCTCCGACACCAGCTCCGGCCGCTCGGCCTGGGCGAAGCGCTCGGTGGTGTCGTTGAGGTTCTCGTTCCCGTCGTCGAAGACCAGGTACTCGACCCGCTGCACCTGCGGCGGGAACGGGATGCGCGCCGTCTCGGTACGCAGGAGATCCTGGTCACCGGCCGAGAGCACACCGGCCCGGTCCGTGATACCGACGCCGACCGTCGAGTCCTGCGCGGGGGCGGGGGCGGGTGCCGGAGCCTGGGCGCCTGCCGGGGCGAGCGGGAGCAGCATCAGCAGCAGGGCCGCGGCGCCGGACAGCACCACGAGCAGGAGGCGGAGGGGGCGGGACACCGAGCTGGTCATGCGTTCACTCTAGGTGCGGCGCATGTCGTCGTCATCCCCCTGCGCCGGCCCCGGGAGGGCGCCCGCTCACGTTCCCGCCTCCGCCGAAGTTCGCTGGCCCGCCCCCCTGAGCGCGCGGGAGTCCATGCCCGGGAGCGGCTGTGGTCGAGCCGAGCAGGCGCTCTCGCGCATGCCCGCACGCGCGGCACGCTGGCGGCGGGTCCGCGGCGGGTCCGCGGCGGGTCGCAGACGGGCCGGTGGTGAGCGCGCGGCGGACCCCGCTAGCCTCGTCCGGTGTTCATCCTGGAAACGCTCATCGCGATCACGGTCGCCATGACCACGGCGTTCGGCGGACTGGTCGCGGAGGATCTCATCACCCGCGACGCGGCCTGCACCATCTCGGCGGTGCCGGACCTGTGGTCGCCGGAGTGCACCTCCCCCTCCCGCCTGGCCTGGTTCGTCGGCACCCTGGCCGTGCTCATCACCGCCATGGCGGTCCGCGCCTGGATGATCGCCCACAACGGCACCCTGTACTACCTGCGGTTACTCCCCGCCGAGAGCGCGGACCGGATGCGCGCCGCGGTGGACGTGGCCAACGCCCGGAGCCTGGACTTCCGTTCGGCGACCGGCTGGTTCGGCACCAACGGCGACGTGGTGGATCTGCGACGGGCCGTCGATCACGTCTCGGACGAGCTCGAGAGGGCGATGAACGACGACGACGACGCGACCGGCTACGTGCTGGCCCCCAACCTGGCGTTCCCCGCCGCGCTGGCCGTCGGATACGACACCCTCCTGCGCGAGCGCACGCACCTCGCGGAGCTGCCCACCGAGGCCCGCAGGCGCCGGTTGCCCGGAGGGGACACGGGGGTGCGGACCGTGTACTTCGACGACGGCGACGACATGTGGGCCGAGCGTCGGTGGCTGTCGCGACGGAGCCGACCGGACTCCGAGCTGTCGATGGTCACGCTCGGCACGGGGCACGGGCCAACCGGTCGCGTGTGGCTCTCGCTCCAGCTCGACGGGGGCGGAGCCGTCTCCGAGGTCGACGCGCAGCATCCACTGCGGGCGGCGGCGGACCTCGTCGTCGTCGTGGGTCCCACCGCCACCACCGACGGCGTCGAGACCCTCCGCCCCTGGGCCCTCCCTGCCGGCCGGTGGTACCCGGGCGCGAGCGGTCGGCAGATCGACCGTCGCGCGTTCGCCCGGCTGGTCGAGGAGCTCTCCGGCGCGGTCGAGCAGGTGCTCGACGACCACCCCGAGGCCGACGTCCTGCTCTCCGGCCGCATGCCACGGAGTGTCGCGTTCGCGCTCGGGTACGTGATCTCCCAGCGCAAGGACGACCGCATCGAGGGCAAGCGCGCCGCCCACCACCCGACCCGCCCCGACGACACCCGGGCCGAGCGCGCCCAGGCCCGCGCGGAGAACGAGGGGCTGAGCTCGCTGAGCCGCTTCTGGTCCTCGGTCACCCCGGTGCTCGAGCACCTCGGGGAGGCCAAACCGGCGCTGGTGCACGCGGCCCAGCGCGACGAGGTCGTGAGGCGCCTGCCCGTCGGGCCCGCCGCCTGAGGGCCGACCCGCCTCGGCCGGGCCGGCCGGGCCTCAGTCGGCGAGCGGCGTCCCGTCCCGCAGGTGCGGGGCGAGGGTGTTGTCGAACATCGTCAGCGCCGACGCGATCGCCATGTGCATGTCGAGGTACTGGTAGGTGCCCAGCCGGCCGCCGAAGATCACGCGGTTGGCCGCGGTCTCGGCCTTGGCGCGGTCGCGGTAGAGGGCCAGCCGCTCGCGGTCGGTGGACTCGTTGATCGGGTAGTACGGCTCGTCGGAGCGCTCGGCGAAGCGGCTGTACTCGCGCATGATGACGGTCTTGTCCGTGGGGTAGTTCGTGCGCTCGGGGTGGAAGTGCCGGAACTCGTGGATGCGGGTGTAGTCGTACTCGGCGTCGTTGTAGTTCATGACCGGGGTGCCCTGGAAGTCGCCGGTGGGCAGCACCTCGGTCTCGAAGTCCAGGGTGCGCCAGCCCAGCTCGCCCTCGGCGTAGTCGAAGTAGCGGTCCAGCGGGCCGGTGTAGACCACGGGCGCGTCCGGGCTCGCCGCGCGGACGGCCTCGCGGACGTCGAACCAGTCGGTGTCCAGGACCACGTCGATCTTCTCGTCGGCGGCCATGTTCTCCAGCCACGCGGTGTAGCCGTCGACGGGCAGGCCCTCGTGGGTGTCGTTGAAGTAGCGGTTGTCGAACGTGTAGCGCACGGGCAGGCGGGTGATGTTGCCGGCGGGCAGGTTCTTGGGGTCGGTCTGCCACTGCTTGGCGGTGTAGTCCTTGATGAACGCCTCGTAGAGCGGCCGCCCGATCAGCGAGATGGCCTTCTCCTCGAAGTTGGTCGCGTCCTCGGCCGAGAACTCCGCGGCCTGCTCGGCGATGAGCTCCCGCGCCTCGTCGGGCGAGTAGTAGCGCCCGAAGAACTGGTTGATCAGGCCCAACCCCATGGGGAACTGGTACGCCGTGCCCTTGTGCATCGCGAACACGCGGTGCTGGTAGCCGGTGAAGTCGGTGAAACGGTTGACGTACTCCCACACCCGCTCGTTGGAGGTGTGGAACAGGTGCGCCCCGTACTTGTGGATCTCGATGCCGGTCTCGGGCTCGGGCTCGGAATAGGCGTTGCCGCCGATGTGGTGGCGACGGTCGAGCACCAGCACGCGCTTGCCGAGCTCGGCCGCGGCCCGCTCGGCGACCGTCAGGCCGAAGAAACCGGACCCCACCACGATGAGGTCGTAGGTCCCCCACTGCCGATCGCCTGCCATCACTTCGAGCCTTCCCGTAGTCCGTCGCCGACGCGCTGCGCATGGTCAGGCGCCGCGGCCGGCGTGTCCACGCGCCGGTCGGCGCGGGTCCGGGTCCAAGGGTATCGGGCGGGTGGGCGGAGGGGTCCGGTGCCACACCAGGTGACGACGACGAGGAGGGCCCCACCCGTGCGCGGTGCCGCTGCTCAGTCCGCTCGCCGGGCGGCCTCGTCGTCGTACATCGGTTCGAAACTACACGGTTGTGACCCCAAAATTCACTTCCGTACCACTTGGTTTCACTCGTTTCTTAGCTACCATTGACCACGTTCGTCACATTCGTCCCAGTGGTCGCAGCGCTCGCGGCCGCCGGGAAGAAGTGTTCCGCAGCGGGATCCGCGAGACACAGACCTGATCTGGAGAAGCCCTTGAGAACACGACGCCGCCCCCTGAACGTCAGCGGTCGACGCAGGACCCTCGCCCTCGCGGTGGCGGTCGCGGCGTCCGTCGTCACGCCCCTCGCCGTGTACGGGGCGGACCACCTGGTCGAGTCCGGAGACGACATCGCCGCCACGGCGGGCACCGCGGTTCCCACCGGGACGGCCGAGGTCGCACTTGCCGACGCTCCTGCCGCGGCGGGCGTGGACACCGACATCGCCGTGGGCTCCGCCCCGGTCAAGGAGGTCACCTCCGAGACGCCGTTCTCGATGGTCGGCGTCACGTGGAAGGGATACAACCCGGAGGCCGTCGCGGCCCTGCGCGCCAAGAACCCGGACGGCTCGTGGGGCCCCTGGTACGAAGCCGAGTCCGTCGACGACGAGGGCGAGAGCACCACCGGCAGCGGAGGCACCGAACCGGTCTTCCTCGGGGTGGACACCACCACGGTTCAGATCAAGGTCTCCGGCGTCGACCTCGCGGACACCTCGCTCGCAGACGCCCCCGAGGGCGCGGCATCCGAGGGCGCCGAGTCCGAGACCGCAGAGTCCGAGACCGCGGAGACCCCGGAGTCCGAGGCCGCCGACACCCCGGCCACGGGGTCCCCCGCGCAGAACGACGTCGCGGCCACCCGGTCGGCCGAGCCCGCCTCCGACGACACCCCGCCGGTCCCGACTCGCTACGCGGACATCAAGCCCGTCGCGGAGTCCACGGACCTGCAGTCCGACTCGGTCACCGCCGTCCTGATCTCCCCCGACGCCACCCCGACCCCCGACCCGGAGTCGTTCGGGGACATCACAGCGCAGGGCGGGACCGGAGCGAACGGTGACATCGCGGCCAGGCAGCCGGCGATCATCAGCCGCGCCGGCTGGGGCGCCGACGAGTCCATCCGCTGCCGCAACGCCACCTACGACCCCACGCTCGCCGCCGCCGTCGTCCACCACACGGCCGGCAGCAACAACTACACCCGCGAGGGCTCGGCCGGTGTCGTGCGGGGCATCTACACCTACCACGCACGCAACCTGGGCTGGTGCGACGTCGGGTACAACGTCATGGTCGACAAGTACGGCCAGGCCTTCGAGGGGCGCCACGGCGGCCTCAACCGCAACGTCCAGGGCGCTCACGCCGGCGGCTTCAACGGCAACACGTGGGGCATCTCGATGATGGGCGACTACTCGACCGTCGCCCCGCCCGAGGCCACCGTGCGCAAGATGGGCGAGATCATCGGCTGGCGTCTGTCGATCGCCGGGGTCAACCCCAAGGGCTCAGACACCCACTACTCCGAGGGCACGTCCTTCACCAGGTATCCCATGGGAGCCGCGGTCCGGCTGCCCAACATCTTCGCCCACCGCGACGTCGGCAACACCTCGTGCCCCGGCGACGCCGGCTACGCCAGGATGGGCCAGATCCGCGACATCGCGGCCACCTACGCCCAGAGCGGCGGCGGGACCCCGGCTCCGTCCAACCCCACTGCGCCGTCCAACCCCACTCCCCCGGTCACCAACCCCGGGACGACCCCGCGACCGGGCACCGGTGGGACGACGATCCCGGGCGTCACCCAGGGCAGCGTCCAGGACGCGGTGACCTCCGCGCTCCGGACCGTCCTGTCCGGCGGCCGCCTGGACGCCGCCGCGCTGACCCGCATCCTCACCGGTGGGAAGACGCTCGCCGACATCCCGTTCGACGCCGGCTCGGTGCAGGACGCCGTCGGCGGTGACCTGGGCTCCGTCGGGAACCTGACCGGCGGCGACTTCGCCAGGCTCGCCTCGCAGTTCGCCGGCCCCCTCGGCCAGGTCCTCTCGGGAGTCCAGAGGTTCGGCAACGTGTCCCTGGTGAAGCACGAGAACGGTGCGGTCTACTCGTCCCCCGAGACAGGTACCCACCCGGTCTGGGGCGTGATCGGCGACGCCTGGGCCTCGCAGGGCTTCGAGCACGGGCCGCTCGGCCTGCCGGTCTCGAGTGAGACCGGGCGCGAGGACGGCACGGTCGCCCAACGCTTCGAGGGCGGCACGCTGGTCTTCGACCCGGCCACCAAGGAGCTCACGGTCGAGCCGAACCCCTGATCCCCGGCCGACGCCCGAGGCG
>NZ_BAAAQG010000012.1:74484-81561 GCF_039531545.1 Dietzia cercidiphylli
GACTCGCGGACCGGGTCCCACCAGGTGTGCCCGCCGCCCCGACAACGGGGCGGCGGGCACACCGGGGAAGTGGCGGGGACCGGTCCGCGCAGACAATTCACGAACCCGCCACCCGGGTATCCCCCGCCCCGGCATCCGCTGGCGCGGCATCCGCTGGCGCGGCATCTGCTGGCGCGGCATCCGCGACCGCGCCTGCGCACCTGGAACGCGTTCGCCCACGTCGATGCACTCGCGCGCGCACCGAAGTGCGCGCCAGCGATCATCGCCAGGAGCGGCTGAGCGACCGGGCCGGGCGGGGCGAGGGCTGTGGGCTGTGGGCTGTGATCTATGGGCTGTGGGCTGTGGGCTCAGACCCACCAGCGGCGCAGCACGTGCGCCAGCCCCGCCTCGTCGTTGCTCAGCGTGATCTCGTCGGCCGCGGCGTGCACCGACGGGATGGCGTTGCCCATCGCCACGCCGTGGTCCGCCCAACGCAGCATCTCCAGGTCGTTGGGCATGTCACCGAAGGCGACAGTCACCGGGACGGCGGACGGCAGGGCCGTGGAGGCCGCGGTGGCGGCGGCGATCTCGGTCAGGCCGCTGGCCTTGGTCACCCCGCGGGCCGCGAACTCGATCAGCCCGTCGGTCGTGGAGTAGGTGACGTCGGCGAGGTGGTCGACCTCGCCGCGGAGCGCGGCCACCATGTCGGCGCTGGGCACCCCGGGAACCCGGGCCAACAGTTTGAGGACCGGCGCGGAGAGCACCTCGGCGTGCCCTACCTCCAGGTGTGCGGGATGGATCCAGGCGTGCTCGTAGTCCGGGCTGGCCACGAAGTCGGCGTCCGCCGCGTCGGTGCCCAGCCGCTCGGCCGCGATCCCGCTGTGCGGGAGCCTCCGGCGCAGCACCTCGTCGATCGCGGCGAGAGTGTCCGGTTCGAGCAGCCGGGTGGACAGGAACTCGCCGGTGTCGGTGTCCATGATCACCGCGCCGTTCGCGCAGACCGCGAGCGGTGCGACGGGCAACTGGTCGACGACCTGGTCCAGCCACCTCGGGGGGCGCCCGGTGGCCAGCACGAACGTCGCGCCGTCCGCGACGAGGTCCGCCACGACCGCCCGGTTGGCCGCCGGGATGAGGTCGTCGGTGCCGAGCAGGGTCCCGTCGACGTCCGTGGCGACGAGCAGAGGTCTGGACCGGGTCACGGAGCGTCCGGGCCCGCCGGTCCCTTCGGGGCGTCGGAGGCGTCGGCGGACGGGTCCACGGCCTTCTCCGCCCGTCGGCGCATCCGCTCGGCGTGCTCGGCCTCGTCGAGGGCGGTGGCCTCCTCGAGGGTCGGGGCCGAACCGCCGAGACGGGCCGGGACCCAGTTCGCACCGGGCGGGTACGGGCCGTAGCGCTGCGCGTACTCGTCCTGCAGCCGCTCGAGGGTGGCCTGCATCCGCGAGCGCAGCTCCTCGGTGCACTCCTCCACCGGCTCGTACGCCGGCGTCGGCTCGCCGACCTCCATCATGATCGGCACCTTCGGGCGCAGCAGCTTCTTGGGCAGGCCCTTGGTCCACACCCGCTGCGAGCCCCACAGGGTCACCGTGATGATCGGGACGTCGGCGGCGAGCGCCATCCGCACCGCACCGGACTTGAAGCCCTTGACCTCGAAACTGCGACTGATGGTGGCCTCGGGGAACACGCCCACCAGCTCTCCGGCCTTGAGCCGGTCCACCGCCTCGTCGAACGACGCCTTACCCGCCGTGCGGTCGACCGGGATGTGCTTGAGCTCCCGCATGATCGGCCCGGAGACCTTGTGGTCGAACACCTCGACCTTGGCCATGTAGCGGATGAACCGCTTGTGCAGGCGCGCCGGGATGCCGCCGTAGACGAAGTCGAGGTACCCGGTGTGGTTCATCACCACCACGGCCCCGCCGACCTCGGGGAAGTTGCGCTCGCCGCGCATCGTGATGTCCAGTCCCTGGACTTTGAACATTGTCCGGGCGAACCCGATGATCCCCGTATAGAGCAGCTCCACGGGCCCCAGCGTAGCGGCCCACCACGGGGGGCGTGATCCACTGCCGGTAGGTTCGGCGGGGTGGATGACGACGAGCCCTTCGATTCGGTCGACCCCGCGGCGCGCAGTCGCCACTATTCGTGGCCGCCGCTGCCCACCGAGTCCGAGCGCAGCCCGCACGCGGGCCTGGACGCCCTGCGGAGGATCGTCGACGGCGAGCGTCACCTCTCCCCCGGCGCGCACACGCTCGGTCTGGCACTCTCCTCGGCGTCCGATCGAGTGGTCACCATGACCGCCTCACCCGGAGAGTGGGCCCTGAACAACGGGGGGACGGTGCACGGCGGGATCGTCTCGGGGTGGGTCGACTCCGCCCTGGGCTACGCCACCGCGACGGTCGTCGACGAGGGCGTGGGCTACAGCACGCTCGACCTGACCGTCCGGTACATCCGCGCGCTCAGGCTGGAGAAGACCCCCGCGACTATCCACGCCGAGGTCGAGCACGTGGGCCGGTCGACGTGCGTCGTCCAGGCCAGGGTCCTCGACACCGACGGTCGGACCTGCGCCAGCGCGAGCGGCGTGATGATGCTCTTCCGCCCCTGACCCGGCCTGGAGGAGGGACGACGCCCCCCGTCATCACGAGTACCGGGGCATCGCGACTACCGGGCCATCGCGACTACCGGGGTGGCTCGAGCACGTCCTTGCCGACGAACGGCCGCAGCGCCTCGGGCACGACCACGGAACCGTCCGCCTGCTGGTGGTTCTCCAGGATCGCCACGAGCCAGCGCGTGGTGGCCAGCGTGCCGTTGAGGGTGGCGGCCGTCTGGGGCTTTCCCCCCTCGTCCCGGTAGCGCACCCCCAGCCGGCGGGCCTGGAACGTCGTGCAGTTGGACGTGGACGTGAGCTCCCGGTAGGCACCCTGGGTCGGGACCCACGCCTCGCAGTCGTACTTGCGGGCGGCCGACGACCCCAGGTCCCCACCGGCGATGTCGATCACGCGGAACGGCAGCCCCATGGCCTGCAGCATCTCCTTCTCGAAGCCCAGGAGGCGCAGGTGCTCGGCGTGGGCCTCCTCCGGCTTGCACCAGGAGAACATCTCGACCTTGTCGAACTGGTGCACGCGGATGATGCCGCGGGTGTCCTTGCCGTGGCTGCCGGCCTCACGCCGGAAGCAGGAGGACCAGCCGACGTACCGCTTGGGTCCGGCCGACAGGTCCAGGATCTCGCCCTGGTGGTAGCCGGCGAGCGCGACCTCGGAGGTGCCCACCAGGTAGAGGTCGTCGGCCTCGAGCCGGTAGATCTCGTCGGCGTGGGCGCCGAGGAACCCGGTGCCCTGCATGATCTCGGGGCGCACCAGAACCGGCGGGATCATGAGTGTGAAGCCGTTGGCGGTGGCCTTCTGCGCCGCCAACTGCAGCATGCCCAGCTGCAGGAGTGCGCCGTAGCCGGTAAGGAAGTAGAAGCGCGCGCCCGAGACCTTGGCGCCGCGTTCCATGTCCAGCAGCCCCAGACTCTCCCCGAGCTCGAGGTGGTCCCTCGGCTCGAAGTCGAAGCTCGGGATCTCTCCGATCCGCTCGATCTCCACGAAGTCGTCCTCGCCCCCGGCGGGGGTCCCCGCCTCGACGACGTTGGAGAGGAGCCGCTGGAGTCGGTCGACCTCGGCCGCGGCGGACTTCTCCGCCTCCTCGGCGTCCTTGACCGCCTGCTTGAGCGCACCCGCCGCCTCGAGCAGCGCGGGGCGGTCCTCCGGCGAGGCCTGACCGACCTTCTTGCCGTGCGCCTTCTGCTCGGCGCGCGCGCCGTCCGCGGCGGAGATCGAGGACCGGCGGGCCTCGTCGGCGGCCAGCAGCCGGTCGACCAGCGAGGGGTCCTCGCCGCGGGTGCGCTGGGAATCGCGGACGAGGTCGGGGTTCTCGCGGAGGAGCCTGAGATCGATCACGGCGACCAGCCTAGCGGCCCCGTCCCACCACCCGAACTAGACGCCGAAGAGTTCGAGGAAGGCGTCCTTCTCGAACATCCGGGCGGTGTCGACCGCGGTGGGCGTCCCCCCGTTGGGGTCCGCACCGCCCTCGAACAGCACCCGGACCACCTCGCCGTACCCCTTGAACACCGCCCCCGCGAGCGGGGTCTGCCCGCGGTCGTTCGCGCGGTCGACATCCGCGCCGCGGGCGAGCAGCGCCCGGACGGTGTCGGGATGCCCGTTGTAGGCGGCCAACATGAGCAGCGCGTCACCGCGCTCGTTCGTCAGGTCCGGGCTCACCCCAGCGTCGACGTAGGCGGCCAGGCGTTCGGTCTCGCCGTCCCGGGCGAGCTGGAAGAGCATCTGTGCGAACTCGAGGACCTCCGGGTCGACCCCCTCGCGCGGCGCGCGGGTTCCGCTGTCCGGGCCGCCGGCCTCGTCTCGGTTCTGTCCGCTCATGCCCTGAATCCTATCGGGGCGGCGAAGTTGCGGCATCATGGATGCGATGATCACCTCCTCGCGATCACCACACCCGGGCCGGTCACTGCTCCGGACCCGGGGCGCGGTCATGGCCTCACTCGTCGCGATCCTGTCCGGCGGGGCGATCACCGGTGGACTCATGGCCTCGGCCATGGGGGATCCGAACTCCGCGACGGCGGAACGGATCGCGGCCATCGTCCCGCAGGTCGACCCGAGGACGTTGTCCGGGCCCGCCTACGCGAACGCGGCCCCGGGAACGTGCCTGACCTGGCAGGTCGACGCGGCCGACCGCGTCACCGCGTTCACGACCGTCGACTGCGCGGAGCCCCACCGCTTCGAGGTCGCCGGCCGCATCGACCTCTCCGGGGTACCCGGGTTCGGCGAGAACACCCCGCTCCCGGACAACTCGAGGTTGGTCCCGATCGGCACCGATCGCTGCTTGCCGCTGATCACCCGCTACGCGGGGGGCCGCGAGGTCGACCCGGCGGGTCGGTTCACCGGGCTGGTCGTCCCCCCGTCCGAGGAGGGCTGGGCCAAGGGCGACCACACCGTGTTGTGCGGCGTCGCCGCGGCCGAACTCAACGGCCGGTCGACCACCTCGACAGGGGTGTTCGCGGAGGCCGACCAGCACCGACGGTGGGACCCCGGCACCTGCCTGGGGTTCACCGACGAGGGACTTCCCGGTGCGCCGGTGCCGTGTTCGGAGGACCACGCGATCGAGGTGGTCTCCGACGTCGACGTCTCCGGACTCTTCCCGGACGCGCCCACCCCGCCCGAGCCGCGGGTGCAGTCCGAGCTCACCGCGGACGCCTGCCTCGCCGCCGGGACCGCCTACCTGGGCGACGGGGAGGCCCTGCGCCGCACCACCCTGATCTCCACGCTCGTCAACCCGATCTCACAGATCTCGTGGGCGACCGGGAGCCGCACCGTCAACTGCGGGCTGATGCGGGCCGCCGACCCCGGGCCGTTCGCGGTGCTGCGGGGGTCCGCGCGGCAGGGAGTGCTGATCGACGGCTCCACCCCGGTGCCACCCACCACCACCGAGGTCCCGCCACCCGGGGTCGGCCAGGGGACACCCGGCACGCCGACCGACCCGGATCCCGGGACCGTGTCCGTCCCGATCCCCGGCGGTACGCCGTGAGCATCGTCGTGGCCGACTCCCGGTTCGAGTCGCTCGTCGACGACGCACTGGACTCCGTCCCGGACGCGTTGTTCGACGCGATGGACAACGTGGTGGTCCTCATCGCCGACCGCCATCCGGAGGAACCGGGCCTCCTGGGCCTGTACGAGGGCGTGGCGTTGACCGAGCGTGACACCACCTACTCGGGTTTCCTGCCCGACACGATCACGATCTACCGGGGTGCGCTGTGCGACTTCTGCTCCACCGAGGAGCAGTTGGTCCACGAGGTGGCGGTGACGGTCATCCACGAGATCGCCCACCACTTCGGGATCGAGGAGCACACCCTGCACGCCCTCGGCTGGGGCTGACCGGACCTGGGCATCACAGCTGGTCCGACGTGACCAGCCCGTCCCGCACCGCCTTGGTCAGCCGCACGTACCCGCCTGTACCGGGATCGCGGATCCAGGTTCGCGGGCCGGCCTTCGGCAGGCCCCGGGCGGCGAATCCGGTGGCGTCCGGCCGATACCAGTTCGTCACCGGGATGTCGTCGACGACGTGGACGATATCCGGTCGGCCGGTGGGCGGGACCGAGGCGAGTGCGCCACCGACGTCGGCCGCGGTGATCGCCGTGGAGCCCCACCGGCTCACCGCGACGACGGCGACCGGACCCGTGGCAGCGGACACGCCGTACAGCACGGCGAGGTCGACCTCGGGCAGATCCCCGAGCGCGTCGGCGACCTGGATCGGGAACACCGGGCCGTGCGCCGTGCGGACCACCGTGCTCGCCTGGCCGAGCTGCCAGTAGTCACCGTCCCGGTCACGCTCGAAGATGTCGTCGGTGGACACCCACGTGTCGCCCCGACGGAACACCCCGCGCAGCCGGCGAACGGAGGCGTCCACCCGGAGACGGGGCCGGGTGAGGAGCACGCCGGGCGCGCCGACCCCGCTCGGCACGGCGTAGCCACCGGGACCGGTCCTGATCGCGCCCGAGTCGGGGTCGACCTCGACGAGCCGCACCTCGGCGGTGCCGGGCAGCGGACGGCCGCGCGCGCCTTGCTTGGTCGTCGAGAGATTGGCGAGGACGACATCGACCTCGGTGCCGGAGTAGAACTCGAGGACCCGGGTCCCCGGGTAGCGGTCCAGCAGCCGCCGCCACACCCCGCGGGGCATGCCCGATCCCATGAAGAGCGGGATCGCCGGGAGGGTCTCGCCCGGATGCACCGGCCGACGGACCAGCTCGCGCATCATCGCCCACGTGTAGGACACGGCCGTGACCCCGTAGCGGCGGATCTCCTCGTCGAAGGTCGCAGGGTCGAATCCGCGCGACAGCGCGATCCGGGACCCGGCGGCCACGGCCCCGCCGACGGCGGTGAGCAGACCGGACGGGTGATGGAGTGGACTGAGGCAGTACACCGTCGACGCGGCGGTCAGGCGCGCGGCGCTGGCGGTGCCGAACGCGGAGAGCGCCCACCGGTGGTTGGTCACGAGCTTGGTCTGCCATGCTCCCGTCGAGCGGGTGAAGACGACGAAGGCGAGGTCGCCGGC
>NZ_BAAAQG010000012.1:81625-179818 GCF_039531545.1 Dietzia cercidiphylli
ACCAGCCCTGCGCCGAGGTCTCCGGGCAGGTCGCGGTCCGCGCCGCCGCCGAGGACGAGCGCCCGCGCCCCGGCGTCGGTGACCCTGGCGGCGTGCTCCGGGTCGACGACCACCTCGGACACGGAACTGAGCGTCAACAGTTCGGCCAGATCCCGGGACGGGGGCAACGCCACGGCCACGGCGCCGAGACGCGACAGCGCGGCGATCGCGACCAGCGCCGAGGGCCGGGTCTCCATGAGCACACCGATGTGGTCGCCCTGGCGCACCCCGACCTCGATCATCCCCCTCACCACGTTCGTGATCCGGGCGTCGACGGCCGAGTACGTGTGGACGCGGTCGGAGAACAGGAAGCACGCGTCATCAGGCTGCGTCCGCGCACGCTCGGCCATGATCTTGGCGAACGAGATGCGTGTCCCCGTCTGGATCTGCCCCAGTCGCACCAGGCGCGGCGCGGCGTGCAGCGCCTCGTATCCCAGGGCCCGCGTCGTCCGCAGAGTGCCCACGGCGAGGTGGCCGGCACCGCGCACCACACCGACCCCCACCCCGGCGATCTGCGTCGCCCCTTCCGTCGCGAGCATCACCGCCGTGCCCGGAGACGGGTCACCACCGGAGTCGGGCCCGACCTCGACGATGCCCTTCGGACGATCTCCGGTGCCTTCTCTCCAGTCGATCCAGTCGGCGACGGCAGGCCATGTCAGCGAGGAGGCGGTCGAGCCGACGACGAGTCCGAAATGCCCGGCGCGGACCGGGAACTCGAAGACGTCCGCGCCGGGGGCGACGGCCGCGATCTTCCGGACGCCCGCCGGGACGCCGATCTCGTCGACTTCCCCGAGCACCGCGAGGACGGGACAGGTGATGTCGGCCAGGGACACGACGTGATCTCCGACGACGAAGCCGCCGACCATCATCCGATTCTGGATGATCACCTGGTGGAGCACGTCGACGATCGCCGGTCCGGACCACGCGACGAATCCCTCGCCGCCGAGAAAGCGGCGCTGCCGCTCGTGTCCGATCAGCGCCTCGCGGTCGTGGAGTTGACGCAGGAAACCCACCTGCGCACGCGCGGTCTTGATCGGGTCGAGCAGACGGAACCCGGCTGAGGCCATCCACCCGGGGAGCGAGCGGTCGCTGAAGACGTGGTCGGCGACGAAGCGGGCGACGTTCACGATCAGGTCCTCGGGTACGCCGAGCGGGGCGTTACCGCGGACGTCGACGGGCGCGCCGAACGTCACGACGCTCTCGAGGTCGCGCGAGCGCCGGTATGCCGCGGCCTGATAGCAGAACATGCCACCCTGGCTGTACCCGGCGAGATGCACCGAGCGACCCGTGGCCGCGGTGACGAGGTCGACGGCGTCGCTCACGGCGACCACGTGGTCGGTGAGGGTGCGTTCGAGTCCGCCGTCCTCGAGGTCCGGGGAGCCGAAGTCGATCACCCAGGGATCCATGCCGGCCGCGTGCAGCGCGGCCACCGCGCTCGTCGACGGGGAGACGTCCCAGACGTCGGCGGAGATCATCATGGGGGGCACGAGCACGATCGGCGGGCGCGGTCTCTCTTCCGCATCACCGCCGACACGTCCGTGCTCCGCGACCCCCGCCACCGGCGCGTAGTAGCGGCGCAGCCGGAACATCGGCCGACGGGTGGCGATCTCGAACGGCGAGAACTCCTCGTCAGTCTGGAGACCGCCGAAACGCAGGACCTCAATCGCGTTGACGACGTACGACGTCGCGGTCTTGAGGGCGACGGCGAGGATGTCGGGGCTGAGGGTCATGGTGGGTCTGACACTAGGGCGCGACTTCTGGTCGGAGTGGTCAGTTCACGAACAGAGGGGAGGACGGGGCGCGAAAGGTGGTCGGCCCGGCGCACCGCCGGTCAGAACGGCGGGCGTCCGAGGTGGTCGCCCCACCGCTCACAGGACCACCCACCGCGGTCCGGCGCCAACTCGATGACCCCGCAGTTGGGGATCCGGTTGACCAGCGCCCACTGTGAGGGGACGGCGCCGGCGAACACCGCGATCATCCGCATGAGGGTGCCGTGCACCACCAGCACCACGTCGATACCGTTGTCGAGGTGGCTCTCGCGGAGCTCCGTCACCAACGGCATCGCGCGTTCCTGCACGTCCAGCGCGCTCTCTCCCCCCGGCAGGCACGAGGAGAGGTCACCGTGCTCCAGCCAGTCCCGCACGAGCCGGTTGTACGCCAGCAGCGCCTCGGTGCCGGTCCTCATCTCGTACTGTCCGGCCTGTACCTCGTACACCCCCGGCACGGCCCGGGTGGGCAGTTCTGTCGCGTCGGCGATCAGGCCGGCGGTCTCGCGGGCGCGCGCCGCCTCGGAACTGAGGATCACGCTCGGCGAGATGCCGGAGGCGGCGAGCTCGGCGCCCACCGTCCGCGCCTGGTCCCGCCCGAGGTCGGTGAGGGGGGCGCCGGGCAGGGCGGTGTCGAGGGCACCGGCGACGTTGGACGGGGTCTGACCGTGCCGGACCAGGTGCAGCCGCGCGCTCACCGGTCGCCGGTCCCGCGCTCGCCGGTCCCGTGCTCATCGACCCCGCGCCGGAGACCGTCGATCCAGTCGAGCGCCCCGGATCGGTCGGGGGGCGCGGAGCCGGCGCCGACACCGTCGGCGACGGGCCACGATCCGAGGAAGCGGAGGTCGGCGGTCCGATGGTGCAGTGCCGCCAACGCCTCGGCCACCACGGGGTCGTCGATGTGCCCGACGAGGTCGACGTGGAAGAGGTAGGTGAACCGCTCGACGCGGGTGGGTCGGGAACCGATCCGGGTGAGGTCGATGTCGCGGATCGACAGCTCCGTGAGGGCCTGGACCAGTGAGTTCGGCTCGTGGGGAAGCCCGAAGACCACGCAGGTCCGATCGTGTCCGGTGCGCCCGAGTGGAGGCCCCGGGCGGCCCACCAGGACGAACCGGGTGCGCGCCCCACCCACGTCGGCCACGTTCTCCGCGAGCGGGACGAGGCCGTTGATCTCCCCCGCTCGCGCGGGCGCGGCGGTGGCGTCGGCGTCACCCGCCGCCACCTGCTCGGCCCCGGCCGCGGTGGAGGTGGTGGTCTCGATGTGGGCCCGCGGCAGGTTCACGCCGACCCAGCGGCGCACCTGCGCGGCGGCGATCGGATGGGTCCGCAGGACCCGGACCTCGTCGGCGGCGGTGCCGGGCCGGACGAGGATGGAGAAGACCACGTCCAGCTCCGTCTCGGCGAAGATCTGCAACCGCCGCCCCGCGGCGAGCGCGTCGCCGGTGGGGTTGACGGTGCCGTCGACCGAGTTCTCGAACGGTACGCACGCGTAGTCGGCCGCACCGTCCCTGACCATCGCCAACGCCTCGTCCGGTGTGCCGGCCGGGACGGCCTCGGCGCCGGCGAGCAGCGCCGAGGTGTGCGCGGCCGCGCGGAGACGGTGCAGCGCGGCATCGGTGAACGTCCCGGGCGGGCCCAGGTAGGCGACGGTGACCACGACGACAAGACTAGCCAGCGTCAGCGGCGCCGAGCGGACGCGAGGTCCGCGGAGACCTCGTGCAGGGAGCCCTCCGGCACCAGGACGCACGTCACGACGTCCCGGATCGCCTCCCGCGCGGACCTCGACAGGGCGACGAGCGCAGCCGGGTCGGGGGCGGAGAGTGCGGACCGGACGTCTCCGCCCGTCATCGCCGCGACCGCGCCCGCGAGCAGGGCCCACACCTGACCGGCATCCGTGCACCGGGGGATCAGGCCCGACCCGAAGCCGACGCCGGAGTGGGCGGCCAGCGCCAACAGATCGACCAGCCGGTCGGCCGCGGGCCCCTGCCCACCCAGACCCGGCGCGACGTCGATCACGGCCGCGGTGTCGGCCGCCAACACCGCGGCGACGGCGTCGGGCACGGGGAGACCGGGGTCGGGTTCCGCGGGCACCTCGACCGGGTCCGGAACCGACCACCGGGACAGCGTGGTCGCGAGACCCGACGCGGTCACCACGAGATCCTCGAGGAGATCGGGCCGGGAGGGACCGCGGCTGAGCAGTTCGAGTGAGACCGTCATGATCACAGGTCTACACCGCGGCGTTGCTAGTCTCTCCCCCGATGGGTTCCGACGACTCCCCCGCCCCCGATCACGCCCCCGCCCCGGACGACGCCCCCGACGCTTCTCACCTGACCCCGGAGGAGAAGCGCGGGCCGCGCACGATCCACGTGGCCCTGGCGATGCTGGCGGCCCTCCTGATCGTGGCGGTGGCGACGAATCCCGCAGCGGTCCTGCCCCGGGACTCCACGCTGCACGGTGCCCACCACCTGGACGAGGAGTCGGGGCTGGAGATCGCCGTCCCCATCGGGTGGCAGATCGTCGGTCGACCGGAGATCGGTTCCATCCAGATGGTGCCGGTGGGCTCCGGCCACGCACTCGACACCCGGATCCTCGCCGGTGTGCTCGAACCCGGGATCGCCGCCGCCGCGATCGCCGACGACCAGGGTGCCGCCACCGCGCTGGCGGAGATCATCCAGCTCTACCTCATGGGGGTCTCGGGGACCCGGGACGAACTGCGCGTCACCGACGTCCGCAACGAGGCCGGCGAGGGTGTGGCGGTCTCCTACGTCCTGGTCCCCCACGACCCCGAGGAGGCCACCGCCGGTGGGCTGGTCTACGCGGCCGTGTTCGGGTCCGAGGGACGGCGGTGGTGGGTGGCGTACGTGACGACGGCCCAGCAATCGACCCCCGGTCCCCGCTGGATGGACCGGATCGTCGGCGACGTGCGGTTGCCCGGGTGACCGGCCGGGGGCACCGCGTCCCCGCGGCGGGCCGCGTGGGTCGGGCGCTCTCCCCGCGGGAGGCGTTCCGGTGCTACGCCTCCGGGTTCGACCCGGTGACCGACCCCCGCACCCGCCGGCTGCTGACGGTCGAGGTCGTCGTCGTCCTCCTGGTGACCTTCGGCCTGGCCGGCCTCTACTCGGTCCTCGACCTCACCTCGGCGCTCCTCGCCCCGGAACCCCTGGCGGGCCAGACCGCCACCCTCAACCCCTCGCGGTCCACCCACGAGTGGCTCGACGCCGCCTACCAGGTGCTCGGGGTGCTGCGGCTGATGGCGTGGTCGGTGCTGCCGCTGGTCCTGCTCGCCCACACCGGGATCGGGCCGAGGGCGGTCGGGCTCGTGCGCGATCGGGCCGGCCGACAGATCGCCTGGGGGTTCGGCCTGGCCGCCGTGATCGGGATCCCCGGTCTCGCCTTCTACCTGGGTGCGGTGGCGGCGGGAGTCAACCTGCAGGTGGCGGCCTCCGGGCTCACGGAGACGTGGTGGCGCCCGGCCGTCCTGGTCCTGGCCGCCGTGGGCAACGGCGCCGCCGAGGAGATCCTGGTGGTGGGGTACCTGCTCGTGCGCCTGCGCCAACTCGGTGTCCCGCCCGTGGTCGCGCTGGCCGGCACAGCGCTGCTGAGGGGGTCCTACCACCTCTACCAGGGCTTCGGCGGGGGGCTGGGCAACCTCGCGATGGGGATCGTGTTCGCCCTGTGGTGGATGCGGACCCGTCGACTGTGGCCGCTCATCCTGGCGCACACCCTCCTGGACGTGGTCGCCTTCGTGGGCTACGCGCTGCTCGCGCCACACGTGACGTGGCTCTGACGCTCCGCGCCCGCCGCCCTTCCGCGCCTCCCCTCCGACTCGGGCGACCTCTCCGACGCCGTGGTGCGGGACGCCGACCGGACCGGTGGCCAAGTAGAGTCCGGTCCCATGACCGACGACTCCAGGCGCCGGCACCTCACCCCTGAGGAAGCCGCCGAGCTCCGGCGCCGGGCGCGTGAGCGCCGCGGGTACGCCGACCCCGGCGTACCGCGCGAGTCCGCACCGCGCCGAGAGCCGGGTCGTGACCCCCGCCGCGACCCGCGCGGCACGCCGGATCCTCGTCGTGCGTCCGGTCGCGAACCGCGGCGCCCGGTGGAACCCGGTCGCGATCGGGCCGCCGCCCCCGGCGGGTACCAACCCCGCCAGGAGCCCGAGCCCCTCTCCCCCGAGGAGCGGGCCCGGTACGCGGGACGGGCGGGAGCGGGCCGCGACCCCCGTCGTGACCCGAGCCGCGACCCGTCCCGGGCACGATCCGGCGTGCGGGACCCCCGCCGGCAACCGGTCGACCCGCGCGATCCCCGGTCCGCCCGACGGCCGTCGCGGGCGGGGTACGGGTCCACACGCGATCGCCGCTCCCGCAGGGCACCCGGTAGACGGCGCCTCGGCCCGATGCGGATCCTGGGTCTGGTGCTCGTGGTGATCCTGACACTGGGCGTGGTGAGCGTCCTGTGGGCGGACTCCAGGCTCCAGCGGATCGACGCGCTGCCCGACTACCCCGGCCGGGGCGGCAACACCCCGGGCAGCATCACCCTCCTGGTGGGGACCGACTCCCGCGAGGGACTCACCCCGGAGCAACAGGCCCAGCTGTCCACCGGGTCGGAGTCCGATGCCGGCGGCAAACGCACGGACACCATGATGCTGGTCTACACCCCGCGGGACAGCGGCCGGACCATGCTCATCTCCCTCCCGCGGGACCTGCTGGTCGACATCCCGGACTACGGACAGAACAAGCTCAACGCCGCCTACACCTTCGGCGGTCCGGCGCTGCTGACCCGCACGCTCGAGCAGCAGACCGGGATGCGGATCGACCACTACGCGGAGATCGGGTTCGGCGGCTTCTCCGGGATCGTCGACGCGGTCGGTGGCGTGGACATCTGCATCGACGAGCCGATCAACGACCCGCTCGCCGGCCTCGACCTGGCCGCCGGCTGCCAGACCCTGGCGGGGCCGCAGGCCCTCGGCTTCGTCCGCACCCGCTACGGGTTCGCCGAGCAGGACCTCCAGCGGGTCCGCAACCAGCGGCAGTTCCTCGGCGCGCTCATGAGCGAGACCATGTCCCCGGGCAACCTGCTCAACCCGTTCACCGCGGTGTCACTGGTCGACGCGGCCTCGGAGGCCGTCACGGTCGACTCCGGGGACCACATCTGGAACCTCGCGTCGGTGATGTGGAAGCTCAGGGGCGATCCGCTCACCGTGACCGCCCCCTACGACGGCATGGCCTCCGGTTCCGTGGGCTCGTACCTCGTGTGGGGCCCGAGCACCACGGGGTTCTTCGACGCGGTCGCCTCGGGCCGCACCCCGGCCCAGGAGTACCTCGACCCCGGCCCCTGAGCCCGCCCCCCGGCTCACGGGTACCGGCTGGTCATCCCGCGGGCGTGATCGAGACGATCCCCCAGGTGCCGTCGGGGTTCTCCGCCACCCGCACACGCTGCCGGATCACCACCGGCTCCGCATCGGGCGGGGACTCGGTGAGGCTCACCTCGAGGAGCGTGGGCGACAGCTCCCGCGCGTCCACACAGTGGGTGGTGCCCTCGGGCACCCGGTCCACCCCCTCGACGCGCAGCCGGTCCGGCGTCATCCGGCTCGACGGCGAGACCGCCTCGAACGCCTTCTCGGCCGAGCGCTCGACGTAGTAGGCGTGATCGAAGGCCAACACGGTCCCCAACGGCGAGTCCAGCGACCCCGGGCCGTCGCCCACCACGTGGCCGGGTTCGGAGACCGGGGCGCAGTCCGCCGCCTCCTCACCGGTCGGGGAGAGAGCCCCGCGGGTGAGGAGGAATCCGATCACCGCCGAGCCGGCCAGGACCGCCACCCCGGCCGCCGCGAACACCGCGACCCGGCGTGCGCGACCGCCGTGGCCCGGGGACGCGGTGGGTCCGGTCCCCGCGCCCACGGGTCGCTCGGTGACCGGCCGGTCCGCCCCGAGGGGCAGGGAGGACAGGTCCCGCGACCGACGCCCGCCGCTCCCCGCGTCGGGCCGGGTGGTGGGCTCTCGGGCCGGCTCGTCGGCCGGCCCTCCCCGACCCAACCTGATGCGGTTCGGGGTGATCTCCCGCGAGGGGCCCTGCGGTCCGGCGCCTGCACGCCGCGGGACCTCGTCGCCGCGTCCGTCTCCCGATGTCGATGACCGCGCCGGGTCCGACGCCGCGGCCGGGGCTGTCGCGGCCGGGGCCGACTCCGAGGCTGCGGCAGCGGCAGCGGCCTCCTGTCCGGGCGTCGGCCCGGTCCGTAGCCACGGGGGAACGGTCACCTCGGAGGGCGCCGCCTCGTCGTCGTCGCCCCGTCTCGGTCGGTCGGCCACGCCGGCCACACCCCCTCCGCCACACGTCCGGCCGGCGACCCGGTGGTCGCCCGAGGGGATACTAGAGGCCCGTGGGCCCCGTCGGGGGCCGGTGCCGGGTCAGCGCAGGGTGACCTGACGTGCCCTCAGGCCGTCGCGCGACGCGCGCTCGTCGGAGCTGAGCGGACCGTCCTTCGCCAGGGCCTCGCCCAGTCGCGCGTCGAGCTCCAGCAGTCCCGGCGCCCACTCCTGATGGTGCATCTCCGGGTCCAGGTCGAACACCGGCACGAGCAGCCCGTGGGTACGGAACGACCCGGCGAACCGGGACCCCTCGCCCAGGTGGAGGCCGCCGGCGGAGTGCACGCGCGCGAGTGCCTCGAACAGCGCATCCTCGTCCTCCGGGCGCACCCAGCGGACGTGGGCCTTCTCGCCCGCGTCGACCCACCAGGCCGCCTCGATGCCGTCGGCCGCGACCCGGGCGGAGGGCATCATGACCTCGTTGGCGTTCTTGATGGCCTGGGCGATCTCCGGCCTGACCTGGGCGCCCTCGGCGAGCCACCAGGAGAAGTCGCCGTGCACCGCGATCTCGAGCGGGGCGTCGGCGACCACGACGTCCTCCAACGCCGGGGTGGACTCGTCCGGGTGGGAGGACGTCAGGGTCTCCCCTCCCCCGGCACGCGAGGCCCAGTCCACCGCGTAGGCCAGGTCGGCCGCCGGATCGGGTCCGTGGACCTGCACCTGGAGACCCACCATGGCCTCACCGCCCAGCTCGTCGTCGCGCACCAGGCCGGCGATGGCCCCCGGCAGGACGGTCGCCAGGATGATCTCCCGCTTCTCGGCGGTGGTGGTGAGTCGCGCGGTCGCCGACGGCACGAACTCGCGCATCGCGACCATGTCGCACTCACCGGCGAACCCGGCGAACGGCCGGGGTTCCGTGCTCAGTTCCTCACGCTCGGCCGCGCGAGCGGCGATCTTGGCCTGGCGGTTGCCGCCGGACTTGGGCTCATTATGGCGCTGACGTCTACCCACGGGCACCACGATACGGTGCGCCCGCGCGGCCCGCCCCCGGACATCGCACTCTGGTGCCGTCATCGCACGGGGGCCCAGGATCGGGCCGGGCGTGGCGGGGTCAGTCGCGACGCGTGGGCCCGTCCAGGACGCCCCGGGCCCGTGTCGGGACGTTGGTGGCCACCCACTCCACGCCCAGGTCGCGGCACAGGAGCATGTCCGCCGGGTCGTCGACGGTCCAGCAGTAGGTCCCCATCCCCCGCGACCTCCAGTACTCGACCAACCACGGCCGCGCCCGGAGCGCGCCGATGCTCGGGCCCATCAACTGGGCGCCGAACCCCTCGGCCGGCCACGACTTGAGGACGTTGCCGCGCTCGCGGAGCTGCACGGTCGGCACCTGCGGGGCCAGTTGCCTGAACCGTCGCACCGCCATCACGGAGAAGCTCATCATGAGCGCGCGGGACTCGGCGTGCGAGGCGGGCCGGTCCAGACCGAAGTACCTCAGCTCGTCCCGGAGCGCGACCTCGACGCGGCCGCCGGTGGGCACCGGGTGCTTGGTCTCCAGGAACAGCTTCACGTGCGGGTACGCCTCGGCCATCACCAGGAGACTGCGCAGCGTGAGGAGTGGTTCGGGCCGGCGGTGCACCGGATGCCAGGAGCCCAGGTCGAGGGCGGACAGCTCGTCCAGGGTGCTGGAGTGGACCCAGACGTCGCGGTCCGCCACGCGCGCGGTCCGGGGATCGTGCAGGAGCACCGGGACACCGTCGGAGGTGAGCCGCACATCCACCTCGAGCGCCTCTGCGCCCTGCTCGAGGGCCTTCTCGTAGGCGACGAGCGTGAGTTCGGGGAACTCGGCCGAGGCCCCTCTGTGGGCGACGACCCCGCTCCCGGTGGACACCGTGGACCGCAGATGTGTGGTCGCGGGGACCGTCACGTCTCACTCCTCTCGAGCCGGGGACGTCTCCACGATGCCCCGCGGGAGAAGCCGCCGGGTGAACCGCGGGGAAGGCTCATCGAAACTCCGCATGACGGTCCGGGTCTCACGCGCCGCCCACACCGCGGCGGCCGCCGCGAGCGCGGTGAGGAGAACCGTGTCCGCCGCGGCCTGCGAGCCCTCACCCGTGCCCCGCCACAGTGCGAGCGCGACCGCGATCCCGTTCACGGCGACGGCCACCCACCACCGGAGGAGTCCGGACCTGGTGGGCGCGCGGGGCGAGGCCAGGCGGAGTTCGGCGAGGTAGACGGGGATCCGGAACCAGTTGACGACGGGGAGGAGGCATCCCACCCAGAGCCCCGCCCGACTCCGCGGGTCCGGGGCGGGCGAGTACACGCGGCGACGGGTCTCGACGAGCCACGCGGTCGCCGCGACCGCCGCCGCCACCCCGACGGCGATCGCCACCACTCCCGCCACCCACACCAGCGCGGTGGTGGTGGCCTCCACCCACCACGGGGCGAGGCGCTCGACGTACCACGCGAGCACCGCGTACCGCAGTCCGTGGACCACGGCGGTCGCCGCGAACCACGTCCCGGCCACCCCGACGATCCCGGGTGCGGCCGCGGCCAGCCGTGGGCGCGCCGGCCGGACGGGGTGCTCGAGCCGACGAGGGATCGCGACCAGCGGGAGACCCCACCTCGGGGTCGCGGGGTAGGCCGGGGTCCGGTCCCCCCACGCCGGTCCCGAGCGGTACCTGGGTGCCGGAGGTCTCGTCCCCTCCACGGGCGGACGCCACGGCGGATGCGCGACCCAGCGCCACTGGCCGGTCCGCCGCGGTGAGGTCATGCCGACCATGCTGGCACAGCAGGTGCGGCGCGCGACCGCGGTGGTGGTGCCGGCGGTCGCGGCGTGGTGGTGCCGGCGGTCGCGGCGTGGCGGTGGGGCTGGCGGAGTTCAGTCCCAACTGTCGACGTGGCGCATCAACGGCAACGCCTTCCGCTGGATCCGGCCCATCCGCGAGTGGATCGCGTCGAGGGTCTCGATCGCCTCCGCCACGTAGGGCCCCTTGTTGAGCATCACGCACTCGGACCGCTGCGCCGAGCCCGCGTCGGAGATCTCCGCGCGCGACGGCATCCCGGTCTTCGCGAGCGACTCCAGCACCTGCGTCGCCAGTACGACCGGCACGCGGGCCGCCTGGCACATCAGCGTGATGTTGCGCGGGATCTCCGAGAGCGACTCGAAACCCATCTCGACGGCGAGGTCACCGCGCGCGATCATCACCCCGATCCGGTCGTGGCGCATGGCCTCCAGCACCAGGTCCGGCAGCGCGCGGTAGGCCTGCCTGGTCTCCACCTTGAGCAGCAACCCCAGCTCCCGCCCCGATGCCGCGCGCTCCGCCCGGAGCGCCTCCACCGCGTCGGTGACGTCCCCCCTCGTCCGCACGAAGGACAGCGCCACGACGTCCGCGTGCCGGGACGCGAAGCGCAGGCACTGCCGGTCCTCGTCGGTCAGTGCAGGGGTGTCCACCTCCAGCCCGGGGACGTTGATGCCCTTCTCCGACCCCAGCCATCGGCCGCCCTCGCGACAGCGCACCACCTCCAGCCGGGCCCAGGGCCCACCCTCCTGACCCGGCATCGAGGTCGCGACGACCTCCGCGGAGATGACTCCGTCGTCGAACAGGACGCGGTCCCCCACCGACAGGGCCTCCACGACCGCGGGGAGCGCGCACCCCAGTCGGATCTCCTCGCCGGACCGCGGCGGCTCCACCGGTTCCATGTCCACGGTGAGCAGGATCGGGTCCCCGCGGTGGACGCGGATCCGGCGCGGCACAGCGGGGATGCCGCGGACCCGGGTGTGCTCGAAGTCGCAGTCGATCAGCGTCCCGTCGCGCACCCACGCGTTGCGGTCGCCCTCCGCCAGCACGCCGTCGGCCCCCGCGGACACCACGGCGAACCGCCGCCTGAGCCGTCGTGCGTCGGGGACCTCGATCACGTCCCCCGGGGCCCGCGCCGCGAGCCACCGAGGGTCCACCCGGACGCACAGCGGGGGGTGGCCACGCGTCGGGGGCGGCGCGGGCGTGTCGTCCGGATCGGGACCCTGGCGGGTGAACCAGATCCGGGCGGGGTCGACCACCCCGCCCCCCGGGTCCCGGGTGACCCGCGCCCGGCCCACCGGCGCGCCGAGGGCCACGGGCCCCGTCCGCAGTTTCGGTCCGGCCAGGTCCATGGAGACGGGGATCCTCCTGCCGACGGCCCGCTCCGCCGCGCGGACCCCGTCGATCATCGCCTCCCACCGCGCCGGGTCGTCGTGGGCACAGTTGATCCGCGCCAGCCCCATGCCCCGCACGGCCAGGTCCAGGACCAGGCGGGGGTCGTCGGCGGCCGACGACGGCAACGTCACCATCACCCGCCCCGACCGGCCGGGGCGGGGAGTTCCCAACAGGGCGTCCGCGTGGGCCGCCAACGCCGCGTCGCCGGCGGCACGCGCCGCAGCCGTGGTGTGACGGTCGACGAAGCGCGTCGGGTCCTGCCCCCCGAGCGCGGCCAGAGCGGCACGGGCGGCCCGGAGTGCCGCCTCCACGTCGTCCTCGCAGCCGACGAGCGGGGACACGCCGGCGTCGAGCAGTCGGTCCTGCAGATCCCGGAGGTCGTGCCGGCGCAGGGTCGCGTAGTCGACGAGGTTCAGGGCGCCCCCACGGTGGGTCGGGTCCACCCGCTCCATGTCCCGTGCCCGTCCGGCACGGCCGGGGCCGAGGTCTCCCAGGAGGGAATCGAGTTCGCGGGTCAGGTCGGAGTACACCCGCCCAGTCTCGCCGTCGGAGGCCCGTCGGGACGCCCGGGAACCGAGGTGGAACGGCGAATTCACCTGCCGGACACCCCGTGGGGGTGACGGACCGGCTCTGAGACTGTAGGGTTCTGCTCAGTAGTTGAAAACGTACGTTGTATTTCTGTAGATCCACCGTTCTTGCGAGAGAACGATGCGGCACCGCAGGGAAACACACAGCACGCTCTCTGCTGCATCATCTGGTACTCCGACAAGCGGAGTACCGACTCTCGAAAGGACGCCAATATGGCTACCGGCACCGTGAAGTGGTTCAACGCCGACAAGGGCTTCGGCTTCATCGCCCCCGACGACGGCTCCGCCGACGTCTTCGCGCACTTCTCCGCCATCCAGGGCTCGGGCTACCGCTCGCTCGAGGAGAACCAGCAGGTCTCCTTCGACGTCGCGCAGGGCGCCAAGGGCCTGCAGGCGGAGAACATCACCCCGATGTGATCTGACGTCAGAGAGATCTGACGCCGCATCGACGTGAAGGGCCCGGCCCGGGAGAGATCCCGGCCGGGCCCTTCCGCATGTCCCGAGCACACACCCGCTGACGGGACCGCCTCCCCACCACAGGGTGTGTCTGCCATCCGCCCCTGCTCCCCGTCATCCGCGCGCGCGGATGCCATCCGCCCCTGGCCATGAACAGCGGCCCGCCCCACGGCTCACGCCGGAGTTCATGCCCGGGAGCGGATCGCGCCGAGGCGATCATCCGCGGGAGCGCCTGCCGCCGCCGAGGGGGCGAGCGGGGACGGCAGGGGCAGGCGCGGGGCGGAAAGGGCCGAGAAGGCCGGCCCCGGGACCTCAGATGGGGCAGGCCACGCCGCTACGGACGTGGCAGTCGTAACCGCCGGGGTTCTTGACCAGGTACTGCTGGTGATAGTCCTCGGCGTAGGCGAACTCGCCGGACCGGATCTCTCCGAGCATCCCGAACTCGGTGGTCAGGGGCCCGCGGCCGGCCGCGTCCAGTTCCTTCTCATAGGCGGCCCCCAGTCGACGGGCCGTCTCCAGTTGCGCGGTCGTGGTGGCGAACACCGCGGACCTGTACTGCGTCCCCATGTCGTTGCCCTGCCTCATGCCCTGGGTCGGGTCGTGCCACTCGAAGAACGTGGCGAGCAGTCGCTCGACCGGCAACACCTCGGGGTCGAACACCACCAGGACGGCCTCGGTGTGGCCCGTCGCCCCCGTACACGTCTCCTCGTAGGTGGGATTGGGTGTCCATCCGCCCGCGTAGCCGACGGCCGTGGTCCACACCCCCTCGAGCTGCCAGAGGATCTTCTCCGCACCCCAGAAGCAGCCCATCCCCAGCACCATGGTCTCGTACCCCTCGGGGAACGGCGGCACCATCGGGTTGCCGGTGACGATGTTGGTCGGCGCCACGGCGACCGGTTCGGATCTGCCCGGCAGAGCCGAGTCGGCGTCGATCACCTCGGTCGCCGTGCGCATCGTCGATTGTCTGATCGCGTCCTGTAGCCAGCCCATGGGGCCAGGGTAACCCCGCGGCGGCCGCGTGATCCGGACGTGATGTGACGAACACCATACTTCGCGATAGGGTGGGCCGCAGATCGACCAGTGGGGAGCTCGACGTGACCGCTTCAAAGCCCGCCGCACAGCAGCTGCACGACATTCTCGACCGCGGCTCGTCCCAGCCCTTCGAGGGGTCGGGGTGCAGTGAGCACGTCAGTCACCGGAACCTCGCCGTCAGCGTCCTCACCGCCGCCCTGCTGCTCCTCGCACTCATCGCGATCCTCGCCGTCTGATCGGCGGCCACCCCGTCACGCCAAGCCCTCGCGAGCGACCCTGACCAGTAGCGGAGCCCATGGCGCGCAACGGTCTTCCGGGAGTTGCGCGACGCCCCGGACCTCGGCGGACGTCAGCCAGCGGGCCTCGGCGATCTCCGCCCGGGGCTCCATGTCCTGTTCCGTCTCCGCGGCGAACACCTCGGAGACCAGCCTGAACCCGGGCTCGTTCGCCGTCGCGGTGTCGAACCGCCCGAGCGGGGTCAGGAGTTCCGGGGCGATCGTCAACCCCAGTTCCTCCCCGAGCTCGCGGACCGCGCAGGCCAGCGGGGACTCCCCCGGCTCCCACTTGCCTCCGGGGAGCATGAAGCGGTCCGTGCCCGTCTTGCGCACGGTCACCACGGCCCCGTCCGGCCGGGTCAGGACCACCGCGGAGACGGAGATGACGCGGACAGGGGTCGAACCGGAATGATCCACGCCTCCGATCATGGCAGGTCGGGCGGGTACCCACGGAGCCGCTGCGCCGGTGGCCGACACCGCCGGTGTGCGATCACTATGGTGGGAACCGGACGTCGTGACGGGCGCCATGGGCAGGTCCCACGCGCAGCCCGTCACCCAACTGAGAGGACTCACCACTATGGCCGAGTACGTTCTTCCCGACCTCGCCTACGACTACGGCGCGCTGGAGCCGCACATCTCCGCCGAGATCATGGAGCTCCACCACTCCAAGCACCACGCCACCTACGTCAAGGGCGCCAACGACGCGCTCGAGCAGCTCGCCGCCGCGCGCGAGGACGGCACCATCTCCACCAAGGCTCCGCTGCTCAGCAAGAACCTGGCCTTCCACCTCGGTGGCCACACCAACCACTCGGTGTTCTGGCAGAACATGTCGCCCGACGGGGGCGACAAGCCGGAGGGCGAGCTGGCCTCCGCGATCGACGCCGAGTTCGGTTCGTTCGACAAGTTCCAGGCCCACTTCAACGCCGCCGCCACCACCCTGCAGGGGTCCGGCTGGGCGGTCCTGGGCTGGGACCACATCGGACAGCGCCTGATCATCCAGCAGCTGACCGACCAGCAGGGCAACATCTCGATCAACATGACCCCGCTGCTCATGCTGGACATGTGGGAGCACGCCTTCTACCTCCAGTACAAGAACGTCAAGCCGGACTACGTCAAGGCCTGGTGGAACGTCGTGAACTGGGCGGACGTCGCCGAGCGCTACGCCGCCGCCAAGAGCTGACCACCCCCATACGACGAACGGGCCCCCGTGCAGCCGCGCGGGGGCCCGTCCTCGTTCACAGGGGTACCCGTCCTCGTCGCCCGGGTACCCGTCCTCGTCCACCCGGGGCCCTCCCCGGTCAAGCGTCCAGTTGGGTACTCTGACGTCCCATGAGGTGACCAAGGTCACCAGCCGCCCGAGCACCCTGGGAGCCCGATGCCGATGTCTCACCACGTCACCGACCGCCACGGAGCCGGTCATCGCGGCATCCGGCGCCGCACCGTCCTCGGTGGGGCCGCCGCCCTCGGCAGTGTGGTCGCACTGCACTCCGTCCTGCCCGCGGTCGCGCCCGCGCAGGCCACCCGGATGTACGTGGGGCGGGGCATCGGCGACATGACCGGGGAATCCCTCGGGGCCGGGATGAACGGGTATGCCGACACCGAGCAGCACTCCGTGGGTCTGCATCTGCGGCAGCGGGCCCGGGCGTTCGTCTTCGCCGACTCGCCGTCGTCACCCAGGTTCGTCCACGTGACCGCCGAGATCGGGCTGATCTTCCAGTCCATCCAACAGGAGGTCCTGCGACGCCTGTCCGCGGAGTTCGGCGACACCTATCACGAGGGGAACGTGGTCATCACGGCCACGCACACCCACGCCGCACCCGGCGGGACGTCCGGTCACCCGATGGTCGACCTGTCGATGCTCGGGTTCCGGCCCGTCACCTTCGACGCCAACTGCGCCGGGATCGTCGACGCCGTCAGAATGGCGCACCACGACCTCGCCCCGTCGAGCGTCGGGGTCACCACGGGCCACCTGTACGACGCGGGGGTCAACCGCTCCCGCGGCTCGTTCGACCGGGACACCGCCGACGAACGCGCGCACTTCCCCACCGGCATCGACCCCCGGTCACAGTCCCTGCAGATCACCAGGGGTGAACGGCTCGTCGGGGTGATCAACTGGTTCGCCTCGCACGCCACGTCCATGACCGCCGCCAACGCACTGTCCTCCTCGGACAACAAGGGGTACGCCGCCTGGTACTGGGAGCGCGAGGCCGCGGGCCAGGACTACCTGGCCGGCGGGACCCCGGCACTGGTGACCGCCTTCGCTCAGACCAACCCCGGTGACGTCAGCCCCAACCTCGACCTCGAACCCGGGCGGGGGCCGACGCCGGACGAGTGGCTCAACACCCGTATCAACGGCGAGCGGCAGTTCGCCGCCGCGCGCGACCAGGTGGGCCGGAACGTCCGCCCGCTCGGTGGCGGGATCGACGTCCGCCACCGCTGGGTCGACATGTCGGCGGTCGACGTGCGGCCGGAGTTCACCGGCGACGGCCGCACGCACCGGACCGCGGTGGCGGCCCTCGGCGCGGCGTTCGCCGCCGGCAGCCAGGAGGACGGCGGGGGCGCCGAGGAGCTGCCCTTCAACGAGGGTGACCGGGGCGGGAACCCGGAGGTCAGAGCCATCTCCGAGCTCGTGATCCCCGCCTGGCTACGAGAGGCGCACGGCGCCAAGGACGTGCTGCTTCCCGTCGGTCTTGTGCCGCACGCCATCCAACGCGTGTATCCGTTCCACCTCGTCCGGCTCGGCGGGCACTACCTGTTCAGCCTGGGTTTCGAGCCGACCGTCGTGGCGGGCCTGCGCCTGCGCCGCACCCTGGCGGCCGAACTCGCCGTCCCCGAGGACCACGTCACCGTCCAGGGGTACTCCAACGCCTACGGGCACTACGTCACCACCCCCGAGGAGTACTCGGCGCAGAATTATGAGGGCGGCGCGACGGCGTTCGGCCCGTGGACTCTGCCGGCGATCCAGCAGGTCGCCGCCGACCTCGCCCGCTCGATGCGGGCCGGGACCCCGCTGGACCCCGGCACCTCCGAGCGGGACCTCACCGGGCAGATCCCCGTCTCCCCGCTGGGCAACCCGCTCGTCGACACCCCCGCGCCGCTGCGGAACTTCGGCGACGTCCTGGACCCGCCGCTCGCGGAGTACCGCGTGGGCCAGCGCGTGCTGGTCCGGTTCTGCGGGACCCACCCCAACTCCGACCTGCGCCGCGGAGACACCTACCTCGCGATCGAGCGCCGGGAGGGCGACCGGTGGGTACGGGTCCACGACGACGGCGACTGGTCCACGATGATCGTGTTCGAGGGCCTGCTCACCGTGACGAACGCGCTCGTCACCTGGGACATCCCGCCCGGCACCCCGGCCGGCGCGTACCGCGTGGTGTACACGGCGTCGGGACGCGGGATCGACGGGCGCCCGTTCCCCGTTAGGGGGGAGAGCCCGGCCTTCGACGTGCGCTGACGACCGGTCTGGGACACTGGAGACGCTAATGCTTGCGCTTCCTAGTGCTTGCGTCGTCAACAGAAAGGACATCGCCCGTGGACATCAAGGGTGCTTCCGTCATCGTCACCGGTGCCGCCTCCGGCCTGGGCAACGCCACCGCGCGTTCGTTCGCCGAGAAGGGCGCGGTCGTGTTCGGCCTCGACCTCCAGCAGTCCATCGACAAGGCCGTCGAGCAGGGCATCGATGAGGGCATCACCCTCATCGCCGCCGACGTCACCAGCGAAGACGACGTCAAGGCCGCCATCGCCAAGGCCACCGAGGCCGCGCCGCTGCGCGTGGTGGTCAACTGCGCCGGCATCGCCCCGGCCGCACGCATCGTCTCCAAGAAGGGCGTGCACGCGCTCGACCTGTTCCAGACCTGCATCTCGGTGAACCTCGTGGGCACGTTCAACGTGCTGCGCCTGGCCGCCGAGGCCATGTCCACCCAGGACACCGTGGACGAGGACGGCCAGCGCGGCGTCATCATCAACACCGCCTCCGTCGCCGCCTACGAGGGCCAGGTCGGCCAGATCGCCTACGCCGCCTCGAAGGGTGGCGTGTACTCGATGGGCATCTGCGCCGCGCGCGACCTCGCGCAGTTCGGTATCCGCGTCAACACCATCGCCCCGGGCACCATCGAGACCCCGATGCTGAAGGGTCTGACCGAGGAGTTCCAGAAGTCTCTCGAGGCCGCGATCCCGTTCCCGTCGCGCCTCGGCCGCCCGTCCGACTACGCGCAGCTGGCGAACGCGATCGTCGAACAGGACTACCTCAACGGCGAGAGCTTCCGCATGGACGGCGCCCTGCGCATGGCGCCGCGCTAACAGCCTGCCCGGGGGCCGGACTCCGCTTCCGGCCCCCGGTTCGGTACGACTGAGGCCCGCCCCCTGCGACGGGGGCGGGCCTCAGTGCTGCGCCTGGATCAGTCGGCGTGAACCGGGGTCAGCCGCGGCCGTTGTCGATCGCGGGGCCGGGGGCCGGAGCCGGTGCCGGTGCGGCGGCGGGGGCCGGGGCCCACGGCAGCGGCGGCAGCGGGGGCAGGGCGATACCGGCGGCGGTGAGCGACGCGTGGATCTCTGGGAGGAAGTAGATGCCCGCACCGACAGCGGCGACCGAGCCGAGACCGAGGGTCACGGGGACGAGCGAGCCCGTGCCCGGCAGGGACCCGGCACCGAGGGACCCGCCGGGGAGCGACCCGGCCGTGCTCCCGACGGAGCCCTCGACCGAACCCAGGACCGTGGTAATCCCCTGGTCAATTCCGAGCGAGCCCGCGACGGGGGCATAGATCGGGGCCAGTGAGCCGGTGGTGGGCTCCCCGATGGACGCGGAACCCGTGGTGTCGACGGAGCCAGTGCCGGTAGCAGGGCTAAGGGAATTGACACCAGACGAGGCAATGGCCTCGGAAAGCGAACCCGCCAGCGAGCCAGTGGTCGGCTCGCCGATGAGGGACCCCTCGGTGTCGAGGGAGCCGTTACCGGTCGCGTCGACAGGCTGCAGCAGCGAACCCGAATCGGGGGAAAGGCCGTAGGCGGCTAGCGAACCCGTGCCACCCGAGCCCGTCGAATCCTCGCCTGAACCCAGTGACTGTGCGTTGGCGACACCAGTAGCGCCCGAGATGGCCAGAGCAGCGGCGGCGGCGACGGCAGCGGCCTTGCGGGGGGTGAACGTCATTGTGTCTCCTCGTGTGGAAAGTGCTCCCAGGCGCGGAGGCTCGTGGCCGGACCACCCCGGGGGGGGCTTGACGGTGTCGGAACAGTGTTACGCGGACCGGTCCCGACCGTACTCGCCACACTCTAACCGTCTTTTCAGGCATTGAACGGCGTGAACTTAATTAAAAATTAGTTAGGGTGTGTTCTCATAACCGCTTGGGCGGCAGATGCATGACCTGAAGTGACCATCGTCTATGGCGCGAGGATTTGCAGCGCTTGAGTCGCCCTGACGGAACTGAGGGCTACTACTGAGCTCAGGGCTACTACCGGAGGAGCGGGGAAAACCCAAGCCTCGGACTCGCCCCACGAACTGTTGCGAGCGCCGAGCGGGTCCCCCATCAATCTGAGGAGCGAGCCCCGCTCGGCGCGCGGTGGTGCCTGACTGACTAGGTGCCGACGATCAGGCGATCAGGCCCGGGGCAAAGGCGGGAGCGCTATGCCCGCGCCCGCCAACGCCTGCTCGATCTGCGGCGCGAAGTAGATGCCCGCACCGATGACGGCGGCGGAACCGCCGACGAGCAGCACCGGCCCGAGCGAACCGGATCCTCCGAGCGAATCCGTACCGCCATCGGAGCCGATGACGATCGCCGGACCCTCACCGGAGCCCAGTGCGCCGCCCACCGACGCCACGGCCGGCGTCAGCGACCCCGAGGTGGGCTCACCGAAGACGGAACCGGTGGTGTCCACCGACCCGGTACCCGGCGCGGGACTCACTGCGTCGGAACCCGTTGCCTCGTTGACCGAGCCCACGCCCTGCGACACGACCGGGGCGAGGCTGCCGAAAGTCGGCTCGCCGAGCAGCGCGGAGCCCGAGGTGTCGATCAGTCCGGGGTCGACGACCCCCGTTTCCTCCTCGGCCGAGCCGAGGGCGGAGGACTGAGCGTGCGCCAGCCCCACTCCACCGGACAGGGCGAGCGCGGAGACGCCAAGGGCCGCGGCGGCGCGGATGTGCCTCGTCATAAGTCAGTATTCCTTTCTGGAGAAACGCCGACACTTCGGCGATACTTAACAATTCTTATCATTCCGCCGTGAACACCCCGCGCGACCACCGGGAGAATGCCCGCGCATGAGGGGTCCAACGCCGAAGTAGACATACGTTCAGAGCTGGTGGCCGCCCCAGCTCGAGCGGGAGATCCACTCCCGCACAGCGCGAGTGGCCCGGACGTCGTCCTCGTTGTAGGTGAGGATGCGGTTCCGGCCGGCATCCCGCTCGACGCCCCGCGCCGCCTGCGCGTCGCGGTACCACCCGAGCGAGGCCTCGCCGCAGGCCTCGGGATCTCGCCACGCGAACCCGGCGGCCGGGGCGACCACCTTCAGCCCGAGGCCCGAGGTGGAGACGAGCTGGGTGGTGACCGCCTCGTGGACGTCCACCCAGAGCGGGGAGGAGATGAAGCGCCGGACCTCGGCGACCGAGGGGACCCCCTTGATGACGGCGACGGTGCCCGCCGGGCCGAACCTGCCGGCCGACGAGAGCAGCCACCCGTTCTCCGCGGACCGTGAATAGCAGTAGGCCCGGAACGACCGCCCCTGCCCGGCCGCCCGGTCGCGGATGCCGGTGAGCCAGCGCCAGAACTCCGCGAACGACCGCCCCTCGTCCGGATCCGGCAACCGCGCCCAGGTGGCGAACGGCCTGTAGCCCTCGGCCTCCAGGGGCCGCCCGTCCCTCAGCGTGAGCAGGGTCCCCCACAGATAGGCGCCGTCGTCGAGGTGACTCTCCAGGTCGACGTCCACCTCGATATCCGCACGCGGAATGCTCGGCCGCGCCACCTTGGGAACCACCACCTCACCGTCGCGGTGTGCCCTCGCCCGCAGGACCGCGTCCGAGAACGGCTCGCCGTTCCAGTCCGTGGGCCGGTCCGGTCCGGCCTCCGCCAACTCCGCGACCGTCCGGATCCCCCGGGCCCTCAGCGACCCGACCTGTCCGCCGCCGACGACGAGACTGACGTCATCGGCCACGACGAGCCGGTCACGGCAGCCCTCGACGGGCCCGTCCCGATCGTCCCAGCCCTCCCACCAGGGGCAGGTGCGGCATTCGCCGATCCGGCTGGGTTCGGTGTCGAGCTCACCGCGCACCACCGCCAGCCGCGTGGCGTGGGTGCGGTCTGCGGCGTCGAGCACCGGCCCCAGGTCGTGCACCACCGCGCGCGCCGAGCCCAGCCCCAGCACCGCGCCCACCGGGGACTCCGCCGCGTGCCCCACGGCGGCGAGCAGCCGCCACGCGTGGACGAGCCGGTCCAGATCCGCGGGGTGACGCCGCACCCGGAGAGCGGGGTCGGGCGCAGGGGACCAGTCGAGCAAGCGGGTCACCGTCGCCGTCGACGCGCTCCTCCCCCGCCGCGGATCGACCACCTTGTGATTGACCACCAGCACCGGCGCGTACCCGCCGCCGGGCACGGTCGCCAGGGTGCACCGGAGGCCCGCCCGGCCCTCGTGCGGATCGGCGGGAAGAGCCGCGCCCCACACCAGCGTCGCCCCGTCGGCCAGGGCCCGGAGTGTCGCGCTCTCGTCGTCGTCGCCCGGTACGTCCCCCGGCAGATCGGTCCAGTGATCCCCCACCACGTCCACCACCACGGCGTCGGGGCGCGCGTCCCGCAACGCGCGCTCCCGCAGGCCCGCGCGTCGATCGGCCGCCGCCATCGCCCGCAGACGCACGCCCTCGTCGAGCGGCGCCGTCCGCCACCACCCCGGTCGCGCATCACGTTCCCGGGCCACGCGGTGCAGACATCTGGCCCCCGAGGCCGGCCCCACCACCGCCGCATCGGGGGCGCGGTACGTGGTGCTGCCGGCGTCCTCCATCGCCGTCCATCATGGCCCAGCCGCGGCCCACACGACGGTCCGGTCCTCAGTGCGGGCCGATTCGCCTAGGCTGGAGACCTGATGTCCGCGACGAGAGAAGGATCGACGCCCATGGGCAAGCTGACGACCTACCGCGACAAGCGTGCCGAACTCCGCGCCCATGCTTCGGCGCTCAAGTCCACGGCCATGAAGGAGGCCAAGCTCGCGGCCAAGGAGACGCGGAAGAAGGCCAAGGAGGCGCACCGCGTGGAACTGGCCGAGGCCAAGGAACGCGCCAAGCTCGAGCGCAAGAACGCCGACCGCAAGGCGAGGCGCGCCGAGAAGCGGGCCGAGAAGCGTGACAAGCTCGACCGCAGATCCGCCAAGCGGAACCGCAAGAACGAGAAGGTCCACGCCAAGCAGGAACGCGCCACCATCAAGCGCGAGGCCAAGCTGCTGGCCAAGGACCGCAAGCTCGCCGAGAAGATCGACTCCGCCGGCCGCAAGCACGAGTACCAGCTCGCCGAGATGGAACTCAAGAAGCTCGAGGGCACCAAGCTCAACAAGGATGACCTGCAGCGGTGGCTGAGCATGGCCAAGGTCGCCACCCCGGTGCTGCTGCCGATGGTCTACAAGGCCGTCTCCAACGTGCAGGGATCGGCCGGCAAGCCCTCCGGCCCCGGAGGCGTGGACCTCGAGGCCGCCGGCATCAACGCCACCGGTCCCGGCGCCGCCCTCGGCGTGCGGATCGTCCGCCTCGAGCAGACCCTCGACCAGCTCGACACGAGCCGCGGGAGCGAGCGGGAGGTCAAGGACTTCATCGCCTCCACCCGGACCCGGCTCACCGACCTGCGGACCGCGGTCGAGACCGCCGAGACCACGCCCACCGCGCAGCGGCGCGAGATCCACTCGTCGATCTCGGGCGAGCTCGACCGCATCAACAAGGACATCTTCGCCCGCCTGGGCGTCAAGGCGTGACGGCACTGCGGGGGCGCGTGGCGTCCGTGGCGGTCGCTGCCGCCCTGGTCGGCGGCGCGGCCGCGCCCGCGGTGGTGCTCGCCCCGGTCGCTGTCGCCCACTCCGTATTGGTCTCCATCGATCCGGAGGACGGGTCCGAGCTGGACACCCCGCCCGACGAGATCGTGTTGACCTTCAACGAGGAGATCAACCAGAGCTTCGCCTCCGTCGCCGTGACCGCCGGGGAGAACCGGGCCAACCGGGTCGTGGGCGACCCCTCGGTGGCGGGCGAGACCGTCACTGTCGACGTCGATGAACTCGAGCCCGGCCCCTACACCGTCGGATACCGGGTGACCTCGTCCGACGGTCACGTGGTGAGCGGGTCATCGGTCTTCACCGTGGCGGGCGGGGCCGGCGGGGACGCCTCCCCGGCTGGCGGGTCCGACACCGGGGCCGGCGACGAGGCGGACGTCGCCGATGAGACCTCGGGTGAGGACACCGGCATCAATCCCGCGATCTGGGTCGTCGGCGGTCTGGCGATCCTGCTCATCGGCGGCGCGTTCGTCCTGCTGCGCCGCGGTAACTGACGGGCGGGCCCGCAAAGCGGTGCAGCCGCTCCCCCGTCCGGCGTCTCGCTCCCGCGCCTGTACACGTCAGCCACAGCCGCGTCCGGGCATGGTGTCTGGCCTGCCCCTCGGGGCGCGCGAGACGCCATGCCCGGACGCGGCTGTATCGGGAGGGCGAGCGGCAGCACCACGAGGCGGGCCGGGGCGGCCGGACACCGCCCGCGCCGGCCACCCGCCCGCGCCGGCCGCCCGCCTACCGCCCCGGCAGGAAGCGCATGGCGTCGGTGGCGGGCGCGAGCAACTGCTGCCACCGCGTGCGGGGCAGGAACGACGGCCCGCCCATGTGCACGACGCGCTGAGTGGCGATCGTCTGCGCCTCGGTGTACTTGAGCAGTCCCTCGTCGCCGTGGCGTCGGCCCACACCGGAGGCGCCCATGCCGCCCATCGGGCCCGCGACCGAACCCCAGCCCGCGACGTAGCCCTCGCCGACGTTGACGGTGCCGGTCCGCAGCCGCGCGGCGATCTCCTCGCCCTCCGAGTCCGACGCGGCGAACACCGAGGAGTTGAGCCCGTACTCGGTGTCGTTGGCCTTGGCCACGGCCTCGTCCACCGAGTCGACCGGGTAGATCGACACGACCGGGCCGAACGTCTCCTCGCCGAAGCAGGTGGCGTCCTCCGGGACGTCGGCCAGCAGTGTCGGCTCGTAGAACAGGGGGCCGAGGTCCGGGCGGGGGCGACCGCCGGCCAGGACGCGGGCGCCCTTGGCCACGGCGTCGTCGACGTGGGCGGTCACGGTGTCCAGTTGATCCCGGGAGATCAGGCTGCCCATCTCCGCCTCGAAGTCGTAGCCCGGGCCCACACTCATGGACCGGACGCGGGCGGTGAGCTTCTCGATGAGCTGGGGGGCCACCGACCTCTCCACGTACACGCGCTCCACCGAGATGCAGAGCTGGCCGGAGTTGGAGAAGAACGCGCGGGTTGCCACCTCGGCCACCTCGTCGAGGTCGGCGCCCGCCGCGACGATCATGGCGTTCTTGCCGCCGAGCTCGGCGGAGAACCCGATGAGCCGCTCGCCGCACTGGCGACCGAGCGTGCGGCCGGTGGCCGTGGAGCCGGTGAACATGAGGTAGTCCACGTTCTCCACGATCGCCCCGCCGACGGTGCGGCCCGAACCGGGGACCACCTGGAACAGGTCGCGGGGCAGACCCGCGCGGTACAGCAGGTCCGCTGCGGCCAGGGCGCAGAACGGCGTGATGGAGGCGGGCTTGATCACCACGGCGTTACCCGCGGCCAGGGCCGCCAGTGCGTCCGTGGCGGCGAGGTTGAGCGGGTAGTTCCACGGCGCGATCACACCCACGACGCCCTTGGGGTGGCGTCGGACCACGGCCTTGGTCAGGCCCGGCAGCATGCCCTGGACCCGCTTGGGGGCGAGCAGCCCCGGGGCCGTCTTGGCGTAGTGACGTGCGGTGATGAGGCAGTCCAGGACCTCCTCCTGCGCCGAGGCCCGGCTCTTCCCGGTCTCCGCCTGGACGATGTCCATGAGCTGCTCGCGATCGCGCATGACCAGGGAGGCGAAGCGCTTGAGCACGGCGACGCGGTCCGCGGGCTCGCGGTCGGCCCACGCGATCTGGGCGGCGCGGGCCCGCTCGACGGCGGCCAGCACGTCGTCGGCGGTGCCCACGGGGATCTCGGCGAGCGGCTCGCCGGTGAAGACCTCCTCGATGACGGCTGACTCCCGACTCGAGGGATCGGAACGGAATTCGGGGATCGCGACCAGGTCGCGGAGTCGGTCGTAGACACGGGGCGTGGGTCGGCTCATGCCCCGACGTTACCGACGAGTAAGCCGACGCGGTACCGACTCGCCCTTGACCCTGACGTCGCGTCAGGGCCCAGGGTGGTCGATGTGAGAGATGCTGGAGCGATGACGAGCAGTGACGGGCTCACCGTGGGCGCGGTCGCCGACCTCGTCGGCGTCAGTATCCGGACCCTGCACCACTGGGACCGGATCGGGCTGGCGCCGGCGAGTGGACGGACGTGGTCGGACTACCGCGTGTATGACGACGACGACGTCGCGCGCATCCACCGGATCCTGGTCTACCGCGAGCTGGGCCTCCCGCTGGCGCAGATCGGGGTGCTGCTCGACGACCCCGACGTCGACGAGGGCGCCCACCTGTCCCGGCAGCGCGAGCTGCTCCTCGACCGCATCTCGCACCTGCAGGAGATGGTCTCCGCAGTAGACCGCCTGAAGGAGGCGATCGCCGTGAACACACCACTGACACCCGCGGATCGGGCCGAGATCTTCGGCACCGACTGGAACGAGGACTGGCAGGCCGAGGCGCAGCAGCAGTGGGGCGACACCCCGCAGTGGGAACAGTCGCGACAGCGCACGAGCACGATGTCCAAGGAGGACTGGCGCCGGGTCAAGGCCGAGACGGATTCGCTCAACGCCGACCTGGCCGCCGCCAAGCGGGCCGGGGTGGACCCCGCCTCACCCCGGGCCGCGGAGCTGGTCGAGCGGCATCGTGCGTCGATCTCGACGTTCTACGACTGCACGCGCTCGATGCAGGTGCTGCTGGCGCGCATGTACCGGCAGGACCCTCGCTTCAGCGAGACGTACGACTCGCTCGAGCCGGGCCTGACCGGGTGGATCGAAGCCGCTGTCGAGGCCGACGCCCGCGCGCACGGTGTGGACCCCGACACCGCCACGTGGGACTGATCCCGGTAGTCCCTCACCGATCCGCTCCCGGATCGCGCTGCGTGTTCGTCCGGATCGCGACCGGTCACGCGCCCCGGACGGTCCATTCCGGGCGCGCGACTCGGCCGACGAGAGGCCGGTCGTGCGTACCCTGGACGCATGACCAGTCGATGGACCACAGCCGACATCCATGACCAGACGGGCCGGACCTTCGTCATCACCGGCGCCAACGCCGGCCTCGGGCTCGAGTCCACCCGGGCGCTCACCGCGGCGGGAGCCCGGGTTCTGATGGCGTGCCGGGACACCACCCGCGCCGAGGCCGCCCGGGCCGGCCTGGCGCACCCGGATCGGGCGGAGGTCGTCCAGCTGGATCTGGCCAATCTGGACTCGGTCCGCTCCGCCGGTCGGGTGCTGGCCGACCACCGACCCGATGTGCTGATCAACAACGCCGGACTGATGAACATCCCGCAGTCGCGCACGGCCCAGGGCCACGAGATGCAGTTCGGGGTGAACGTGCTCGGCCACTTCGCGCTCACCGAGCAGCTCGTCCCCGTGCTCACCGATCGGGTGGTGTGGCTCGGCTCGATGATGCACAAGAGGGGCACCGTCGATCCGGACGACCTCGACTGGACCCGCCGCAAGTACTCGCCGATGGGGGTCTACGCGGCCACCAAGCTCGCCTGCGTCATGCTGGCCTACGAGCAGCAGCGTCGGTTCGACGCGGCGGGGTCACCGCTGAAGGCCGTGGCCGCCCACCCCGGGTACTCGGCCACCAATCTCCAGTACCGCAGCGGCAGCCGGGTCCAGGACCTGATGATGCGGGTCGCGGAGAAGGTCCCGTTCCTCGTCCAGCCGGCCGAGCGCGGGGCCCTTCCCCAGCTCTACGCCGCCACCGTCGACTCCGTTCCCGGCGGCGCGTACGTGGGTCCCGACGGCTTCGGTGAGCTCAGCGGATACCCGAAGATCGTCGACTCCACCCGCGCCTCGCACGACCGCGCGGTGGCGGCGGCCCTGTGGGATCGGTGCGCGGAGATGACAGCGGCGCGGTGACGACGAGCTGAGCCCGGCCCGCGACTCAGCCGCCAGGGCACTTTCGCGGCTCAGCCACCGGGCACCTTCGCGGCTCAGCCGCCACGGCACTTTCGCGGCTCAGCCGCGGCGCCTGGAGCCCGCCAGCAACAGGGCCCCCAGCAGCAGACTCACCGTGGCCAGACCCGCGATCGCGGTGGTCTCCACGCCGGTGGCGGCCAGGGTCGCGGGGCCCGAGGCCTGAGCCCGGGCACCCGGGACCTCGTCACCCGGAGCCGGGGCGCCCTGCGCTTGCTGGACCTGCACCTGCTGGGCCTGCATCGCGGGTGACCCCGTGTCCGCGGCGTCTGCCAGGGCGGGCATCCCGTCGCGCGCCTCGTCGCCGGCACCTTCGGCACCGGCCGCGTCATCGGCCCCGTCGGTGTCGGCCCCCGCCTCGCCCGCGGCCTCCGCCTCCGCGGCGGCCTCCGCGATGGCCCTGCGCCGCTCGTTCTCCTCGAACGGGTCCTGCAACGCGGAACGCTGCACCGCGTCGATGCTTCCGGCCAGTGCGCCGGGGAGCTCGGTGCCGGCGTCGGCGGCGGCGTCCTCGAGGAACCCGCCGGCCTCGGCCGAGCCCACCACCACGTCGTTCCAGAACGTCAGCTCGTGCGGGTAGAGCTCTCCGGCCTCCTGGCGCTCGGCCAGGGCGGCGAAGAACCCGCCGGCGAACTGCACGCTGAGGACCGGGAAGATGTACTCGGGGATCGAGAGCGAGCCGAGCCCGATGGTGCCCGACCCGATCGAGCCGGTCGGGTTGACGTAGACGGACCCGGGCAGGCTGCCGGAGGAGGCCACGGAGGCCACCGCGGATCCGCCCGCCGACCCCAGCGCCTCGAGCGGCGCCACCGAGCCCAGGACCTGGCCGACGGACAGCGCGGTGTCCGGCACCACTCCGCTCCCGATGTCCCGCAACCCCTCGGATCCCGCGCCGAAGCCGGGGTTGCCGACCACGATCTCCTCGGGGATCAGGCCGGTCAAGCCGTCGACGCTGCTGTTGCCGGTCTGGGTGGGCACCGAGGAGTCGGAACCCGAGGCCTCCTGGCCGTGCACCACAGCCGGGGTCGCGACCGCCGCCAGGGCGGTCGCGGCGACGACGGCGCCGATGCGCCTGGTCCGGAGTCCGGAACCACGGTTCTGGGGCATCTGTGCTGGCCTCTCGTCATGAGCAGGGCCCTACCGGCCCACGCACGCAAAGCGTACTACTACAGGGCCGATCCGGACTGCCGGGCCGGGCCCCGCCGCGGGGCCGGCCCCTACTGGAGTGCCGAACTCAGTCGCGCGACGTTGTCGACGTACCGCCCCGGCCAGGGACGGCGCTGCCAGGTATCCAGGCCGAGAGGCGTGCTCTCCTCGAGGTAGGCGTCCACCGCGTCGTTCATCTCGGTCAGCGCCTCCCCGCCGAGCACCAGCAGGCTGATCTCGAAGTTCAGGTTGAACGACCGCTGGTCCATGTTGCTCGACCCCACCACACCGCCGTAGTCGTCGATCAACATCATCTTGGTGTGCAGTACCGCCGGCGAGCGGAACCTGTTGATCCGCACCCCGGCCTCGAGGAGTGCACGGTAGTAGGACCGCTGGGCGTGGTGGACCATGAACTGGTCCGCGTGTTCGGGGACGAACAACTCCACGTCGACACCTCTGTAGGACGCGGAGGTGATCGAGTGGAGCAACGCCTCGTCCGGGACGAAGTACGGGCTGACGATCCTGATCCTGTGCTCGGCCTGGCCGATGAGCTGGGTGAACATGCGCAGGTTCGGCTGCGTGCGGTATCCGGGCCCCGAGGGGACGAGCTGGAAGGCGCTGACCGGGTCGCCGGCGGTGGGGTCGCCTCCCGCGCCTCCGGCACCGACCGACGTGCCGCGGGAGAGCTCCTCGAAGGTCTCGATGACCTCACCGCTCTCGGAGTACCAGTCCACCGCGAACACCCCGTTCATCGCCTGGACGATCTCACCCCGGACCTCCATCATGAGGTCCACCCACTCCCGGCCGAGGCGGGTGTTGCGGGGGCTGCCGTAGTTCCGGGCGATGAGGTTCTGCGAGCCGATGAACCCGTGGTCGCCGTCGACGATGAGCATCTTGCGGTGGTTGCGCAGGTCGGGCCGGCGGAACCTCCCGACGAACGGGTTGATCGGCAGCATGAGGTGCATCTCGACCGGCGAGTGGCGCAACCTCCGTCGTAGCACCTTGAAGCCCCGGTACCGCAGGGACCCGAGGTGGTCGACCAGCACCCGGACCGTCACCCCCCTCTCCGCCGCCTCGACCGCGGCGGTGAAGAACTCGTCGGTCTCGTCGTCCCAGGACTGGGCGTAGAACTCGATGTGCACGTGGTCCCGGGCGGACCGAACCGCGTCGGTCATCGTGGCGAGCGAGGCCGCGTAGTCCGAGTACAGCCCCACGAACTCGCCGGACATGCACGGGATCGCGGTGAGGTTCCGGTTCATCTCGAGAACCGTCCGCACCCCGGGCGGGATCCGCACGCTGTCGGGGACCGTGGGCCACTTCTCCAGCGCCTCCTCGTAGAGCCGGTTGGCCTCGGCCTGGATGACGTGCCGTCGGCCGGTGATGTACGGGTTTCCCAGCAGCAGGAACAGCGGCACGCCGACGATCGGGATGAACAGGATCGCCAGCAACCAGGCCTGAGAGGAGGAGGGCTGCCGATTCTCCGGCACCATGCCCAGGGCGAGGATCTTGATGGCGTACTCGGTGATGAGCAGGGCCGAGGTCACGCCCGCCGGGAACGGGAGGAACGCCAGTCGGTCGACGGCGGGGTTCATGTGGCGGATCGGGACAGGACGGCGCCCCGGGGCAGGGAGCGGGGATCGACGAACCGGCCGTCGGTCATGGTCCAGCGGACCACTCCCGCCAGGGCCCTCTGCGCGTACACCGAGTCGGCGGAACCGAGCTCCCGGGCACCGGGGAGGACGACGAACGCCTCGTCGTCCGCGACGGCGGTGAAGTCGGCCCTCAGACCCGTCCGGATCTCCCCCCGGTCCTCGAGACCGACGATCGCGGCCGTCGTCCCGGACATCCAGCCGGCCACGTCCGAGAGATCACACCCCCTCCGGCGTGCTTCCGTCCACACCACCGAGAGACCGAGTCGGGCGGAGGCGATCGCGTCGACGGTGCCGTCGCGGAGGGCGTCCCAGAGGAGTTCGCGCGTGGCGGCGTCCCGGATCGGGGGATCAAGGTCGGCGGCGGCCGCGCCCCCGTGGGTGACCTCCGAGACCAGGGCGAGCAGGTGCGGGCTCGTGGAGGCGGTCACGCGCAGCCCCTCGGCCTTGGCCCCCCGCAGCAGCGGCAGCTCCTCGGCGTCGGCGACCGCCCGCAGGTGCAGCCGACCACCGGTCCGGCGACAGACGTCCAGCAGTACCGGGAGGTCCTCGACGCCGGCGTCCGCGGCGAAGAGCCCGCCGCGGCCGGCGACCTCCTCCGCCGCCGCCGCCAGGTCCTCACTGTTCAGGGTGGGGGTTCCCGCCACGCCCTTCCCGTCCGCCACGGCGGAGATCCCGAACACCCCCCGGTCGAGCAACGCGCCGAGCCGTCCGAGGTTCCCGGGCACCGCGGCGCCCCACAGGCCCACGTCGACGGACGACTCGCCGGTCACCCCCTCCCGCCACCGGTCCACCTGCTCCGGGTCGGTGGCCGACGGGTCGCCGTTCGTCCCGTAGTCGACCACGGTGGTGATCCCCCCGAGGGCGGCCGAACGGGTGCCCACCGCGACGTCCTCGGTGCTCACGTGCGGGTCCACCAGCCCGGGCATCAGAACGACGTCGTCACCCAGATCGATCGTGTGATCACCCGCCAACCCGATGTCCCGTGCCTCGGACCCGGTCCGCACGGAGGAGATCACGCCGCCGTCCACCGCGACCGCCGTCTGCTGGATACGACCGTCGACCACGGCGCGGCGGGCGTGGATCAGGAGCTCGTACCTGGCCACGGATCGGTCCTCCTACGTCTAGACAAATTTCTGTGACACCCTCGGGCGTCATTGTCCCCCACGGCCGAGGTCTTCCGGGGCAGCGTCGCCGGATAGCGTGGAGGGAGACCGAACTCAGACCAGGAGGGCCCGCCATGACCGACACCCCCACCGGATTCGTCCCCACCGCCGACCTCGTCGACGAGATCGGCGAGGGCGTCCGGAGTTGCGACACCCAGTTCCGCGACCTCGGCGGCCGCACCGAGTTCTTCGGCCCGGTCTCCACGGTCCGGTGCTTCCAGGACAACGCGCTGCTCAAGAGCGTTCTGGGTGAGCCCGGAGAGGGTCGGGTCCTGGTGATCGACGGTGATGCCAGTGTGCACACGGCGCTCGTCGGCGACCTCATCGCGGAACTCGGTCGATCCAACGGATGGGCCGGCGTGGTGGTCCACGGCGCGATCCGCGACTCCGCGGTGATCGGCACGATGGACTTCGGGTGCAAGGCCCTCGGGACCAACCCCCGCAAGTCGTCCAAGACGGGCGCCGGGGAGCGGGATGTCACCGTGAGTTTCGGCGGGGTCGACTTCGTCCCCGGCGACATGCTCTACGCGGACTCCGACGGGATCGTGGTGCGCTGACCCCGGCGCGCACCCCACGCCGGGGCGTGGCGGCCGACGGGGTCGCCGAGCGGTCAGCGGATCAGGACGCGCCCGCGAAGGTGCCGACCGAGCCGACCGACAGCTCGCCGATCGAGGCCTCCGGCCCGTAACTGCCCAACGACCCGGGCGCGTACGACCCGGTCGAGTTGGGCACGTCGACGGAGAGGACGACGGACCCGGTGTTGATGAGCGTCGTCAGCAGGTTCATCAGCGAGCCTGTGCCGAGGGAGCCGTAGCCCAGACTGCCGAGCGCGTCGATGGTCGCGGGATCGACCGACATGCACCGGGCGCCGTTCATCGTCTGGATCCACACGCAGAACGGGTCCGTCGGCTCCTCGGGCGCCGCCGTCGCCGACCCGGCCCCGGAGAGAAGGGCGGTGGCCATCAGAGCGGACGACGCCGCGGCGAGCAGGGTGGTGCGCATGTCAGGAAACCTCCGGGTAGGCACCCCACCCGGGCGTGGGGCTGTCCTCACGAAGTGTAACGGGTATCACACCGTCCGCGACCGGCGCCCCGGACGGGTCATGCCTCGCGTCTGATCCACCGCAGGAGCGGGCCGAGGGAGACCCGGTCGGTGAGATCCAGCCCGCCCAGCTCGAGCATCGACTGCTCCTCCGGGGTGAGATCCGGTTTGCGGCGCAGTGCCGCCAGCGCGGTCTTGATCCCCAGCCGCTGCCGGAACCCGAGTTGGTCGGGGGTCACCACGCCGCGCAACTGGAACAGCTTGAGGTCCCGGAGCTGGTCGGCGGAGAACTCGCTCGACATCAGGTCGATCCGGGCGTCGTCGGTGACCGGGGTGGGGCCCACCATGACGACGGCGACCCGGCGACCGGCCTCCACGAGCGCCTCCCAGTTGTCCTTGATGAACCCCGAGCCGCCCAGACCGCCACCCGGACGCATGCCCGTCACCAGGACCACCGTCCCGGCCACCACGAGCTCGGCGGGATCCACGGCGTCGTGGTGGGAGCTGCGGGCGTCGAACTCCTCCGCCACCCAGTCCGCGTAGCGGCGGGCCCCCGGGTCGTCGTCGTGCAGCACCACCGGGGCCGGCACGGCGCCGGACGTCATCTCGTTCACTGAGGCCTCCCCTGCCCGTCACGGGCGACCACGCGGGCCGCGCGGCCACCGAACGCCACCACGTCGCCGTCGGCCAGTCCGCGACCGCGCCGCACGTCGACCTCCCCGTTGACCCTGACCGCGCCCGCCGCGACGGCGTCCTTGGCCTCCGCCCCCGAATCGAGCAGCGAGGCCAGCTTGAGGAACTGGCCGAGCGTGAGCTTGCTGCCCAGATCACATTCGACGTCGTCCACTGGTGGACCGGCCGGCGGTGTCACCCGCGCGGCCCGTCCGCGTCCTGCGATATGGCGGCTCATACCGCCGAGCCTATCGGCCCCGTCGTCAGGGGGCGGGACCAGAGGGTGGGGCCTGCTCCTCCGGTGGCACCGCACGACCACGCCTCGTGACCAGTGCCAGACCCATCCCGCCGGCGATGAGGACCGCGGCGGCCAGGCCCAGCGCGACGGTCTGCACCCCGGAGATGCCCAGGGAGGACGAGTCCGGGCCGTCCCCGGCGTCCGGCGAGTCCCCCTCCACCGGGAGCGGGGGGAGTTCGCTGAGCACCGGGAGATCGGTCACCTCGACCCTCGCCCCGGAGCCGGTCCCCTGTGCGGAGGCCGCGGGCCCACCGATCATCGCGACCGACAGCCACAGCGCGACCACGAGCGCCACGACCAGGCCGACGAACACGGCACCGGACACGGCGGCAGGGCGACGGCGGACCATGTATGCCTTCCGTGACGGCGGCCGGGGTGGCCTGGATCGAATTGCCTCACATCTTAGGTTCTATTAAGGCGAAACAATACCCCGCCGTGCTCCCCCGGGCGCGCGTCCCCCGGTCAGCGCTGTGCGACGTCCGTGGGTCGAACGGGCGACGGGAGGGCCGTCTCCCCCATGAGGAAGCGGTCGACCGAGGCCGCGGCGGCGCGCCCCTCGGCGATCGCCCACACGATCAGGGACTGGCCACGTCCCATGTCCCCGGCGACGAACACACCGTCGACGTTGGTGGCGTACGTGTCGTCCCTGTCGACGTTGCCCCGGTCGCTGAAGTCCACGCCCAGGTCGGAGCACAATCCGGTCTTCTGCGCGCCCGTGAACCCCATGGCCAGCAGGACCAGGTCCGCCGGGTACTCGAAGTCGGTGCCGGGCACCGGCTCGAAGCGCCCGTCGACCATCTTGACCTCGGAACCCTTGAGCGCTGTCACATGGCCGCCCTCGCCGAGGAACTCGGCGGTGGAGACGCTGTAGACCCGCTCGCCGTTCTCCTCGTGCGCAGACGCCGTGCGGAACATCAGCGGGTACACGGGCCACGGGGTCGAGGCGGCACGGGTGGCGGGCGGCCTGGGCATGATCTCGAAGCTCTTGACCGACTTCGCACCCTGGCGGGTGGCCGTTCCCAGGCAGTCGGCGCCGGTGTCGCCGCCGCCGATGATGATCACGTGCTTATCCCGCGCGTGGATCTCCGGCAGGCCGTCGGAGTCCACCACCGGGTCACCGACCGCGGCCTTGTTGGCCAGCGGCAGGTAGTCCATCGCCTGGTGGATCCCGTCGAGCTCGCGGCCCGGGACCGGGAGATCCCGTCGCATGGTGGCGCCGCCACAGAGGACGACCGCGTCGAACTCGCCGCGCAGCTGCGAGGCGGTGATGTCCTTGCCCACGTTGACGCCGGCGCGGAACACCGTGCCCTCCGCCTCCATCTGGGCGAGGCGCCGGTCGATGATCTCCTTCTCCATCTTGAACTCGGGGATCCCGTAGCGCATCAGACCACCGATACGGTCATCGCGCTCGAAGACCGTCACCGAGTGCCCGGCGCGGGTGAGCTGCTGCGCGGCCGCCAACCCCGCCGGGCCGGAACCCACGACCGCCACCGACTGGCCGGTGCGGAACGAGGGGATCACCGGATCCATGGGACCGTCCTCCCATGCCTTCTCGGCGATCTCCACCTCGATCTGCTTGATCGTCACCGCCGGCTGGTTGATGCCCAGGACGCAGGAGCCCTCACACGGGGCCGGGCAGAGCCGCCCCGTGAACTCGGGGAAGTTGTTGGTGGCGTGCAGACGATCCACCGCCGCGTCCCACCGCCCGCGGTGCACGAGGTCGTTCCACTCCGGGATGATGTTGCCGAGCGGGCACCCCTGGTGACAGAACGGGATGCCGCAGCCCATGCAGCGACTGGCCTGGGTCTTCAGGTCGTCCTCCGGGAGGGTGGTCGACTCGTAGACCTCCTTCCAGTCCATGATCCGCAGATCCACCGGACGACGCTCGGGGAGCTCCCGTTCGGTGTGCTTGAGAAAGCCCTTCGGGTCAGCCATTTGCGGCCTCCATGATCGCCTCGTCCACGTTGCGTCCGTCCTTCTCCGCCTGCTCGATGGCGAGCAGCACGCGCTTGTAGTCGCGCGGCATGATCTTGACGAAGTGATTCACGTTCTGCGCCCAACCGGACAGGATCTCCCGCGCCCGGGTCGAATCGGTCTCGGCGGCGTGCCGCTCGACGATCCGGTGCAGGAACTCGACGTCCTCCGTCAGCAGTTCCTCGATCTCGACGAGCTCGTCGTTGAGGTTCACGGGCAGCTGCCCGTCCGGGTCGTAGAAGTACGCGACACCGCCCGACATGCCGGCGGCCACGTTGCGCCCGGTCGACCCGAGCACCACGACCTGGCCACCCGTCATGTACTCGCACGCGTGGTCACCCACGCCCTCGACCACAGCGGTGACGCCGGAGTTGCGGACGCAGAAGCGCTCGCCCACCATTCCCCGCAGGTAGATCTCACCGCTGGTCGCGCCGTAACAGATCACGTTGCCGGCGATGATGTTGTCCTCCGCCACGAAGTCCGGGGCCGCGTCCAGGGCGGGCCGGACCACGATCCGACCACCCGACAGTCCCTTGCCCACGTAGTCGTTGGCGTCACCGAAGACACGCTGGGTCACGCCGGCGGCGAGGAACGCCCCGAACGAGTTGCCCGCCGAACCGGTGAAGGTGAGGTCGATGGACCCGTCCGGCAGGCCTGCGGCCCCGTGCGCCTTGGAGATCTCGTGGCTGAGCATGGTGCCGACCGAGCGGTTGACGTTGCAGATCGGGTACCGACCGGTGGCCGGGCCGGACGACGGGTCGACGAGCACCGAACGGAAGTCCTCGATGAGCGTGCGGTCGAGCACTCCCTCCAGCTTGTGGTCCTGCTGCTTGGTGCAGCGCAGGTCCTGGTGCATGAAGGGCGAGTCCGCCTGGGCGAAGACCGGCTCGAGGTCCAGCTTGGCCGCCCGCTTGTTGTGGGCGAACGCACGGGACTTGTCGAGGCACTCGGAGTGTCCGATCGCCTCGTCGAGGGACCGGAAGCCCAGCTCGGCGAGGTACTCGCGGACCTCCTCCGCGACGAACTCCATGAAGTTCACCACGTACTCGGCCTTGCCGTTGAACCGCTCGCGCAGCACCGGGTTCTGGGTGGCCACACCCACCGGGCAGGTGTCGAGGTGGCAGACGCGCATCATGACGCAGCCGGCCACGACGAGCGGCGCGGTGGCGAACCCGAACTCCTCGCCACCGAGCAGCGCCGCCACGATCACGTCGCGCCCCGTCTTGAGCTGCCCGTCGACCTGGACGACGATGCGGTCGCGGAGCCCGTTGACCAGCAGCGTCTGCTGGGTCTCGGCCAGGCCCAGCTCCCACGGTCCACCGGCGTGCTTGAGCGAGGTCAGCGGCGAGGCACCCGTGCCACCGTCGTGGCCCGAGATCAGCACCACGTCGGCGTGTGTCTTGGACACGCCCGTCGCGACGGTTCCCACGCCCTGCTCGGCGACGAGCTTGACGTGGATCCGAGCCTCGGGGTTGGCGTTCTTCAGGTCATAGATGAGCTGCGCCAGGTCCTCGATCGAGTAGATGTCGTGGTGCGGCGGGGGCGAGATCAACCCGACGCCCGGCGTGGAGCCACGGACCTCGGCCACCCAGGGGTACACCTTGCCCGGCGGCAGCTGGCCGCCCTCGCCCGGCTTGGCGCCCTGGGCCATCTTGATCTGGATGTCGGTGCAGTTGGCCAGGTAGTTGCTGGTCACACCGAACCGGCCGGAGGCGACCTGCTTGATGGCCGACCGGCGCCAGTCCCCGTTGGGGTCGGGGCTGAACCTGGCGATCGACTCGCCGCCCTCACCCGAGTTGGACCGGGCGTGCAGGCGGTTCATCGCGATCGCGAGGGTCTCGTGCGCCTCCGCGGAGATGGAGCCGTAGCTCATCGCCCCGGTGGAGAACCGCTTGACGATCTCCGACACCGGCTCGACCTCGTCGATCGACACCGGCGGGCGGGTGCTCTTGAGCTCGAACAGACCGCGCAGCGTGGCGAGACGCTCCGACTGGTCGTCGACGAGCCGCGAGTACTCCTTGAAGATCTCGTATCGGCCGGACCGCGTGGAGTGCTGGAGCTTGAACACCGTGTCCGGGTTGAACAGGTGGTACTCGCCCTCGCGCCGCCACTGGTACTCGCCACCGATCTCGAGCTCGCGGTGGGCGGCCTCCTCGGGACGCGGCAGGAAGGCGAAGCGGTGCCGACGGGCCACGTCCTCGGCGATCTCGTCGAGGCCGATCCCGTCGATCGGGCTGACCGAGCCGGTGAAGTACTCGTCGCACAGTTCCTGCGACAGCCCGGTGATGTCGAACAGCTGGGCGCCGGTGTAGGAGGCGAGCGTGGAGATGCCCATCTTGGACATCACCTTGAGCACGCCCTTGGCGGCCGCCTTGCGGTAGTTGGCGCAGGCCTCGACCGTGTCGATCCCGGCGAGGTCGCCCGTCTTGACGAGCTCGTCGATCGACTCGAAGGCCATGTAGGGGTTGATGGCGTTGGCTCCGTAGCCGAACAGCACCGCCATGTGGTGCACCTCGCGGGCGTCGCCCGACTCCACCACGAGGCTGACCCGGGTGCGGGTCTTCTCGCGGACGAGGTGGTGATGCACGGCGGAGGTCAACAGCAGCGACGGGATGGGCGCGTTGCGCTCGTCGGACTCACGGTCCGAGAGCACGATGACGGCGGCACCGTCCTCGATCGCGTCCGAGACCTCGCGCCGGATGCGGTCCAGCGCGATGCGCAGGCCCCGCCCGCCGTGGGCGACGTTGTACAGACCGCGGACGGTCACCGCGCGAAGCGCCGGGCGGGACTCCCCCGCCGCCCGCAGCGTGGCGAGCTCGGAGTTGCCCAGGATCGGGTTGTCGAGCTTGATCTGCCGACAGGAGTCCGGGCCGGGGTTGATGAGGTCACCCTCGGGACCGAGCGTCACCCCGTAGCTCGTGACGAGCTCCTCGCGGATGGCGTCGAGCGGCGGGTTGGTGACCTGCGCGAACCGCTGGGCGAAGTAGTCGAACAGCATCCGGGCCCGCTGGGACAGCACGGGAAGCGGGGTGTCGGTACCCATCGACCCGGTCGCCTCTGCGCCGACACCGGCCATCGGGGAGACGAGGATGCGGAGCTCCTCCTCGGTGTAGCCGAAGACCCGCTGCCGCAGCACCACGCGCTCGTGGCTCATGATCTCCTGGCTGACCTGGGGGAGGTCGCCGAGTCGGACCATGCCCTCGTCGAGCCACTGCTGGTAGGGGTGCTCGGCGGCGAGCTGCTCCTTGATCTCCTGGTCGTCGATGATCCGCCCCGCGGCGGTGTCGACCAGGAACATGCGGCCGGGCCGCAGGCGGGTCTTGGTGACCACCTTGTCCTGCGGGATGTCCAGGACGCCGACCTCGGAGGCCATGACGACGAGACCGTCGTCGGTGACCCAGATCCGCGAGGGGCGCAGGCCGTTGCGGTCGAGGACCGCTCCGATCACGGTGCCGTCGGTGAAGGTGATCGACGCCGGACCGTCCCAGGCCTCCATGAGCGAGGCGTGGTACTCGTAGAACGCCCGCTTGGCGGGGTCCATGGTCTCGTGACGCTCCCAGGCCTCGGGCACCATCATGAGCACGGCGTGCGGAAGAGTGCGGCCGGCCAGGGTCAGCAACTCGAGCGCCTCGTCGAACCGCGCGGTGTCCGATCCACCGGGGGTGCAGATGGGCAGGGCCGCCGACAGGTCCTCGATGTGCTCGCTCGACATGAGCGACTCACGGGCCCGCATCCAGTTCTCGTTGCCGCGGGCGGTGTTGATCTCCCCGTTGTGCGCGACGTAGCGGAACGGATGCGCGAGCGGCCAGGCCGGGAAGGTGTTGGTGGAGAAGCGGGAGTGGACGATGCCCAGGGCGGACTCCACGCGCTCGTCCTGCAGGTCGAGGTAGAACTCGGGGAGCTGCTTCTCCGTGAGCATGCCCTTGTAGACGAAGGTCCGGGGGCTCAGTGACGGGAAGTACACGGTCTCCGAGCCCAGGTCGCCCTTGCCGGGCCCCTTGGATCCGAGCTCGTGCTCGCACCGCTTGCGGACCACGAAGCACTTGCGCTCGAGTGCGAGCTCGGTGAGCAGGGCGCCGTCGGCACCCGCGGCCTTGACGAAGATCTGGTGGATGGTCGGCTGGGCGTCGCGGGAGATCGCGCCGACCGTCGAGTCGTCGACCGGGACCTCACGCCATCCGATGACAGTGACGCCCTGCTCGGCGGCGATCCTCTCCACCAGGCGCTTGGCGTCCATCGCCAGCATCCGTGACTGGGGGAGAAAGCAGAGGCCGGTCGCGTACGCACCGGCCTCGGGCAGTTCCAGGTCCTGCTCCTCGCGCATCACCTCGCGGAAGAACCGGTCCGGTACCTGGATCATCAGACCCGTGCCGTCACCGGTGTTCGCCTCGGCGCCGACAGCGCCCCGGTGCTCGAGGTTGACGAGCGCGGCGATCGCCTTCTCGACGATGTCCCGGGACTGACGTCCGTACATGTCCACGACGAACGCGACACCACAGGAATCGTGTTCATATTCAGGGCGGTACAGGCCTCTGGGGCCGGGAGTCGTCATCATCTGCTCGCCTTCGTTTGTCGACGGGCGGACTCCGTGGTGGCTGGAGCACCCGCACTCAGATCACCGTGGTGCTCTGGCCCGCAAATAATATGGGGAAAAGGGGGTAGCCGCACAATTGGGTTTCGTCAATCGACGCGGACTGACGTGGGATACGGATTCCACCCTGTGAGATTTCTCTCAGGTCACGGGCACTCTCGCTCCCGAAATGGCAACTGCCCCGCTCCGAGTGGACCACTCGGAGCGGGGCAGTTGGGGTGTCAGATCACCGGATGAACGGCAACGGGGGCAGGGTGACGCCGTCCGGCAGCGCCACCTCGTAGTCGCCGAGCGAACCCGTGGTGACGATGGCCGCGTTGGCGGTGACCGCGACCCCACCCTGGGCGCCCGGTTCACCACCGCGACCGTTGGGGGTGGGTGGCCCCGGGGCCGGTGGAGCCTCGACGACGGGCTGTAAAGGAGCTGGTCCCGGCATGGCCGAACCTGCCAACGGGGGGAATCCCGGAAGCTCTGGGAGTTGGATGTTCAGGTCCATCAGGGACTGCCCGATCATCGGGGCGGCGGCGATCGAGCCTCCGATGAGGACCACCGGGAGCAGGATCGGAACCGAACCGGCCACCGACGCGGCCGTCGAACCCAACGGGGCGAGTGACGCGATCAGGGAACCGATCGGGGCGAGAGACCCCTCCACCGAACCCGGCTCCAGGGACCCCATCGGGAGCGAGCCCTCCAACGAACCGTCGTCGAGCGACCCGGGCTCGAGGGAGCCCTCGAGGGAGCCGTCCAGCGACCCGGCCTCGGACCCCGCCGACAGCGGAGCGAGCGACCCGGGCTCCAGCGAGCCCTCCAACGATCCGGCGTCAGACCCGGCCGAGAGCGGCGCAAGCGAACCGGGGGCGAGGGACCCGTCGCCCGCCTCGGAGCCCGACGACCCGAGCGCCAGCAGCAGGCCCAAACCAACGAGCGAACCCAGCTCAGCCGAACCGAGTTCGCTCGACCCCTCCAACGAGCCGCCGAGCGAACCCTCCAGCGCGTCAGACCCGGCCTCAGAACCAGCGAACACCGGATCAAGAGACCCGGATTCCAGAGAACCCTCCACGGATCCCTCCAGCGCATCGGACCCGGCTTCAGAGCCGGCGAACACCGGATCGAGGGAACCAGGCCCCAGGGAACCGTCCAAAGACCCGTCAAGCGACCCGGGCCCGAGCGATCCATCGCCCGACGACCCGAGCGCCAACAGCAGGCCCAACCCAACGAGCGAACCCAGCTCAGCCGAACCGAGTTCGCTCGACCCCTCCAACGAGCCGCCGAGCGAACCCTCCAGCGCGTCAGACCCGGCCTCAGAACCAGCGAACACCGGATCAAGAGACCCGGGCTCCAGGGAACCATCCAGCGAACCCGGCTGCTCCAGAGAACCCTCCACGGACCCCTCCAGCGCATCGGACCCGGCTTCAGAGCCTGCGAACACCGGATCGAGGGAACCAGGTCCCAGCGACCCAGCCGGCAGGCCGACGTCTTCCGAACCTGAGGAAACTTCGTCGAGAGACCCGGGCTCTCCCGAGCCCAGCGCAAGTTCGAGGTCCAGCGCGAGACCCAAGCTCTGGCCCAATCCCAAACCGGCACCTAGACCGAGATCCGCCGATCCCGTCTGGGAATTGGCGACCGCCGGGGAGCCGACGGCGGCAAGCGCCACCGCCCCAGCGAGCGCCGCCATTCTCAGATGACGCGAACGCTTAAATGACATTGTCGTCCCTCTTTCCGTCGTGTATGCCGTAGGCCGCCGAAGGACCACTAGCACTTGCTCTCCTACTCGATATGCACATCGTGAAATCTCAGGATAGTGTTACTTCCGTCACAGTTCCACCGGTGCGGCGGAAAACTCCTCTCGTCGTCGTCGGGAGTTCCCCCCGACCACCTAGGCTCGCCGGGTGACCACCGCTCCAGACTCCCCGTCGGCCCTGAACAGGCCGCTCCGGAGCCAGCCGCTCCGCCGGATGGCGGACGGGACCGTCAAGCAGATCAACCCCTTCACCGGCACCGAGGTCTGGACGGTTCCCGGCCGCGGCCACCGCCCCGTCGACCATCCGCCAGGCGAGGTCCTCCCGGTGGACCCCCACGCGGCCGAGGCGTACTGCGCGTTCTGCGTGACCCGGCTGCGCGAGACCACTCCGGAGAAGTCACGGCTGGTGCGCGACGGCGACACGTGGACGACGCTCGACCGGGTGGCCGCGCACGAGCTCGGCCTCACGACCCCTGAGTTCCGGCTCTTCGGCAACCTCTTCGAGATCGTGTCGCTGGACTACTGGAGAGCGGTCCACGGATACCGGATCCCGGCCCGGGCCGCCGCGCACCAGACCGCCTATCTCGGGACCGACGAGGGCGCCGACCACGTCCGCGCTCTGGTCCGCACCAGGATCGCCGCCGCACAGGGGGATCCGGCGGACGCCGAGTCCATGACGACCGCGGAGCTGGCCGCCCACTCCGAGAGCTTCTTCGGTGGCTGCCACGACGTCGTGGTGGCCCGCCGCCACCTCACCGACGGCGCCACGAGTTCCGACCGCCACGCCTCCTCCGGGTGCCTCGACCCGGACGAGCACCAGCAGTTCATCGCCTTCACCGTCCGCGCCATGCGGAACCTGTACACCGACAACCCCCATGCCCGGTACGTGTCGGTGTTCCAGAACTGGCTGCGTCCCGCGGGCGCGTCGTTCGCACACCTGCACAAGCAACTCGTGGCGATCGACGAGGTCCCGGCGAAGACCGGTCGCGAGGTGGCCGCCCTCGCCTCGGAGCCGGACCTCTACTCCACGCTCGGGGTCGACCACGCGGCCTCGGAGGGGCTGGTGCTGGCGGCCAACGAGCACGCGGTGGCGGTGGTCGGGGTGGGGCACCGCTATCCCGCCCTCGTCATCTATTCGCGCTCCGCCGCGAGCGAGCCCTGGGAGCACTCCCCGGACGAGCTCCGCGGGGTCTCCGACCTCCTGCACGCCTGCCACGCCGCCACGGGCCCCCTGGTGCCCACCAACGAGGAGTGGCACACCCGGCCACCGGGGGTCGGCGCGGCGATGCCGTGGCGGATCGTGCTCAAGTGGCGGATCTCGAACCCCGCCGGATTCGAGGGGGCGACCGGGATCTACGTCAACACGATCGACCCGTGGGCCCTGCGCGATCGGGTCGCGCCGCGGTTGGTCGAACTGCGTGACTCGGGTCGGATCGCCGACATGGCGCTCGGGGCGGAGTGCGGGGACGTGCGGGGGTCCTTGCGCTCCAGGTGAGGCCGGGCGAGGAGCGGGACGGGATCGACGACGACGAGGTGGGACGACGACGAGGTGGTCAGGTGAGCACCGGGGGTGCCCCCGCCTAGATCGCGCGTCTCGCCCGACCCCGGGGGAGCCTGGCGGCGGTGGCCTCACGGATGCCCGGTACGGAGGCGGGGATCACGACGGGTCCGGAGAGCGACGGGTCGAGCAGCATCGCCGTGGGCGTCTCCTCCGAGCCCATGTTGATGCGGCGGCAGAGCTCGTAGGCGTCCTCGTCCCGCCAGATGTTGACCCAGTGCACCTCGAGCCCCTCCCGGGCGGCGCGCCGCCGCAGCGCGGAGGAGTACGGGCACCCGGGGCGCCACAACACCACCACGGCGTGCTCCACGCAGGAGCTGCGCACCGACTGCAGGGGCTCGTGACCGGTGACCCTGAGCGGCGAGTTCCACAGAGCCACCACCGCGGTCACCGCCAACACCAGCAGCGCCGGTGCCGCGCCGTGACCGAACCCCACGATGGTCCAGGCGAGCGCGCACCCCACGGCCACGACGGCCGCGGGGCCGAACCAGTGGCCGGGGACGATCTCGCGCCCCGCCCGGGCGAAGGGGTGTGTCACGCGGACGACCATACGCGTGCCGGATCCCGGTCCGCCCGTGCATTAACCGAATTGTGATGCGTCCACGATCGGCTCTCCACCCGTCGTCCGTGACGGTAGCGTCGGAGCGATGACGGACTCGCGCCCGCCGACCCCGGCCCCGCCGACCAGCACCCGGAAGCTCCGCGACCTCACGGGACCCGGGATCACCACCGCGTTCGGTATGGAGGGGACCGATCTGGGGATCACCGCCAGGACGCCCTCCGGACGCCTGCTCGCCGTGTTCGGCGACACCTTCGCGGGAGCGGGGATGGGAGCCCCCCACGTGGGGCGCCCCCACCCGGGGATCGCCGAGTGCTCCCCCACCACCGACGAGCGACCGGGGCCGGGCAACCCCGACTGGCGGTCCCCCGTCGGCCTGTTCGCCGACGACGCCGCCCCGGGCGGGGGCCTGGTGTGGACGGGCGCGGCCGGTCCCGGCCCGCCGGACTACGCGGGGCAACTCATCGACTACGTCCACGCCCGGGGCTGTTCCACCGTCCTCCCCGGCGACGTCCTGACCCTCGGCGACACGATGTATCTCCACGTCATGGTCAACGAGGGGCTGGGGACGGTCACCCGGACCGAGATCCACCGCTCGGTCGACGACGGGAGCACCTGGGAGCCGACCGGTGTCACGTTCTCCCCCCGGCTCGAGGGCGGCCACCGCCAGCTGTGGACGTGGGAGACAGGCGGGGACGGATTCGTCTACGTCATGTCGACCGGGTTCCAGCGGGACAAGGGGGTCATCCTCATGCGGGTCCGCCAGGAGCACCTGGCGGATCCCGGCGTCAACGGGTGGCAGACGTGGGGCTACCGCGAGGGCGCCTGGGACTGGGGCAATCCCACGACAATCGTGCTTCCGGGCCGCATCGGCGAGATGTACCTGCGGCGGTGCGAGGACTTCTGGACCCTCACCTACTTCGACGCCGAGCACTACCGGATCGACTGCCTCACCTTCCCGCACATCGGCGCCGACCTACTGGACAGGTCGGTGACGACCCACACCACGCTCCTGCACGGCTGTGCCTGGGGCGACGAGTCCGACGGCTCAGATCCCGCCGCGGGTCCGGCACGCGTCGCCCAGCTCTACTGCGGCTGCCCGGTCCCGGGGTCCACCCCCGAGGAGTGGCACGTGGTCGTGAGCCAGTGGAACACCCACGACTCGGCCGCGGGCCCCGCCGGCTGGCCGTACCGCTCCATGCAGTTCGTGGGGTCCATCCCGCGTCCGCCGGGGACACGGGCCGGGGACCGACCCGCCGCGGGCGCGTAGGTCCGCGGCCGCGTAGGCCCCCGGCCGCTCAGGCCCCCGGCCGCTCAGGCCCCCGGCCGCTCAGGCCCAGGGCAGCGGCCCGAGGTTCCGCTCCGCCCAGCCCCGCACGGCGTCGGCGGAGCGGGGATCCAGTTCTGTGGTGTCCACCTCGATCGCGTCGGGCCAGGGCGCCAGATCCGCGAGCTGGCTCCCGAGCACCTCCACGGTCGCCTCCGAAGGGTCCGCACCGGCGCGCCCCCGCTCCTCGATCCGCCGGACCAGTTCCCCGTGGGGAGCCGTGCACGAGATCTCCACGAGCTCGGCGTGGGCGTCGGCGGCCACGGTCTCGGCCTCGGCGCGGCGGCGGGGGTCCAGCCAGGTGGCGTCCAGGACCACACTGCGTCCGAGCGCGAGCAGGTCCCCGGCCCGGTCGAGCATCCGGGCGTAGACGGCGGAGACCGCCTCATGCGAGTACCGTCCGCCGACCGGGCGCGCGCCGGCGTCGTCGTCGCCGCCGCCGGCGCCGGCGCCCGTGCCCGCAGGGACATCCGGGGTGACCACGTCGGAGCGGAGCACATCGGAGCGGAGCAGCTCGGCCCCCAGCGACTCGGCCAGAGGCGCGGCCAACGTCGACTTGCCCGACCCCGACACCCCTCCCACCAGCACCAACCGGACGCGGGCGCGCAGGAGGGCGTCGACGGCCCGGTCCGCCAGCTCGAGGGCGTGCCGCGCGTCCGCCCCACCGCTCCGGGACTGCTCGGCGCGGATCGCGGTGACCTTGGACCGGACCAGCGCGCGGTACCCGATGTAGTGGTGCACGAGGGACGACGGCGCGTCATCCCCCGAGAAGTCCCGATACGCCGCGAGGAAGGCCTCGGCGAGGTCCCGCGCCCCCACCCTGTCGAGATCCATCGCCAGGAACCCGGCGTCGAGCATGGCGTCCCCGAACCTGAGCCGGTCGTCGAACTCGAGACAGTCGATCACCCGGGGCCCGTCGTCCTCCAGATAGATGTCCGCCGCGAGCAGGTCACCGTGGCCGTCGACCACCCGGCCCGCATCGACTCGCGCCCGCAGCAGTCGCTCCCTCCCGCGGAGATACTCCCCCGCGAGCCACTCCACGTCGTCGACGATCACCGGTGCGTCCTCGCCCACACTCAGACGCCGCAGGTGGCCGATCGACTCCCGCCACAACCCGGCCACGGCGTCCGCGGTGCCCACCGCGTCGATCTCCTCCGAGCGGGGACTCGCGGCGTGGAGGTGATCGAGCTGCCGGGCCACCTCCCGCACCCCCGCCAGGAGGTCGGGATCGTCGGAGCGGCCGGTCCCCGAGGCCCGCGACCGCACCAGCGAGTCCAGGCTCCGTCCGGCGGGGAGTCGGCGCATCCGGACCACGTGGTCGATCACCTCGCCGTCGGGACCTCGCACCTCGAGCACACCGTCGTACACGTCCGGCGCCAGGCGGCTGTTGAGCTCGACCTCCCGGCGGCTCTGTTCTGCGCGGGCCCCGACCGACGTGTTGTCCAGGAACCCGAGATCGATGCGCTTGCGCACTTTGTGAGCCTCGTCACCATAGAGCACGATGAGAGCGCTGTGCGTCTCGACGACGGCCGGCCCTCCGTCCGTCACCGGGTCGGCATCCGCGGGGGTGTCCATAACCCCAGCCTAGGCAGGCATGACACGGTTCGCGGCCGACCCGCGGAGTCGGCCGGATACGCCCCCCTCGCCTGTGGTGACCGGAGTGTTACCTCAAGGAACACTCAGCATTTCGCCCCCCTGACAGCGCCGGACTTCGCTTGTAGGGTCGCCGACGCACCTCGCTCCGATCGAGGTGTCCGCGATGAGAGACATCGGGGTCAATGAAGATGGGAGCTGTTCAGAACATGACGAACACCCACCGGAAGACCACCAACCGCACCACCGCCAAGATCGCCGCCGTCGGCGCGTTCGGCATCGGTGCCGCCATCGCGTTCCCCGGCCTCGCCGCGGCCCAGGAAGCCCCCGGCGGCAGCCTCGAGGGCCTCGCGGGCGACACGGGCAGCCTCACGGAGATCGCGGGTGAGGACGGTAGCCTGGCCGACCTCGATCTCGGCACGGACCTCGCCGTCGACCTGGGCAGCCTCGCCTTCAACCTGAACCTCGGCGCCGAGGCGTCCAACCCGGGCTCGGTCGAGTTCGGCAGCCTCGGTGTCTCCCCGAACACCGGCAGCGACATCCTTGACAGCGGCTCGGCCGGGGCCACCGACGCGGGCACCGGCTCGCTGGACACCGGCTCGCTCGGTGGGGACACCGACACGGGCTCCGTCTCGGGCTCGGCTGACGAGGGCACCGACACCGGTTCCGTCTCCGGCTCGGCTGACGAGGGCACCGACACCGGCTCCGTCTCCGGCTCCGCCGACGAGGGCACCGACACCGACACCGGCTCGCTGAGCGGCGCGCTCGCGGGTCTGAGCTCCGGCGCCGAGGCCGGCGCGGAGGTCGGCGTCGACGCGGGCCTGACCGCCGGTTCGCTGGGCTGACACGCGCGCATCCCCTCACCCCGGATGCACTTCCACGGCCCGGGGTCGTGACTCCTCCAGAGCCACGACCCCGGGCCGTCGTGTGTCCGCCGACACGATGGGGAATGATGCAGGGGTGACGATCGTCGTGGCATGCGGGGCCTTCAAGGGTTCTCTCACCGCTATCGAGGCATGCCATCACGCTGCCGAAGGGGCTCGCCGTGCCCACCCGGACACCGATGTGGTGGTCAGGCCGGTCGCGGACGGGGGCGGCGGCAGCCTCGAGGTGATGGTCGCCGGTGGCGCCCGTGAGGTCCGCGTGACCGCCTCCGGCCCCACCGGGGAGGCGGTCGAGACCTCGTTCGCCGCCATCGACCCGGACACCGCCTTCGTGGAGATGGCGGACGCCTGTGGGCTGCTCCGACTCCCCGGGGGCCGGATGCGGCCCCTCGAGTCCTCGAGCCGCGGTGTGGGCGAGGTCCTCCTGGCCGCGCTCCGCTCGGGTCGCGGCAACATCCACCTCGGCATCGGCGGCAGCGCCTCCACCGACGGCGGCAGCGGGATGCTCTCCGCGTTGGGCGCCCGCTTCCTCGACTCCTGCGGCACCGAACTCCCCGACGGCGGCGGCGCGCTGGTGAACCTCGACCGCGTCGACCTGGACGGGATCGACCCCGCGGTCCGCGCCTCACGCATCCTGGTCGCCTGCGACGTCGACAACCCCCTGCTCGGACCGCTCGGGGCGGCCCGCGTCTACGGCCCGCAGAAGGGGGCCTCCGCCGACCAGATCGAGGCCCTCGAGGCGGGACTGGCCCGCCTGGTCGAGGTACTGCGCGGCCAGGGACTCGAGGTGGATCCCGACGCACCGGGCTCCGGCGCGGCCGGGGGCGTGGGCTTCGCGGCCCGCGAACTGCTCGACGCGTCCCTGGATCCGGGATTCGAGGTCCTGGGCACCCTCACCGGCCTCGAGGACGTGGTGTCCGCCGCCGACCTGGTGGTGACCGGCGAGGGCCGGCTCGACGACCAGACGATGCACGGCAAGACCCCCATGGGTGTGGCGGCGCTGTGTCGCTCGCACGCCGTGCCGGTGGTGGCCGTGTGCGGACGGCTGGACCTGGGTGCCGACCGCGTGGCGGAGGCCGGGTTCGCGGCCGCGGCCGCCCTCACCGAGCGGGAGCCGGACCTGGCCAGGTCGATGGCCAACGCGGGCGCGCTGTTGGAGGACGTGGCCGCGGAGGTCGTCTCGCGCATCCTGCCCTGACGATCGTCCGCTCGCCTAGCTCTCCTGCCGGTCGTCCGGCTGACCCGTGACGGTCACCGTCGCCGCGACGCGGTCGTCCACCGTCATCCACATCTGCAACCGGTGTCCGGACCGCCTACGCCGGATCGTCATGGACGACCCCGGGACCACGGGGTGCGAGTACTCGATCACGATGCGGTGGCGCTGCCTCAGCAGGTCCTGGTGATCGACGAGTTCGTCCTCGACCGCGTCGAGGTAGGCGGCGTTGTTGACGTGCTGGAGCAGGTCGAAATCCGTGCTGCGGAGGATGTGGGGTCGGTCCTCCGGCTGATCCGGTCCGGGGGACCCGGCGGGCGGGGGCGTGGTCATGGCGGCCCACCGCAGGCGGTGGGTCTCCGTGGTGGCCGAGAGGGTGGCGAAGCCCTCGTCGCTGATGCGGGCGGGCACGCCGTGGGCGTTGACGTTGATCCAGAACGCCTCGGTCTCCACCAGTCCGTCGGGTCGCGGCCCGTCGTCGTCGGGGCCGTCCCGGTGCTCCGCCGTCAGTCGCACCCGCATGTTCGCCCACCGCGTGGACAGTCCGGAGCACCAGCGCTGGAGGTGGACGGTGGCCGGCCAGCAGATCGGCTCGATCACGTCGATCACGGTCCGCCGGACGATCCAGTACGGGTCGGTCCGCGCGTGACCGGTGGCCTCGAGATCGTCGCCCGCCACGTCCTGGAGGTACCGGGCGATGCTGTCCAACCGCAGCCGGCGCAGGGGATCGACCTCGCCCGTTCGCACCGTGCGGGAGGTGGAGTAGCCCGATCCGGCCGAGGGTGGAGGGGGAAGCGGTTGCGGGCCGTCATCCTGCACTGGGTCGGTCATCTATATGGTCCTCTCGCGTGTCCGGTCCGGGCGGGCGCGTCGCGCCCTTCCGGTATCCCGCGACGGTCCGGCCACTGTAGACGTACTCCCACCGCGCGGCGGTCCCGGGCACGCCGGGTGACGGGTGGTCCATGATGGGGACACCGACAGACCCCGGAGGTCGACATGCGCAAGTGGCTCCTCGGCGCCCCCGTCGCCGCCCTGGCCGCCGTCGCGGCCTCGGACCTGAGACAGACCAGGTACCCGATCCTGCGGACCTTCCCCGTCCTGGGGCACGCGCGGATGGCCCTGAGCTCCATCGGTCCCGAACTGCGCCAGTACATCGTGGCGGGCAACAACGAGGAGCGGCCGTTCACCCGGGACCAACGTGCCTGGATCCAGGAGTCGGCGGAGGGACGGGCCACCACGTTCGGGTTCGGCACGGACAACAACATCGAGTTCCTCGAGGGTTACCCGATCGTCAAGCCGCGCACGTTCGCCGGGGTGACGGTGTCGGCCCACGCGCACTCCGCCGAGCAGATCCAACTCCCACCGGCCAAGGTCCTCGGCGCCGCCCGCGGCCGGGCCCGCGCGTTCCGCCCCGAGTCCCTGGTGTCGATCTCGGGGATGAGCTACGGCGCGCTGTCGGCACCTGCTGTCGAGGCCCTCAACCGCGGCGCCGCTCTCGCGGGCGCTCTGCACAACACGGGCGAGGGCGGGCTGAGCCCGTACCACCAGAAGGGCGGTGACCTGGTCTTCCAGATCGGCACCGCCTACTTCGGGGTCCGCGACGCCGAAGGCCGATTCGACATCGACGCTCTGGTGGCCCTCACCGAGAAGCACCCGATCCGGGCGATCGAGATCAAGCTCAGCCAGGGCGCCAAACCCGGACTGGGCGGCCTGCTGCCCGCGGCCAAGGTCACGGCGGAGATCGGGCGGATCCGCGGCATCCCCACCGACCGCGAGTGTGCGAGCCCGTCCCGGCACACCGCCTTCCACGACGTGGACTCCATGCTCGACCTGGTGGAGGAGATCGCCGAGCGCACCGGCCTGCCGGTGGGCATCAAATCCGCGGTCGGCGAGCTGGACTTCTGGGAGCAGCTGGCCGCCGCGATGATCCCGCGGCAGCGAGGCGTCGACTTCATCACCATCGACGGTGGCGAGGGTGGCACCGGCGCCGCCCCGCTCGTCTTCACCGACGCGGTGTCACTGCCGTTCCGGTTGGGATTCTCCCGCGTCTACCGGGTCTTCGCCGAGGCCGGACTGACCGACGACGTGGTGTTCGTGGGCTCCGGCAAGCTGGGCATCCCCGAGAACGCGGCGGTCGCGTTCGCGCTCGGTGTGGACATGATCGCCGTCGGCCGCGAGGCCATGCTCTCCATCGGCTGCATCCAGGCCCAGAAGTGCCACACCGACCGCTGCCCCACCGGGGTGGCCACCCAGAACCCGTGGCTGGTCCGAGGAGTGGACCCCACGAACAAGGCCGTGCGGTGCGCGGCCTACATCCGGTCGCTGCGACGCGATCTCGTCAAGATCTCCGGCGCCGTCGGCGTGCCCCACCCGTCACTGATCGGGCCCGAGGACGTGGAGTTGGCCAACGGCACCCGGGACTCGACGACGCTCGCGGAGATCTACGGATACCGACCCGGGTGGGGACTGCCCGGCCCGGCCGACATCCGCCGGATCGCCGACCTCATGACCGCGAGCGGCGCGGCCGAGCACACCGCCGCCTACACGCCCCCCGGGCTCTGACCACACCCCTGCCCACTCCTGCCCGCCCCTGTTGCTCCCCGCCCCGCCCCGCCCCGCCATCGAAAAGAGCGTTCCGCGCAGATCTACTCGGCCGATGTGTGCGGAACGCTCTTCCCGACGGCTGCGGGCGGGGCCCGGCGGGGGCCCGGCGGGGGCGCGGGGACCGGCGACTACGCCGACGCGCCGGCCCTGAGCAGTCCGAGTTCGCGGTTGAGGTTGGCGTGCGCCTGCTTCTCCCACGCGTCGCGGCCGGCCCGCGTGAGGAAGACCGATCTCCGCTCGAGTAGCGCCTCCAGCGACGCGATCCGCCCGGCCACGAACCGCTCGCCCGGCACGTGCGCGAACTCGTGGCGGACGTCCTGCGTGTAGGTGTCGTACGTCTCCGGGTCGGCCCCCAGGACCGCGAGATCGGCATCGGACAGGACCGCGCCGTTGAGGTCCCCGGCCTCGACCCGGTGCCCGCCCATGAGCCGCACGAGGCGCGCCACCTCGCCGACGGGGGCGGCCGGGTCGAGAGCCTTCTCGGTGAACGCCGCCGACTTGTCGTTGTTCTCCGACTCCGTGGGGTCGAACACCGCGGTGTGGAACCACGCGGCCAGCCGGACGGCGGTCCCGTCGAACGCCTCGCCGTCCGACTCCAGGGCGTCGACCGCACGCAGCACCGCGCGCAGGTGCGTCTCGTTGTGGTAGCGACGCCGCGGTTCGTTCCACCGCTCGAGCAGATCCGAGCGCAGCCCGGGCGTGAGGAACTCGACCTCGGCGTCGAGGGGATCAACGGGTGCCGGACGGTCGGTATCCATGTCCCGATGCTACCGCCGGACCCCATCTCATCTGCGCGAATCACCAACTGCGGCACCAGGACCGGCTTCCGCCGCGCCTAGGAGACTGCTGAACAAAGTGCGTGTCCGGCCCGCGGGGTTGGGGTGGCATTGAAATGATGTGTCTCATGCAGGGTGAGTCGGATCGGCAGCGGGAACTGTTGGATGTGGAGTCGGTGGCGGGGCATCTGCTCGAGCCCGGCAGTGTGTTCGCGTTGCTGGCCGAGCATCGTGACCGCCTGTTCCCGGGCGAGTTGTTCGCCGACCTGTTTCCCTCTGGCCGGGGCCGGCCCTCGATCCCGGGTGAGGTGATCGCCTCGGTGATCGTGCTGCAAGCCTTGTTCGGGCACTCCGATCGGGAGGCGGTCGATGCGTTGACATTCGACCTGCGGTGGAAAGCCGCGTGCGGGTACGCGGTCGATGCGAAGGGTTTCGACTCCTCGACGTTGACGTATTGGCGGCGCCGGCTGGCCGCCAGTGACCGACCGCAGCGGATCTTCGAGGTGGTACGCCAGGTCATCGCCGAGACCGGTGCGGTCAAGACCAAGACCCGCCGCGCCCTGGACTCGACGGTCCTGGATGACGCGGTGGCCCGTCAGGACACGATCGCCCAGCTCATCGCGCAGATCCGCCGGGTGGGCCGCGAGGTGCCCGGGGCGAGAGAGTTTATCTCCACCGAGTGCACCCGGCTGGCGGCGCTGTGCGGGCAGGACTACACCGCGCCCGGTAAGCCCCGCATCGCCTGGGATGACCAGGCTGCCCGGGACGAGCTCGTTTCCGCCCTGGTGGGCGATGCTCTGGCACTGCTTGAGGCTCTGGATGCCCAGGCGATCACCGCCGCCGGCGGCAGACCGGCCGAGGCGGTGGCGCTGTTGGCGTTGGTGGCCGGCCAGGACGTCGAGCCGGCCGACGGTTCTGATGGCACTGACGGGCGGTGGCGTATCGCCCGCCGCACCGCACCGGATCGGGTGATCTCCACCGTGGACCCCGATGCCCGGCACGCCCACAAGACCCGACAACGCCGCCAGGACGGGTTCAAGGCCCACATCGTGGTCGAACCCGACACCGGCCTGACCACGATGTGCTCGCTGACCAAGACGAACGGCCCGGCCAACTCGGATGCTGCGGTCGGTGCGGGGCTGGTCACCGCCGATCCCACCATCGGCGCCGGCGAGCAGATCGAGGTGCTCGGCGATTCCGCCTATGCCAGCGGCGACATGCTGGGCACCCTCGCCGGTAAAGGATGGCTGCCCCTGGTTAAGCCGTGGCCGCTACGGCCCGCGGTCGAGGGCGGGTTCACCCTCGATGACTTCACTTTCGATGCGGCGGCGGGCACGCTGACCTGTCCCGGCAACATCACGCGACGGCTCTCGGCGAAGGGCAACGCCACGTTCGGCGTGGCGTGTCGTGGTTGCCCCCTGCGCCAGCGATGCACCACCTCAGCCGCCGGCCGCAAAGTAGAACTCGGTGAGCACCACCTGCTGCAACGCCAGCACCGCCAACGCGCCAGCGGCGAGGACTTCCAAACCGTCTATCGCCAGCACCGACCGATGGTGGAACGCTCGATCGCCTGGCTGACCCGAGGCGCTCGCCGCGTGCCGTACCGCGGGGTCGACAAGAACAACAACTGGCTCCACCACCGCGTTGCCGCCCTCAACCTGCGCCGACTGCTCTCGATGGGCCTGACCAACCAGAACGGGACCTGGGCCCTGGCCTGACCAGCCCGCCCGGGCGAGGACTCCCGCCGCGGCAGACCGCCGAACACGACCCGCGGCCACCGGCCAGATCCCATCTCCGGACCAGATACCTCAGCCCCCGCAGCCGCGAAAAAGCCACACCGCCATGCCCCCACCCCGCCCACCGCTCTCGCGGCCAAGATCACAGCTTGTTCAGCAGTCTCCTAGTCCTCCAGGTCCGCCCCCGTGCGCGGCGGGAACGCCGCCAACGCCTCCTGCTCGGCCGCGTCGAACATCCGGGCCCGCGACAGGAACCGCCTGCCGGTCGGGTTCTCGAGACTGAACCCCGAGCCCCGGCCCGGGATGGCGTCCAGCACCAACTGCGTGTGCTTCCACGTCTCGAACTGTGTGCCCGAGATCCACACGCGCACCCGGGTCGACGACGACGAGGATGGCGTGCGCGCCTCGTCGTCGTCGCCCGGAGGTTCGGACCGGTCGGTCCCGGACGGACCGTCCGCGCCGAGGTCGAGCTCCCCCACCAGCACATCGCGCTGTCCCACGCGGAACTCACCGTCGGGGTAACACATGGGGGCCGACCCGTCGCAGCACCCGCCCGACTGGTGGAACATCACCGGGCCGTGCCGGCCGACGAGCTCACGGATGAGTTCGGCAGCCGGCTCGGTGACCACGACACGCGGCGGGAGACCGGGCGGCGCCCCCTCCGGCGGGAGGGCGCGCGCCGCTATGGGCACGCTCCCGCCCGAGGGGAGCCCGCAGACGTCGTCCATGACCGGTCCCTCCTCTTCTGATCCGCCGCGGCTCAGAAGAAGCCCTGCGGCTTGCCCGAGTAGCTCACCAGCAGGCACTTGGTCTGCTGGTAGTGGTCGAGCATCATGCGGTGGTTCTCGCGCCCGATGCCGGACTGCTTGTAGCCGCCGAACGCCGCGTGGGCCGGGTACTGGTGGTAGGTGTTGGTCCACACCCGGCCGGCCTGGATGGTGCGACCGGCCCGGTAGGCGGTGGTGCCGTTGCGCGACCACACGCCGGCGCCCAGGCCGTAGAGCGTGTCGTTGGCGATCATCATGGCGTCGTCGAAGTCGGTGAACGAGCTCAGGGAGAGCACGGGCCCGAAGATCTCCTCCTGGAACAGCCGCATCTTGTTGTGGCCGCGGAAGACGGTCGGCTGCACGTAGAAGCCGCCCGCGAGATCGCCCTCGAGCTCCGCTCGTCCGCCGCCGGTGAGGACGTCCGCGCCCTCCTGCTTGCCGATGTCGATGTAGGACAGGATCTTCTCCAACTGGTCATTGGAGGCCTGCGCGCCGAGCATCGTGTCGGTGTCGAGCGGATTGCCCTGCGTGATCTTGTTGGTGCGCTCGATCGCGAGCTCGCTGAACTCGTCGAAGACCGACCTCTGCACGAGCGCGCGTGACGGGCACGTGCACACCTCGCCCTGGTTGAGGCCGAACATCGCGAAGCCCTCGAGCGCGGCCTGACGGAAGTCGTCGTCGGCGTCCATGACGTCCTCGAAGAAGATGTTGGGGCTCTTGCCGCCCAACTCGAGGGTCACCGGGATGAGGTTCTCCGAGGCGTACTGCATGATCAGGCGTCCGGTGGTGGTCTCACCGGTGAAGGCGACCTTGCGGATGCGGGGGTTGGAGGCCAGCGGCTTGCCGGCCTCGGTGCCGAATCCGTTGACCACGTTCACGACGCCGGGCGGGAGCAGGTCGCCGATCACGGACATGAGGAACAGGATCGACGCCGGGGTCTGCTCGGCGGGCTTGAGCACCACGCAGTTACCCGCGGCCAGGGCCGGGGCGAGCTTCCACACCGCCATGAGGACCGGGAAGTTCCACGGGATGATCTGTCCGACCACGCCGAGCGGCTCGTGGAAGTGGTACGCCACCGTGTCCTCGTCGATCTGCGAGATCCCGCCCTCCTGGGCGCGGATGCAGCCGGCGAAGTAGCGGAAGTGATCGATCGCCAGCGGGATGTCGGCGGCCAGGCACTCGCGGATCGGCTTGCCGTTGTCCCACGACTCGGCCAGCGCGATGGCCTCGAGGTTCTCCTCCATCCGGTCGGCGATCCGGAGCAGGACCAGCGAGCGCTCCGCGGCGGAGGTGGCGTTCCACCCGGGGGCGGCGGCCCACGCGGCGTCCAGGGCCGCCTCGATGTCCTCGGACGTGCCGCGGCCGACCTCGCAGAAGACCTGGCCGGTGATCGGGGTGACGTTCTCGAAGTACTCGCCCTTGACGGGTGCCACCCACTCGCCGCCGATGAAATGGTCGTAGCGGCTCTTGTAGGACATCACCGAACCATCGGCGCCGGGCTGTGCGAAAACGGGCATCGTGCCCCTCCTTCTCCTCCGCGCGACCCCCGTGGTCGTCGCTGTGATGTAGGACACTATGCGCGGCGGGGTTGCAGCAACGTTGCACGCGGGCCGGCCCGAGCCGATCGCGTGCGGCCACTGCCCGACCGGGCAGGGCCGGACCCGTTCGACCTGCCGGAATCCACTGAATCCTCTCGCCGCGGACCTCCCGCTCGCCCTACCGTCTGCCCCCATGGAGACCACAGCGACCCGCGGGACGAGCCGGACGATCTCGGCGATCCGGGGCGGACCGGGCCGGCGCTTCGGGGCGTTCACCGTGATCGCCGACGACCGTCGGGTGCGGATCGGGCACGACCTCGACGACGACGAAGTCAGCGAGGCGCTGATCCCGGCCATGGCCCGCGACCTGCTCGCCACCGGGGTCCTGCACACCGTCGACGAGTTCCACCGGGCCGTGACCGCGCTCGTGACCTGCCGGGACGCGAGCTGGGAGGAGTGCTGGTCCGCCTACTACCGGTCGTCGATCTCGGCACTGGCCAGCGGCGTCTGCCCGTTCTCCCCGGTGCACGACCGGGCGGTGGCGGAGATGGTCGGCGACTCCGCGGTGGAGATCGGGTGTTGCTTCGGGTTCCTGTCCCTGCGGCTCGCCCGCGAGGGTGTCAGGACCATCGCCGTGGACCTCGACCCCTCCGTCCTCGGGTTGCTCCGGACCTGCGCACCCGTCGGCGCCGCCCGGCCCACGCCCGTCTGCCTCGACGCCCGGACGACCCCACTGGCCCCGGCCGCCGCGGACACCGTCTACCTCGTCCACGTCCTCGAGCATCTGGACGAGGACGCCGGCTGGGACATGGTCCGCGACGCACTCCGTCTGGCGCGGAGACGCCTGGTGATCGCCGTGCCCTTCGAGGCCGTCGCCGTGGCGCAGTACGGCCATGTCCGGACCTTCGACGTCCCCACGCTGACGGCACTCGCCGCCCGGATCGCGGCTGTCGGTGACGGCCGGGCCTCCGGTGTGCGGACCCGGGTCGACCAGCACCACGGCGGGTGGCTCGTGGTCGACAAGTGACGCGCCCCGTCGCCCCGTCGCCCCGTCGCCCCGTCGCCCCGTCGCCCCGTCGCCCCGTCGCCCCGTCGCCCCGTCGCCCCGTCGCCCCGTCGCCAAGAGCGTTCCGCACACGTTTGCCGAGAAGAGGGTGCGCGGAACGCTCTTCTCGTTGGGCTGCCCGGTCGGTGGCGGGGCGGGGCGGCGGCGACGGGCGGGGCGGGGGCGGTCAGAGCAGGCCCTGCTGACTGGCCACGTACACCGCCTCGGCCCGCCGTGAGACCTTGAGCTTGCGCAGGATGTTGCTGATGTGGAACTTGGCGGTCGTGGCCGAGATGAACAGCGCCTGACCGATCTCCTTGTTGGACATCCCCTCCGCCAGCAATTTCAGGACCTCGATCTCCCGGGCCGACAGGGCCTCGGACGCCGAGCCCACGCCCTTGAGCGCGTCGAGCACCATGGACGCGGTGCGGGCGTCGAAGGCGCTCTGCCCCGCCGAGACCGACCGGACGGCGGTCACCAGCTCGGTCACGTCCACGTTCTTGACCACGTATCCCCGGGCCCCCGCCCGGACCGCCCGCACGACGATCGCCTTGTCGAGGAAGGTCGTGAGCACCAGGGGGGCCACGTCGGGGAACAGGTCGCGGACCGCCGCACAGACCCGCAACCCGTCGAGCTCGGAGCCGCTCCCGAGTTTGAGGTCGATCACCGCGACGTCCGGGCGGGTCGAGCGGATGACCTCAAGCGCAGCGTCCGCGGTCGACGCCTCACCGACCACCTCGAGGTCGGGCTCCCGCTCCAGCATCAGTCGCAATCCCTCTCGCAGGACGGCGTGGTCGTCCACCAGGACGGTGCGGATCGTCGACGGTGGGGTCGTGGGGCCGGTCCCAGGCGGGGTCCTCGGCCCGGGGGTCGTCGGACCCGGGGTCATCGGGCCGGCCGCCGGTCGAGTCCGTCGACGCGGGGCGCCACCACAGTGATCGCCACCCCACCCAGGTCGGACTGCACGATGCCCAGTTCTCCCCCCACCAGCTCGGCCCTCTCCCTCATGTTGACCAGGCCCTGGCGCTCCGCGGGGGAACCGGTCCGCTCGCCCTCGAGCATGGCCCGCAGGTCCTCCGGCCGTCCCACGCCGTCGTCCTCCACGGTCAGCACCACGGCCTCGTCACCGAAGTCCAGGGTCACCACCACGCCGTGCCCCCGCGAATGCCGCGCGGAGTTCGCGAGCGCCTCACCGGCGATCCGGAGCAGCTCGTGCTCGATCCCGGGGGTCGTCGGGACCTCGTCGCCGAGCACCCGGACCTCGGTGGTCATGCTCGACGGGACGTGGAGGCGGCACAGGTCCTCGATCAGGCGGCTCAACCGCCCGTCCCCGTCGTCGATCGTGCGCAGGGCGTAGATCACGGACCGGAGCTGGTCGACGGCCTGGTCGGTCAGGTGCACCGCCTTCTCCAGCAGCGGCCGCTGCCGGTCGACCCGCCCCACCGCGTCGAGTCCGAGTTGCAGGTGCATCCCCGCGCCGAGGACCAGCTGGGAGACGCTGTCGTGGAGTTCCCGGGCCATCCGCGACCGTTCCACGTCGAGGATCCGCTGGCGGTGTGCGGCGTCGAGTTCCCGATGGGCCAATTCCAGTTCGGAGTTCCGCCGGGACAGCTCCACCACGTGCCCCCGGGCCTCCTCGTACGCCTCCTCCGCCCGCGCGAGCAACGTCTCCTGGTCCCGGAAAAGGACGGAGTTGTGCAGTGCCACGGCCGCCTGCGCGGCGAGAATCCGCAGGACCACCGTGTCGATGTCCTCGGCCGGCCGCCCGGGGTGGCGCCAGGACGCCAGTCCCCCGATCACCCCGCCGTGCAGTATCAGCGGCACGGTCACCGCGTCGGGGCCTCCGGCGTCCGCGACCTCGGAGGACCTGCCGCCGCGAAGGACCGCGAGGAGGACATTGACCACATCAGTGGGCAGCCCCTCCGGGACCGGCGCCAGATCCCGGCCCTCGAACGCGACGAACCGCCCCTCGGGGTCCACGATGACGTGCCGTGGCTCGACGGACGGGAGCTGACCGTCCCGGAGGGCGACCAGCGCCCACTCGGCGTCGAGCTGGTCGTAGGCGACCCGGAGGACCGACAGCATCAGCTCCTCGGGCCCCTCGGCGGTCCGCACCAGCGCACCGGAGACCCGATCGAGCGCGTGCATGGAGCGGCGCAGCCTCGACTCCGCCGCCCGGTACTGATCGAAGAAGCTCCTCTTGACCGACCGCAGGCCCAGGAGGGAGTCCAGATCCGTGGGCCCCTCGGTCATGACGCCTCCCGGTACAGTCGTTCGACGTCCTCGAGGGTGACGGGACGCGGGTTCGTGGCCATGCACAGATCGTCGAGCGCGTGCGCGGCCAACGTGGGGATGTCCTCGGCACGGACCCCCAGCTGAGCGAGCCCCGCCGGGATCCCGACGGCCTCCGCGAGGTCCCGGAAGCGGTCCGCGACCCGGTCCGTCACCTGGCCGCCCCGGGAGCCGACGGCCACCCCGGCGGCGCGCGCCAGGTCCGCCATGCGGTCCGCGCGCATGACCATCCCGTTGTGCCGGACGACATGGGACAGCAGGACCCCGTTGATCTGGCCGTGCGAGGAGTCGTACCGACCGCCCACCGGGTGGCTCATCGCGTGGACCGCCCCCAGGACGGCGTTGCTGAACGCCATCCCCGCCTCGAGCGACGCGAGCGCCATGTCCTCCAGTTGCCCGTCGCCGTGCCTCTCGCCGCCCCCGAGCCTGTCGAGCGACCGCGTGCACAGCTCGACGGACCGCAGGGCGTGGGAGTCCGTCAACGGACCCGCCGCGCGCGAGAAGTACGCCTCCACCCCGTGGGAGAGCACGTCGATCGCCGTGGCCGCCCGCACGTCCTCGGGGACGGTGGCGTGGGTGGCCGGGTCGATGACCGTCACGTCCGGCACCAGAGAGCGGCTGACGATGGTCACCTTGGTCCGCCGGTCCGAGTCGTTGACCACGCAGAACTGGGAGACGTCGGCACCACTGCCGGCCGTCGTCGGCACGGCCACCACCGGGGGCAGCGGCAACCGGATCCGGTCGACCCCCTCGTACTCGAGGACGTGCCCTCCGTTGGAGACGACGAGCGCCACCCCCTTGGCGGCGTCGATCACCGAGCCGCCGCCCACCGCCACGATGACGTCGCACCCCGAGGAGTGGTAGGTCCTCGCGCCGGAGAGGATCTGGGACGCCCGCGGGTTCGGCCGGACATCGGACCACACGACCGGCTCCGCACCCCGCGCCCTCAGCCCGTCGACGACCGTGCCCGGCCACGGGGTGAGTTCGAGCCACGGATCGGTGACGACGAGGGGACGCCGTGCGCCCAGTCCCATGGCGGCGGTCGCGGCCTCGGGCAGGGCACCGAAGCCGAAGAGGATCTCCGGCGCGTGGAACTTGGCCACCCGGCCTTCCGACGACATGCCCACACGATAGGCCCGGGTCATGTCAGGCGAGCGAGCTTCCCAGCAGACCTGCCCGTTCGGACAGTTCCGCGGGGTCGCGCGCGGTCACCACCCCGTCCAGGTACCGGGCGTACACGCTCAGCCCACACGTGGGCCGGTTCCAGTACCTCCGGGCCTCCGGGGTGATCCACGCCATCCGGTGGGCCCGCCTGCTGATCCGTCCGACCAGGTCCTCCCGCGGATCCAGGCCGTTGCTCCGCCCGTCACCCACGACGAGGACCGAGGTCCGGGCGTCGATCAGGTCGCCGTGGCGGTCGAGCAGCTCGGCGAACATCCGCCCGTAGTCACTGCTGGCCTCGAGGTCCAGACCGGGTGCGGCCAGCACGGTCGCCAACGCGTCCGGACCCGACGACGACAGGAGGTGGTCGGTCACGTCGACGGGTCGGTCGACGAAGGCGACCACGGAGCACCTGTTGACCTTCCGGTGCAGGCTCTGGGCCAGCCGCAGCACGAATCCGGTGACGGGACGGACCGAGAGCGACACGTCGACGAGGATCAGGAGCTTGAGCGGCCCGGGGACACGGGTCCGGTTCATGATGGTGAACGCCTCGCCGTCCGTCGCCCAGGCCCGTCGCAGGGTGGAGCGCGAATCGAGCAGCCCGCGGGCGAACGGCCGGGAGCGCCGCCGGGGGGCGCCCCGGATCCGGCGCATCACCTCGTGAGACGCGCGCTCGAGGTCCCCGCTGTCGGGCGCCTCCGGGCCCCCGTTGACCTCGTCGTCGTCGACACGACCGTCGGTGACGTCCTCCGCGAGGTTCCTCAGGAATTCCACGACCGCGTCGACGAACATCCCCACCTGCTCGCCCGCCGGGGGCCCGCCCTCGTCGGCGTGCACCGCGTACACCTGTCGGGCGTCGTACCCGTCGAGGGTCCGCAGGACGTCGAGCGCGTCCGCCCAGTCCAACGACTCGCCACTGGAGACCGAGATGGCGGAGGACCCCATCTCCCCCACCCGGTCCGACGACGCGCGATCCACCTCGATCTCGTAGGTGACCGAGGACTGCCACCGCTCCGCGCCCGCCTCGACCGCGAACTCCTCCTCGCCCGTCGCGGTCGAGAAGTCGGAGTCGTCGTAGTGGATGTCCTCGTCACGGCGGGCCGTCTCGTCGCCCTCGACCAGGTCACCGATCTCGGCCGGGTCCAGGTCCGACGGGGTGAACGGCGAGGACCCGTCCGAGTCCAGTCCCAGTTCGTCGGGCAGCGCCCCCACCTGCGGGGCGTCGCCCCGGGCCCCTCCGGAGTCCTCGACCCGGGCCGCCCGCACACCGAGGAAGAAGCTGTCGAAGACGGCGTCGAAGCCCCGATTTTCCCGCTGGTACTTGACGGTCACCGCACGGAGCGCCGGCCGAAGGACCTCGGGCCGGGAGGTCCCCACCAGCGCGAGGACCGTCCGCAGTTCCACCACCTCGGCCGGGGAGACCGCCACCCCGCGTTCCCTGAGCAGCCGCCCGAACGCCACGGAGACGATGTCGAGCACCTGCGGGGGCGAGACGTGGGACCTGTCCCCGGCCGTCATCGTCGTCCGGTCCCGCGCCCGGCCACGCTGCGGGCCCGGCCGGCCCCGAACGCGGCGGAGGTCGACGCCCCGGTCACGTCGGCGGCCGCCCGCATGTCCCGACCGCCACCCGCCGGCTCCTCGCCCGGGGCCGCCCCAGCGCCGAGAACGCCACGGGCGACATCGTCGTCGGACCGGTACTTCAGGAGAGCGGCGGACAGGACCCAGCCGAGCTCCGGGCCGTCTCCACCCCACACCGACGCGGCGCGCGCCGCGTCCACCACCTCGGAGATCGACGGGGCCTTGCGCAGGGGCAGCTCGCGCAGGCGGCGTGCCTTGTCCACCACGTCGGCCGCCACCGACTCCGGCACCTCCGGAGCGCGGGACCGGACGATCTCCGTCTCCCGCGCGGCGTCCGGGAAGTCCACGTGGAAGTGCAGGCACCGGCGCTTGAGGGCACTGGACAGCTCCCGGGTGTCGTTCGAGGTGAGCACCACCCAGGGCGTCGTGCGTGCGCGGTAGGTGCCGAGCTCCGGGATCGTCACCTGCTTCTCCGCGAGCACCTCGAGCAGCATCGCCTCGAGCGACTCCTCCGTGCGGTCGATCTCGTCGATGAGCAGGACCACCGGGTCCTCGGACGTGATCGCCTCGAGCAACGGCCTGGTCACCAGGAAGTCCTCGACGTGGATCCCCACCTCCATCTCCGCCAGCGCGGCCGAGGCCGCGGCGAGATCCTCGTGCACCGCCAGTTCCGCCGTGATCCGGTCCCGGAGCATCTGGACGTGGAGCAGCTGCTTGGCGTAGTCCCACTCGTACAGCGCCCGGGCGTCGTCGAGCCCCTCGTAGCACTGCAGCCGGACCAACCGACGGCCGAACGCGGAGGCCAGCGACTTGGCCAGCTCGGTCTTGCCCACACCGGCCGGCCCCTCCAGCAGCAGCGGCCTGTCGAGGACCGTCGCCAGGTGCACGACCGTCGCCAGCTCACGGTCGACGATGTACCCCGTCCCGCGGAGGGCCTCCGCCAGGACGTCGACGTCGATCACCGCGTCCGCGGGACCCACCTCGTCGGAACTCAGGTCGTCGGGGTGATCCTCGATGACATCCATGGTCGGGCCCTTTCCGTTCTCGGGAGATGGTGGTGTCCCCCGGGGACGGGCGGGACGGATCCGCTCGCCCGCCCCCGGGGACGTCCTGGTGGGGTGCCGCGCCGACCGGTCAGTACGACCCGGTCATGGCGTGCTCGACCATCGGGATCAGCGACTCGACCGTGGACTCACGCGGGTTGCCCGGGGTGCACGCGTCCCCCATCATGTGCTCGGCGATTCGGCGGATGTTCTCCGCCGAGGTGTCGATCCTGTCGCCCTTGCCCTTGTACTTGCCCGTGTCCATCTGGTTCTTCTCGTACAGCCCGGGCGTGATCTGGCTGAAGTTGTCCGGGATGCCGACGTCCTTCGACAACCGGATGGCGGCCTCCACCGCCGCGTCGGCGGCCTGGACGGTCGTCATGTTGCGGGTGTCCACGCCCATCTGCGGCGCGAGTTCGGCGTAGCGCTGGTAGCGCGACGGCAGGTTGTACTCCCACACCCGGGGCAGCGCGATGGCGTTGTTCAGACCGTGGTGCGTGTCGTAGTACGCGCTGATCGCGTGGGACATCGAGTGGATCATGCCCAGGCCGCCCGAGTTGAACGCCTGCGTCGCGATGTACTGCGCGTTCATCATGCCGGTCCGGGCCTCGAGGTTGCGGGGGTCGTACACGGCCGTCGTGAGGTTGTCCGCCACGAGCTTGGTCGCGTACAACGCGTTGCCCAGCGACGGGGCGAAGTCGAGCCGGGACACGTACGGCTCCGAGCAGTGCGCGAGGACGTCGAAACCGCAGTACGCGGTGAAGTGCTGCGGGCAGGAGTAGTAGAGGAGCGGGTCGTCCATCGCCAGCGAGACCAGGCTGGCGTCGTCGAACGCGACCCACTTGTGCGGGTGGTCCATGTCCGAGGTGTCCGTGATCACGTACGCCCACGAGGTCTCCGCGCCGGTGCCCGCCGTGGTGGACACCGCGATGTGCGGCGGGTTCTCGAAGTTGGTGGACTTGGAGAAGCCCTGGAACTCGTTGATGTCGCGGCCGTCGTGGGCGATCACCACGCGGGCGCCCTTGGCGGCGTCATGACTGGAGCCGCCGCCCACCGAGATGATGCCGTCGCACTTCTCCGAGTTGTAGAGCGCGGCGGCGTCCATGACGTTGTAGTCCTTGGGGTTGGACTCGACCTTGTCGAAGACGACGACGTCGAGGCCCTGGTACTCGATCTTGCCCTTGAGCTCCTCGATGATGCCCGAGCCGCGCAGTCCGGTGGTCATGATGAGGACCCGGGTCATCCCCAGCTTCTTGGCCTCCACGCCGAGGATGTCGTGTGCACCCACCCCCAACAGCGCCTTGGGGAGAGGGTGGAACTCCTTGATCGGCATGTCCCAGATCTGATTCAGTTCGATCGCCATCGTGCGCCTCCTGCTCGAGCGACCCCCACCATCGGCGGGGCGGTGATTGTGACACCGATCACTCTTGTCCGGCGGGCGCGCCGTCCGGAACAGCTACCGCGGGGTTCTGCCCACCCGGCGCACCGGGGACGGTCCGGATGGCACCGATGCACCTACCCGAGTGGACGGGTCGAGCCCGGTTCGTCACGGCCGCCGACCTCCGCGCCCCTCACGCCCCGAAGCGCTGATCGAGGACACGACACCGCGCCTCGGCCGCCGCGATCGTCGAGGCGTCCGCGTACCGCGACCGGGCCAGGCTCCGCCATGCGGCGAGATCCTCACACCCGGCGCCGCCGACCCAGGCCCTGAGCACGGGGAGACGGTCGGCGGACAGCACCGCGGCCCGCACCATCGAATGGACCTCGAGCCGCAGGTCGGCCACCCCGGGCGCGTCCGACGCCGGCAGGAGTGGTCCCGGGTAGGAGGCGACCGCCCTCATGACGTCGCCGGAGTCGAGCGCGTCCGTGACCTCGCGGAGGTCGGTGACCAGTGCACCCGGGGCCAGACGGTAGGGCCTCGACGCCACCACGTCCGGCCCGAACACCCGCCGGAGGCGGGAGACCTCGGCGCGCACGCTGACCTCGTCCAGGCGGTCGTCGGCGAGCAGCTCCGCGAGCGCACCGCCCGTCAACCCCTCCGGATGCGCGTCGAGCAGCACGCAGATCTCCGCGTGCCTGCCGGTCAGGGCGCGCCCGCCGACCCCGGGGCCGTCCCCGTCGAGCACGCCGGCCCCCGCACCGAGAACACGCAGCCTGAACCGCCCACCGTCGGCTCGGTCGACCCCGCCGCGACGGGGTACGACCAGGCCGGCGGCGGTGCGCAGCTCCCCCTCGGCGAGCATCACCGTCGCCCGGATCAGGGCGAGCATCTGGTCCGAGGCGGCACTGCTCGGGCCGGTGACGTCGATGAGCCCGATCAGCTCACCCGTCCCGGGGTCGTGGACCGGCGCCGCCGCGCAACTCCACTCGTGGGCCATCTCGAGATAGTGCTCCGACCCGCGGACCCGCACCTCCGTGTCGTGCCGGAGCGCGAGCCCCGGCGCGTTGGCCCCGACCGCCTCGTCCGTCCAGACCGCGCCGGGGATGAACGCCATCGACTCCGCGCGGGACCGGACGCCCCGGTCGCCGATCACGCGGAGCAACCGTCCCCGCTCGTCCGCGACGGCGACGATGTGCCCGCTGGAGACCACGCCAGGCACGAGGACCGACTCGACCACCGGGAGGACCGACGCCATCCGGTGCTCCGCCACGTGGCGGGAGAGGTCCGGGCCCTCCAACTCGACCGACGGCGCGACCACGGTGGGGTCGATACCCCGATGCCTGCTGCGCTCCCACGACTCGGCCACCAGCAGGCTCGCCGCGGGTCCCGTGCCCCCGAACATGTCGTCAGTGTAACCCGTATCACAGGAACCGGGATCACGAACCTGACGCGCCCCTCATAAACGGATCTAAATAGACCGTGCTGAACACGGACAGCGTCCAACCCTCTACACTTGCCAGTGATACAGGCCACACATGACCTAAGGATCGCAATGACGACCGAGTTCGCCACCCCTCCAGTAACCAAGCCCTTCCCTGTCGAGAACCTCGGCCGACTCCTGTTCAAGAACGCGGAGGAGGCCCCGAACGACGTCGCGGTACTGCGGCTCGTCGGGACCGACTGGAAGGAGGTCACCTGCGCCCAGTACCTGGAAGAGGTCAAGGGCGTCGCCAAGGGACTCATCGCCCGGGGCGTCAAGCCCGGTGACCGCCTGGCCATCATGAGCCACACCCGCTACGAGTGGTCGCTCATCGCGTGGGCCTCCTGGGCGGTCGGCGCCGTCACCGTACCGATCTACGAGACCTCCTCGTCGGGCCAGTGCGACTGGATCCTCACCGACTCCGGCGCGACCTTCGCCGTGGTCGAGAACCTCGAACTCCGCGAGGTGCTGACGTCCGGCACCGAGTGGAACGGCGACATCATGGTCATCGAGAACGACCTGGTCGCCCAGCTCACCGCCGCGGGAGCGGATGTCACCGACGAGCAGCTCGAGCAGGCCTCGCTGGCGACGGGCCACGAGGACCGGTGCGCCATCATCTACACCTCCGGCACGACGGGCAACCCCAAGGGCTGCGAGATCCTGCACGGCGGGTTCGCCGGCGTCGTGATGTCGGTCGAGGAGCAGCTCAAGGACGCGTTCGTCCCCAACAGCCGCACCCTGATCTTCCTGCCGCTGGCACACGTGCTGGCCCGCATCCTCGAGGTGGCATGCTTCTACAAGCGCGTCGCCGTGGCCCACGAGCCCGACACGACCAAGGTCGTCGAGCGCCTGGCGGAGATCCACCCGACCTTCCTCGTGTCGGTCCCGCGCGTGCTCGAGAAGGTCTACAACTCCGCCGCGGGCAAGGCCGAGGCCGCCGGCGGCGCCAAGGCCAAGATCTTCAAGGCCGCGGTGCAGACCGCGATCGACTACTCCATGGCCATGGAGGGTGGCGGGAAGCCGTCCGCGGGCCTGGCGCTCAAGCAGAAGCTGTTCTCCAAGCTGGTCTACTCGAAGCTCCACGACGCCCTGGGCGGCGAGTGCAACCGCATCATCTCCGGCGGCGGCCCCCTGGGCGCCCGCCTGGGTCACTTCTACCGGGGCGCCGGCTTCGACCTCCTCGAGGGCTATGGCCTGACCGAGTCCTCGGGCGTGCTCACCGTCAACCCGATCGGCCAGGCGAAGATCGGTTCCGTCGGTCGCCCGATCCCGGGCGTGACCATCCAGATCGCCGACGACGGCGAGATCCTGGCCAAGGCCAAGACCCTGTTCAAGGGCTACTGGCAGAACCCGCAGGCCAACGAGGACTCGTGGACCGGCGAGTGGTACCACACCGGTGACATCGGCGAGCTCGACTCGGACGGTTACCTGTCCATCACCGGCCGCAAGAAGGACCTCATCGTCACCGCCGGCGGCAAGAACGTGTCGCCGTCCCAGATGGAGGACCTCCTCTCGGCCGATCCGCTGATCAGCCAGGCCGTCGTGGTGGGCGACAACCGCAACTACATCGCAGCGCTGATCACCATCGACCAGGAGACCTTCCCGGCGTGGCGGGACAAGCACGGCAAGACCGGCGAGGTGGCGGACCTGCTCCAGGACGGCGAACTGGTCGGCGCCATCCAGGACGCGGTGGACCAGGCCAACAAGTCCGTCTCCCGCGCCGAGTCCATCCGCAAGTTCAAGATCCTCGCGGCGGAGTTCTCGGTGGAGAGCGGTGAGCTCACCCCGACGCTCAAGCTCAAGCGCAACGTCGTGCACGACCGCTTCGGCAGCGAGATCGAGGCGCTCTACTCCGACAACTGAGTCCTCGACCGGTAGCGCCCGGGCCCCACGGGGTCCGGGCGCTGCGGCATTTCGCCGGCCCCGTCATTTCACGCGGGCGTGGTCCGGACGGGTGCGGGATCACGTACACTTGCCGATAGACAGATCGGTTCATTCTGAAGAACGGAACTCACCAATGGCGAAGATCTATTCCGACATCACCGAGACCATCGGCCACACGCCCCTGGTCCGCCTCAACTCCCTCACCGACGGCCTCCAGGCCACCGTGCTCGCCAAGCTGGAGTCCGCCAACCCGGCCGCCAGCGTCAAGGACCGCATCGGCGCCGCGATCATCGACGACGCGGTCGCCTCCGGCGCCCTCAAGCCCGGTGGCACGATCGTCGAGGGCACGTCCGGCAACACCGGCATCGCGCTGGCCATGGTCGCGTCCGCGCGCGGTTTCAAGTCCGTCCTGGTCATGCCCGACACCATGTCGGTCGAGCGCCGTGCGGTCATGCGTGCCTACGGTGCCGAGCTCATCCTCACCCCGGGCTCCGAGGGCATGAAGGGCGCAGTGGCCAAGGCCGAGGAGGTCGCCTCCACCCGCGAGAACGCGGTCCTGGCCCGGCAGTTCGCCAACCCGGCCAACCCGGACGTCCACCGCCGGACCAGTGGCCCCGAGGTCTGGGAGGACACCGACGGCGAGGTCGACATCTTCATCGCCGGCATCGGCACCGGCGGCACCATCACCGGCGCCGGCGGGTACCTGCGCGAGCAGAAGTCGGACATCCAGATCGTGGCCGTCGAGCCCAAGGACTCGCCGCTGCTCACCGAGGGCAAGGCCGGACCGCACAAGATCCAGGGTCTGGGCGCCAACTTCGTCCCCGAGATCCTCAACCGGGACATCTACGACGAGGTCATCGACGTCACCCTCGACGATTCGCTGCGGATCGCCAAGCGCCTCGGCACCGAGGAGGGCATCCTCGCCGGCATCTCGTCCGGTGCCAACGTGTGGGCCGCGCTCGAGGTGGCCAAGCGTCCCGAGAACGCCGGCAAGACCATCGTGGTGATCGTGTGCGACTACGGCGAGCGCTACGTGTCCACCATGCTGTTCGAGGACTACCGCGACTGATGACCGACCCGACTCCGTCGAACGCGGACGCGCCCGCGGCGGGGATCCTGCGCACCCTGCGCGAGGATCTCGCCGCGGCGCGTGCCCACGACCCGGCGGCCCGGGGAGATGTCGAGAACGCGATCGTCTACTCCGGCCTGCACGCGATCTGGTCCCACCGGCTCTCCCACCGACTGTGGGTGGCCGGCGGGACCGGCCGGTTCGCGGCCCGCGTCCTGAGCCAGTTCACCCGGTTCCTCACGGGGATCGAGATCCACCCCGGTGCCACCATCGGTCGACGGTTCTTCATCGACCACGGCATGGGCGTGGTCATCGGGGAGACCGCCGAGATCGGCGACGATTGCATGCTGTACCACGGGGTCACCCTGGGCGGCGTCTCGCTCAAACAGGTCAAACGCCACCCCACCCTGGGCGACCGCGTGACCGTCGGCGCCGGGGCCAAGATCCTGGGCCCCGTCGAGATCGGTTCGGACTCGTCGGTCGGCGCCAACGCCGTGGTGGTCAAGGACGCCCCGGCCAACTCGATCGTCGTGGGCATCCCGGGCGTCGCCAAGCCCGCCACGGAGTCGAAGGAGGAGCTGCGCGACGCGCAGTTCTACATCGACCCCGCCATCTACATCTGACCCCTCGAGGTCCGGGACCCACCCCACGAATCCCCGGGGGGCGGGTCCCGAACCTCGTCGCGGTTCCGGCCGTCCCGACGCCGGTCCAGCTCACTGTCCAGGGGTGGTTCGAGCCGGCCGTCGGGGATAGGATCGCCGTCACCGCACCGCAGGATCGAGGTGACCGGAACCATGACGCCGATGCGTGCCTGGGTGGTCCGCGAGCCGGGCCCGCTGGCGGAGTCGCCCCTGGACCTCGTCGAGCTCCCCGTGCCCGAGCCCGGGCCGGGAGAGGTCCTCCTCCGCGTCCTGACGTGCGGGGTCTGCCGGACCGATCTCCACGTCGCCACCGGTGACCTGCCCGTCCGCCGACCGCGGGTGGTCCCGGGACACGAGATCGTCGGCGAGGTCGTCGGATCGGGACCCGGGTGCGTCCGGTTCCTCACCGGTGACCGGGTGGGTGTCCCGTGGCTGCGCGGCACCTGCGGGAGCTGCGCGTCCTGCCGGACCGGGCGGGAGAACCTGTGCGCCCGGTCCCGCTACACCGGATGGGACGCCGACGGGGGCTACGCGGAGTTCACGACGGTTCCCGAGGCCTTCGCCTACGCCCTGCCCGACGCGCTGGACGACCTCTCGGCCGCGCCGCTCCTGTGCGCGGGCATCATCGGCTACCGCGCACTGAAGCGCGCGGCGCTCCCGCCGGGTGGGAGGTTGGGTATCTACGGCTTCGGCGGCTCGGCCCATCTCACCGCGCAACTCGCCCTGGCCCAGGGGGCAGAGGTCCACGTGCTCACCCGGGGTGAGGGCGCGCGCCGGTTGGCACTCGACCTCGGGGCGACCTCGGCCGGGGGCGCCGACGAACAACCCCCGGTCCCACTCGACGCCGCCATCCTCTTCGCACCGGCGGGGGAGATCGTGCCGGCTGCCCTGGCGGCACTCGCCCCCGGTGCGACCCTGGCCGTCGCCGGGATCCACCTCTCCGACATCCCCCGGCTCGACTACCAGCGGCACCTGTTCCACGAGAAGACCGTGACCAGCGTGGTGAGCAACACCCGGGCCGACGGCGAGGAGTTCCTCGCCCTGGCCGAGCGCCTCGGCCTCCGTCCCACCACCCACGAGTACCGGCTCGACGAGGCCACCGACGCCCTCGCCTACCTGGACGCGGGGGACGTCCGCGGCGCAGGCGTCCTGCGCGTCGCCCACCGGTCCGCCAGCTGACCAGTCCACCGGCTAGCCTCTGCACCATGGGACGACGGACGAGTCGTCACCCCGCGCGGAGGATCATCGCCGGCAGTGACGCCAGACGTGAGGTGGCGACCCTCGCGGTGGAGGAGCCGCTGGAGGTCCGTCTCGGGGGACGCCCCTACCTCGTCACGATGCGCACCCCGGGCGACGACATGGACCTGGCCGCCGGTTACCTGGTGTCGGAGGGGGCGATCTGGCACCGCGACCACCTCCCCGAGATCTGCTACTGCACCACCGTGAGCGGCCGCACCGAGCAGGACTACAACACCCTCACCGTGACCCTGTCCCCGGATGTCCCGGAGCCCCGGTCCGTCCGCGCGACCGCCATGACCAGCTCCTGCGGGGTGTGCGGCGTCGACTCGGTCGCGGAGGTGCGCAAGGCGACCCACTTCCCCGCCGAGCCGGCCACCCCCCTGGTCGGGGCTGCGGTCCTGCTCTCCCTTCCCGACCGGCTCCGCGAGGGCCAGATCGTCTTCGGCCGCACCGGCGGGGTCCACGCGGCGGCCCTGTTCTCCCCCGACGGCGACCTGCTCTGTCTGCGCGAGGACGTCGGTCGGCACAACGCGGTGGACAAGGTGGTGGGTTGGGCCCTGCGCGAGGGCCGGCTCCCGCTGCGGGAGACGATCCTGCAGGTCTCCGGGCGTGCCTCGTTCGAACTCGTGCAGAAGACGTCCATGGCGGGGATCCCGGTGATCTCCGCGGTCAGCGCCCCCTCGTCGTTGGCCGTGGACCTGGCCGCCGAGACCGGGGTGACGCTGGTCGGGTTCAGCAGGGGCGACCGCGCGACCGTCTACACCCATCCGGAGCGCGTCGCCGACTGATCCGGCACCGCGCGCACTCCCGGGCCGCGGCTGCGGCGCGGTGTGTTCCGGCGCACAATGGGTCCATGAGCCTCGTCCCCCGCATCCGTCGGTCCGCGCCCGTCGCCGACATCGACGAGGCCGACCTGCGGGTCGGCGAACCCGAGACCAGCGCGGCGGGGCTCAAGGCCGTCTCGGTGGCGCTCGAGCGGGGGATCTCGCAGGCCGGGGCGACCCGGACGGCTCGGGCGTTGGCACGCCTCAACCACCGCGGCGGCACGGACTGCCCCGGGTGCGCCTGGCCCGAGTCCATCACCGGTCCGCGCAAGCCGGCGGAGTTCTGCGAGAACGGCGCCAAGGCGGTGGCCGAGGAGTCCACGACCCGGACGGTGACCCCCGAGTGGTGGGCCGCCCACCCGATCCGCGAGCTGCGGGACAAGACCGAGTACTGGCTGGGCAACCAGGGCCGGATCACCGAGCCGGTGGTGCTCAGGCCCGGCGACGAGCACTACTCTCCGATCGGCTGGCGGGAGGCGTTCGCGCTCATGGCCGAGCACGTCACCGCCACCTCGCCCGACCGCTGCGTGTTCTACACCTCCGGTCGGACGGCCAACGAGACCGCGTTCATGTACCAACTTCTCGCGCGGTCCATCGGCACCAACAACCTGCCCGACTGCTCCAACATGTGCCACGAGTCCTCCGGGTCGGCCATGACGCCCACGATCGGCATCGGCAAGGGGACTGTCTCGCTCGAGGACTTCGATCACGCGGACGTCATCCTCGTCGTCGGACAGAATCCCGGCACCAACCACCCACGGATGCTCTCCACCCTCACCGACGCCCGGCGGCGCGGGGCCCACGTGGTGGCGGTCAACCCGTTGCCCGAGGCCGGACTGCTGGGGTTCGCCGATCCGCAGTCCCCCACCGGGATCGCCAAGAGCCTGGTCGAGGGCGGGGGCGAGACCGTCTCGGATGACTTCCTGCAGATCAAGGTGGGTGGCGACCTCGCGCTGTTCCAGGCCCTGGGCCACCTGCTGCTCCGGGCCGAGGAGGCCGCGCCCGGCACGGTCGTGGACCGCGACTTCGTGGACACGTGCACCGAGGGCTTCCGGGACTACGCCGCCGCGCGTGCCGAGCTTGACTGGGAGACCACCGAGCGGGCCACGGGTCTGCGCCGCGACCAGATCGAGCGACTGGCGACGCTGCTCGTGCACTCGCGGGGCACGATCATCTGCTGGGCTCTGGGACTCACGCAGCAGCCCCACTCGGTGGACACCCTGCGCGAGATCGTCAACGTCCTGCTGCTGCAGGGCAACTTCGGCAAACCCGGCGCCGGCGCCTGCCCGGTCCGCGGCCACTCGAACGTGCAGGGCGACCGGACCATGGGGATCTGGGAGAAGCCGGGCGCGAGGTTGTTGGACGGGCTCGACGACGAGTTCGGCATCACCTCGCCGCGTGAGCACGGCTACGACTCGACCGAGACGCTCGAGGCGTTCGAGCGCGGTGACGTGGACGTGTTCGTCTCCATGGGCGGCAACTTCGCCAAGGCCTGTTCGGACACCGACGTCCTCGAGAAGGGGATGCAACGCACCGGGCTGACCGTCCACGTGTCGACCAAGCCCAACCGCTCCCACGTGGTCCACGGGCAGACGTCGCTCATCCTCCCGACTCTCGGGCGGACGGACCGCGACGACCGCCACCCCGGGGGGGCACAGTTCGTCTCAGTGGAGGACTCGATGTCGGTGATCCGCTCGTCCCAGGGGCGGCTGGAGCCGGTGTCGGAGCAGTTGCTCAGCGAACCGCAGATCGTCGCGGGCATGGCGGAGGCGATCCTCGGTCACGACCACCCGGTGGGGTGGCGCGCGATGGCGGAGGACTACGACGTGATCCGCGACCACATCGCGCGGGTGATCCCCGGCTTCACCGACTACAACCGGCGGGTGCGGCAGAAGTCCGGGTTCGTGCTGCCCAATCCACCGCGCGACACCCGGTCCTTCGCCACCCCGTCCGGGCGCGCGCACTTCACGGTGTCACCGCTCGAGTGGCTCGAGGCCCCGGCCGGGCACCTGATCCTGCAGACCATGCGGTCCCACGACCAGTACAACACCACCTTCTACGGTCTCGACGACCGCTACCGGGGCATCTCCGAGGGGCGCCGGGTGATCCTCGTGAACCCGGATGACCTGCGCGACCTGGGCCTCGCGGACCGCCAGCTGGTCGACGTGGTGAGTGTGTTCACCGGCTCGGACGGCGTGACAAGCGAGCGTCGGGCGGAGGAGTTCCGGCTGGTGTCCTACCCGACGGCCCGCGGCTGCTGCGCGGCCTACTTCCCCGAGGCCAACAACCTGGTCCACCGTCAGAACGTGGCACGGGAGTCCAACACGCCCGGTTTCAAGGCGGTGACCGTCCGGTTCGAGCCGCGGAGCGAGCGCTAGCGAGCGCAGCGGCGAGTAACCGGCGCACGGGCGGAGCCCGGTTCGAGCCGCGGAGCGAGCGCTAGCGAGCGCAGCGGCACGCCGCGCATCTGTGCATCCGCTCGTGCGCCCGCCGTACGCCTCAGCCGCTGCACTCTCGCGTGCACCACCGCGCACGCGCGTGTTCATGGTCGGGGGCGGGTCCCCCGGTTGCGGGCAGGCGCGGAAGCGGATGCCATCGAGGCGGGTTCGGAACCGCCGGCGACCCCGGCGTCCCCCGTAGTAGCAGCAGCAGCCGCAGCCGCAGCCGCATCCCCCGTCTCCGATTCGCCGTGGGGGACGTAACCCCGCCCGGGGGCCACGAACAGCAGCACCACCGCAGCGCCCGCCGCGACCAGCCCCAGCGCGAACAGTGCGTCGGAGATCCCGGTCACGAAGACGTCGGCGGCGGCGTCGACTATCCCCTGGAGCGCCGGCCCGGCCACGGCGACGAACTCCACCGCGCCGGCGAACGAGCTCTCCACCGCCTGACGCCCGGACTCGGGCACGCCGGGCAGGACGTCGACGATCCCGGTGGCGTAGCGGCCGGCCAGGATGCTGCCCGAGAGCGCGATGCCGATCGCGGCTCCCACCTCGCGCATCGCGTCGTTGACGGCGGCGGCCACCCCCTGTTCGTCGACGGAGATGTCGGAGACGATCGCCGAGGTCGCCGGCGCCGTCGAGAGCCCCAGACCCACGCCCGCCGCGAGCATCGGCCACATGATGTCCCAGTACGTGGAGTCGACACCCAGCCGGGAGAGCAGGATCATCCCGGCCGCGATCGCGCCGACGCCCACCACGGAGACGACCCGCAGTCCGACCACGGCGGTGATGCGGGGCGAGACCAGTGAGAAGAGCAGGACCGGCAGCGCCATCGGAGCCAACGCCAGGGAGGCGGCGATCGGGTCGTACCCCTTGACCAACTGCAGGTACTGCACGATCAGCAGGAAGAACCCGAAGATCGTCAGGAACTGCATCCCGACGGAGATGGAACCCGTGGCGAAGCCCCGCCGGCGGAAGTACCGCACGTCGAGAAGGGGATCGGTGGCACGGAGTTCGACCAGGACGAAGGCCAGCAGGCTCACCGCGGCCACGATGAGGGTGACGACGACGAGGGGGTCGGAGAAACTCGTGTGCGCGCCCTCGATGAGGCCGAAGACGACGCCACCGACCGCCAGCGCCGAGAACACGGATCCCAGCACGTCCGGCCGCCCGTGCCGGGACGCCACGGATTCACCGATCGTGAGGGCGGCCAGGAGCACCAGCAGACCGATGCCGGAGTAGACCACGAAGATCGCCTTCCACGACCACACCTCCAGCATGACCCCCGAGCTGAGCAGGCCGACGATCCCGCCGATACCCGCGAACCCGGCCCACATGCCCACTGCGGAACCGCGACGCTCGGACGGGAAACTGGCGGTGAGCAGCGAGAGCGTGGAGGGCATGACGAACGCCGCGCCCACTCCGGCCACCGCACGCAGGACGATCACCCAGAGCGGCGAGTCCAGCCAGATGGGCAGGGCCGAGGACACGGTGAACAGGGCCAGCCCCACGATGAGGGTGGCCCGGCGGCCGAAGCGGTCGCCCAGGGCGCCTGCGGTGAGCACGAGCGCGGCGAGCGCCAGCGTGTAGGAATCGACGATCCAGGTGAGCTGGGCCTGGGTTGCCCCGGTGGCCACGGCGATGTCCGGCAGGGAGGTGTACAGCGCGGACATCGTGGCGACGACCAGCGACACCGCCACGATGTTGACGAACAGCAGCCAGCGGCGCCGTCCGGTGGTCAGTTCCAGCACTTCGGCTCCCTGGGGTCGGAGGTGTGGCGACATCTGAAGAAACGATACCGCCGGTATCGGTCGGGTCACCACACCGTATCCCACCGGGGGCCGTCACAATGGACCCATGCAGTCTCCGACCGATCCGCGCCGCGCCCGCTCGCGGGGAAAACTCCTGGACGCCGCGGTGGACCTGCTCCTGTCAGGTGGTGCCGCGGCGGTGACGGTGGACGCGGTCACCCGCGTGTCCGGCGTCGCCCGGACCACGCTGTACCGCAACTTCCCCTCCACCGACTCACTGATCGCGGCGGCGTTCCGGCGCCTGCTGCCGGCGCCGGAGCCGCCTCCGAGTGACGCCCCGGTGCGCGATCAACTCGTCCAGTTGTGCACGTCCATGACGCGCCTGATCCAGGACGCCCCGCTCCAGCAGTCGATGTGGGGATGGCTGGCGATGGGCCGGGGTGCCGGGGACGACGACGAGGTGGGCGAGCTGCGCCGCGGCGTCGTGGACTCCTACGCCGCCCCCCTGCACGCCGTCCTGTCCACCGCCGAGTCCGCCGGAACCCTGATCCCCGGGGACCGCGACCTGGCGGTGGCCCAGCTCGCCGGGCCGGTGGTCCTCGCGCGCATGATCGGACTGCGACCGTTCACCGCCGCGGACATCGAGATGCTCGTCGACGACTTCCTGCGCAGCCGCCTCGCGGGGGAGGCTGCCCGGCACCGCGCGGTGGCCGACTCGTGACCGGCGCCGCCGGCGCGATCGTCCTGACCGGGGGCCGCGCGAGCCGACTCGGCGGCGCCGACAAGGCGGGGATCGCGGTGGCGGGCCGGCCGATGCTCGAGACCGTGGTCAGGGCCGCCGCAGCGGTGTCGGACGCGGTCGTCACGGTCGGCCCCGGGGGTGACACCTGCGAGGAACCGCCCTACTCCGGTCCCGTCGCCGGGATCGCGGCGGGGCTGGCGGCGCTCCCGGAGCGGGTGGACCTCGTCGTCGTCGTCGCCTGCGACCTCCCGGACCTCGACGACGACACCCTCCACGCCCTCGTCGCCGCGCTGGGGCGGCCCACCGCCGAGTCCACCGGGCGGCCCACCGCCGAATCGACCGGGCGGCCCGCCGCCGCCCTCGCCGTCGACGCAGGGGGCCGTGACCAGTACCTGCTCGCCGTGTGGCACCGCCCCGCCCTCGCCGCGCGACTGGACGCCCTGCGGCGGTTCGGCGGCCTGGGCGGGCGACCGGTCCGGGCCCTGTACGACGACGAGGTGCTCACCCGCGTGTCAGTGGGCGCGCCCGCGCGGGACGTCGACACCTGGGCCGAGGTGGTCGCCTCCGGGCCGATCGCACTGGCCGACGTGAGAGCCGCCCTGCGCGTGGGGCTCGTGCCGCTGCCCGCGACAGCGCGCCCTCCGCTCGCCGCGATCGGGGGCGTCCTCGCCGCTCCGCTGGTCGCGGCCGACCCGATGCCGCGCGAACCGGTGTCGGCGATGGACGGCTACGCCTTGGCCGGTCCCGGCCCGTGGCGGCTGACGGGACCCGCGCTCCGGGCGGGGACGAGTGCGCCCGGTGGGCTGGTCGCCGGCACCGCCGCGCCCATCGCGACCGGCGCACTCGTCCCGGTCGGCAGCGACAGGGTGCTCCGCCACGAGCTCGTGGAGGTGACGCGGGACGGCTCCGGGCCGGCGGTCGTGACCGCCTTGCCCGGGGCCGCCGGCCAGGACGACCTGCGGCCGGCGGGCGAGGACTGGGCCGCCGGCCGCGAGCTCGCGGAGGCCGGGGTCACGCTGGACCCGGCGCTCTCCTCAGCGGCCCTCTCGGCGGGCCTGACCTCGGTCATGGTCCGCGGACCGGTGCGCGCGATCGTGGTGACGACGGGCGACGAAGTCCTGCCCGCCGACACCCCGTCGCCGTTGCCGCCGGGCCGGATCCGCGACACGGTCGGCCCGCTGCTCGGCGGGGTCCTCGCGCGGGCGGGGTTCGACTGCGCCGGGCCGCCCGGACACTGCCCGGACACCATTGATGCCATGGACCGGTTGATCTCCGGCGCGGCTGGTACCGGTGCCGGTTCCGCACACGAGGTCGGGCCCGGGCAGCCCACCGTGGACGTCATCGTCCTGGTCGGCGCGACCGGCCGCGGGGTGGCCGACCACCTCCGTCCCGCCCTCGAGCGAGCAGGCGCGACGATCGTGCTGGACGGGGTCCGGGTCCGTCCCGGGGGCTCGCAGATCGTGGCGGCGCTGCCCGACGGCCGCGTGCTGCTGGGACTTCCGGGCAATCCCCTGGCGGCGGTGAGCGCGGCCGCCACCACTGGCCGCGCGGTGGTCGACTCACTCACCGGCCGCGAGCGAGCCGCGGTCCTGGCCCGGGTGACCGCTCTCGACCGGCTCTCCGCCCCGGGCCGTGCGCGGATCCTGCCGGCCCGCCCCGACGGGGCCGGCGGATGGGCGCTCTCCGGCCGGGTCCGCACCGCCCACCTGGCCGACCTCGCAGGCGCTCCCGCGCTCGCCGTGGTCCCGGAGGGAGCCGGGGCCGACGACCCCGTGGAGATCGTCGACTGGATCTGACCGGGCGGCGGTCAGCGCTTGCGGTTGCGGATCTTCTCCGCGAACTCGCGGGCCTTGCGCTGGTTCTCCGGCTTGGACGCCTCACGCTTGACCACCTCGGCGGCCTTGAGCGCGACGCCGGTCCGCAGGGCATTTCTCAGGAAAGCCATAGTGCACCTCTGTTCTCGGGGGAGCGCCAGTGTAGGCACAGTATCAGCCCGCCGCGACCGGGCGGCGCAGGAGGTACACGTCCATCACCCAGCCGTGCTCCGCGCGGAGCCGCTCACGATTGCCCCGCAGCTCGCCGAGGACGTCGCCGACCCTGCCCGCGAGCAGGCACTCTCCCGCATCGCCGAGGTTGCCGCCCCACCAGATGTGCCAGTCGGCCAGGTCCTCCAGCGGCAGGTCCGCGTTGAGCATCACCACCACGTTGTCCGCTCCGCCGGCGACGACCTCCGCCAGACGCCGGCCGGTGGTCACGGTGACCGTCCCGCCGATCTCGTGCAGGACCAGCCGGTGACGCGCCGCCAACACCTGTAGAGCGGAGATGCCGGGGATCACCTCGACGGCGAAGTCGAGCCGGCCACGGGCGAGGATCCGGTCGACGATCCGCAGCGTGGAGTCGTAGAAGGCGGGGTCGCCCCACACGGGCACCGCCACGTCGCCGGGCCGGTCCGCCAGCACCCGCTCCCACGCCAGGGACCGGGCCTCGTGCCAGTCCAGGACCACGCCGCGGTACCCGACGTGGGAGGAGGTCGACCGCGACGAGCGGTCCCGCTCCGGATCGGCGACCCCCACCAGCTCGACGCCCGGCGCGTGGCGGGCGAGTAGCTGCCGACGGAGATCGACCAAGGGGTCTGAGGCCCCCTTCACCGCGGCCACGGCGTAGGCGGACTCCCGCAGGGCCGTGATCGCCTCCACCGTGATCTGGTCCGGCCCCCCGGAGCCGATCCCCACCACCCGCACCCGGCGGCGCGGGGTGCCGCCGGCCTCCCCGGCCGGGAGGCGGGACACCCGGTCAGTCACCGTGGGTGTCCTCGAGGTCGCCCTCGACGTCCAGGTAGACCTGCCGCATCCGGTCCATGATCTCGGCGTCCGGCTCGGCCCACAACCCGCGGTCGGCGGCCTCGGAGAGCCGCTCGATCATCCCGCGCAACGCCCACGGGTTGGACCGCCGCAGGAACTCCTGGTTGGTCTGGTCCAGCACGTACTCCCTGGCCAGCGTGTCGTACATCCAGTCGTGCACGACCCCTGCGGTGGCGTCGAACCCGAAGAGGTAGTCCACCGTCGCGGCCAGCTCGAAGGCCCCCTTGTAGCCGTGCCGCTGCATGGCCGCGATCCACCGGGGGTTGACCACGCGAGCCCGGAACACCCGGACCGTCTCCTCCGCGAGCGACCGGGTGCGGATGGCGTCCGGCGTGGTGGAGTCCCCCACGTAGGCGCGGGGTTCGGCGCCGGTGAGCGCTCGCACGGTCGCGATCATCCCGCCGTGGTACTGGAAGTAGTCGTCCGAGTCGGCGATGTCGTGCTCGCGGGTGTCGATGTTCTTGGCGGCCACCGCGATGCGCCGGTAGTTGGTGCGCATGTCGTCCGCGGCCGGGACGCCGTCCAGGTCGCGGCCGTAGGCGAAGCCGCCCCACCGGGTGTAGACCTCGGCCAGGTCCCGGTCGTCCCGCCAGTTGCCGGCCTCGATGGTCTGCAGGATCCCGGCGCCGTACGACCCCGGCGCGGAGCCGAAGATGCGGGTGGTCGCACGACGGTGGTCCGAGTGCTCGGCCAGGTCCGCGCGAGTGTGGGCGGCGACATAGTTCTGCTCGGCGGGTTCGTCGAGGTCCGCCACCATCCGGACGGCGTCGTCGAGCATGGTGATGACGTGCGGGAAGGCGTCCCGGAAGAAGCCCGAGATGCGGACCGTCACGTCCACGCGCGGGCGACCGAGCTCGGCGGCCGGGACCACCTCGAGACCGTTGACCCGGCGGGAGGCCTCGTCCCACTCCGGGCGGACGCCGAGCAGGGCCAGGACCTCGGCCACGTCGTCGCCCGAGGTCCGCATGGCCGAGGTGCCCCAGATCGACAGTCCCACCGAGCTCGGGTACTCACCGGTCTCCGCCACGTGGCGGTCCAGCAGGGAGTCGGCCATCGCCTGGCCGGTCTCCCAGGCCAGCCGGGACGGGATCGCCCGAGGGTCCACGGTGTAGAAGTTGCGGCCGGTCGGCAGCACGTTGACCAGGCCGCGCAGGGGCGAACCGGACGGTCCGGCGGGCACGAACCCGCCGTCCAGGGCGTGCATCACCGCATCCAGCTCGTCGACGGTGGCGGCCAGACGCGGCACCACCTCGCGGGCGGCGAACTCCAGGACGCGGCCGACCTCGTCGTCGTCATCCAGACCCGCGGCGGTCAGGACCTGCGGCACCGCCGTGAGGTCCCACCCGCGGGCGTCCATGTCCTCGACCAGCGCCCGGGCCCGGGCCTCCACGCGGTCGACCTCCTGGGTCGGGGCGTCCTCCCCCAGCCCGAGGGCGCGGCGCAAACCGGGAACTGCGCCGAACTCGCCGCCCCACACCTGCGAGGCGCGCAGGATGGCGAGCACCAGGTTTACCCGGGCCTCGCCGTCCGGCGCCTGACCCAGCACGTGGAGTCCGTCGCGGATCTGGACGTCCTTGATCTCGCAGAGCCACCCGTCGACGTGGAGCAGGAAGTCGTCGAACTCCTCGTCCCCGGGCTGCTGCTCCAGGCCCAGGTCCTCGTGCATGTGCGCCGACCGCATGAGGGTCCAGATCTGCGCGCGGATGGCCGGCAGCTTGGCCGGGTCCATGGACGCGATGTTGCCGTACTCGTCCAGCAGCTGCTCGAGGCGGGCGATGTCGCCGTAGGACTCGGCGCGGGCCATCGGCGGCACCAGGTGGTCGACGATCGTGGCGTGGGCGCGGCGCTTGGCCTGGGCGCCCTCCCCGGGGTCGTTGACCAGGAACGGGTAGATCAACGGCATGTCGGCGATCGCCGCGTCGGTCGCACACGCGGCCGACAGCGCGGCGTTCTTGCCCGGCAGCCACTCCAGCGAACCGTGCTTGCCGATGTGGACCAGCGCGTGGGCGCCGAAACCCCGCGCGAGCCACCGATAGGCGGCCAGATAGTGGTGCGAGGGCGCCAGCTCGGGATCGTGATAGATCGCCACCGGGTTCTCACCGAACCCGCGGGGCGGCTGGATCAGCAGGACGACATTGCCGGCCTGGATGGTGGCCAGGACGATCTCGCCGGCGTCGTTGACGAACAGCTGACCGGGCGCCTGCCCCCAGGCCTCGACCATCTCCGAGCGCAGCGACTCGGGCAGGTCCGCCGCCCACCGGAGGTAGTCGTCCGTGGAGATCCGTACGTGACTGTCGGTGAGCTGGGCGTTCGTCAGCCACTCCTCGTCCTGTCCGCCCGCGGCGATCAGGGCGTGGATCAGGGCGTCGCCGGCGGCGGTGTCGTCGGCGTAGGTGCTGTCGGTGCCACTGTCGGCGACGTCGAGGAACCGGGCGATCGGGCTGTCGTCGGGGCCCAGGTCGTAACCCTCGTCGCGCATCCGGCGCAGCAGTCGGATGGTCGAGACGGGGGTGTCCAGGCCGACCGCGTTGCCGATCCGGGAGTGCTTGGTCGGGTAGGCCGAGAGCACCAGGGCGATCCGGCGGTCCGCCGCGGGCACATGACGCAGCCGGGCGTGCGAGACCGCGATCCCCGCGACGCGGGCGCAGCGTTCGGGGTCGGCGACGTAGCGAGGCAGCCCGTCGGCGTCGATCTCCTTGAAGGAGAACGGCGCGGTGATGATCCGGCCATCGAACTCGGGGATCGCGATCTGGTTGGCCGAGTCCAACGGGTTGACGCCGTCGTCGGAGGCCTCCCAGTCCTCCCGACTCCACGTCAGGCACAGTCCCTGCAGGACCGGGATGTCGAGCGTGGCGATCCGTTCGACGTCCCACGTCTCGTCCTCGCCGCCCGCGCTCACCGCGCCCGGCGTGGTCCCGCCGGCGGCCAGGACCGTGACGATCAGCGCGTCGAGCGTCCCGAGTGCGTCGAACAGCTCGTCGGGCGCCGATCGCAGGGACCCGGCGAACACGGGCACGCCGACGGCCTGCCCGGTGGCGTCGATCGCGTCGGCGAGCGAATGGGCGAACCCGGAGTTCCCGCTCACCTCGTGCGCCCGGTAGTAGAGCACTCCCACGCGGGGAACGCGCCGCGACTGGTCCACGCGGGGAACGCCCGGCGACTGGTCAGTTCCGCTCACGTTCTCCCAGGTCCCGTTCCGGGAATCGCGTCGTATGTGACCACTCGCCGGGGAGTCGGGGGAATCGGCGGCACCCGGCCGCGGCGGCATCCCCCACACCGGGACGCTCTCCGGGGGCGCGAACCCGGTCCCGGTGAGCAGCACGGTGTCCGACAGGAAGGCGTGGAGCTGGGCGAGGTTCCGCTCGCCGCCCTCGGCCAGGTAGCGGTGGGCCTCGGCCGCGATGCCGATCGGGACGGTGGAGAGCTCCATCAGGTCGGCGTCCGGGGCCTGCTCGCCTCCCAGGACGACCACCGGCCGCCCCGAGGCCATGACCGCGGCGAACCCGGGCTCCCACGACCGCCGCGACCCGAGGATCCGGACCACCACCAGGTCGGCGCCGTCGAGCAGACCGGGCAGATCCGCCTCGACGTCCAGGCGGGACGGGTTGCCGAGCGTCCAGTCCGCCCCGGAGGCCCGCGCGGAGAGCAGGTCCGTGTCGGAGGTGGACAGCAGGGTGATGCGCGGTGGCTGGCTCGAGTGCCGAGGCGGTGCCGTGTCCTCCGGTGATGCCGTGTTCTCCGGCGATGCCGCGTCATCTGATGGTGCCGAGGCGTCCTCAGGGGACGCCGAACGCCGGTCATGGCGCATGTTCTTCTCCAAACCCTCGTGGAACATGACGCCGTGGCCGGTCTCCTGGCTTTCGCATCGACGCCGCGCGACCGACCTTCCCGGGCCTGGGCCCAGTGGTCTCCGCCCCGCTCTGGGACGGACGAGGGTGCGCGACTTACGCGACTACAGTGGCGAGGGCCGCGCCGGCTTTTCCTCCGGCTTCCCGAGCACCACGGCACCGGCGAGCCTATCCGGCGCCGGTCCCCCGCGGATGTCCGGCCGTCGGCTCCCCGCTCCCCGCGAGCCACCTCTGGCTGCCACACTGTGCCCCGTGAGAGCTTCCGGACCGACCCGCCGCACCCGCACCGACCTGTGCCCCGGTGTGCTGCGCCCGTGGCCCGCCGAGGACGGCGCCCTGGTCCGGCTACGAGTACCCGGAGGGCGCGTGTCGCCGGAGTCCCTCGCCGCGCTGCACAGGGTCGCAGCGAGATACGGCGACGACGACGTGCACGTGACGACCCGCGCGAACCTGCAGCTGCGGGCCCTGCCGATGAGCCGGGACGGGCGGCTCGCGGACGACGTCGTGACGGCCCTCGCCGCGACCGGGCTGCTGCCCGCCCCGTCGCACGAGCTCGTCCGCAACGTGCTCGTCTCCCCGCTCACCGGCCTGGTCGGCGGGAGGGCCGACCTCCGGCCCGTGACCGACCGGCTCGACGCCGGCCTCCGGGCGGATCCCGGACTGGCCGGGTTGTCCGGCCGATTCCTCTTCGTCCTCGACGACGGCCGCGGCGATCTCGTGGACCGCCCCGGCGACCTGGGGCTGGCGACCCTCGACGCCGACACCGTGCAACTCCGGGTGGGCGCGGACTGGTCGGCGGTGGTGCCCCTCGAGGAGGCGGCCGATCGCCTGCTCGACCTGGCGCGCGACTTCGCCGCCGCCCGGGGTACCGGCCCCGACGCGCCCTGGCACGTGCGCGAACTCCCGGTGCCGCTCGCCGCCGCCCGCCCGGGCGATGAGCGTCTCCCCACCCCGATCCCCGCGCTGCCGTACGGACCGGTCCCCGGCTCCTCGGGAAGGATCGAGCATGTCGGGGCCGGGGACGGTGTCCTCACCCGCGCCGTGATCGATCGCCTCACCGGCGACGACGTCACCGAGCTCATCGTCACCCCGTGGCGCGGCGTGCTCACCGTGCGCACGTAGACTCGCCGCTGTCCCACGGCGAGGAACCCGGTGCGAGTCCGGGGCGGTTCCGCCACTGTGAGGCCCGCTCGACGGGCCGCCAAGCCAGATACTGGCCGAGGGATCGACGCGCTCCCTGACGCGTCGCCTGAGACTTCTGACCGGGGCGAGAACCCCGAGGAGGACCCATGCCTGCTGTCCCCAGGCCGCCACGCCGCTACGACTACGTCGACGACGGGCCCGCGATCTACGTCGACTCGTTCGCGACCATCCGGCGCGAGACCGACCTGTCGGGCGTCCCGCGGGACGCCGAGCGGCTCGCCGTCCGGATGGTGCACGGCACCGGGCAGACCGACCTCGTGGACGACCTGCAGGTGCATCCGGGACTGGTGGGGGCCGCGCGCTCCGCGCTCGAGGCCGGGGCGCCGATCCTCTGCGACGCCCACATGGTGGCCTCCGGCATCACCAGGTCCCGGCTCCCCCGGAACAACGACGTGGTGTGCCTGCTGTCCGATCCCCGCGTGCCCGAGCTGGCCCGGCAGATGGGCACCACCCGCTCCGCCGCCGCCCTCTCCCTGTGGGGTGAGCGTCTCGACGGCGCCGTGGTGGCGATCGGCAACGCCCCCACCGCGCTGTTCCACCTGCTCGAAATGCTGCTGGACGGCGCCCCCCACCCGGCGGCGATCGTCGGGTGCCCGGTGGGCTTCATCGGTGCCGCCGAGTCCAAGGCCGCGCTGGCCTGCCTGGCGGACGACCACGGGATCGACGTCCCCTTCGTCACCGTCCACGGGCGACGCGGCGGGTCCGCGATGACGGTCTCCGCCGTCAACGCCCTCGCGCAGGTGGCCGAGTGAGCGCCGGTCCGGCGGGCACGACCGGCGAGGCGGGGCGACTGTCCGGGATCGGCGTGGGTCCCGGGGACCCCGAGCTGATCACCCTCAAGGCCGCCCGACTGATCGGCGACGCCGACGTGGTGGCCTATCACGCCGGGCGGGGCAAGGAGTCCAATGCCAGGCGGATCGCCGCAGGTCTGATCCCTGCCGGTGCGATCGAGGAGGTGCTGGAATACCCCGTGACCACGGGCGTCACCGATCACCCCGGCGGGTATGCGGGGGCGATCGCGGACTTCTACGATCGCAGCGCGCAACGCCTGGCCGACCATCTCGCGGCCGGGCGGGACGTGGTCCTGCTGGCCGAGGGGGACCCGCTGTTCTACGGCTCCTTCATGTACATGCACGACAAGCTCGCCGATCGGTTCGTCACCGAGATCGTGCCCGGCATCCCGGCGTTCGCCGCCGCGACCGCCGCCGCGGCCACCCCCCTGGTCCGCCAGACGGACGTGCTCACCGTGCTGCCCGGGACCCTGCCCGAGCCCGAGCTGGCCCGCCGCCTCGCGGACACCGACGGGGCGATCATCATGAAGCTCGGACGCAACTTCCCGGCGGTGCGCCGCGCATTGGAGGCCGCCGGACGACTCGAGGGAGCGGTCTACGTCGAACGCGCCTCGACCGACGCCGAGGTGCACCACCCGGTGCGGGACGTCGATCCGGCGACCGTGCCGTACTTCTCGCTCATCGTGGTCCCGGGTGACTCCCAGCAGGTCGACCCGTTCGGGCGGCGCCCCTCGCCACTGGGTGAGGGGACCGTGCGCGACGTCGCCCCGGACGGGGAGCTGCACGTGGTCGGACTGGGACCGGGCCCGGACCACTGGCTCACCGCCGAGGCCCAGCGCGTGCTCGCCGACGTCGACCACGTGGTCGGGTACGCGCCCTACGTCGACCGCGTCCCCCAGCGCGCCGGGCTCACCCGGCACTGCTCGGGCAACACCGTCGAGGTAGACCGGGCCAGGCTCGCCCTGGACCTCGCGCGCTCCGGCGAACGCGTGGCGGTGGTCTCCGGGGGCGACGCGGGCGTGTTCGGCATGGCCGCAGCGGTCTTCGAGGCCGCCGAGGACCCGCTGTACTCCCGCATCGACGTGCGGGTCGCGCCCGGGGTGTCCGCCGTCCAGGCGGTCGCCGCCCGGGCCGGGGCCCCGATCGGCGCGGACTTCGCCGTGATGAGCCTGTCCGACCGGCTCAAGCCCTGGGAGGTCATCTCCCGTCGTCTCGACGCGATAGCCGCCGCGGACCTGGTCCTGGCGGTCTACAACCCCGCCTCGCGCTCGCGCACCCGCCAGGTCGCCGCCGCCCGCGACGTCCTCCTCCGGCATCGCGACCCGGCCACCCCGGTGGTGGTGGGCCGCGACGTGGGCCGGGCCGAGGAGTCCCTGACCATCACCACTCTCGCCGAGCTCGACTGCGACTCGGTGGACATGAAGTGCCTGCTCATCGTGGGCGCGTCCGGGACCCGCGTCACCGAGTCGGGGCGGGTGTGGAGTCCGCGGTTCGTGCGGTCATGACCGCCGCTCCACGGGGTGAGAGAAACGACGACGACGACGGCGACGAAGGCGGAGGCGGAATCGGAGCTCCCGACCGCGACGCGCTGTGGCGGATCCTCGCCACCCGCCGCGACCACCGGCACTTCCACCCCACCCCGGTGCCGCGCGAGACCATCGATCGACTCCTCGAGGTCTTCGCGGTGGCCCCGAGTGTCGGGCTGAGCCAGCCCTGGCACGTCACCGTGATCGAGGACCGCGGCGTGCGCGAGGCCGTCCACGAGGGATTCCGCACCGTGCGCCGCGCGGAATCCGAGCGATTCGACGGCCGGCGACGCGCGCTCTACGACTCCCTGCGCCTCGAGGGCATCCTCCAGGCACCGGTCGGGCTGGTCGTCAGCCACAGGCCGCCCGCCGGGCCGGTCCTGGGGACCACGAGCGTCCCGGCGGCCACCGAGTACAGCGTGGTCGCCGCCATCACCCTGCTGTGGCTGGCCGTGACGGCCGAGGGCCTGGGCATGGGCTGGGTGAGCCTCGTCGACCCCGACCACCTCTCCGACAGCGTGCCCGTGCCCGACGGGGCCCGGCCCCTGGCGTACCTGTGTCTGGGACACCCCGCCCTCGAGCTGGACGAGCCGTTGTTGCAGACCGTCGGGTGGGGACGCAGGTCGCCGCTGTCGGTCGACTGGGTGTAGATCCGGGGCCGCGTGAGAACGCGGTTGCGGACCGAGTCGCTCAGAATCCGTACCTGACCGCCCGCGCGGCAGTGTGCGACCTCGGTCGCGGGCCCGTTCGGCAACGTACTCAAGCTGCGACCACCGTTGCCCTTCACCCGCTCGGACATCCCGTGGGCCGCGGACGCCCTCGACCAGTCACTCCGGGTCCTCACTGCGAGGAGGTGAACCCCTGAACCTCGACCGGTGTCGTCCTGGTGGTGGTCGATCCGTCTCCCAGCTGCCCGTTCCAGTCATGTGGTGATCAGTGGGCCGGGTCGCCGGCGGCGTCACATCCGGGGTACAGCGTGGCCGGATTGTCGGACTGAGTCACGACCCCGTCACTCGCCGAAGGCCTGCCGTAGTGCATCGCACTGCGCCCGGAAGAAGTCCTTACTGACCCCGGCGCGGGTGACGACCAGGTCGAAACCGTGGAACGCGCCCGGAACCGGGAGGAACTCGCAGGGCACTCCGGCTCGCTCCAGACGATCCGCGTACGCCTTGTCCTCCTCGAAGAACAGATCCACCGTGCCGACGCCGATCCACGCCGGAGCGACCCCGGCCAGATCAGGGTGGCGGGCCGGAGAGGCCGTGGACGGGTCGGCCCCGCCCAGGTAGCTCGTCCAGCCGAACCGATTCGATCGTGCGTCCCACAGTCGGTGTCGCCGGTCGCGGGTGTCGGTCCGGTCGTCCACCATCGGGTACGCGAGCAGTTGCAGCACCGGGGCGACGGGGCCCTCATCCCGGGCCCGGATCGCGAGCGCGGCTGCGAGCCCACCGCCGGCGCTCGCGCCGCCGACGGCGATCCGGCGGGTGTCGATACCGGGTTGAGCGGCCAGCCATCCGAGTGCCGCGTGACAGTCGTCGAGCGCCGCCGGGAATGGGTGTCGCGGCGCCAGTCGATAGTCGACCGACACGACGGTCGCACCGGTGCTCCGCGCCAGAGCCCGGCAGAGCACGTCATCCTGCGCCGCAGAACCGACGACGTATCCACCGCCGTGGATCCATACAAGGCCTGCCGAGGATGACGACTGATCACCTGGGGCACGGAAGACCCGCACCGTCGCGCCCGAGTCGAGTTCGTGGGTCTCCGTTCCCCGTAGTCCTGGCAGCAGTGTCCCGATCTTCTGCACCGCCGGCAGGGTCCGCGGTCCCACGAGGCGCGGGGGCAGCACCACTGACGCGAGGCGGAGATCGGGGTGATACCGGCGGCGATCGCGGATGCGATCGAGAAACGGGATGCGCATGGTCGTCCTCTGTGGGGAGAGATCCCCGTGGGGTCGTGGAAGTCGGATCGGCGGTCGGGCGCAGTGCCCAACGAGCCATGAGCGATCGTAGCCACTACCGGTGTCGAGAACGTGTCACTTCCGGCCTCAGGTCAGTGCGAACTGATCAGCCGTGCCGTCTCGTTCTGGACGAGCAACGCCTGATCATCGTTCACCAGTGTCAGCGGGTAGGTGCTCCCGTAGGTCTCCACGAGCCGTGCGACGAGTTCGGGCGGGTAGGGCGGGAGCGCGCCGTCCGCGTGGGGGATCACCACGGTGTCGACCAGACCGAGTCCGGCGTGGTCGGTGAGTTCGGGGGCGGCGGAGGGGTCGTCCATCAGGCTGACCGGTTCGATGCTGGGTCCGGTGATGACCGACCCCGCACTCGACCCGATGTAGGGCAGCCCCGCCCGTACCCGCTCGACGAGGACCGCATCCGCACCCCGTCGGCGCAGTGCCGCCATGAGCACGAAGGTGTTGCCGCCGGCGGCGTACAGGGCGTCGACCCCGTCGAGGAGGCCGGCGAACTCGCCCGCGTCGTCGATGCCGGCAACGGTGATGTCGGTCAGCACGTACCCCAGGTCCGAGAGCTGCGCACGCTCCGCGGCGACGAACCCGGCTCCCGCGTAGGGGCTCGCGGCGTCGTTCAGGTACCCGATGCGCACAGCGGGTGCGGGCCGGTTGACGTGCTCGGCGAGGAAGTCGGGGACGGCGCCCACGCCGAGGGACTGCAGGAGCAGGTTCATGACGCCACTCTACGAGGGAAGGCGCGCGCCACGAGGTGCGCAGCCCACATCGGCCCGGCCAGCCCCCGGACTCCGACGGTCGCCCAATTTCTCATCCCTTGACGCCCACGTAACAGCGGCGCAACGCAGCGCCGTTTGACTAATTCCGTTCGAGTGATCGATTTAGAGGAGTTCCATGGAACCCGCCCTGCGCCCCGCTCCCGCGGTCTACCGGCGTCGCCTGTTCCACTCCCGCGACGCCACCCCCGACCAGTGCTCCGACGTCGTCTGGATCCAGGGGAACCGACTGTTCTGCGACGCGAGGTTCTCCACCGACGACTCGGGCGCGAGGGACTTCCACATGGGTTTCGCTGGCCGACTCCAGTGCACGGACGCCGCCATCGGCGAATTCGAGTGGGTCCATGCCATCGCCGCCGGAGAGGCCTTCGGGTCCGCCGATATCGGGCAACTCTTCGACGTGCCGGGGTGGGGACTGCTGGAGGTGGGCCGACAGCTCGACTACGTCGAGCTGTGGGAGCAGCGCCCCGACGAGCCCGGACCGGTGTGGGAGGCCAGGGGGGTCGATGACCACGGCACCGAGGCGCTGGTCGTCTGCGTCGGCGACAGCTTCGGTCTCGCGCTGGGCGCTGATCCCGCGGGGGGCCGGCCGTCGTCGGTGCACATCGGTTCACGGACCGCTCAGGGCTGGCTCGCGCGGTACTCGTCGTGGTCGGGGCCCGAGCCTCCCCTCTTCTCCCTGTCCCCTCACTCCGACGGCCGCTTCGTCATCTCCTGGCGGGCCGGCGAGCACTCCGGTCCACCCGTGTCCTTCGACCCGATCCACCCGACCCGCGCGACCCGCCCGACCCACTCAGGAGCCGAGAATGACTGACCCCCACCGACCCAGCGTCGACTTCGAGTCGATCCCGGTCATCGATGTGTCCACGCTCGCCGATCCCCGCGGGCCCTCAGCGGAGTGCGTCGACCGACTCGGCGAGGCCGCCCGAGGCGTCGGCTTCCTCCTCATCGTCAACCACGGCGTGGCCGATGAGACGTTCCGCGCGATGCACGAGGCCGCACAGCGCTTCTTCGCCCAGCCCGACTCCGTCAAGCGGGAGGTGTACATCGGCAACTCCACCAACCACCGCGGATACGTCCCCATCGGGGAGGAGGTGTTCGCCGGCGCCACCCCGGACCTCAAGGAGGCCTACGACCTGTCCATCGACCTGCCGGCCGACCACCCGGAGTATCTGGCCGGCAACCCCCTGCTCGGGCCGAACCAGTGGCCCGACCTGCCGGGGTTCCGGGAGGCGGTGACGACCTATTACGACGAGGTGTTCGCACTCGGGTCGCGGCTCCTCGCGGCGTTCGCCCGGTACCTCGACCTCGACCCCGCCACGTTCCTCGGATCGGTGACCCAGCCGCCCTCGCAGCTGCGGCTGATCCATTACCCGTACAACCCCGACGCCGAGGACCGCCCCGGGATCGGAGCGCACACCGACTACGAGGCGTTGACACTGCTCAAGCCCACCGCTCCCGGGCTGGAGGTGATGAACGGCCGGGGAGAGTGGATCGAGGTCCCGTACCGCGAGGACGCGATCGTCGTGAACATCGGGGACCTGCTGGAGGTGTGGACCAACGGCGCGTTCGTCGCCACGTCCCACCGGGTCAGGAAGATCTCGAGGGAACGGTATTCGTACCCGCTGTTCTTCACCGTCGACTACGACACGATGGTCGCTCCCCTGACGTTCCCCGGTTCGAACGACTCCACCTACGAGCCGCTGCACGCCGGCGAGCACCTGTTCGCCCAGACCGCGCAGAGTTTCGCCTACCTGAGGCGACGGATCGCGGACGGTGATCTCGCACTCCCGGAGGGCGCGCGTCCCCTGTACTCGCTGGGTCGCGAGACCTCCCTGGTGGGTGAGTCGCGATGATCAGTGTCGCTATCGGAGCAACTGTCGTTCTACTCGTCATCCTGGGTCTGATGTCCTCCACCAGGGTGAGAGGACAGAACCGCAACTTCGCGGTCGCGGGGCGGACGCTGACCGTGCCCCTCGTCGCCGTCCTCCTGATGTCCCAGGTCGTCGACTCCAATGCAACCGTCGGCGCGGCGGACCTCGCGGGCGGATTCGGATTCTGGGCGGGTGCCGCACTGCCGCTGGGTCTTGCCGCATCCTTCCTGCTGATGGGGCTTTTCGTTGCCGAGAAGGTGCGGGAGCGGGAGCTGTACTCGCTGCCCGAATACTTCCGGCAGACGTTCGGACGGACCGGGGAGATCCTGACGGCCGTCCTGACGGTGACCAGCTTCGGAATCCTCATGGCGGGCAACCTCGTCGCGCTGGGTCACATGATGGACCACTTCATCGGAGTGCCCTACTGGGCGGCGATCGTGTTCGTCACCCTGGCGATACTCGCCTACACGATGGTCGGCGGGATGTTCGCGTCGGTGTATACGGGCCTGTTCCTCATGGGTGTCATGGCGGTCGGGTTCGTCGGGCTGACAGCCTGGATGTTCATGGGCCCCGGATACGCGGCGCCGGAGGGGCTCGGCATCTCGGATCTCGAGCAGTTGACGGCACCCGCCGCGGGTGCGGCCATCAACTGGGCGACGTTCTTCGCCCTGGGCTTCGGCAACCTGGTGGCCATCGACCTCATCCAGCGCGTGTCCTCCGCGAAGACGGCCCGGGGGGCCAGGTCGGCGAGCCTGATCGCCGCCGCCGGAACCGTGGTCCTGTGCGTCCCGCTGGCCGCGGTCGCCGTGGCCGGGGCGGGGTTGCTCGGGGACAGCGACTCCGAGTCGCCGATCCTCTTCCAGCTCCTCACCGATCAGGTGCCCGTTCCGATCGCGATGCTGGTCATCGCTGCCCTGCTGGCCGCCTCGCTCACCACGGTCAGCGGAATCCTCCTCGCGACATCGTCCATCGTGGTCGGAACCGTCATCGACACGCGGAAGCTGCGCCTGAACGTGCTCCAGGCTTCTCGTTGGTCGATGGTCCCCGTCGCCGTCATCGGCGTGATCGTGGCACTCCGGGTGAACCACACCGGGATCCTCCTGACCCTGACCTTCGACCTGCTGTGCGCCAGTATCGTGGCGCCGTTCGTCCTGTCGCTGTGGACACGGTTAGTCAGCACGAGGGCACTGGTGATCTCCGCCGCGCTGGGACTGGGGGTCCGGCTCGGGTTCTTCGTCCTCACACCGACGATCTACGGCGTGGAGAACACCCTGCTGTACATCCCGAACGAGGTGGTCACCACGAGCGTCGACGGCTGGACCACGTTCCTCGCCGCGGCCGTGTCACTCGTGGTCTACGTGGCGGTGGCCGCCGCCGACACCCGGGCCGACACGCGGAAGGCCACGCCGGCACCCGCGGTCGACGAGTCGGTACCGGACCGGGGAGTCGAGGTCCCCGCGAGGGCCTAGCCTCGCCCGAGGGCGTCCGTCGCGAGCGGCGTCACCCGACAGACCCCGGGCCCGGGGAGTCGGGATCTCCGAGAATCTCGAGTCCCCGGGCCCGCGTCTCGTCGGTAAGGAGCTCGGGGACCCGTGCCAGCGTCAGCGTCGCATCGGCGACCCGGGCCGGGGTGTCGTCCGGGATCGGCGACCGTGTCCGGCGCCGGTAGGTGATGACGTTCTCCACCAGGCCGACGAGCATCGCCACGTCGACGTCAGTGGCGGCTTCGCCCGTGGTGCGTTCGAGCAGGACCCGGTAGGCCTCGTGCAGTGAATCCCGGACCTCGTGGAACTCGCTGAACTGGTCGCCGTCGAGCTCCGGATCGAAGTACAGAACCCCCAGGTTCTGCGGGTCCTCGTGCAGCAACCCCGCATCCGCGTACGCCAGCGCCCACAACAGGACGTGCCCCGGGGCGTCTGTGGTCAACAGCCAGTCGGCGATCCGATGGGACGGGAGCACTGTGCCGAGCACCAGCCGGAGCAGAATCTCGTCCTTCGACCCGAACCAGTGATAGACGCTGGCCTGCTGCAACCCCGCACCCTCCGCGATGGCCCGGGTGCTGGTCCGGCCGAAGCCTCTGGTGACGAACAGCTCGCCCGCGGCGTGCAGGATGTCCTGCTCGCTGCCGAGTCCGGTCGGCGACCCGGGGTTGCGGCGCGGCCGGCCACGAGTCTTGGTCACCTCGCAGAGGCTATCAACGCCCGGCCGGGGCACACTCCTCTGGTCGTCGACGACAGAGCGCGCGCGGTGGCCCACGAATCTCGGCTGACGGGGGTGACCGCGGGATCCACCGTGCAGCGGAAGATATGTCCGATACCCCACAGAGGTCGCTCGGGCGCAGGTTCCGCACCCCGGACTGGCGACGACGCCGTTCGCAATCAGCGAACTGGGAACTACCCGCGGGCGGCCACTGCTTGCTTGGCGGCCTCGACCAAATGATCCGCCGCGCGGCTCATCTTCTTCAACTCCCCATCGGTCAGGTCCTGATGCGTGTAGGCAGCCTTGTTCTTCAGGTTGAGCAGGGTGTTCAAGTGCCGTTCAGATCCGCTGTCGGCCTTCTTCAGCAGGGCGACCGCCTCGCTGTGGTTGCCGGTGTTGGAATGCACGCCGAGGCGCACGCAGCAGATGACATCCGAGGCGGCAATGCCCGCGTTGACGTACAGGTCCCCGGCGGCGTTGGGCATCTCTTCCCCGAGATGAACCGCGGCGTCGAGAAACTCGGATGCCTTGGACATGCGCCCCGCGGCGACTACCGCATCGCAGTTCCGCTGCCCCGCCATCACGACCTCCTTGCCGAGCGCAGCTGCGAGACGAACCAGGCCCGTTTCCCCGCGACGGTCAGGCCCTGCTTCGACACGTCATCGAGGAGGGGCTCACTTGCGTCGGCCGCAGCGCGGAACTCGTCTTCGGCGAACTCGACGATCCGGCCGTCATTGCCGGTCCACGCGGTAACTAGCCGGGCGAGTTCAGTCACCCGCTGCTCCCAGACGCCGTTCTCGTTGTCGATCGCGCGCACCAGGAACAAGTCGATGTCGCTCCCCAGCGTCATGTGCCCCGTCGCCGCCGACCCGAACACCGCGCCGTACCGCAGTGCCGTCCCCCACTCGCCCAGGTGCTGTTCGAGTCGGCTCAGGAAAGTGGCGTTCAGCCGTGACAGCTCCATGATCGGCCCGGTCGCGAGGTGCTCGGCGTTGAGGCGGTAGGTGTGGGTCCGGCCTACTTCGTCGTGCAGCACCACGCCCTGGGCAGTGAGACGGTTGAGGACCTTGCGGATGCCCTCCCCTGACGCGGTGGAGAGGATTCGCTGGACCTGGCTGACCGTGAACGTGACGTCCGCGCTCGCCAAGACCGCCAGCACGTCGCCGTCCAGGGTCGGCGTCACCGTGGCGAACGGCTTGTTCAGCTGCATAGTCCGCACCCTTTCTCCAACTAAAGTTAGAGTATCACAACTATAGTTGGAGGACCCGGATAGGGTCGTGGTGGTTGGTGTCGTCGAACCCGATCGGGGAACTCAGTGTTCGTCACAGACACCCCTACCGACCTGTGCCGTGCCGTCAGCCCGAGACCACCTGCCGACGCCTGAACCCCGCCAGACCCGCGGCCACGAGCGCGCCGGCCATCACGGCGACCAGCAGGAACGGCGACGGAGCGAACTCCTCCACCGGGACGGCGGCGAGATGGTGCAGTGGCGAGAGCGACCGCAGCCACCCGGGGAAGTCCAGCAGGTCGGCGAAGTTGGCCACCAGGAACATCAGCGCGACCAGCGCCCAGCCGACGGGCGCCGTCAACCGGGGCGCCCACCCGTAGAGCACCGCGCAGACCCCCAGTACCAACAGGACCGCCGGGGTAGCGCCGAGGTGCGAGCCGATCACCCCACCGACGAGCGAGGTGTCTCCGGTGACCACGGCGGCGGCGAGCGCCGTGCAGATCCCGGTGACCGCCAGGATGAGCACCGCGCCACAGGCCACCACGGCGAGGTGGGCGCCCACCCACGAGATCCGGCTGACGGGCGTGGCCAGGATCAGGTCGGCGCGGCCCCTGCCCTCCTCGTCGCGGAGGGACTGCGTCGCGTAGACCACGTACGCGGCGGCGAGCACGGCGACGAACGACCCGAGGAAGGCCACGTAGCCGTTGACCAGACCCTGGGCACCGAACATGTCCTGCATCGCCTGCGGCATGTCCCCGCTCGCGCTGAGCATGGCGTCGGTGAACGCGCCGTTGACCGTTCCCAGGACGACGACGGCCGCGCCCCACCCCAGCAGGGAACCGCGCTGGAGCCGGGCGGCCAGGCCCACCGGCCGTCCGAGGAACCGGCCGGCGTGGGCGGGGCCGGGGCGCGGGGCGAGGAGGCTCGCCCCGAAGTCGCGGCGTGACTGGAGGACGTAGGCGGCGGCGGAACCGACCACGGCGACGACGACGAGGGGGAGCAGCGGCCACCAGCGGTCGTACACGTAGGGGGCCGTCTGGGCCGCCCACCCGAGGGGCGAGGCCCAGGACAGGGCGGTTCCCCCGACGGCCGCCATGTCGCCGAGGGCACGGAGGATGAAGGCGACCCCGAGTACCAGCCCGGCCATCCCCGCCGCCGCCCGCGAGTAGGCGCTGAGCTGCGCGGTCACCGCGGCGATCCCGGCGAACGCCATCCCCGCGAGCGCGGTGCCCAGCCCGATGAGCAGGGAGCCGAGGGGGGCGAACCCGCCTGCGATCGCCAATCCGGCGACCACCACGCACGCGAGGGCGTTGGTGATCGCGGCGACGATCAGGGTCGCGGTGAGGGCCGAGTGTCGGCCGGTGACGTTGGCGCGGATCAGCTCGGCGCGGCCGGTCTGCTCCTCGACGCGGGTGTGCCGGGTGACCAGCATGATGTTCATGAGCGCGGCGAGCAGGAACAGGTACGGGGCGTAGCCGGCGGCGAAGAACCGCTCGAAGGTGGGGGCGTCCATGCCGTAGGCCGGGCCGGTGAACATCCGGCCCACCGGCTGGGTGAACAGGGGCACCACCGCGGCCAGGTCGTCCTCCGTCGGCGCCAGCTGCGGGAGGGCCGCGCCGATGTAGACCACGAACAGCCCCAGGCCGCCGACCCACGCCGGGAGCTTGAGCCGGTCCCGGCGCAGGGAGAACCGGACGAGGGTGCCGGTGCCGGCCAGCGGGGAACCGGACCCCGCGGTGCGCGCGCGCTCGCGGGTGGCGGGGGGTGTGGCGGTCATCGCACTGCCGGTCGTGGCGCTGCCGGTCATCGCACTGTCCCCCGCGCTTCGGATCCGGGCTCGCTCTCAGCGGCGTCGCCGTAGTGGCGCATGAGCAGCTGCTCGAGGGTCGGCGGATGGGCGACCAGCGAGCGGACGCCCAGTGGAGCGAGTGCACGGACGGCTTCGTCGACACTGTCCCCGTCGACCTGGAAGCGGACCTCGTCGTCGTCGATCTCCACATCGTGGACACCCTCGACCCGCCGCAGCTCGTCCGCTGGTCGGTCCGTCCGGGCGACCATCGTCGTGCGGGTCATGTGGCGCAGCTCCTCGAGGCTCCCGGTCTCGACGGTGCGCCCCTGGCGCACGATGGAGATGCGGTCCGCCAGCGCCTCGACCTGCGCGAGGATGTGACTGGAGAGCAGGACCGTGCGGCCGGCGGCCTTGACCTCACTGATCGCCTCCTGGAACACGACCTCCATGAGGGGGTCCAGGCCCGCGGTGGGTTCGTCGAGCAGGAGCAGGTCCACCTCGGAGATCAGCGCGGAGATCAGCGCCACCTTCTGCCGGTTGCCCTTGGAGTAGGTGCGGGCCTTCTTGGTGGGGTCCAGGTCGAAACGCTCACACAGCGCGTCGCGACGGCGCCTGTCGAGCGGACCGCGCAGCCGGGCGAGCAGGTCGATCGCCTCGCCGCCGGTGAGGGTGGGCCACAGTTCCACGTCCCCGGGCACGTACGCGAGCCTGCGGTGGAGCTCGACGGCGTCGGTGTTAGGGACGTGCTTCGGAAAGCAGAGTTCTGATGATCGGGTAGCGCGAGTATGAGCATCGGATAG
>NZ_BAAAQG010000013.1:0-84093 GCF_039531545.1 Dietzia cercidiphylli
GACGCCGCGCGAGCCGTCATCGACGCGATCAACGCAGGGTGACACTAAAACTTGTGGAAGTCAGGTCTGAAGCCCGGCGGGTGCCTACTCCACCACCATCCGCCGCGCGATCACCTCGATCGCCCACTCCACGGGCAACGCCTCCGAGAACTTGAGCTTGTCAACCAGCGTCGCGGGAACCGCAGGAAGCGGCCGCTCACTCTCCGGTAGGGACGCCCAGAACTCGAGCCGCTCCGCTGGAGGCCCGGTGGGCATGCCCTCGTGCAACGTGATCGCGTCGGGCTGGGCCATGCCGCCCTGCGGTGCGAGTTCCTCACCCAGCGCCGGCCCGAGCGCCGCCTGATACCTGCGATTGGCGGCGCTGCCCTCGTAGGTCCACCACTTCCGGACGTTGTCCGTGGTGGTCCACACAGGTCCGTGTGGGCTCACCGTGTGACGCAACCGGTCCTCGTCGTCGGCGAGTACGGCGCGGGCGCGGGCGGTGAGCCGAATCTGCTCGGGGAGCTCTCCCAGCAGCACAGCGCGCATGCCCTGCGCGACCTGCCGACCGATGTCGGCGCCCCCGAACCCGTACCGTGCTCTGCCGCCGCCCGCGGCGGGCTCCACCTGCACCCGATGCCTGGGCCAGTTGATGTCAGTGACCTTCCACGACCGCCCCGCGAGAAGCAGGTGGATCGGCCCATCGACGCCGGTGAGTGCCCGCCACTCCACGGTGCCCACCTCCTGCCGACCGGCCAGGACGGTGAACTCCCGAGGCATCGCAAAGGTGGTGAGCAGGTCCATGAAGTGTCGGCGGCCGAACACCCTCTCGGCGTCGGGCCCGAGGAACATGGCGCCGCCATCGACGTTGAGGTACCCGCGCTCCACGAGGAAGTCGACGATCAGCTCGGCGGGACGCTCGAGGGTCTCGGCGCTCATCAACGGGGTGGCCGCCCAACGGTCCTGCCAGCCGTACCGCGGCAGCGCGCCCTCCTGCAGCATCGCCGCCATGATCTGCTGCGCCACCAAGTGCAGCGGGACCGGTGGAGGCACGACGGGCTCGACATATCCCGTGCCCCAGGCGTGAAGAAGACCCAGTGTCCGGAGCAGATGCCGGGGTTCGGTGGCGATGAACAGGCAGTTGCGGACGGTGCCAGCGCGACGACCGGTGCGACCGAGACGCTGGAGGAAACTCGACACGGTGGAGGGGGCGCCGATCTGAATCATGCGGTCCAGGTCCCCGATGTCGATTCCCAGCTCGAGGGTCGAAGTCGCCACGATCACGCAGTCACGCGCTTCGGCGAACGCCAACTCGGACCGCCTCCGCTCCTGGGCGGAGAGTGACGAGTGCGAGAGGTACACGTCCACGTCAAAGCCGCGGAGCATGGATGCCAACTCCTCGGCCTGCCGGCGACTGTCCACAAAGACGAGCCGTTTCTGTCCCCGGTACAGCTTGGACAGCAGCACGGCCGCGGAGTCGAGAGTGTCGACGGCGTCCACGACGATGTCGGCGTCACCGGCGACAGGCCGGACCGCCTCACCCACGGCAACGCCCGGCGCGATCACACGCCCGGCCCGCCCGTCGACACCGCCCTGCAACCACCGCAGCAGATCCTCGGGGTTGCCGACGGTTGCGCTCATCCCGATCCGCTGCAGCGGCCGCCCGACCAGGTGCTCGAGACGCGAGAGGACGGCGGACAGGTGCCATCCGCGGTCGTCGCCGGCAAAGGCATGTACCTCGTCGATCACCACGGTGTGCAGGTTCGCGAACAGCGTGCGGTGGTCGGTCTTGGTGGAGGCGAGCATCGCCTCGATGGATTCGGGCGTGGTGAGCAGGATGTCCGGCGGGTCAGCCCGGATGGCTCTGCGGGCGCTCTCGCCGACGTCTCCGTGCCATACCTCGACGCGGCGACCCATCCACGCGGTGTAGTCGACCAGTCGCACGGCGAGGTTGTTGAGCAGCGCCTTGAGCGGGGTCACGTACAGGACGGTCAGCCCGGCCCAGTCCTCGTGGGCCATGCGGGTGAGGACGGGGAATACGGCGGCCTCGGTCTTGCCGCCGGCGGTCGGCGCGAGCAGTAGGGCGTCCTCGCCGTCGATGAGCGGCCGGACGGACTCCTCCTGCAGTGGCCGCAAGCCGGGCCAGCCGAGGGAGTTGACCACGTGGTGCTGCAGTAGCGGGTGCAGCGCGGGGAAGCCCTGCGGGGCGCGGTGGTCCATCTAGAGCTCGATGGCGTCGGGGTCATCGATGGGGGACGACGACGAGGCCGCCACCGCGGACCGTTCACTCTGACTGAGGTCGGACGCCTCGAGCGTCGGGGTGAAGTGCTGCCGCGGGAGGAAGTCAGGGAACATCTCGACGCGATCCAGGCAGTCGACGAGCATCCGCAGGTACTGGCGGGGTGCGATCCCCACCTGGCCGCCGAGTTTTCCCGCCACGGACTCGGCGAGCACGCGCAGGTAGGCGTCGTCGACGAGGGTGGTGACCCGCTGGGCGACGGCGGGGTCGAGGCCGACCGCGTAGAGGTCACGCACGCGCGACCCGACCTCGACCAGTCGGTCGAAATCGAAGGCCTGAAGCCGGATCTGCGGTTGCCGGGGATTATCGAATCGGGGGTCGGCGTCGAACTTCACGCCGATCCGTTGGTCGAGCGGAGGCAGTCGCTTGATGCCCTGCTGTCCTTCGAAGAAGGCGCTGGTCCCGGTGATGAGCAGGTACATCCCGGGGTAGCGCCCCGAATCGAGCTCGTCGATCCACTGCCGCAGAGCATTGAGCGCCTTCTCCCGGACGTCGCCGCGCATGCGCTGGAGGGTCTCGACCTCATCCAGGACCAGCAGAAGCCCGCGGTGTCCGGAGCCGGCGAGCACCTGGAGTAGCCCCTGAAAGAAGCCCATCGCCAGGAAGTGGTCGAGTTCGCCCTTCACCCCGGCTGCTCGTTTAGCAGACGCGGCAACGTTGCGCTGACCCCCGAGCCAGGCTGCAAGCCCGTCGGCCACCTCGATCTCACCGTTGAGCAACGCGTCTCGATACCCGCGCAGGGCGAGAGGGAACACGGGCGCAGCATCGGCGACGGAGCGCAGTCTGTCCTCGAGCAGCTCCGCGGCGTCTGCTCCGGAGGAGGCCGCGTCGTCTTCCACTCCGAGGAGCCAGTCGTCGAGGACCGCCCGGAATGCCTGTCGAGAGACGGCGGGGGTGCGGAGTTCTTCGCAGGCCCTCCGGTACACGGTCTCGAGCCGATGCAGGGGCGTCTCGAGTTCGGAGATCTGGACCTCGGACACGGCGAACCCGCGGTCGAGGGCCTGCTGCTGGAGCCAGCGCGCGAAGAAGGTCTTGCCGGAGCCGTATTCGCCGCGGACGGCCTTGAACACGGCGGCGCCACCGGCGACCTTGTCCAGCTCTTCTCCCAGGACGGGCGCCAGTCGGTCGAGGCCCACGGCGAGCTGGTCCAGCCCGTCGGCGGGGACGGTGCCGCGGCGGAGGGCGTCGATGATCGCGGTACGGCGGGCGGGGGAGACGGTCATCTACAGTCCGAACTGTTCAAAGAGGGTCTGGGACGCCAGCACCACGTCGTTGTCCTCACGCTCGAGGACCGGCATGCCGTCGACGTTGACCACCTTCTGGATCCTCGCGATGGTGCCGCTGACCCGAAGCGGGTTGAGGTCGAGAGTGCTCGCGAGTACGGCAATGGGCATGCGCCCGTTGTTCGCTGCAATCGCGCGCAGCGCGTCGGCCAGCACGCCGGGGTCGAGCCCGACCCGCTGTGACTCGACCCTCTCCTTGAAGTAGTCCTTGCGGGCCAAGGCGGTGAAGGTGTCGGCGGGTCTCTTCGCCCGGGCGGGCGCGGGTGCCGGCGAGGCAGTGGGCTCGGCCGGGACTGGGGAGTCGAAGAGTGAGACCTGGTCGGCGTCCTGCGGTGCCTTGCGCCGCGTGGCGGGCTTGGCCGCGGGTCCTCGCCCAGAGTGCCCGGCGGCAGCCTGTCCAGCAGCCGCTTGTCCCGGGGTCGCCTCGCCCGCACCACTGGTCGACGTCGCCGTCGAGATCGGCCACCACGCGGGCCACGAGTCCTGGACGGGCGGCCCGGCGGGGAACGGTGAGTCCTCTCCGAGCCCGTCGAGGCTCTGGACCAGAACGGCAACGGGCGCGCAGACCTCGGCGGGTGAGGCGCCGCCGTGGTAGCCGGCCTTCTTGCCGGTGTAGCGCAGGTCCTCGTCCACAGCGAGGATCGCGCTGTGGTGCGGTGTGCCGCTGGTGCCGGGCGCGAGCACGCGGTTCCCGGACACGGCTCGCTCGGCGTCCTGGGCGGGAGCTCCGCTGGCGGGCCGCCAGCGCGCACTCACGGCGCCGTCGGCGGTGACCTTGCCGATTCGGCTGCGTTCGACCACGTGTCCGTGGTCGGAGAGCAGGACCACGTCTCGTCCAACGGCGCGGGCGTAGTCGAGCAGCTTGTCCAGGTGGGTGATGCGCGAGGTGGTCCAGGTGGTGGCGATGGGGTCGGACCGGTCGAGGGCGTCGTCGACGGTGTTGAGCACCGCGCCCACCACGGGGACATGCTCGGTGTCGTAAATGGCGCTGCGGACGGTATCGCCGATGCTCGCGTCGAGGTCTGCCTTGTGGAACAGCGGCCCGTCGCTGACCGAGGGGTGGGCGGGGAACAGGGCGGCGAATCCGGTCCGCTCCTCCTGCTGCCCGCCGAGGGCCAGCTCTCCGCTGAGCAGGGAGGTCCGGGACGCGGTGGTCACCGACGGCAGGGCGGAGGCGGCCACGTCGAGTCCGAGGGAGGCCAAGTCGAGCCGCTGCCAGACGGTGGCGTGACGGGCTGCCACGTCCTCGAGAAGCCCGTGCGCAGCGGCCACGGAGAGTCCATCGATCACCACCACGAGCAGCGCCCGCTCACTCCGTTGACCGGACTCGACCGGCCCGGACTTCCGCAGGGGCGCGACGACCCTGGACAGCACGTCCTCCACGAGCAGGGCGTCGCCAGCGGTGGAGCGGTCGGCCAAACGCGCACCGACGAGCGCAGCGAAGGTCCGGTCGATGTCGCGTCGTACGGCGAGGGTGCGGTCGAGGACGCGACGACCGAGCGCGTCGGGGTCCGCCGCAGACTGCCCGATCGCGGGCTTGGGATCGGCGGTGAATCCACGCCACGCCGAGTTGACGGCCCGGTCCACCCAGCTCAGCTCGTCAACGTACGCGCGCATCGCCTCGACGTGACCGACAGAACGCATCCGGTCGGCCACGGCGGTGGCCTCGGTCCGGTTCCACCGGTGGAGCCGGACCAGCGCGGCGGCGGTCTCGAGGTCGTCGGGCCGGGAGCGCTCGGCTTCGACGTGCGCCCGCAGCGTCTCGAGCCCCCGCAGCAACGCGGTCTCGCTCCCTCCGTCGAGGGTGGTGGCCAGGCCGCGGGCGTACACGTCGAGGCGTCGTTGGAAGGCGCCGGGCAGGACGGTGGATCCGGCGAGGAGGGAGGCGCCACCGTTCTGCTCGAATCCGGTGATCAACCGGTGGGCCTCGCCGAGTACGGCGGTGAGCGGCTGCCCGTGATCCAGTGAGGTGCGGACGGCCTTGGCGGCGGCGGACCCCCATTCGCGCAGGGACTGGTCGCCGAGTGTGGCGCCGATGTGGTGGCTGAACAGGGCCCGCGCTCCGGTGAGTTCGGTGGGTGTGTCCTGCCAGTCGGGCGTGCGGAGGGTCTCTGCTACCAGGCCGGCGGGCAGGAGCCCTCGTGGCCCGCTCTTGGCCCACAGACTGCGGATCCCGGGACCGGTCAACGTGAACGTGCGGCACAGCCACGTGATGAGCCCCGCGCGGACGTGAGATGTGAGCCGCGAGGCCAGCTCGTCCCACGCGGCGTGGGCGTCGGGGGTGGCGCTCCAGGCCAGGAGGTCCGCGAGCCGGAAGTCCTGTTCCAGACCCAGTACGAGCGTGCTGATGGCCCCATAGAGGTGGTCGGCGGTGAGGACCGGAGTCGGGGTGGGGGCGAGAGTGTCGCGGTGGTCGGCCAGCGCGGTCGTGAGCCCCCGGACGTCGTCCCGCCCTCGGGGGATGCGGCCGTCGGTCTTGTCTGCCGAGAACATCCCGAGCAGGGTGCCCACGGGGTCGAGCTCCCGCATGCGCCCGAGCGGTTGGAAATGCTCCTTAACCCCCTGGGGGATCTGCTCCTCGGGGAGGTCGGTGAGCACGACGCGCCACGGCACCTCGGGGGCATTCCGGTGCCGCACCACGTCCCGGATCTCCAGCACCGTCCGGCAGCAGTGGACCGGGACGGCGAGGTCGTCGACGCGCAGCTCGGTGCCGTCCCATTCGGGACGGGCGTGCATCACCAGCAAACCGCGCTTGTGCTGCTTGTCCCGGTAGAGGCCGTGGAGGAGTGGAATGAGGTCGGCGGCGGTCGCCGTACCGAGCGACGACGACGAGGTGGCTCCCCCCGCAACCCCTGCACTGGCCGTGGTCACGTCTCGGGCTCCTCGGCGACAATCTCGATCCGGAAGCGGGTGCCCGTCCCGTAGCTCCGCCCAAGATCAGCGAGGGCGGTGTGGATCGCCCCTTCAACTTGGCTGCCGTGCGCCTCGAATGTCCGGCGTCGACCGGAGCCGGTGATCTCCACTTCGGTCGGCGGAAGAGGTGGCAGCGGGGGTGGAGGCGGCGAAATCGGCGGGGTCGGGATCGGGGGCGGGGGCGGGGGCGGACCGACGATCGCCTTGTTGATCCAGTCCTGAGCGCGCTTCTCAAACTTCTGAACAGACGTGACCAGATGCTGGACGAACTCGTGGGTGTCGACCCCGTTGTCCAGGTCCTTCACGATCTGCGTGGCCTCACCCCCGAGGGGCCCCTCCTTGGCCCGCCCACCGATCAGGGTCTCGAGGGTCGGCCCGATGTTGCGCGCCACGGCCGCCACGTCCTCGGCGGTGGTGATGGACTGGCTCGCCTCGTTGGTGGTGGCACCGAGGTAGTTGCCCGGCCCCTCACCCGCGGAGGCGAGGGCGGTGACGATCTCACCGTGATGCTGCTTCTTGCGCACCAACGTCTGCAGCAACTCGGTCTGCCGGCGCGCGAGCTGGAGCCGGCGCCCCTCCCCGGTTCGCCCCAGACGCTGCTCAAGCTTGGACAGCTGCGCAACCAGGTCCTCGCTGGACTGTTTGAACTCGTCCGCCTTGCTCGACACCTCGCCCGCCAGGTGGGTGAGGTTGGTGGGGGAGAGGTGGCCTCGCTCGGGGATGCCGAAGAGGTGCTGGGCGGCCTGCACGGCGCGATCCCACTCGTCCTGTTCGGGCAGGACCGGCTCGCGCAGCTGGTGGGACTGTTGGATGTCCTTGAAGGCCGGGGCAGCGACAGGAGTCCCATAGGTGAACCAGCTGCGGTCGCGTGACTCGGCCCACGCCGCCGCGAGGAGCGTGGTGCAGTCGCGGTTGAGCCCGGCTTGCGGCATGAGCTTCTCCACGGCCGCTACGACCTGCGCCACCGTGAGCACACCGTCGGCCTGCCCGGATTTCTCCGCCTCGGCGAGCGCGCGGTCGATCTGCCCGGCCAGGGTGGCAAAGGTGGCGCTGGGGAACACGAGGTGAGACTCGTGGACGTCGGCCACCCGAAGACCGCCCAGCACGAGCTGCACGGACTTGCGCTCGGCGGCGACAAACGCGGCGCGGCCGTCCTCGCGGGCGTCGGACCGGCGCAGCACCTCCAGCGAGACCGCGAAGTCCTTTTGCGTGAGCGCGCTGGTGGTGTCGAACGGCGGGTGGTCGGGGTAGCGCTGGTCAAACGCCTGGTCGTAGAGCCGCCTAGCGGCCTCGCGCAGGGACGCGCCGACGGGCCGCTGGACCACTACGGAGGAACTCAACGAGCGGACGGGCGGCTGCCCCTCGGGGAACACCGCCCCCTCGGCGATGCCGTACATCTTGCGCAGGATGGCGGCGAGCTGCCCGGCGAGCTGATTGCGCTGGGTCACCATGACCTGGCGGACGCGTTCGCGGTCGCCGTCGGCGAGGTAGCTGGTGTAACCGAGCCACTTCTCGGACTGCAGAACCCAGTCCATGGTGACGAGCTTGCCCAGGTCGTCCATCTGCTTGCGGTCGAGGAACGCCGGCAGCCAGGCCAGGGTGAAGTGGTCGTGGCCTTCGGTTCGCAGGCGGTCCAGGCGAGCGTGATCCTCGGAGACGCCGTGTCCCTCCTCGTCGAAGGGCAAGTCCACGATCACCCGCAGCGCCCCGGGTTCGACGGGCGCCAAGAGGGTGTCGGGCACGGAACCTGGGTCACGGACGTTGCCACGAACAATCTCGACGGTCCGGTTCGTTCCGCGCCAGGTGATTCGGGTGGAGCGCGCGCCGTCGGCCTGCGCGTCGATGGCCGCGATGCCGAACTCCTCCTGCAGCATCGACCACAGACGTTCCCGGCGCCGCGAGAAGGTGTCCTCGCCGCGGGCGCGCTCGAGGATCTCGTCGAAGGGCAGTTCTTCCAGCGTGATGGAGATCAGCGGATCGTGGCTGTCGGTCCCCACGGTGATCTCGGGAACCGAGGTGTTCCACTCCCGGACCGAGGCGAGCGCGCGGGTCGGCGCGTCAGAGGCGACGATCGAGACGAGCTCCCCGTGGTTGAGGTGGGCGAGCCTGCTGGCGGTGAGCGCCTTGAGCCCGGGCACCTCGGGCGCGAGGGCGGACAGCAGCAGGGTCTTAGCCAGGCGGAGCTGGGCGCGCACCCCCTTGGGCTGGTCCAGGTCCCGCACGCTCGGGTCGGCGTCGGGGAACTGGGCCAGGACGGCGGGCCGGAGCTTGTCGTGCCACAGGGTGCGTGCGGTGCGGAACCGGGCAGCCACCGCCTCGTCGGCGCCACCGTTGCCGGTCCCGTCGATGATGTAGTCGAACACCTCGCCCACGGGGATCACCTGGTCGACGGTCATGGAGTCGGCCAGGTCGACGAGCATCGACTCCATCACCTTGAGCGCGGTGCGGTCGCGCTGCATGGCGGTGGACAGGTGGACGAGGGTGTCAATGAGGACCGGGCTAAAGGGGTAGGTAAGGCGGAACTGCTCCTCGGTGGCTCCGCGGTGCTGGTCGTCAGTGTTGACCTTGTCCAGCAGGACGGGCTTGACGGCCGGGGACAGGTGCAGGCGCTGGAACGAGGCCTCGAGCGCCTCGACCGCCGCGGCGTTCTTGGGGGTGAGGAGCCGGCGATGGGCGATCTGCGGCAGGTTGGCCGAGCCGAGCGCGATGCCCGAGAAGCGGCCTTCCTGGTGGGCGATGGCCTGCTCGCGGATCTTGGTGGCCTCGCCGGCCTCGATCGACGAGTCCTTCCACGCCTTGAGGTCGTGCTGGCGGGCGATAAAGCTGACGATCGGCACGGCCATGCGGCCCTGGTCGGATTCGACGAACCCGGTGAGCTTCTGAATCTCGCGGCCGAAGAACTCGCGATTGGAGAAGTGGAAGGTGAGCCACAGGATCAGCTCGTCGAGCAGCAGGACCACGGCCTCGTAACCGAGGGTCTTGGCGTGCGCGGCGATCGCGGACAGCCCCTCGGGCAGGTGCAGCCAGTCGGTGTTGGTGTGGGCGGAGGTGATCCACGTCTGGCCGAGCGCGGAGACCAGCGCGTCCCGCTCGGCGCGGGACGCGGCGGGGTGTCGGGCGCGGTCGTAGGAGTCGCGGTCCCAGGTGGTGGCGGTGGCGCCGCCGAGCGCGGCCAGGTCGAGGCCGCCGGGAGTGGATGACGACGACGACGTGACGCCGCCGGGTCCGGTGGTGGCAGTGGCCAGGCGTGCAAAAAATCGCTCGTCGCCGACCTCGGCCCGTATCTGTTCGGCGTTCTCGAGCAGCCCGTCAGCCATGTGGAGTACCGGCGGGGTGACTCCCGGGTGGAGCCGGTTCAGGTGCGAGAGGTACGCCGCGAAGAGGGTGTCCTCGATGGAGTTCGAGCCCAGGAAATGGAAGGGCAGCGCGAGGATCTTGCTAGACGTGGCCCGCGGGTGGTCGGCGATGTGCTGCTGGAGTTCGGCAATCGCGCGGGCGCGGGGGTCGCCGGTGAGCAGGGCGAGCAGCACCGCCATGAAGTGCGACTTGCCGGAGCCGAAGGAGCCCTTGAGGAAGGCACCCTTGTTCTCCCCGGTGGCCAGGGCGCTGTCGACCAGGGCGAGCGCCTCATCAAAGGCGTCGCCGATGGACGGGGTCACCACGTACTCTGCCAGCGTGGTTCCGAGTTCGTCTCGGGTGACGGCGTCGGAGAGTTGAAGGACGAACGTCGAGGTTCCCGAGTGCTCGGGGATCGAGAAGACGTCACGCAGGGTGGGGCTAGTGCCCGACCCTGCCGTCGCGCCGGGAGGGGTGAAGGCCATGAACTCTAGCTTTCCTTATCGGGTGTAGTAGCTGCGGCTGCGACGCGCCTGCGGCCGCGGGTCGCAGGGGCGGGGCGCCAGTCGGACAGGTCGGCGATCGCGACGCCGGTGCGCTCTGCGAGCGAGGTGAGCTGTCCGCCGAGATAGTCGGCCCAGTCGATTCCGGAGTGGGCATCCATGCCCGAGTGCCACTGGCGGATCCACGGCATGAGCTCGGCCAGCCCGGCGACCAGAGGGACGAGTTGGGCGGGGTCGGTGTCGTCCTTGCGGTCGTCGTACAACGACACCAGGGCGATGCCTTGCTCGGCGTGGTCCCAGCCCGCCCAGCCCAGCATTGCGGTGGGGTCGTCCGGGCCCGAGGCCCCGGGGTAGGAAACGAACCGTTCCTTGGGCACGTCGAGCTTGCCGCGGGCCTGCCAGTAGGAGGTCTTGCGGAAGTCCGCGGAGGTGTACTTGGGTGGCACCGGCACCTGGGCGGTGGTGATCTCGCCGCGGTCCTCGGCGCGCTGGGCGTCCCAGGTGACCTGCCATTCGGCGAACTTGCGCAAGCCCGAGTCCTTGAGCCGCAGCCCTGCCAGGTACGGCACTGCCTCGTCCGCCAACAGCGCCACGAGGTTGGCGAGCACGCCGGCCTGCCGCTTGGTCGACCACAGCTCGAGCGCTTCGGAAACTCCAGCCAACTGCGGAGCGGTCTCGACCTTCGCGGCGAGCTGACGCACCGATTGCGGCTGCGGATACCCGTTGGGGTCCTTCCACAGCTCAGGGTTCTCCAGCCTGTCCAAGATCCAGGATTCGAGTGCCGATCGGACCCGGTCAGTCCAGGGCACAGAGGACCAGCGCCGCTTGTACTCGGGGCGCTCGAGAAGCTCGAGCGAAGGATCCTCGGCGATGAGATCCAGCCGCCGCTGCACCGCGTCCCGATACCCGGACGGCAGATGTTCTGGGATCTCGGTGACCGGGGTCGAGCGGTGGCGGTCGAACCACGCCGTTTCGGCCTCACCGGCCTGAACGCGGCGGGCCAGGGCGATCTCGAACGCCCGCTCGCCCAATGCCAACTCAGGGACGTCACCCACCGGGAGCGACAGGTCGGAGTCGGTGAACCCGTACAAGTGGTACACCTGCCAGTCGAGTTCCTCCTGCTCCGCGATCATCAGCCCCCGAATGCGTTCCCAATCCACCTCGCCGCGGGCGAACAGCTCAGCCGACGGCGACGACCCCTCGAGAAGAGCAGCGGGCGCGACCGCCGCTAACTCCTGAGCCAGCAGATCGATGCACCGTGCGCGCTCCAACACCGAGCCGGCGGGGAGAGGGAAGTCTCCGACGGTGGTGCCGTTGAATTGATAGCGATCCGACCACTTCTCCTTGCTCACCCGGGCTCCGGAGGTGCCAACCGGGTCGCCACCCTTCGGATAGCAGTTATTGCGCAACCAGAAGCACGCCGTCGACGAATTCAGCACCCCAAGCAGTTTAAGATGCTCGTCCTCGCTCGACCTCTCCGGCAACTTGATCACCGGGGCGGTCTGCTTGAACACCTTCCCACCACGATCCAGCACAAAATGGTTATGCGTAGCCACCTCCGCAAACGCAATCGAAAGCGGCGTCCATTTATTCGGATCTTGCACCATGTGCCATTCGTGCCAATGCTTCTTATCTAGATAGTAGGGGAGCTTGTTGAAGGTGGCGCGATTAGCAATGCTGGTTCGAGCCCGATATAGAGTTCGATGCCAGTTTGGAGCCTCTTCGACCCTTAAGAGCCCAGATGGCGCCCGGTAGGGATGCCAAGTGAAAGTCGATCCCGCGATGGCATGATCACGAACTTCATCCCCGACAACTAACTGTTTCGTAAAGGGATCCTCTAAGCTCAGTCGCTTGACGGTAGCTTGATCGGTAAGAAATGCAGAATCAGCATTTGTCTGACCGTAAAAGCCAATACGGACAACCAATTCACCCAGGGCACGGGGACCGTTCGCCTCAATCTGACCTGCAACTCCGCCCGCCGCACCGCCCTGCAACGACCAGGGGTGAGCCGAGAGCGTGTCACGCGGCAGGTTGTCCACACTAATCCACTGGTCTTCAAAGTGCGGAGAATCGACGTGTTCGACGATGCTGCGCCACACCAGGCCCTGTGCCGGGTCTTCGGGCGCACCCGGCTCGCCCTGAATACCTAGTACAGCACGGACGGTGTCAGCGCCTGGTTGACGATTCCGCGAGACAAGCGTCACCGTTGGCGTGCCATGCCCCGGGATGTACGCGCCAGAGGTGTCGATCACCTCGAGAAGATCAACCCGCGGGAAGAACTCCTCGATGAGCGGGACGCCGAACTCGCGCGCCATGAACGAGTTCGAGGTGATCTGCCCGATCCAGCCCGAGCGGAAGGGATCGAGCGTTCCCGACTTCGCCAAAGCGTGGAACTGCTCCATAAACGGAACCGACAACGCGTATGTGCCCTTGCAGTATCCGTACAGCTCCCGATACCGCTGGTTAAGGGTCTTGTCCTTGACGGTGATGTAGGGCGGATTACCTACCACCACGTCGTACTGATCCCGCGCCAGCGTCCGCCGCAGCGCCGCCACGTCCTCCGTCGATAGGTGGGTGCCGCTGGCGACAGCATCGGGATCGACGGTGAGATCTCCATAGTCGAATCCGGACTGCCCGGCAGAGTCCTCGCTCCAGAGCAGCGAGTCGCCGGCATAAACCTGAAGCGGCAACTCGGGCACGTTAAGCAGGCTCGACCCACCTGTCGCCCGAAGTGCTGCCACCATGAGCCGGAACTGGGCGATCGCTACCGCGAACGGGTTGATGTCCACCCCGTGGACGGAAGACAACGCCAAGCGCACCTGCTCGGTCGGCTCCATTCCCGGAGCCTCGGCTCGCCAATAGTCCAGCATCCGCTCGAATGCACCGAGAAGGAAGTGCCCCGATCCGCAGGTGGGATCGATGATCTTAAAGTCCACCGCTTCTGTCCGACCCTCTGCATCGACCGACGGAAGACGAGGGGAGCGCTCCTTCAGCGCCGGGGTCAGCGTGCGATCAAGGATGAACTCCTCGACGAATTCCGGTGTCTGCAACAGCGCATATTTCTTCTTGGCGTACTCCGACAGGTCCTGATACATGTCGCCCAAGAACCGGGTATCCAGTGCTGGATCGCGCAGGGACCATACGGTCGCGTTCTCCGCATCAGGCTGGCGCCAGAATTCCACCAACCGCTGCGCCGCGTCGTCGGTCGGCTCGGCAATGTGGATTCCCGCGTGCTCGCCCACCAGGGGTGCCGCCGCAGGGGAGCGCTCCAGCTGGGAGAAAGCATGCCGCAGATAGCCACGGAAGCTCTGGTCCAGGTTCGCCGAGAAGAAACGGTCCTGCTCGTCCACCGCACGCCGGCGCCCGTCCGCATCTGGCCCACTGATCCAGCGTTGGTGCGCCCCCAGCAGGTCGTTATCCTCGCAGAACCGCACGAAGACACTCGTGAGCACCCACCCCACCGCCGCCTGGGTGAGCTGATCTTCCTGCCAGTCTGCCCACGTGGCACCGGTCCGCTGGGATTCCTTGAGCGCCGCGTGAGTGGTCTTCCACTCCGCCGTCTTGTCCAGGTCAGCTGCGAGGCGAGTACGCATGTCGTCGACAAGCTCCCGTACCACCGGCTGCAACGCGTCCGTGAGCGTCTGCTGTTCCGCCGACTTCCGCCGCTTACCCGCCACCTGGCACCTGGCCTTTCACACACGCGGACCCGCGCGTTGCGAGTCCCTCGACCATCCTACGAAGCACGTGAGAGCGGCGAGACCCGGATAGTGTTTCCGACATGAACACCGACGAGGAGCGCCAACGCGCCGTCGCCGCGATCGATGCCCGGATCGACGCCCTCATCGAGGACGGCGTCCCCACCAACAGTTCGCGAATCCGAGCGCTCGTGGCCAAACGCGCGGTCGCCCAGAAGAGCAGAAAGGCAATCAAGAGGTCTGTCCGCGAGGCCCGAGATCGCCAGGCCGCGGCGGCCGGCGGGACGGGAAAGGGCTCTCCGAAGGCCGGCGGGCGCATCTCGGTGGTTCCCGACTCCGCAGCCGATACGAAACGTCTGCAGTCGCTTCCCGCGAAAGAACGCGGCCGCATCGAGGCCGCCAGGATCAAGGTCCGGAAGCTCTTGAAGCATTGCAGCGACCCGACCGCGAAAGGCGTCCGGAACGCTATCGCCGAATGCGACGCAGACAACAGCTTCCTCATCAATCAGGGAGTGCGTTACGACGCGCGCGCCAGAAAAAGGGCCCGGCTCCGAAAAGAAGGCCTCAGGGAGCTTCAGGGCGCCATTGCGATGCGTCGCCGGAAGTCCGCGCCGTCCGAGCTCGAGCTGGCCTTCCTACTGGATGCACACCTGGAGCGGCGCCGCCAGATCAGGCGTGGCCCGGACAACGTCGTCGGTGTACTCGACGTGCGGTCCGGCGGAGCACCCTCGCTGGGCAAGCGAAAGTAGATCCTCGCTTACACGCTCACCAGCTGCGAGTCGCTGGTGATGGGCAGCGGCCGGCCATCCACCTGGTCCGGCTGGCCCGGGGCGTCCTTGGCGCGGCCCGTCACCAACACCACTGGCCGGCGCGGGGGAGCGGTGAGATCCGTCCACCGCCCGAGCTGGGACAGCTGGGAGTACTCGGCGAGCAGCGAAGCCTCCGTGAGGACCAACGCCGAACCATCGGTGGCATCGACGTTGTCGAGCACCGTCGTGACGTTGGCCTCCATGACGCCGCGCACCTGCTCCGGCGGCAACCGCAGGAAATCCCCGCGCTTGTCCAGCTGGCCGCTGGTCTCGAGCAGAGAGTCCACGCTGGCGAGCACCTCGGCGGACAGATCCACCACCTCAGCGCCCAGGCGCTCAGCCAGCTTGCTTGCGACCTCGTCTCCACGGCCGTAGGGCACCGAGACGGAGACGAACCCCGGGCTCGAGGCCGCGCGCGCCAGTTGCTCGATCAGAGGATCCTCAGTGCCGGAACGGTCGGTGACCAACGCGGACGGAGTCCGGGTATGCACCATGCTCAGCCCGGTCGCCTGCTGCGGGTAGCGGAAGTCCCGGTGCTGCGGATCCCACGCCATCCCCGGCATGTGCTCGGCCAGCACCGCCTCCACGTCCTCACGCCTCGGCTCGCGGGTGCGAAGCTCCGGAAAGCGGGCGCGGATGAGGTCCTTGAGCAAGCCCAGGTTGAACTGGCTGGCAGCCCGCGGAAGGGTCAGCGCCAGCAGCTCGGGCAGCTCCATCGCGGTGGAGTACAGGTCACCCGTGGCGGTGAGCGCCAACTCGTCGTCGCCTGCCACCGCCAGCTCCGCCAGCGTGAGCGGATCGATCCGGGACTCCGCGTCCGCGGCGTCCGAGAACACCGACCGGGCCGCCCCCCGCAGCTCCGCGTGGACCAGCTCCGCGGGAACGTGCCGCACCCCCGGCTCGGCGAGCAGGTCGTGCGCCGCCCGATTGAGCTCGACCACCAGGGGACGCGCCCAATCCGGGTGCACGCTCATCCCGATCACCCGAGCGGAGCGCCCGCGCCGCAGCAATTCCACCTCGGACCCGCCAGCGGCGTCAGCACGGTGCAGGCCCAGGTCAAACATGCGCAGGACGCCCAGCCGCAGGCGCTCAGAATCGCGGTGCCCCTGCTCCGCCGGGAAACTCTGCTCGACCGCCCCCGCGATCTGCCGGATGCTCGCCACCCCGCCGCGGCGCACGATCTCCCGGCGGGTGGCGGCCCGGATCTCCTCGAATGCCTCGGTGAGCGCCGGGGAGGATTGCCACAGTGCCGGGAACTTACCCGTGAGTTGCGGGATCCTGCCGACGCTCAGCCGCAGCGGCTCGGCGTACCGGGACATGGCCTGAAACGGATCGGCCGGCGCGCCCTCGCCCCGCCCGAGGATCGTCCGCACCAGCCGGTAATCGGAGCTGCGCGAGCTGCCCGCAGCCCGCAGGAGTTCCTCCGCCAGCTCCGCCAACGTCGGGAGAGCGACGGCTGTCACAGGGGTGGGGGCATCGCGGGGAGTCACCGGCTCCCTCGTCGTCGTCGTCCCCCCGTCACCCGCGGTGACCGACGCCGCGACGGCCGCGAGCGCCTCGCGGAACTCCTGCGCCGAGCCGAACCGCGCCCCGCTGTCCCCATCGAGCAGACGGGTGAAGATCCCCGTCATCTGCTCCACCACGTCCTGACTCCACTCGGGAGGCATCGCCTCCGCCGGAATCACCACGTGACCGTCGGTGAGCGAGGGCTCGCTCACCCCGTCCCCGTACGTCGGAGTCTCACCCGTCGCCATCTCGAACAACACCACGCCGGCCGAATACCGCTCGGCCGAGGAGTCGGCGATCTGCCGCGACCGCCGGCCCAGGAACGGATCGCGGTACACGCCGGTGCCCACCTTGGTGTGCTGCAGGGACTCGCGGGAGGCGGAGAAGTCGAACAGGGCCAGGTGCTGGCCGCGCCCCCGTCCCACGATCCCGAGGTTGGCGGGCTTGATGTCCCGGTGCGCGACCCCCGCCGCCTCCAGGGCGACCAGCATGTCCGCCAGGTTGATGGCGAACTTCCAGAACCGGTCCTGGGAGATCCGGCCGAGCTGCAGCATGCTCGCCAGTGAGACGTCCCCGCAGTCCGTGAGCACCAGGCACGTGCGCCGGTCATGGACGACCATCGGGCCCTCGAGCAGCGCTACGAACAGAGAGGAGTACTTGGCCGGCAGCCCCTGGCCGAGCGAGCGCAAGACCTCCGACTCCGCGGCCAAGCGCTCCGCGGCGCGCTCGTCCCGCGCCACCTTGAGGACCTTGGTGGGCGGACCGGAATCGTCGGTGAGATCCTCCACCTGCAGGCCCACCGCCGTGGACCCCGAGCCCAGGACCTTCTTGATGACGAACCGGCCCTCGAGCACTCCGTCGATCATCGGGCGCAGCGCGTCCATCTGCTCGGCGGCGGGCTGCGGAGTGGCCGGTCGTGCGGCCTCTGCCAGGCGCCGCTCGAAGCCGATCACCGGGGAGAGTCCCTGTGTGGAATCCGAGACCCCGAACTTGGTGTTGCGCGTGTCGACCGTCGCCGAAGTGGCGTCCATGACGAGCGCGCGCAGGCCCTGATCGAACTCGCTCGTCACCGCGGACATGTCCAGGCCGCGGTCGCGCTCCAGCCGGTCGAGCAGCGACGAGCGGTCCGTGGCGGGGGCATGGCCGCCAGTGAGGATGTAGTACGCCAGCGCACCGAGGGAGAACAGATCCGCCGCCATGCGGTCCGGTGTGTGGACGCCCGCCGCCTCCGGTGCCAGGTAGACGCGGCCTGACAGCTCGTCGCCCGGCATCGACGTGGCAGAGCCGGTGGCACCCAGGACCGTTCCTGAGGCCTCGGAGGTCCCCGCGCCGGACCAGCCGTCGACCTTCACCTCGATGCGGCCGTACGCGTCGACCGGCCGGGTGGAGAGCAGTCGGGTGTCGAGCAGGACGGTGGTCGGGTCGAGACCCCGGTGCGCCACCTGGTGCCGGTGGGCGTACAGCAGCGCGTCCGCGACCTGGCGGACGATCTCCACGCGCTCCCTCGCCGAGAGTTTGGCCCCCGGCAGCGCCACGTCCAACGGTCGATGGTCCGGCAGCGCCGGGTAGATCACCACCTCGTCCGAGGTGCCGCGCAGCGTCTCCATCGAGCGGGGGGCCACGATGTGCTCGTTTCCCAACCCCGACAGCAGCTCGTACTCCCGGCGCAGCGTCCTGCGCATCCGGATCTGCTCGCCCTCCGTGGCGGCCGCCGCCACATTGAGCACCCGCGCGCGGATCGGCTCGTGGGTCTCCCGGTGTTCGCCGTCCCATTCGTGGAAGCGCGGGTCGGGGGAGTCGACGCGGTCGTGCAGGAGGTACGAGCCGGCCAGGTGATCGCGCACGGTGATCCCCGCGATCTTGCGCATGGCCAGCGCGATGAGCATGCTCAGTGCCTCGCTGATCCGTTCGCGCCCCACCGGTTCCTGGACGCGGTCGGCGATCGGCGGGAGGTTGGTGCGCACCTCGCGGTCGGGGAAATCCGCAGGGTCCACTCCGAAGATGTTGTGGGCCTTGTCCGCCGCGAGGTGCGAGACGACCCCGGGGTCGTGGAGGAACACCGCCTCCTGAATCCACGGCAGGCGGCCGACGGCAGCGGCGACCTGCCTGATCTGCGGGTCCTCGTCCTGGTCCCGCGCTATTTGGCTGATCGCCTGCTCGAGTTTGGACTTGAATCGCTGCGCCTTGCGCCGGGTGGCGACCATGGGCGAGCGCATGCTGTCCACGCGGCCGTTACGGTCGGTCACCCAGCGGTGCTCGTCGCCGCCGATCCTGCCGTGGTACGACTTGAGCTCGAGCAGGTGGATGCGGGACTGGCCCACCACCAGCGCGTCGACCTCGTGCCACTGGCCGTGGCCGTCCTGGAACTCGAAGTTGGCCCACACCCGGTAGGGCGCGGAGTCCGGCACGGCGTTCGCGAGCAGAGCCAGTCCCTGCTTCTCGTGCTCGAAGGCCGAGCGGGAGACCTCTTTCCAGCGGGGGGAGTTCTGAAGCACGGTGAACGGGTCTCCTCGGCGCGGATCGGTGCGGGTGACTAGCGTCTCCCGCGTGTGCGGAAGGTCTGGCCACTGGCCAGATCCTAGCCCCGGTGATTCACGGGGATCTGCGGATCGCTGGGCGAAAATAGACCGAAGTGCTTCCTGAACAGGGGAAACTGGGACTTGTCTAAGGTTCCATGTTCTCCAGCAGAAAGCACTCGGTAGGTGAAGCGTACTTCGTGGTCGGCCGGTCTGTCCGTTACTGCTGATGGTGTCGGGGTGATCGCCCACGCCGGGGCCATCGCGCCTCGGCTTCTGGCTGATCAGGTCGGTCTGACCGCCGAGCTGTCAGGGGCCATGGCTCGCCGACAATTTATCCCGATCCACGACCGCGGCCGTGTGCTGATCGATACCGCGGTGATGCTCGCCGATGGCGGCGAGTCCATCTCCGACATCGGCGTCCTGCGCCACCAGTCCGGGGCCCTGGGCCCAGTGGCGTCGGCGCCGACGGTGTGGCGCACGCTCGATGAGGTCACTGCCGGCAAGCGCAAGAAGATCCAGGTCGCGCGTGCCCGCACCCGGCGGCACGTGTGGTCCCGCCTGCCCGGCGGGGTGCCCGCATCGGCGTGTGCGGGGCGGGATCTGGGATCGACGGTCGTGCTCGATGTGGATGCCACCATCGTGGTCACCCACAGCGAGAAGGAACATGCAGCTCCGACGTATAAGCGCACGTTCGGCTACCACCCGATCGGCGTGTGGTGCGACAACACAGAAGAGTTTCTCGCCGCGAGCTTGCGCCCGGGCAATGCTGGCTCCAACACCGCTGCCGACCACATCGACGTCCTGGGCCAGGCAATCGCGCAGATCCCCGCTGCTCACCGGCGTGACCTGCTGATCCGCTCGGACGGCGCCGGCGCCTCTCACGACCTGTTGGATTGGATCACCGAGCAGAACCGCGTCCGTGGTCGACGGGTGGAGTACTCGGTCGGGTTCTCCATCACCGCCCCGATTCGCCGGGCCATCGTGACCTGCCCCGAGGGCGCGTGGGGACCGGCGCTCAATCCCTCCGGTGACATCCGGGACGGGGCCGAGGTTGCCGAGCTGACCGGATTTCTCGCTCCCGGGATGCTCGCCAAGTGGCCAGACGGGATGCGGGTCATCGTCCGCCGCGAACGACCCCACCCCGGCGCCCAACTGTCGATGTTCGAGGAGATCGACGGGTGGCGCTACCAGGCGTTTGTCACCAACACCGCCACCGGCCAGCTGCAATTCCTCGAAGCCAGGCATCGGGCTCACGCCCGGGTCGAGGACCGGATCCGTCACGCCAAGGACACCGGTCTTGGCCGTCTGCCCTCACGCGAGTTCGCGCTCAACCAGGCCTGGTTGGTGGCGGTGATGCTCGCCGCAGATCTGGTGGCGTGGACACGGATGCTGGCCTGTACCGGCGAGGCTGCGGTTCTGGCCTTGTGCGAGCCCAAAGCGCTGCGCTACCGCTTCCTGCACGTCGCAGCCCGGCTGACCCGTAGCGGCCGGCGGCGCCGGGTGAAGATCCCCGAAACGTGGCCCTGGGCCACCGCCATCGTCGCCGTGTTCAACAAGATCGCCGCGATCCCCAAACCAGCCTGATCTCACCTGCCCGCCCTCGACATCACCACCCGGAGACCCGCCCACCGGCAGCGCCAGCCGGCACCCCCGCACGCCCTTACGCGAAAACAAGCCCGCCGTCACCCGACAGCAGCAGTCACACCGGCCCGTGAATCAGCGGGGCTAGTCGCGGGATGATTCCCACCATCGCAGATGCGGTGAGCGACGTGTCCTCTACGCTGCCTCCATGGCAAATTTTCCTAAGGTCCAGGAGCAGAACATCGCGGTGTTCGGCGAAGCCGGATCTGGCAAGACGGTTCTGGTGTCCTCGTTTTACGGGCCCACCCAGGAAAGTGCGTATCAGAATGACCTCTGGGACCTCGTGGCGCTTCAGCCGGGGCAAGGTAATCGACTGCTGCAGAGCTATCTGGAAATGCGGGACACCGCAACCATGCCCATTCAGAACCGATTCAGCGGCATCACCTACCAATTCGCAGTGAAGCTCAAGACCACCAGCCTGAGAGAATCCACGAAGCGCCCCTTCGACGAGTTGCGACTCATGTGGCACGACTACCCCGGCGAGTGGTTCACCACCGACCCGGAAGGAGACGAGGAGCAGGCTCGTCGGCTCGAGACCTGGGGCAACCTCCTCAAATCCGACGTGGCCCTGATCCTCGTGGACGGGCAGAAGCTGCTTGATTTCCGAGGAGAGGAAGAGCGCTATCTGACCTCACTTTTCGCCAACTACCGTCAGAACATTCTGCTCGCCAAGGACCATCTCCTCGCCAAGAACGGCCCCCTCGTCGAGTTCCCCCGGATCTGGATCCTCGCCCTGTCAAAATCCGATCTCCATCCCGGCTGGACCGTCGAAAGCTTCCGCGACCTGCTCATTCGAAAGTCCGCGGGAGAGATGAACAGTCTCCGCGAGACGATCGCGAGTCTTCTCGATACGCCCAAAGCACTCTCGTTGGGCGAGGACTTCCTCCTACTTTCCTCCGCCAAGTTCCAGATGAAACCGGGAGGATATGAGCCGTCCGAGATCGATCTGACGCAACGCGTGGGAGTGGACCTGGTCCTGCCGTTGGCGTCAATCCTGCCTCTGGAGCGCAGAGTCCAGTGGCAGCAGCAATTCGACATCCCACTCAAAGTCGTGGACAAGCTGGCCGACGGCGCCGACGTGATCGCAGCCGCCCTCCTCGGAATGAAGTTCAAGACAGTGGAGAAGCTATTCAAGAATGTAGCCAAGACCAACAAGGCCATTGGGGTGTTCACTCAGTTGACGCCGATCCTCGCCGCCGCGGTAGCAGCCGCGGGACCCAAACTCAAGGAGATCAACGCAGAGGCTCGAGATAGGCACGACCATCTCCGCTCGATGCTCACACAGTTCAAGCTCGACCTGGAGCAGTCCGTCACCGACAATGTGGCGTTGTTCCGCAAGTGAACACTCACTCCGACGACCAGCCGCGATTGATCTGGGCCACCCGCGGTCGGAATTGGGGCTTCCGATTTCTCCTGGGTGCCGGCCTGGACGACCCGCTGCTGGAGTACGAGAGGGCGTTCGGTGGAGATTCCGATGCCGCCGAAGCATTTCGCCGCTCCGCTGACACCGTTGCCGTGCGTTTCCCCGATCCGCTCCAGCGGAGGGACTTCGCCGGCCGGGTCATTCCTCACGAGATCGTCTTATTCGGCGCAGATGCCGATCTCGTCGACTCACTTGACACCGGCATTCGGGAACTCTGGCCTCGGGTCTCGGGAATCTTCGCTCAGATCTGGGATTCGGACGATCCCCCCAGCCGGCAGGAGATCGAACGCGGCCGGTTCTGATCGAATCCCAAATTGAGATGCGCCCCGGCTGCAATCGTCAAGGTCTGTTCAGGCCCCCTTGGGCGAGGGGTCCATGTAGACCGTCCTGCCCTCCGCCTCACTCGAAACCGTCGCGAGCGGCTGCTGTGGAGCGCGAGACGATGAAGATCGGCGGATCAGGATGGCCGTGAAGCCGTGGCCAGGTGCGAGCCCGCACGCATAGAAGACGAAAGGGGAGCGTGCTATCGATCGGCTTGAGGGACTCCATATAGCTCGTCGACCTTGTTGTGCACGTCCTCGTGCCGAAGCACGACCAGATTCGCGAGAATGCAGAGGCAGGACCTGGAATCGGTCGTCTCGCACCCAGATGAGTGGCGAGAGGACCCCGTCGCTCGCTGGCATGACTCGTGTCCTCGGCAGACTACATGCTGCTGCTCGACGAGCCGACCAACAACATCGACCCGATCTCGCGCGAGCAAGTCCTCGACGCGCTACGGACGTACGAGGGCGCTGTCGTTCTGGTGACCCACGACCCGGGCTCCATGGAGGCCCTCGAGCCCGAGCTGGTCATCATCCTGCCCGACGGCACGGAGAACCTGTGGAACCAGGAATACATGGAGATCGTCGAGTTCGCGTAACCGAGTCCAGCGAGGGCACGCGACGTTCGCGAATGGTTCCGACGAGCTCGCGTAACCGAGCGCAGCGAGGGCAAGCGGACGTTCGCGCTAGGTGGCGAGCTTCGCGGTCTGCCTCGTTTTCTCGTCCGCCACCGCACGGCAACGCGGCCACGGGGTTACGGTGGGGGTGTCGCCGGATCCGGCCTGACGCCGGGTGCACCGACGACGGTGTCACCGAGGAGGTCGACCAATGGATGCACAGCCGGTCGTAGTCGGGGTCGACGGGGGACCCGACTCCCTGAAGGCCCTGGCCTGGGCCGCGGAGTACGCGAGCTCGGTCGGGGCGCCCCTGATCGCCCTGGCCGCCGTCGAGACCCCCGCCGTCGTCGGCCCGTACGCGATGGCCGGGTGGGTGGACCCGTCGATTCTGGAAGAGAGGGCGAGGATCATGCTCTCGGATTCGGTGCGCGACACCCTGGGTGACGACGCCCGCGTCGACCAGACCGTCCTCCGCGGCCACCCTGCGGAGGCGATCGTCGCGGCCTCGCGGGATGCCCGGCTCGTGGTGGTGGGGAGCCGGGGGTGGGGTGGTTTCCGGGGACTGCTCATGGGCTCGGTGAGCCAGCACGTCGTCGCGCACTCGCGGTCCCCGGTCGTGGTCCTGCCGCGTCAGGCCGAGGACGCCTGAGTCCGGTCGGCGTGGCGCGACGAGTGCGACGCGCGCGACCGGTCCCGGCTGGCCCGCGGACAGGTCAGGGCTCCGCGTGTCCCACCAGACCCTCGAGCAGTGTCGGGAACCGGGCTGAGACGCCTCGGCGGGGGAGGGCGTTCAACGCCTCGCCCTGACCGGGAAGCGCGGCGTGCCTACCCGTGACCAGGTGGTCGAGTGCCCTCATCAGCGCCGCGGGGTGGGTGTCCAGCGCACTGTGGCCGTTCTCGATTCGGGTGACCGCCGCGTCCGGGGCGATCGACGCCACGCGGTCGGCGATGTCCGGAGGGGTGCGGAGGTCCCTGGTGCCGCTGAGGAGGACCATCGGCCAGGTGAAGCGGGATACCTCTCGACCCAGGTCGACCGGTTCCGCGTCGAACCCGGGAAACAGAGGTGCGAGCGGCGCATACGTGAGTGCGGGGTCGAGGGGCTGGCCGTCCGCCGGGGCGCCGTACCCCAGTTCGCGGAAGCCGATCGCTCCGGCGATGTCGAACTCGTAGACTCCCGGCACGCGGGCGAGCGAGCCGTCCATGGTCGCATAGGCCTCGAGTAGTCGCCAGGCTGCGCCCGCCGGCACCCGCAGCCGTCCCGGTGCCCGACCGCGCACCCGGCCCCGCAGCAACGGACCGAGCAGCTCCGGCCCGCCCAACTCGTAGGCCGCGCGGACCACGTCGAGCAGGCGTCGGCCGTCCTCTCCGCGGAGGTAGAGGCGCCGCACATCCGCCGCGATCGCGGTGTCTGCATCCCAGAACACCGAGCGCACCGCCCGTCGCTCGAGGTCGATGTCCGCCGACGACTGCAGCGCCGAATCCAACAGCATGCCCGCGACGCGCTCGGGATACAGGGCGCCGACGCAGGACACCACGTAGCTGCCGTAGGAGGAACCAACCAGGTAGGCCGAGTCCACCGCCTCCCGGTCGAGAACCGCCGCGATGTCGCCGGCGACAGCGGCGATCCGCATCGCCGACACCGGCAGGTCCCGGCCGGCGGTATCGGTGCGGGACAAGCCCACACCTCTGTGCTCCACCATGATCAGGTCGTGCCCGAGGCGGGCGGCCCGTCGACGCAGGCCGCGATACGGCAGTACCGACCCGAGGCCCGGGCCGCCGGGGACCACCACGGTCGGCTGGCGCGTGCGCGGGCCGGTCCGGACGTCAACGGTTAGGTGAGCCTTAGCGTCCACTGTGACCAGTGCGTTTGAGACACTTGTCCACATGGACATCGTTTTCGACATCGTTCTGATCCTGCACTTCATCGGCCTGGCCGGCATCATCGGCGGGTGGCTCGCCACCATCAAGGCGCCTCACATGAACAAGGCGATCCTGCACGGGGCGATCCTCCAGGTGGTCACCGGTCTGCTGCTCGTCGGTCTGCGCGAGATGCAGGACGTGGACCTCAACCACATGAAGATCGGGATCAAGCTCGTCGTCGCGGTCGTCATCCTGGTCGTCGCGGTGATGGGCGTCCGCAAGGAGGCCAGGGCGGCGGGCAGCACCGGGACCCTGGCGACCATCGCCGGCGTCCTCGGTGTAGTCAACGTCGCGATCGCGGTCCTGGTCTGACACGGTCCTGGTCTGACACCGGGACCACACGCCCCGCGCCGCCCCCCGACTCCGGTCGGGGGGCGGACGTCGTTGTTCTGGATCAGTAGCGTCGAGCCCGGAGGCCGAGGACGTCGAGTCAGGGGGGGGAGAGGCGCATCGTGGCTATGGAGGAGACCCCGGCGGCCGGCCTGCCCCTGCCGCGTACGTCCGTCGAGGACAAGGCTGAGGTGTTGGCTCGAGTGGTCACCGCGATCGACGCCGGCGACATGGATTCAGGCCGTGTCGTTCTCCGGGCCGACTACCCCTTCGCGCCGGTGATCAAGTCCGGCCGCCGCTACACCGACCGCCAGTGTCTGCACATCTTCTACCGGGACGGATTCCTCGACCGCTACAGTGGGGTGAAACTGGTGAATCCGGGTGCGCTGCGCTTGCTGTCCGTGCTCCTTCCCGAGGACTTTCCCGCACACCCGAACTGGCTGATGTCGGAGACCCACTTCGCGTTCTGGGAGCTGTTCCCCACCATCGACCATCTCGAGCCGGTGGCGCGAGGAGGAGTGGACGACGCCTCGAACTGGGTCTGCACCTCGATGCTGCGAAACTCGGCCAAGGCCCATTGGACCGTCGAGGAGCTGGGGTGGTCGCTTCACCCGCCGGGGCTCCATACCGACTGGGATGGCTTGACCGGCTGGTTCGTCCGATGCCTGCAGGAGCACCCGGAGCTACTCGCACACTCGTATGTGGCCCGCTGGTTCCGAGCGTCCGTGGACGTCCGCGCGCAGCTGACCTGACTACTCCATCACCGCGGCGAGGTACGCCCGCACCAGCCGGGCACCCACCTCGGCCGGGAGGCGTTCGATCGCCGCGAGCAGTGCGGCCATCCCGCCGTCGTCCCCGTCGTCGTCGGCGAGCACTCCGGACACCATCGCGTGCACATCGTCCTCGGGCAGGGCGAGCAGGTCGCCGGGGGAGAGGGCTCCGGCCTCCAGTGCGGCCAGCACATCGGCGAACGCCGCCGGGGGCGTCGGGTCCGGCAGCCCGCGTACCTCCTCGGCCGCCGCGCGTGCCACGTCCAGGATCTCGTCCGTCAGGCGTTCGGTCACCGGGGTGATGGTGAGGTGGGACGACGACGGCAACGCGCCCCGCTCCTGCCGGTAGGCCGGTTGCGCCTGCACGGCGATGCCCCTACGACCGCACTCGTCCGCCCATAGGTGGGGGTGGACACGTCGGGCGTCTCCCACGGATCCGTCGGCCACCACGGCGATCAGGGGTCCCGGATCGGAGTCGATCACGCGCAGCCCCTCGATTCCGGCCAGCCCCTCCACGAGGCGCCCGGTCGCCCGGGCGGTGCGCGCCACGAGTTCGGACTGACCGTCGTCGCCCAGGGCCTCGAGCACGGCCCACGCAGCGGCCGCGGGTTCGAGAGGCTTGGACCCGGACAGGGCGGGGTTGACCACCGGGTAGCCCGGCCAGTCGACGGTGGAGAACCAGGATGCGCGGTGCCTGGCGCGGCCCCGGCTGAGCAGGACCGAGGTGCCCTTGGGGGCGAAGCCGTATTTGTGCAGATCGGCCGAGATGCTGGTGACCCGTCGGACCCGTAGATCCCAGGTCGATCCCACCCCGCCCGGCCAGAAGGGGAGGACCAGCCCGCCCAGGCAGGCGTCCACGTGCAGCCCGATCCGCGGATCGTGGTGCGCGTCGAGCCCGGCCGCGACCTGCTCCACCGGGTCGATCACACCGGTGGGGTAGGAGGAGGCCGAGCACACCACCAGGCAGGTGTCGTGGCCCACGGCGGCCAGCAGGTCCTCGCCGGCCACCCGGCCCGTGTCGGGGTCCACCTCGACGCCGACGAACCGCATCCCGAGGATGTGGGCGGCCTTGCGGAACGCCGCGTGGACGGTCACCGGGGCGACGATCGTCCCGCCACTGCCGGGGGCACGCCCCGAGACCTCCCGAGCCGCCAGACACGCCAGCACGCAACTCTCGGTGCCGCCCGACGTCACGACACCGTGGACCTCGTCGTCGTCGCTCCCCGGACCGTCGCCGGCGTCCCCACCCAGGATCGTGCGGACCCTGTTGACGATCCCGCCGTGGATCCGTGCGACCGACCCGAAGACGGTCGGGTCCAGGCCGTTGACGCCGTGCGCCAGACCGGCGGCGCGCACGGCCAACCGGTCCACGCCCTCCACGCCCGAGTCGTAGACGTAGGAGAGCACCCTGCCGCCGGTCGTGGGCGGATCCGACGCCCGCAGCGCGGCCAGCGTCTCGAGGGCCGCCTCGCCTCTCCGGGCGATCAGGGCGTCCAGGGGATCGGTGTCCGGTGGTTCGACTGTCATGCGGGCTCCGTCCAGCTCGGGTGCTCGCGGCCCAACGCCCGGATGACCAGCAGACTCGCAGCGGTCAGCAGGGCGGGGACCAGGGAGAAGCCGAGGATGATGGCCCAGAGGGCCGGTTCGGGCTGATCAGCGACGCCGCCGGAGCGGAAGCCGGTTACCGCGAGCAGCGCCAGCACCACCACGGGCCCGAGCGCCATGGATCCCGTCTCGGACGCCGTCCACAGCCCGCTCATCGCCCCGCTGCGACGGCGGCCGCCCAGCTCGCGGTCCATGTCCGTGGTGTCGGGGAGCATCGACATCGGTAGAGCCTGCATCCCGGCGTAGGCGACCCCCGCGAGCGCCACGGGGACGTGCACCCACATCCCGGGCCACATACCCGCGGGGATGAGCATGAGAGCGGACACGGTGAACAGGATCGTCGCGGTCGCCAGAGCGGGGACCTTGCCCCGGGCGTGCGCCAGGCGGGCCCACAGCGGCATCACCAGCAGGGCGGGGGCGATCAGCGCGAGGAACAGCCCGGTCAGCGCGGCCTCGTTGCCGAGGATGTAGGTGGCGACGTACTGGCCACCCGCGAGCATCACGGCCGTGGCCACCGCCTGCAGGCAGAACAGGCCCACCAGCAACCGGAACGGCCGGGTCACCCGCAGCGCGTCGAGTCCGTCGCGGTACTGCCGGCCCAGGTCGCCGACCTGCGCGTCCGCCCGCAGGACCGTGCGCCGACCGGATCCGAGCGTCGCCCACAGCATGCCGCCGAGCATCAGGGCGGACACGGCCACGGCCATCACCACGTACCCCGTCGCCCCTCCGCCCGCCGCCTCGCGCAGGGCCGGACCACCGCCCCCCACCACGAGGATCGTCGCGGCCAGCACCGCGACGCGCCACGCGAGGATGGTCACCCGCACCCCCGAGTCGCCGGTCAGCTCCGCCGGCAGAGCGAGGTAGGGGACCTGGAAACACGAGAAGGCCAGGGAGGCCAGCAGGAAGAAGCCCATGACCCAGACACCGGCCAGCGCGGTGCCCCACTGCGTCGGCGCCGAGAAGGTGGCCACGAAGAGCAGGGGCAGCGCGAGCGCCCCGAACAGCATGAGACCCGTCCGGTATCCGGTGCGGTGCGAGGCGCGGTCGGAGATCGCCCCGATGAGCGGGTAGGCCAGCACGTCGATCACCTTGGGCACCAGCACCAGCACCGTCGCCACCGCGGCGGCGACCCCGATCGAGTCGGTGAGGTAGTAGGCCAGTACCAGCCCCGGCAGTGTGCTGAACGCGCCCGTGCCCACGCTGCCGGCGGCGTACGAGGCGAGCATCCGGCCCGAGGGACGCCCGGCGGACCGGCCGTCGTCACGCGCGGCCTCGCCGTGCGCCCGTGTGGTGGTCATGGACAGACTCTAGGGCGAGGCGAGAGCGTTCACCGTCGAAAAGGGCGTTCCGCGCACCTGGCTCGAACGAAACGTGTCCGGAACGCTCTTCTCGATGAGGAGTGAGCCGGGATCCTCAGCCCCGCCAGTCGAAGGTGTCCGGATCCGGGCCGGAGCGAGTGCCGTTGTGCAGGGCCGATATCGAGGCCATCTGCTCGTCGTTCAGCTCGAAGTCGAACACGTCGAGGTTCTGACGCATCCGCTCCGGACTCGAGGACTTGGGAAAGACGATGTCCCCGCGCTGGAGCACCCAGCGAAGCACGACCTGGGAGACCGAGCGGTCGACCTGCTCCGCCAAGGCGGTGAGCTGCGGGTCGCCGAAGACCGCGCCCTGCGCGAGCGGGCTCCACGCCTCCACTGCGATCCCGCGGTCCGCGCACGCCGCGCGGACCTCGTCGTTGACGAAGTAGGGGTTCGACTCGATCTGGTTGACGGAGGGAGTGCTGAGGCCCGCATCGGACAGTCGCGCGAGGTTGGCCGGGGTGAAGTTGGAGACCCCGATCGAGTCCACCGCGAAGTCGGCGCGGATGCCCTCCATGGCCTCCCAGACGCGGGCGACGTCGCCGTGCATCGCCAGCGGCCAGTGCACCAGGAACAGGTCGATCCGGCCGCCGAGGGCCTCGAGTGAGCGTTCGGCGGAGTCGCGGGCGGCGGCGGGCTCGTGGAAGGAGTTGTTGAGCTTGGTGGTGAGCCACAGCTCGTCACGCGGGATCCCCGAGGCCGCGATCGCGCGACCCACCCCGTCCTCGTTGCCGTACATCTGGGCGGTGTCCAGGTGCCGGTACCCGGCCTCGAGTGCGTCCGAGACGACCTTCTCGGTGTCGGCGGGGGGAACCTGGTAGGTACCGAAGCCGAGCTGGGGGATCGCACGGCCGTCGCCCAGGTCGATCAGCGGGATCTGCGGTGTCGAATCGGTCATGCGCCCCACCGTACGCCCGTCCCGGGATCACTCGCGACCGGTACGCAGCGAGGCCTCCACCAGGTCGAGCATCGCGCTCACGTGAGCCGTGCCGCGCCCTGTCGCGAGGTGGGTGATGAGTCCGTCGAGCACGATGTCGAGGTAGACGCGCAGCACGTCATCGGGGACGTCCGTCCGCATCCTCCCGGAGTCCTTCTGCTCCCGCAGGCGGGCGAGGATGGCCTCGTCGAGCTCCGCCTGCCGGTCGGTCCACCGCTCCCGGAAGGCCGGGTCGGTGCGGATCCGTCGCGCGATCTCCAGTCGGGTCCCGAGCCACGAGAACTCGTGGGGGTCGGCCAGGATCTCCCGCATCACCTGGACCAGACCCTGCTCGGCCACCGTGGCCGCCATCGCCGCGGCGTCGTCGTGCGCCAACGCGAGGAACAGGGCGTCCTTGTCGTCGAAGTGGTGGAAGATCGCACCGCGGCTGAGACCGGTGGTCTCCTCCAGACGTCGGACCGTGGCGCCCTCGAACCCGAACTCGGCAAAGCACTCGCGCGCCCCCGACAGGATCTCTCGACGCCGGGCGTCCATGTGGTCCTGACTGACCCTGGGCATCTCACAACCTTCCTACGGATACACCACGGCGGTACGCGGTTCCCCCTGTCTCACCAGGAGTTACCGCGCACCGCCGTCGGGGTGGAGGTGATCAGCCCTTGATCATGTTGCGCAGCACGTACTGCAGGATGCCGCCGTTGCGGTAGTACTCCGCCTCGCCGGGGGTGTCGATGCGCACCTTGGCGTCGAACTCGACCACCTGGCCGTCCTCCTTGGTGGCGGTGACCCTGACCGTCTTGGGCGTGGTGCCGTTGTTCAGTTCCTCGATCCCGGTGATGTCGAACGTCTCCGTGCCGTCCAGGCCGAGGGTCTCGTGCGACTCGCCCTCGGGGAACTGCAGCGGCATGACACCCATGCCGATGAGGTTCGAGCGGTGGATGCGCTCGAACGACTCGGTGATGACGGCCTTGACGCCGAGCAGGCTGGTGCCCTTGGCCGCCCAGTCGCGGGAGGACCCGGTGCCGTACTCCTTGCCACCGAGCACCACGAGCGGCGTGCCCTGCGCGGCGTAGTTCTGCGCGGCGTCGTAGATGAACGCCTGCGGGGCGCCCTCCTGCGTGAAGTCGCGCGTGTAGCCGCCCGTCACACCGTCCAGCAGCTGGTTCTGGAGGCGGATGTTGGCGAACGTGCCCCGGATCATGACCTCGTGGTTGCCGCGGCGCGACCCGAACGAGTTGTAGTCCTGACGGGACACACCGTTCTCGTCGAGGTACTGCGCGGCCGGGGTGCCCGGCTTGATCGTCGACGCGGGCGAGATGTGGTCGGTCGTGACCGAGTCGCCGAGCTTGGCCAGGACGCGGGCGCCCTTGACGTCCTCGACCGGGGTCAGCTCCATCTGCATCCCGTCGAAGTACGGGGGCTTGCGCACGTAGGTCGACTTGGCGTCCCACTCGAACGTCTTGCCGTCCGGGGTGCTGAGCCCACGCCAGCGGTCGTCGCCGGCGAAGACGTCGGCGTACTTGGACGTGTACTCCTTGGAGGAGATCGAGGCCTTGATGGTCTCCTCGATCTCCTCGGTGGAGGGCCAGATGTCCTTGAGGTAGACGTCGTTGCCGTCGGTGTCCTTGCCCAGTGAGTCGGCCTCGAAGTCGAAGTCCATGGTCCCGGCGATGGAGTACGCGATGACCAGCGGCGGGGACGCCAGGTAGTTCATCTTGACGTCCTGGTTGATCCGGCCCTCGAAGTTGCGGTTACCGGACAGCACCGCGGTGGCGGTCAGGTCGTGCTCCTGGATCGCGTTGGAGATCTCCTCCGGCAGCGGTCCGGAGTTGCCGATGCAGGTGGTGCAGCCGTAGCCCACGAGGTAGAAGCCGAGGGCCTCCAGGTCCGGCCAGAGTCCGGCCCGCTCGTAGTACTCGGTGACGACCTGCGAACCCGGCGCCATCGACGTCTTGACCCACGGCTTGGCCTTGAGGCCCTTCTCGTGCGCCTTGCGCGCGAGGAGCCCGGCGCCGATCATCACCGACGGGTTGGACGTGTTGGTGCAGGACGTGATCGAGGCGATGGAGACGATGCCGTGGTCCAGGACCATCTCGGTGCCGTCCACGGACACCTCGACGGGCTTGGAGGGACGTCCCTCGGAGCCGTCGGAGGCGTCGGCCCGGACCGAGCCCTCCTCGGCGTGCGAGAGGGTCGCGGTCCCGGTGTTGTCGGACGGGGCACCGCCCTCGGACTGCATCCGGCCCTTCTCGGTGTCACCGAGGGGGTTGACGCCGGCGTCCACGTAGTTGTGGATGTCCTTGCGGAACGCGCTCTTGGCGTCGGCCAGCTCGATGCGGTCCTGCGGACGCTTGGGTCCGGCGATCGACGGGACGACGTCGCCCAGGTCGAGCTCCAGGTATTCGGAGAAGACGGGCTCCTCCGCGTCGGCGTGGAGCCACATGCCCTGCTCCTTGGCGTAAGCCTCGACCAGGGCGAGCTGCTCCTCGTCGCGACCCGTCAGGCGCAGGTAGTCGATGGTCTCGCCGTCGATCGGGAACATGGCGCAGGTGGAGCCGAACTCCGGGCTCATGTTGCCGATCGTGGCGCGGTTGGCCAGGGGCACAGCCGCGACGCCGGCACCGTAGAACTCCACGAACTTGCCCACGACGCCGTGCTTGCGCAGCATCTCGGTGATCGTCAGGACGACGTCCGTGGCGGTGACGCCCGGCTTGATCGACCCGGTGAGCTTGAAGCCCACGACGCGGGGGATGAGCATGGAGATGGGCTGGCCGAGCATGGCGGCCTCGGCCTCGATACCGCCGACGCCCCATCCCAGGACGCCGAGACCGTTCTCCATGGTGGTGTGCGAGTCGGTGCCCACGCAGGTGTCGGGGTAGGCCTGCCCGTTCCGGACCATCACGGAGCGCGCCAGGTACTCGATGTTGACCTGGTGCACGATGCCGGTACCCGGGGGGACGACCTTGAAGTCGTCGAAGGCGCCCTGACCCCAGCGGAGGAACTGGTAGCGCTCCTCGTTGCGCTGGTACTCGATCTCGACGTTCTTGTCGAAGGAGTCGCGACCACCGAAGGACTCGATGATCACGGAGTGGTCGATGACCATCTCGGCCGGCGCGAGGGGGTTGACCTTGTCGGGGTCGCCACCGAGGGTCTTGACGGCCTCACGCATGGTGGCGAGGTCGACGATGCAGGGGACACCGGTGAAGTCCTGCATGATCACGCGGGCGGGCGTGAACTGGATCTCGGTGTCGGGCTCGGCGGAGGGGTCCCAACCGGCCAGGGCCTCGATGTGCGCCTTGGTGACGTTCTTGCCGTCCTCCGTGCGCAGCAGGTTCTCGGTGAGGACCTTGAGGGAATAGGGGAGCTTGGCGGCTCCCTCGACCGCCGAGAGGCGGTAGATCTCATAGGCTTGGCCGCCGACCTCTAGGGTCCCCTTGGCGCCAAAGCTGTCAATGCTTGCTGTCACGTCAGCTCCACTCGTGGTGTGAATGTCGATTCGTCATCCCTCCCGGTGTCGCCGCGTGTCTCGGGCGGCAACGCCGGGGGCGGACACAGGACCCATTGTGGACCCTCGCGCCCGGTTGCGGTCATCAATTTACCAGTACGCTCGTTCTGTATAGGTTCCGGCACGCCCGAAGGTGGGGGGCGCGGAGCGGGTATCGCGCCGTCCGGCGCGCGTATTCGGTTCGACGACGACGAGATGGCACCATGTCGGCCGTGGACAACTCCGACGATTCCGTGACCACGCTCGCCTACGAGGCCGAGCCGGTGATGTCCTTGCAGGAGGGCGAGGTCCCGCAGTGGCTCGACTTCGAGGCCGTGTCCCGGGACCTGGCCGACGACGGGGTCTCCGCCCCGGAGCCGTTCGTCGAGGGACTGCGGACCGTCGTCACCGAGGCTGGGGACCGCGGGCTCGATCTCAAGGTGGTCTACACCGAGGCCCCGGCCGCCGTCTACACCGACGCCCGCGACCTCGCCGCCCTGCTGAACGAGGAGTACGAGGGGACGATCCTTGTCCGGACCCCGGTCTTCGTCGGCAGTTCCAGCGACACCATCCCCCGCCACAAGCTCGAGGCCGGCCAGGACGACGCCTGGGAGGAGTTCGACCCGGTGGCCTCCGCCTCCGTCTTCGCGCACAAGGTCACCGCCCCCGCCCCGCCCTGGGGCGCGTTCTCGGCGGTCGTGCTCGTGCTGGCGATCGTCGTGGCGGTCGCCTTCGTCGTCGCCCTCCGGCGGCGCCTGCGCTGACGATCCCCGGTGGCGCCTGCGCTGACGATCTCCGGCAGCGTCTGCGCTGACGGACGCTCTTCTCCCCATCGCCCGACACGCCGGGTTTTCTCGCGTTATTAGAGTTACAGCAGTGTATTTTGCCGTCCAATGTTCCGGACGGGACTTCTGTGACCTACGGTGCTAGAGGAACCATCGGTTCTGCCGAGTTGGTATGAGGCTCTAGTGGCGCAGGGGAAGGCATCACCCGAACCTCACCCTCCTCGGTGACGCGTCCCGCCGTGCGGGTCGCGCGGTCAGCCGCATCCTCGTGCGGTTATCGGAAGGTGAAACGTGAAGCCTGACCATTCATCAAGCCGCGCTCCGGGAGCGCGGAGACGTCGGGGCCCGGTCCGGACGCCCGGACGCGCCCTCCTCGCGGCGGCGCTCGTCCTGGGCACCGCGTCGGGCGTGGTCCACGCACCGGTGGTCGCGGCCCAGGAGGTCCCGGCGACCTCGCCCGGAGACATCAGCGGTCTGATCCGTGCGGTCGCGGACGCCTCCGCCCGGCTCGACGCCACCCGTCAGGACATCGCGGTCAAGCGGGAGGGCGTCAACAAGACCCTCGTCGACCTGCAGATGGCCCGGATCCAGCTCGACCGGGCCATCGCCGACGCAGATCGCACGGTCGCGGAGCGGGAGCGCGCGGAGTCCGGTGTGGAGTCCGCCAGGGGCACCCTCGACGAGTACTCGCGGCTGCTGCACCGCCAGGGGACCGCACCCGGTGCGGCCTCGGCGATCCTGGACCCGGGCGGCCCCGCCGACGCCGGGCGTCGCCAGGAGTTCCTCCAGCGCGCCGCCGCGGACCAGCGGCACGTCGTGGGGGACATGGTCGCAGCGGTCGACGAGGCGACCCGGCGCGAGTCCGACGCCGCGCTCGCCCGGACGGACGCGGAACAGCGGTTCGCGGACGCCTCGTCCCGGCGGGACGCGGCCGAATCCGAGGTGGCGACCGTCTATGCCGACATCACCTCGCTGGAGGCCGAGGTCGCGGAGTTGACGAGCGCGCTCGAGCAGAACCGCAGTGCGTTGGCCGAGTCGGGGGCCACTCCCGCGGGACCGCAGAACGCGGACCCGTACGCGGTCGACCAGGACGCCGTACGGGACGAGGCCTTCCGCGCACTCGCCGGGGATCCACGGGCCGGGGAACAGGCCGCGGACATCGCCTCCGCCCTCCCGGGCCACCTCGACCTGGGCGCGGTCCGCCAGTTCGCCGGGGGGTCCTCGGACGGGGCGGCGCGGGCCGTCGGTGGTGCGATCGACGCCGGCAGCGTCGGCGCCGCGATCGACGCGGGGATCAACGGGGACACCGAGGCGATCATCCAGCAGGTCGCCGACGCGATCGGACGGGCTGACTTCGGGTCGATCCAACAAGGCCCTGCCGCGCCCGCACCCGCACCCGGTCAGGGCGGCGGCAACTCGGGGACTCCGTCGAGTTCGGCCCAGGTGGAGACCGTCGTCAACCGGGCGCTGTCCCAGCTCGGCGTCCCCTACGCCTGGGGCGGTGGCGACGCCAGGGGACCGACGCGGGGCATCCGGGACGGCGGCGTCGCGGACAGCCACGGTGACTACAACAAGATCGGTTTCGACTGCTCCGGACTGATGATCTACGCGTTCGCCGGAATCGGTAAGGCACTGCCGCACTTCACCGGGTACCAGTACACCGCGGGCCCGCAGTACCCGGTGGCCACCCGTAAGCGTGGCGACATGCTCTTCTGGCCCGGCCACGTGGCGTTGTACCTCGGAGACGGCAGGATGGTTGAGGCCCCGCAGTCCGGTGACGTCGTCAAGATCTCGCCGGTCCGGATGGCCGGGATCTCACCCATGGTCGTCCGGTTGACCTGACGCAGTCGCGCCGACCCGCAGCACCGACCCACAGCGCCGGACCCACCGTGCCGGACCCACCGTGCCCGGCCCGACCACTGGTCGGGCCGGGCACCGCCGTACACCGGTACTGTCGTCCACAGTCCGTCCTGAGGGTCCGGCCCCAGGGCCACCGACCCCCCACCTCGCGAAGGAGCCCTCCGCGGTGAGCGATCCCCACACCGACCACTCGCCCGACCCGGGCTCACGTTCCGCGGTCTCCGCGTCCTCCGCGGCCTCGGACGCCAGGCTGCTGGAGCAGGCGGTGTACGAGGTCAAGAAGGTCGTGGTGGGCCAGGACCGGCTCATCGAGATGATCCTGGTGGGTCTGCTCTCGCGCGGTCACATCCTCCTCGAGGGCGTGCCGGGTGTCGCCAAGACGCTCACCGTGGAGACGTTCGCCACCGTCGTGGGGGGCAGCTTCCGTCGCCTCCAGTTCACCCCGGACCTGGTTCCGGCGGACATCGTCGGGACCCGGATCTACCGGCAGGGCCGCGAGGAGTTCGAGGTCGAACTCGGTCCCATCCTCGCGAACTTCGTGCTGGCCGACGAGATCAACCGCGCGCCGGCCAAGGTCCAGTCGGCGCTGCTCGAGGTGATGGCGGAGGGGCACGTCTCGATCGGCGGCCAGACCTTCCCGATGCCGACACCGTTCCTGGTGATGGCCACCCAGAACCCCATCGAGAGCGAGGGCGTGTACCAGCTCCCGGAGGCCCAGCGGGACCGGTTCCTGTTCAAGCTCGTCGTGGACTACCCGAGCCCCGAGGAGGAGCGGGAGATCGTCTACCGGATGGGGACACGTCCGCCGGAGCCGTCCCGCGTCCTCGGGGTCGACGCGTTGATCCGGCTGCAGGACGCGGTCCGCGAGGTCTTCGTCCACCACGCGCTGGTCGACTACGTGGTCAGGGTCACCGTCGCCACCCGCGAACCCGAGAGGCACGGCCTCGAGGACGTGGCCAGGTGGCTCGCGTACGGCGCGTCCCCCCGGGCCACCCTGGGTGCCGTCACCGCGGCCCGCGCGCTGGCCCTGGTCCGCGGTCGCGACTACGTGGTGCCCCAGGACGTCGTCGACGTGCTCCCCGCCGTGCTCCGCCACCGACTCGTCCTCACCTACGACGCGTTGGCGGACGAGATCACCGCGGACACCGTCGTGCGCCGCGTTCTCGAGGCCGTCCCGCTCCCACAGATCAGCGCGGTTCCCGCACAGCCCGGCCCGCCGTCCTCGCGGTGACCCACGCGGACGAGGGGACCCGCGACGACCCGGCCGCGGCGGCGTCCCGCGCCGCCCTGACGCAGCTGGAACTCCTCGTCACCCGCCGTCTGGACGGGGTGCTCAACGGCGACCACCGGGGTCTGCTGCCCGGGCCCGGAACCGAACCCGGCGAGGCCCGCGCCTACGAACCCGGTGACGACGTCCGGACCATGGACTGGTCCGTGACGGCGAGGACCACCGTGCCGCACATCCGCCAGACCATCGCCGACCGGGAACTGGAGACCTGGATCGTGGTGGACCTGACGCCCAGCCTCGACGTCGAGGGTCGGTACGGCGCCAAGCGTCGCCTCGTGGAGGCGGCCGCGGCCACCGTCGGGTTCCTGTCCGCCGGGGGTGGCAGTCGTGTCGGCATGGTCCTCACCGGCGCCGGGCGGCCCCGGGTCCTCCGGGCCACGAGCGGGCGCGACCACGTCAGGCGGCTCCTCGAGGAGGTCACCCGCGCCCCGGCCCGGGTCTCACCCGGTGGGACCCTCGACGACGCACTCCGCGCCGTCCGGAACGCCGCCCGACGGCACGGACTCGTGGTGGTGATCTCGGACTTCCTCGCCGACGTCGACTGGGAACGGTCCCTGCGCGTCCTGGGGGCCCGGCACGAGTTCCTCGCCGTGCACACGGCCGACCCCCTCGACATCGCCCTCCCCGCGGTGGGCGCCGCACTGCTCCAGGACCCGGCCACCGGCGAGGTGCTCGAACTGGACGTCGACGACGCCCTCGCCGCCGACTACCGCCGGGCCGCGGACTCTCATCGCGCGGAGGTCCACGCCGCCCTACGCCGCTGTGGCGCCCCGGTCCTCGCCCTGCGGACCGACCGGGACTGGATCAGGGACGTGATCGACTTCGTCGGCGCACGCCGCCAGGGTGGCCTGCCCACCGGGGAGAACCTCGTCAGGGACCTGCCCGACGACCATCCGACACCGGGAGGAACGCACCGATGAGCCTGTCGGAGTTCCAGCACCCACTGTGGCTGGTCCTGGTGGTCGTGCCACTGGCCCTCGCGATCGGATACGTGATCGCGCTGCGATCCAAGAGGCGCAGGACCGTGCGCTTCGGCAACTTCGGCGTCCTGCGGACCGTCGACCGTGGCGGTCGACGCTGGTTCACCCACGTCCCCGCGGTGCTGCTCATCCTGTCGCTGCTCGCCCTGGTGGTGGCGCTGGCCGGGCCGCAGAAGGAACAGAAGGTGCCGCGGAACCGCGCGACGGTCATGCTCGTCGTCGACGTGTCACTGTCCATGGAGTCCACGGACGTAGCGCCCTCCCGCCTGGAGGCCGCGCAGCAGGCCGCCACCACGTTCGCCAACAACCTCACCCCGGGCGTCAACCTGGGACTGGTCTCCTACGCCGGAACGGCCTCGATGCTCGTGGCACCCACCACCGATCGGGGACCCGTGGTCCGCGCCGTCGAGCGACTCCGGCTGGACGAGAGGACCGCGACCGGCGAGGCGATCTACACCGCCACCCAGGCCGTCACGACGTTCACCGAGAGCCTCGGTGGCACCGACCAGGCGCCGCCGGCCCGCATCGTGCTGCTCTCCGACGGCAAGGAGACCGTCCCCGCCGACCCGACCGAGGAGCGCGGGGCCTTCACCGCCGCCGAGCGCGCCGAGGAGGCCGGCATCCCGATCTCGACCATCTCCTTCGGCACCCTCTACGGGACAGTGGACATCCAGGGTCGCCCGCAGCCCGTCCCCGTCGACGACGCCTCGCTGCGCACCATCGCCGAGATCTCGGGGGGTGACTTCTTCACCGCCTCCAGCCTCGAGGAGCTCGACTCCGTCTACCGCACCCTCGAGGAACAGATCGGGTTCGAGTGGAAGAAGGCCGACGCCTCGCGGCCGTGGCTCGTGATCGGGTCCCTGCTGGCGATGCTCGCCGCGGCCGGATCCCTGGTGGCACACCGCCGCATCCCGTGACGGGTCCGCGCACCCCCACAGGGTCACCCGTGACGGTTCGATAGGTTGGTGCACATGGTTCCCGACAGCACGCCCACCCCCACCCCCCGGACGGTCCTGGTGACCGGGGGCAACCGCGGCATCGGACGCGCCGTGGCCGAACGACTCGCCGCCGACGGCCACCGGGTGGCGGTGACCCATCGAGGGTCCGGTGCGCCCGACGGTCTATTCGGAGTCCGGTGTGACGTCACCGACCCCGACTCCGTCGACGCGGCGTTCACCGCGGTCGAGGCCGAGTTCGGCCCGGTCGAGGTGGTGGTGTCCAACGCCGGGATCACCGACGACACCCTCCTGATGCGGATGAAGGACGAGCAGTTCACCCGGGTCGTCGAGGCGAACCTGTCCGGCGCGTTCCGGGTGGCCAGAAGGGCCTCCCGGGGGATGCTGCGCGCCAGGTTCGGCCGACTCATCTTCATCGGATCGGTGGTCGCCCAGTCGGGCACCGCGGGCCAGGTCAACTACGCCTCGTCGAAGGCCGGCCTCATCGGGATGGCCCGCTCACTGACCCGGGAACTCGGCTCGCGCAACATCACGGCCAACGTCGTGGCCCCCGGGTTCATCGACACCGACATGACCGCCGGGCTGGACGACAAGACGCAGGCCCTCGCCGTGGCGGCCATCCCGCTCGGCCGGAAGGGCAGCGCCGACGACGTGGCGGGGGCCGTCAGCTTCCTCGCGGGGGACGACGCCGGATACATCTCGGGTGCCGTCCTGCCCGTCGACGGCGGAATGGGAATGGGGCACTGATCATGACCGACCACACCCGCACCGGGATCCTCTCGGGCAAGACCATCCTCGTCACCGGGGTGATCACCGACGCCTCGATCGCCTTCCACATCGCCAAGCACTGCCAACTCCACGGCGCCACCGTCATCCTCACCGCGTTCGGCCGGCCGTCGCTGGTGCGGGCGATCTCGAAGCGCCTGCCCGACAGGCCCGCGGTGATCGAACTGGACGTGCAGAGCGAGGAGGACCTCGCCGCACTCGAGGGCAGGGTACGAGAACACGCCGATTCGCTCGACGGGGTGGTCCACTCGATCGGGTTCGCGCCGCCCAGCTGCCTCGGCGACCCGTTCCTCGACGCACCGTGGAAGGACGTCTCGGTCGCCGTGGAGGTCTCCGCCTATTCGTACGCATCACTCGCCCGGGCGGTGCGCCCGTTGCTCAACCCCGGCGCGTCGATCATCGGACTGGACTTCGACCCGCGGTTCTCCATGCCGTTCTACAACTGGATGTCCGTGGCCAAGAACGCCCTGGAGGCGGTCAACCGCTACGTGGCCCGCGAACTCGGGCCGGAGGGCGTGCGGTCGAATCTCATCGCGGCCGGTCCCGTCAAGACCCTCGCGGCCAAGGCCATCGCCGGCGACGCGCTCGGACCCGGCGGAGAACTGGACCAGATGCAGGACGAATGGGCCGAGCGCGCCCCCCTGGGGTGGGACGTGAACGACCCGACCGCGGTGGCGACCACCGCGGTGGCGCTGCTCTCGGACCTCATGTCCGCCACCACGGGAACAGTGATCTATGCAGACGGTGGAGCCGGTACCGTCTCGTTCAGCGGACAGGAGAACTCCAGATGACCGATGGTGTGCTCGAGATGACCGGGCCCGTGGACGCCCTCCTCGTCCTGTCCTTCGGGGGGCCCGAGGGACAGGAGGACGTGATCCCCTTCCTGGAGAACGTCACCCGCGGGCGCGGGATCCCGGCGGAGCGACTCGAGGAGGTCGCCACACACTATCGACAGCTGGGCGGCCGCAGCCCGATCAACGACCTCAACCGCGAGATCATCACCCACGTCGAGGAGGAGTTGGCCCGCAGCGGCAGGGACCTGCCGGTGTACTTCGGGAACCGCAACTGGACCCCGATGATCGAGGAGACGGTCCGGCAGATGACCGCGGACGGCATCCGGACGGCGGCGGTGTTCGCCACCTCAGCATGGGGCGGCTACTCCGGTTGTGCGCAATATCAGGAGGACATCGCCCGCGCGCGCGAGCAGGTCCCCGGTGCGCCCTCGATGGTCCGCCTGCGGCAGTTCTACGACCACCCCCTGTTCATCGAGCGGTTCGCGGCCGACCTGCGCACCGCAGTGGACTCGGCGGCGCCGGGCGCCCGCGTCATCTTCACCGCGCACTCGGTTCCCGAGGCGGCGGACGCCGTCGCGGGGCCCCCCACGCTCGGAGGTCGTCTCTACAGCCGTCAGGTCGCCGAGGCGTCGCGGCTGGTGGCCCGGGCCGCCGGGGTCGCCGAGCACGACCTGGTCTGGCAGTCCCGTTCCGGACCCCCGAGCGTGCCGTGGCTCGAGCCCGACGTGGTGGATCATGTCCGCGAACTGGCGGGAAGCAGCGGCGTCCGCGACGTCGTGATCGTCCCGATCGGGTTCATCTCCGATCACGTCGAGGTGATCTGGGACCTGGACACCGAGCTGGTGGACGAGGTGCGCGAACTCGGCGTGACGGTCACCCGCACGGCGACCCCCGGACCGAGTCCGGAGTTCGCCCGGATGGTGCTGCAGCTGCTCGACGAGGTCGAGTCGGGGGTGCAGGGCGACAGACTCGGCGACGTGCCCGCACTGGGCTGCAACCGCGATGGCGCCCGCTGCGCGGTGGGGTGCTGCTCGCGGTAGACCACACCAGGACCACCGTCCCCCGGTCGCGCCTCAGGCGCCGCGCGAGGCCGCGTCCCCCGCGGCGGCGACCGCCGCGCGACGAGCGGCGTCCTTCACGGCCACGAGGCGCCGCAGGACCGGTTCGCGGGCGGCCGGGTCGACGCCCACGTCCGGCTGTGCCAGCGCGACCGAGATGATCGCCTCCACCCTGTCGATCCTGTCCACCAGCTCGATCACCCGGGTCGGTAGGCCGGCGGGTAGCCGGGTGACGTGGGAGTCCAGATCCAGATCACCCACCTGACCCACCCGTGTCGTGGTCCGCTCGATCAACTCGGCCGCCTCGACCACGGCCTGCCCCAGGGCGAACAGCGCCGCGGAGGGCCCGTCGGGCTGGGGAGGCACCGGACAGTCCGCGACGCCGCGGGCACGCCAACGCAGGACGTCCGGGTGCGGGTGGACGCACGTGAGGACGACCGCCTCGCGGCTCGCCGGGTCGCGGACCAGGACCCCCCACCCCGCCTCCGCCACGTCGGAGCGGAGCGAGGGCACCGCGGGGAGGCTCGACGAATCCCCGGGTGCCGCGGTGAGCAGGGCCAGCGACTCCGGGGCGGGATGCGATCCGACCGAGCGCCGGAGACCGGTCACGAGCCCGGGCAGCAGCGCGGTGGGTCCCGAGGCGGGGGAGATCCCGTCCAGCATCCGTACGGGCTCGCCGGTGACCTCGACCAGGTGTGACCCGGCCAGGCCCGAGACGTACCCGGTCAGTTCGTCGAAGGGCTGATCACCCCAGGCGGTGCGCAGGAGGAACAGCGGCAGCGGCCACGCGGGGGACAGCGCGGCGCTCCGGGTGAGGGGGCGGGACATGACGATCAATCCTACCGGCCGGTGCGCCGCCGACCCCCCGCGCACGGATCCGGCTACCGTGTCGGCCCATGGCAGACATGTACGGATCCGACATCCTGTCCGGGACGGCGCGACGTCGCCGACCGGAGATCCCCGTCGTCGTGGCCGAGAGCGACCTGGTGGTGGAGCACGCGGACTCCGGATTCTGCGGTGCCGTGATGGGATTCAACCGCACCCCCGACGGCGACTTCGTCAAACTCGAGGACCGCCGCGGCCTGGTCCGCCTCTTCGCCATGACCCCCTCGGCCTTCCTCATCGACGGCTCACCGGTCACGCTCCGGAGGCCCGGGCCGGTCGTGGCGGCCGGCCCGAAGGTCACGGCGTCCGGGTCCCGGAAGGTCGAGGGCCTGCGGGCCAGGACCGCGCGCGCTGGCCGTATCTGGGTCGAGGGCATCCACGACGCGGCCATCGTCGAGAAGATCTGGGGCCACGACCTGCGGGTCGAGGGGATCGTCGTGGAGCCACTCCACGGGATCGACGACCTGCCCGCCCTGGTGGCGGAGTTCGGGCCGACGCCGCAGGCGCGCCTGGGCGTGTTGGTCGACCACCTGGTCACGGGCAGCAAGGAGTCACGCATCGTCGCCGGGCTCGGCGGCGACGTGCTGGTGACCGGACACCCCTATGTGGACATCTGGCAGGCGGTCAAACCCCGGGCCGTGGGGATCCACGAATGGCCGGTCGTCCCACGGGGCGAGGACTGGAAGACCGGCATCTGCGACCGGCTCGGATGGGGTGAGCCGGCCGACGGCTTCCGGCGGGTCCTGGGCGCGGTGAGCACGTACCGGGACGTCGAGCCGGCCCTGCTGGGTGCGGTCGAACGTCTGGTGGACTTCGTCACCGAGCCCGCCTGATCCCCACCGGGGGCAGCTCACCCGGGTCTGCCGACCCCGTCGTCGTCTCCACGGACGGGCAGGCGGGCGTCCAGGATCATCCCGACCAGTCCCACCGCCGCGAAGGCGCCCGTCGCCCACAGCGCGGCGGTGCCGTCGCCCTCGGTGAGGGAGTGCCCCAGCAGGATCGCCGCGACGGTCCCCGGGGTGCTGCCGATGACGGTCGCGGGCAGGAACTGACGGAACGGGATCGAGGTGAGGGCGGCCGCATAGTTGACCACCGAGAACGGCGCGGCGGGGACCAGCCTCAGGCTCCCGACGGAGAGCCATCCGCGACGCCGGAGGCGGGCGTCCACCGCCGCGACGCGGGGGTCCGCGCGCAGCGCGGCGGTGCGGCGGTGGCCCAGACGGCGGACGCCGACGAACGCGAGGGTGGCCGCTATCCCGGAGGCCACCAGTGACCACGGGATCGCCACCGCGGGAGCGAAGAGCACAGCGGCCGAATAGGTGAAGGTCGACCGGGGGACCGGCGCCACGGTGACGATCGCGTAGGCGGAGAAGAACGCGACCGGGAACCACGGGCCCAGCTCATCCGCCCAACCGCGCAGCTGCTCCAGTCCCGGGGTCGGGACGACGGTGGCCAGCACCACCAGGGCCAGGACGACCGCCACCCACCAGATCACCCGTCCGCGCACGGGTCGACTGTAGTCGCCGGGATCGCGGAGCCCACCCCTGGTGACCCCGCACACATGGTCACGTCTCGACAGCGGGAGGGGCTGCATTAGAGTCCGTGGTGACCCCCTTCACTCCACAAGAGAACGAGGTACCGGTGTCCAGTCCGACCACAGGTCCCGACCTTCACTCCTGGTACGCCTCTGTGGGAGCCGTCCTCGCGAAGGCCGCCCGCAAGGATCCCGCCGAGATGCCCGAGGACGCCTGGCGCGCCCTCGTGGCCACGACCCGCGACGGGATCGAGGTGAACCCCCTCTACACGCGCGCCGACGAGACGCCCGAGCGCCCGGCTCCGGGGTCGTTCCCGTTCGTGCGGGGAGGGGACCGGTCGGGGCTCCCGGAGAACGGCTGGCACCTCAGCGCCAGGGTCGAGGCCAAGGGCGACCCGAGCGAGGTCAACACCTCGGTCCTGGACCTTCTCGGCCAGGGCGCGTCCGCGCTGTGGTTGCGGGTGCCGGCCGCCGACGTGGCCGCCGTCCTCAAGGACGTCTACCTGGACCTCGCGCCGGTGACCTTCGACGCCGGATCGGACCTCGTCGAGGTCACCGACGCGTTCCTCCAGCTGCTCGACCAGCGCAGGGCGGCAGGCGACGGGGTGACCGACCGGTCCGCGGTGATCGCCGACCTCGGCGCGACACCGGTCACCTCCGCGTATGCCGCGGGCGCGTCGTCGGAATCGGTCGACCTCGACGCGGCGGTCGGCCTCGCCGTCCGTGTGGCCGAGCGCGAGGAGACCCTCCGGACCTTCGTGGCCGACGGCACCGTCTTCCACGCTGACGGCGCCGGGGACGCGCAGGAGCTCGCCTACGCGGTGGCGGCGGGCCTCGAGTACGTGCGGGGACTGGTGTCGGCGGGGCTCGACGTCGAGGTCGCCCTGCGCCAGATCTCGTTCCGACTGTCCGCCACGGACGACCAGTTCGTCTCGATCGCCAAGTTCCGTGCCGGGCGCCTGATGTGGGCCCGCGTCGCCGAACTCCTGGGCGCACCCGACGCGGGGAATGCGCCGCAGCACGCCGTCACCTCCTCGGCCATGATGGCGCGACGCGACCCGTGGGTGAACATGCTGCGCACCACTCTCGCCTCGTTCGGGGCCGGGGTCGGCGGTGCCACCTCCGTCACCGTCCTGCCGTTCGACGCCTCCCTGCCCGGGGGCCTGGAGAGCGCCTCACCGGCCTTCGCCGAGCGCATCGCACGCAACACCCAACTGCTGCTGCTCGAGGAGTCCCACCTGGGGCATGTGGTCGATCCCGCCGGAGGATCCTGGTACGTCGAGTCGCTCACCGACTCGCTCGCCGAGGCCGCCTGGTCCGCGTTCCAGACCGTCGAGGCCGAGGGAGGACTCGCCGCCGCCATCGCCTCGGGGAGCGTCGCCGCCGCGATCGCCCGGGTCCGCGAGGCCCGCGATGCCGACATCGCCCACCGCACAGCGCCGATCACCGGTGTCTCCGAGTTCCCGAACCTCGCCGAGCCACCGCTCGACCCGGCTCGGCGCGGCGGGGAGGACTACCGGTACGGGCGCGACTTCGAGGCCCTGCGGGACCGTTCCGACGCGCACCTCGAGGCCACCGGCGCCCGGCCGACGATCCTGCTCGCCGGGCTCGGCCCCATGGCGGAGACCACGGGTCGGGTCACTTTCATCGCCAACCTGCTCGCGGCGGGCGGGATCGAGGCCCGCAACCCCCTGGCCACCGCGGCCGACCAGTACGCCGGGGTCCGCGAGGGGGAGGAGATCGCCGTCCTCTGCGGCGCCGACAAGCGCTACGCCACCGAGGGCCCGGAGGCCGTCCGGGCGCTGCGCGAGGCGGGTGTGACGACGGTGTACCTCGCGGGCGCCGAGAAGGGGTTCCCCGCCGACGCCGACGACCGACCGGACGGATACCTCGCGACCGGGATCAACGCCGTCGCCGCCCTGACCACCCTCCTCGACCAGCTGGGAGTGAAGTGAGATGACCACCTTCCCCGATTTCAGCATCTCTCCGCTGCGCGGGTCCACCGACGGAGCCCCCCAGCCGGGTTCCGTCGACGAGGGCCCCACGTGGGAGACCCCGGAGGGCATCGACGTCAAGCGGGTGTTCACCAAGGCGGACCGTGACGCGGTCGAGACGGGCAGTGCCCCGACCGACGACGGCGAGAAGGTCACGCCCTTCCCGCTGGACACCGTCCCGGGCGCCGCGCCGTTCCTGCGCGGTCCGTACCCGTCCATGTACGTCAACCAGCCGTGGACCATCCGGCAGTACGCCGGCTTCTCCACCGCGGCCGAGTCCAACGCCTTCTATCGCCGCAACCTCGCGGCGGGCCAGAAGGGGCTGTCGGTCGCGTTCGACCTGGCCACCCACCGCGGGTACGACTCCGACCACCCCCGGGTCGCCGGGGACGTCGGGATGGCGGGTGTGGCGATCGACTCGATCCTGGACATGCGCGAGTTGTTCGACGGGATCGACCTGTCCGCGGTCTCCGTCTCGATGACGATGAACGGCGCCGTCCTGCCGATCCTCGCGTTGTACGTGGTTGCGGCCGAGGAACAGGGGGTGGCTCCGGAGCAGCTCGCGGGGACCATCCAGAACGACATCCTCAAAGAGTTCATGGTCCGTAACACCTACATCTATCCGCCCACGCCCTCGATGCGGATCATCTCGGACATCTTCGCCTACACCTCCCGCAAGATGCCCCGGTTCAACTCGATCTCGATCTCCGGCTACCACATCCAGGAGGCCGGTGCGACGGCGGATCTGGAGTTGGCGTACACGCTCGCGGACGGCGTCGAATACCTGCGCGCCGGGCTGGACGCCGGGCTGGAGATCGACAAGTTCGCCCCTCGGCTGTCGTTCTTCTGGGCGATCGGGATGAACTTCTCCATGGAGATCGCCAAGCTGCGGGCGGGCCGCCTGCTCTGGAGTGAACTGGTGGAGAAGTTCGGACCGCAGAACGAGAAGTCCAAGTCCCTGCGGACCCATTCCCAGACCTCCGGCTGGTCGCTCACCGCCCAGGACGTGTTCAACAACGTCGCCCGCACGTGTATCGAGGCCATGGCCTCGACGCAGGGTCACACGCAGTCGTTGCACACCAACGCCCTCGACGAGGCGCTGGCGCTGCCCACCGATTTCTCCGCCCGCATCGCGCGGAACACCCAGCTCCTGCTCCAGCAGGAATCGGCGACGACCCGCCCCATCGACCCCTGGGCGGGGTCGTACTACATCGAGTGGCTCACCGCTCAGCTCGCCGACAAGGCCCGACTGCACCTCATCGAGATCGAGGAGGCGGGCGGGATGGCACAGGCGATCGGCGAGGGGATCCCCAAGCTCCGCATCGAGGAGGCCGCGGCCCGCACCCAGGCGCGGATCGACTCCGGTCGCCAGCCGGTGATCGGGGTCAACAAGTACGTCGTCACCGAGGACCAGGAGATCGAGGTCCTCAAGGTCGAGAACTCCCGCGTGCGCACCGAGCAGCTCGCCAAGCTGGACAGGCTCCGGGCTGAGCGCGACGAGGCCGCCTGCCAGGCGGCCCTGGACAGGCTCACCGAGGCCGCCGGCGGCGGGGCCGGGAGCGGTATGGAGAACAACCTCATGGCGCTGGCCATCGACGCCGCCCGCGCCCACGCGACCATCGGCGAGATCTCGGACGCGCTCGAGAAGGTCTACGGTCGACACAAGGCAGAGATCAAGACCCTGTCCGGCGTGTACCGGCAGGAGGTCTCCAAGGAGGGCGCCGTGGACAACGTCACCAAGGCGATGAAGATGGCCGAGGAGTTCGCCGAGTTGGAGGGTCGCAGGCCGCGCATCCTGTTGGCCAAGATGGGACAGGACGGCCACGACCGCGGGCAGAAGGTCGTGGGGACCGCCTTCGCCGACCTCGGCTTCGACGTGGACATGGGCCCGTTGTTCCAGACCCCGGAAGAGGTCGCCCAGCAGGCCGCGGACGCCGACGTCCACGTGGTCGGCGTGTCCTCCCTGGCCGCCGGTCACCTCACCCTGGTGCCGGCACTGCGCGAGGCGCTCGCCGCGGTGGGCCGTGCGGACATCATGGTCACCGTCGGTGGCGTCATCCCGCCCGGTGACTTCCAGGAACTCTACGACGCCGGGGCGACCGCCATCTATCCCCCCGGCACCGTGATCTCGGACGCGGCGATCGAACTGCTCGGGGCACTGGCCCGGGAACTCGGTCACGAGCTGCCCTCCGCCGGCCCGGAGTCCCCGGGATCGGACGCCGCGGGCTCGGCACCGGCGCGCCCCGGCGAAGGGGCAGGGGCGGGGGCCGAGTCCTGAACCGCCTCGGCTCCGGTCCCGATCCCGCGGGGTCGGGCAACGTCTCGGGCAGCCTGTCCACCACGCTCGGTACGGGTGCGGTCCGCGGTCCGGTCCCGTCCGCGACGGGCCCGAGGCCGCGCCGGGAGATCGACGTGGCGGCCCTCCTCGAGGGGGTGCTCGAGGATGATCGTCCCATCCTCGCCCGCGCCATCACGTTGCTCGAGTCCACGAACCCCGCACACCGCGAGAAGGCCCAGGAGTTGCTTCTCGGCGCACTCCCGCACGCCGGTGGCGCGTTGCGCATCGGGATCACCGGGGTACCGGGCGTGGGGAAGTCCACGTTCATCGAGTCCTTCGGTCTGTATCTGGTGGAGAAGGGCCACAAGGTGGCGGTCCTCGCCGTCGACCCGTCCTCCACCCGCACCGGCGGGTCGATCCTCGGCGACAAGACCCGGATGGCCACGCTCTCGACGGAACCCCGCGCCTACATCCGGCCGTCGCCGACCTCCGGCACGCTCGGAGGGGTGGCGAAGGCCACCCGCGAGACGATGGTGCTGCTCGAGGCGGCGGGATTCGACGTGATACTCGTCGAGACGGTGGGGGTGGGACAGTCCGAGGTCACCGTCGCCGGAATGGTCGACTGCTTCACGTTCCTCACCCTCGCCCGCACCGGAGACCAGCTCCAGGGCATCAAGAAGGGCGTCCTGGAGTTGGCGGACGTCGTCGCCGTCAACAAGGCCGACGGCCCCCACGTCAAGGACGCCAGACGCGCCGCGCGGGAACTCGGCGCGGCACTGCGACTCGTGCGACCGTCGGACTCGGCGTGGAAGGTGCCCGTCCTGACGATGTCGGGTCTCGAAGGTGACGGTCTGGACGACTTCTGGGATGCCGTCCGTTCGCACCAGGACACGATGGGGAAGATCGGCGAGGTCGCGGCCCGTCGAGCCCGTCAGCAGGTGGAATGGACCAGGTCGATGGTGCACGACACACTCATGGCGAGACTCGCGGCCGACCCCGAGGTGCGTCGGGTCACGGCCGATGTCGAGCGACGTGTCAGCGAGGGGACGTTGACGGCGGCCCTCGCCGCCCAGGCGATCATCGACGCCTTCGACAGCTGACGCGCCGACTCGTCGGCGAGTACGTCAGGCGTTCCACCACCTGCGGACCAGGTACTCGCGCTCGGAGGCGTTCTCCGTGAGCTGGTGGGCACGCGCCCAGGCCCGGCGCGCCTCCTCACCGCGGCCGAGTTCCTCGAGCGTCGTCGCCCGCGCCGCGTGGAACGGGTGGTGCCGCTCGAGCTCCGCCTCTCCGGCGAGGGCGTCGAGTTGCCGAAGGCCTGACTGCGGTCCGTCGCGGCGACCCACGGCCACCGCACGCGCCATCCGGACGACGGGTCCGGGTGCGAGAGCGAGGAGGAGGTCGTACAGCACCACGATCTGTGCCCAATCGGTCGACTCGACGTCTCGCGACTCCGCGTGGACCGCGGCGATCGACGCCTGCACCGAGTAGGGCCCCGGACCGCCGGCCGCGGCCTCCATCGCCAGGGCCAGCCCCTCATCCGACGCCAGACGGTCCCACCGGTCCCTGTCCTGCTCGCGCAGCGGGACGGGCAGGCCCTCGTCGTCGACCCTGGCCGGCGCGCGTGCCTCGGTGAGCAGCAGGAGCGCGAGCAGGCCCGTCGCCTCCGGCTGCCCCGGTACGAGCCTGTGCACGATCCGGGCGAGGCGGATGGCCTCCGTCGTGAGGTCCCCGCGCAGGTGGCCGTCACCGGTGGACGCGGCGTATCCCTCGGTGAAGATCAGGTAGATCACCGCGAGCACCGCGGGCAGTCGAGCCGGCAGATCATCCGGGCCGGGCGTGCGGATCGGGATCCGCGTGACCCGGAGGCGCTTCTTCGCCCGGACCAGGCGTTGCTGCACCGTCGTCACCGGGAGGAGGAAGGCGTGGGCGATCTCCGTCGTCGTCAGCCCGCCGAGGTACCGCAGGATCAGCGCCACCTGCTCGTCGGTCCTGAGCGTGGGGTGGCAGCACGCGAAGAACAGCTCGAGCCTGTCGTCAGGGATCTCGTCCGGTTCCACGACCGCACGGACCGGCGGCGCGGAGGTTCGTCGGTCCTCCTCGACCCGGAGACGCGCGAGACGCTCGGTGAGCGCCTTCTCCCGCCGGAGCCGGTCGATCGCCTTGCGGGTGGCGGTGGTCGTGAGCCACGCGAGCGGGGAGTCCGGCACCCCGGTACGGGGCCAGGCCTCGATCGCCGCTTCGAGCGCGTCCTGGGCCGCGTCCTCCGCGAGATCCAGATCCCCGAAGCGTGACGCCAGCGTGGCGAGGAGGCGCGAGTGCTCCTCGCGCCGCAGTGCGACCAGCACGTCCGACGCCGCCGGGCCCGGGGCGGTCACGGGGTCACCCCCGCGTCGCCCCGGACCCGTCGGTCCGGCATCAGAACTCCAGCATCGCGCGGACCTCGACCCGTCCGCCCCTGGCGCCGGGGCACTTGGCGGCCCAGGCCAGCGCCTCGTCGATGTCCGCCACGTCGATGACGATCGTGCCGCCCACGAACTCCCTGCTCTCGGCGTACGGACCGGACGTCACGACGGCGTCCGTCCCGCCCGCGGGGATCCTGACCGTGACGCCGGTCTCGGGGTCCTCCAGAGCGAAGCCACCGGCGAGGACGCCGGCCTTCTCCAGCTCGGCGTCGAAGGCCATGAACTCCTCGACGCCGGGCCCTTCCTCCTCGCCGCAGCGCACGTCCTCGAGGTTGGCCATAAGCAGCAGTACGTACTTCATGTCGATCTCCTGACTGGGAGTGGTGGATGCCGGCCGCGGTGTTGTGCGCCGACACCTCCATGACGAACAGCCGCCGCAAGATCGACAGGTTCGCACAATAATTCTCCGCGCTCTTCCGGATTCCGCTCCCGGGCGCACCAGGACGGGAGTCCTCAGCCGTCGGATCCACACGCTGCAGGCTCACCCACACGCGACATCACGTCCGGGAATGACGATCACGCGTGTGGATTCAGACGTGAGACGACCGAGGAGGCGGTAGAGGTCGACGCCCGGCCCGCCGACGCCCGGGGTCAGTACCGATCGTCTGTTCTCCTTCGTCGTGACCGCGAGCCTGTCCGCGGTCGTGCGGCTCACCCTACGAGAACTCGGCGCCGAATTCAGGCGTGCGGAGAGAGGAGCTTTCGCGCCGGTTCCTCGATGAACCGGTAACTGGCCGCGCCCACTGCGATCGACCCGGCCACGGTCACGGGCCAGATGGCGCCCATCCGCCGGGTCCACAGCGAGGTGCGGGTGAGCGGGAACGCGTAGTGCAGCACGATCAGGTGCCAGAGGAAGATCCCGTACGACCAGCGGCCGATCGCCTGCAGGGGTGCCGACTCCAGGACGCGGAAGCGCGTGCCCGCCGGGGCCAGGACGACCGGCCCGAGGAAGAAGAACGCCATCGCCGCGGTGAGCCCGTTGCGCGCGGCGTACTCACGGCCGCTCGGGTGGTGGAAGCCCTCGGAGAACCAGCGGGTCGACGTGGTGGCGAGCAGCGCCCCGGCGCCGGCCGTCCACCAACCCCACCTGGCATAGGATGCCCGGCTCAGTCGGGCGAGCAGTCCCGGGCGGGCGGTGGCCAGCTCGGCCAGCAGCATCCCGGAGGCGAACCAGGCGGAGAACGCCGGCGGCAGGATCTGGACGTTGATGCCCCTGGGCAGGAGCCGCAGGCGCTGCCAGGGGATCAGCGGGAACAGCAGGCCGGAGAGCCCGAAGGCGCCGACGGCGGGCAGCCGCCATCGGGCCCTGTCGCCCCGCAGGTTCCTCATCCCGGTCCACAGCGCCGGGAGCGCCAGGTAGTAGGCCATCTCGACCGCGAGTGACCAGGCGTGCGTGAGCCCGGAGACGAGAAACCTCCGCTGGTAGATCTGCGTCAGGGTGAGGTTGCGCAGCCAGACCACGGGGCCGTTGATCCGGTTCTGGGGGAGGAGCACCATGGCGACGGCGACGAGCACTGAGTACGCCGGCATGATTCGCACGAGCCGGGCCCGCAGGTAGGGGATCACCGCGCGGGCCGTTCCCGGCCGGTCGCGGCGGGCGTGGTCGGAGTGAGCCCGCCACAGCAGGAAGCCGGTCTTGGCGAAGAACACCGCGACCAGCATGTCCAGACGACCGTAGAGGCGGCGCACCGGCGTCCCGTAGGACATCCGGGTCACGAACGCGACGTGGGTGGTGATGATGCCGATCGCCGCGAGGCCGCGGAGACCCTCGAGCGCCGGGATGTGACCGCGAGCACCGGCGAGCCGCGGCTGCTGCACCCCGGTGGCCTCGGCTGCGGCGGTCTCGGGAGCGTCGGCCAGGGTCGGAGCCGCCGCCGTCGGTGGGGCGGGCTGCGCGAGGCGTCGCGCGGCGAACCCGGCCGCGACAGCTCCACCAGCGAGGGCGACGGCGGCGACAGGCCTCATGGATTCTCCCGGGGTTACTTCAAGTGAGACGACGGTCCCTCGTCCGGCGACGGTGGTGCCGCCGCCAGGGCATCCGGACGAGATTAGCACCGGTTCCACAGGGCGACCCCGGGGTGGTCAGCCGGTCCGTGCGGATGGTGGTCTCGACGTCGGACCGGGCCGGTGGAGGTCGTCTCAGCGCAGGTTCGCGATCGAGGCGGTGACCTCCTCCACCACCGCGACCGCACCACCGGGAACGGAGAGATCGACGACGAGCTCGGCGTTCGCCGGCCGCCCACGGTGGCCACGGCGGTCCTCGACCGTCATCCCCCGGGTGTGCTCTCCCGCGCACTCGATGCGCAGATGGACGGGCTCGGTCAGGGCCGCCTCGGGGTGGAGCGCCAGCCAGGCCACCAGGGGATCATGCACCTGCGCCAGGTAGCCCTCGCCGACCGACTCGTGGAACTCGAAGTAGAAGCGCAGCGCATCCGCCAGGTGCCGGGAGAGCGTCGAGCCCCGTGCCGCCTCCACCAGACGCCCGGAGCGCTCGGGGGTCCACACCGCCCGCTCCGTCAGGTCGAGCCCGCACCATCGGGCCGGCGCGACGCTCGGGTCGTCGGCACGCGCCACCTCCCAGGCCAGGCACACGCGGTCGGCGGCCTCGGGGTCGACGTCCACGTTCCACTCGCTCACGGGAGTGGTGTTGCCGGGGTGGCCGCGGAAGGACCCACCCATCACGACGAGCCGCCGCAGCAACCGCGGGAGCGCGGGCTCGAGCTCCAGCGCGAGGGCCAGGGTGGACGAGGGACCGGTCACCACCGCGACGAGCTCGCCCGGGTGTTCGCGTGCCGCGTCCACCCAGAGGCGGGCGCCGTCACGTGGATCGGTGGACCTCGTCGTCGTCGGCAGTTGCGCGTGCCCCGCCCCGCGGGGGCCGTGCGTCTCGGGTGTCAGCACGTGGGGGACGGCGATCGGGCCGGACGCGCCGGCGGCCACGGGGAGCTCCGGGGCACCCGCGAGGTCCAGCCACGCACACGCGTTGGCGACGGTGTCCTCGAGCCCGACGTTGCCGGCCGTACACACGGCCCCTGTCAGCTCGATCCGCCCGGCGAGGTGTTCGGCCACCAGGTAGGCGATCGCCAGGGCGTCGTCGATGCCCGGGTCGCAGTCGAGCAGTACCGGCGTCGGACTCACCGCGCGCGGCCCCTGGAGAGCAGGACGTCGCGGGTCAGCTGCAGCTGGCCGGTGTGGGTCGCGACCTCGTGCAGGATGTGGCCCACGACCCAGTCCGGGGTGAAGGTCCCCGCCCGGCGCGCGACGTCGACGTCGACCGTGGTGCCGGCGGGCTCGGCGAGATCGCCCCGCCCGGCCGCCGCGGCGGCCCACCCGGGCAGCCGGTCGATCAGCGCCTCGAGCCGGTCGAGCTCGGGCGCCGTCGGTCCGGCGAAGTCGAACTCCGCCTCGCGGTGCCGCACGATGTCCTCCCCGCCGAGGCAGGCCGCGCCCCACGAGGTGAGCACGCCGCACAGGTGGTGGACGAGCGCGGCGGCGGTGTTGGTGGGCCACTCGGAACCCTCGGCGGTGGGCCGGTGGTGCACGAGCGTGTCGGGCCCGTCGCCGCCGAGATCGGCCACCGCGGCCCGGATCGCGGGCATCAGCTCGTCGGCCAGGATCCGCCGGGCGGCGTCGACGCTCACCACGGGCTCGGCTCGAAGTCTTTGAGGAAGCAGCCGTAGAGGTCCACGCCGGCCTCGCCGCGGACGATCGGGTCCACCACGCGGGCCGCGCCGTCGACGAGGTCCAGGGGCGCGTGGAAGCCCTCCTCGTGCAGCCGGACCTTGGTCGTGTGCGGACGCTCGTCGGTGATCCAGCCCGTGTCGACCGCGGTCATGAGGATGCCGTGTTCGGTGAACATCTCCTCGGCGGAGGTGCGGGTGAGCATGTTCAGGCCCGCCTTGGCCATGTTGGTGTGCGGGTGCCCCGCGCCCTTGTAGCGCCGGGAGAACTGGCCCTCCATGGCGGAGACGTTGACGACGTACTTGCGGCGGGCCTTCGACGCGGCGAGCGCGGGCCGCAGTCGGGAGACCAGGATGAACGGGGCGACCGAGTTGCACAGCTGCACCTCGAGCATCTCCATGGGCTCCACCTGCTCGACCGTGGCCACCCAGCTGTTGTGGTCCACCACGTCCGGCAGCAGCCCGCCGGCGTCGATGGCGGTGCCGGCGGCCACGCGGTCCAGGGACGCCGACCCGGCCAGGAGCGCCTGTTCGGCGATGTGTCCGGCCTCGCGCTCGGCCTCGTCGGAGCCGATGAGCGCGGACTCGCCGCCCATCAGCGCGGCCGGGTGCAGCTCGGAGGTGCGGCCCATGGTGATCATGGGGATGTCGGCGGCCCGCCCGGTGAGGGGCGCGGACTCCCCGTCCACGAGTCCGGAGTATGACCCGGGGGAGCGGCGCACCGTCTGGGCGGCGTTGTTGATGAGGATGTCGAGCGGTCCGGCGGCGGCGACCTCGTCGGCCAGTGCCACGACCTGGGCGGGGTCTCGCAGGTCCACCCCGATCACGTGCACGCGGTCGGCCCAGTCGGCGTGGTCTGGCATCGAGGCGAACCGGCGGGCGGCGTCGCGGGGGAAACGGGTGGTGATGGTGACGTCGGCGCCGGCGCGCAGCAGCATCAGGGCGATGTACATGCCGATCTTCGCGCGGCCACCGGTGAGCAGGGCCCGCCGGCCGGTGAGGTCCATCTCCGGATCCCGCCTGGCACGGTTGAGCGCCGCACACCTCGGGCACAGCTGGTGGTAGAAGGCGTCGACCTGGGTGAAGCGCTGTTTGCAGACGTAGCACGCCATCGCGCGCTGGAGGTGGCCGGCGACGGCGCCCGGGGCGTTGGAGACCAGGCGGATGCCGGCGGTCTCGTCGTCGATTCGGGAGGGCGACCCGGTCGCGGTGGCCTCGATGACCGCCTTGTCCGCCTCCTGCCGGGCGCGTCGGACCTCGTTCCGGCGGGACTTCTTGAGCAGCTTGAACATGTGGCCGACCGAGCGCTGTACCCGGATGGAATCGGGGTGGTCCTCCCCGAGCGCCGCCGCCTGGTCGAGGACGCGCTGGAGGGTCTCGAGGTCGTCCGGATCGATGCCTGTCACCAGGACACGGTACGACGACGAGGCCGTCGGTCCCTAAACCGCTCGCCACGGCAGGGTGGGCGCGCGACCGGCCCTGAGCCCGGCGAGCGCCTCCTCCACGGCCGGCAGCTGCCGACTCCGCCTCGCGGACGCCGCTGCGGGGCTGAACCCGTACCGGTGGGCGTAGGCCTCGGACACCAGCTGGGCGTGGGCCTCCACCGGGAAGGCCCGCGGGGCACGATCGTAAGAGGCACGGTCGTGGGAGGCACGGTCGTGGACGGCGCCGTCGAGCACCGCGCGCCAGTCGTAGGCCCGACGCCCCTGTCGTGCCTGCTCGACCAGCGCGATGACCACGTATCGGGGGCCGATGACCCGGCCCTGCCAGACGTGGACCAGCTCGTGCACCAGCGTCGGGGTGGCCCGGGGTCGCTCGACGCCCCCTCCGCGCGGGCGCACGATTCCGGCGTCGGCGCCCAGGTAGATGAGGCCGGGTAGCGCGAACGCGCGCCGGTGGGGCACAGCGGGCACGTGTCCCCGACGGATCATCACCTCGGCCGGGTCGATCGTGTGTCCGAAGAACGCGCGGAGGTCGTCGCGGACCTCGGGGGGCGGGTCGAGGGGTGGGGGAGCCAGTCCCAGGGTCTCGAGACGCCGGTCCACGGCGCGAGCGGTGGCGCCGACCAGGTATCCCAGCGCATCCGCCGCCCGGGCGACGGCGGACCTCATCCGGCATCGAACGCCGGACCTCGACACCCCGCGGGCCAGCAGTTCGTCCTCGCGCGCCACCTGTTCGTCTGCGAGGAGTCTGCGCAGTCGCTCGACCAGCCACCGTGGGGCGGGGGGTGGCGGCGTGCGGGCCATCGGGAGTCCTCCCGGAAACAAGTGGGCCCCGGATCCTCACGGATCCGGGGCCACTTCTACTGTCTCGACACAGTGTGCGCGAGGGGGGACTTGAACCCCCACGTCCGTTAATAGGACACTAGCACCTCAAGCTAGCGCGTCTGCCATTCCGCCACTCGCGCTCGCACACTGGTGACCTGCACCGGCTCGTTCCCGGCTTGGTCGTGCGAGGAATGACACTAGCCGATGCGCGAACCGTGGGACAAATCGGACCCCGCTCCCACCCGGCGCCCGTCGGTCATCGCTGGTAGACAAGGACGTGACCGGCTGGGGGATACCTCCCCCACACCGTCCGACCCAGGAGGATGACGATGACCGACTTCCGCGTGCCGAACCCCTATGACGCCCTGCCGGATCTCCCCGCGCTCGAGGTGACGAGCGAGTCCTTCACCGAGGGCTCCACCCTGTCGTCCGCGCAGCTCGGCGGGAAGATGGGCGTCGAGGGCGGCGAGGACAGGTCCCCACAGGTGACGTGGAGTGCCGGACCGGAGGGGACCCGGACCTATGTGGTGACCGTCTTCGACCCGGACGCGCCGACGGCCTCGGGGTTCTGGCACTGGTCGGTGGCCAACATCCCGGCCGACGTGACCTCGCTACCGGAGGGGGCGTGCACCGGCGACGACACCTCGGGCCTGCCGGAGGGGGCCGTCGTGGTCCGCAACGACGCCGGGTTCACGGGGTTCGTGGGCGCGGCCCCGCCGGAGGGCCACGGTCCGCACCGGTACATCCTCGCCGTTCACGCCGTCGGCGACGCGATCGAACTCGGGGAGGACGCCTCCTGCGCCTTCGTCGGGTTCAACCTCTTCGGACAGGGCCTGGCCCGCGGGACCACCACGGCGCTCTTCGAGCAGTAGCGGTCAGCTGACCGCGGAACCGACGGCGTCCGCCAGGGAGGCGAACCCGCCCTGCCGGAGCCGTCGGGCGACGAGCTTGTTGGTCCCACGGATGAGACCGGGGCCGGTGAACACGAAGCCGGTGTAGGTCTGGACCAGGTGGGCGCCGTGGGTGATGCGGTCCCACACGTCCTCCGGGGTCTCGACGCCGCCGACCGAGATGATGACGAGCCGATCGCCGGCCCGCTCGTGGATCCGGGCGAGCACCTGGCGGGACCGGTCCGCGACGGGCGCACCCGAGATCCCTCCCGCACCCATCGCCGCCACCGTGCTCTCCGGTGTCGTGAGCCCGTCGCGCGAGATGGTGGTGTTGGTGGCGACGATGCCGGCGAGGCCGAGTTCCACGACGAGATCGGTGACCGCGTCGATGTCCGCGTCGTCCAGGTCCGGGGCGATCTTCACCAGCACCGGGATCGTCGCCACGTCACGTACCGCTGTGAGGATGGGACGCAGCGATTCGACCGCCTGCAGATCCCTCAGGCCGGGGGTGTTGGGGGAGCTGACGTTGACCACCATGTAGTCGGCCAGCCCGGTCAGCATGCTGGCCGAGGCCACGTAGTCCCGAACGGCGTCCTCCGCGGGTACCACCTTGGTCTTGCCGATGTTGATCCCCACCGGGTCGCTGCTCCGCCGCCGCCGCAGGTTGTTGGCCGCGTTGCCCGCGCCGTGGTTGTTGAACCCCATGCGGTTGAGGATGGCCCGGTCGTCCGGGAGCCGGAACAGACGAGGCGACGGGTTGCCGGGCTGGGGTGACGCGGTGACCGTGCCGACCTCACTGAACCCGAAACCGATCGCCCCCCACGAGTCGACGGCCGCCGCGTTCTTGTCGAAGCCGGCGGCGAGGCCGAGCGGCCCCGGGAAGCGACGGCCCAGGACATCCTGGGCCAGCACCGGATCACGGACGCCGAGGAACCGGCGCACCAGGGAGCCCAGTGGCGGCACCAGGGTCAGCAGCTTGAGAAAGCCGAATACCAGGTGGTGGATCCGCTCCGCCGGAAAGCGGAACAGCACACTCTTCATCAGCGAGTACACGGTCCTCCTCGATGGGACGTGGGTGGTCCTTCGATCAGCTCGACGGCACGGGCAGTGATGGGCGCATCAGGTGGAGGCCGGCACCGTCGGAGGAACCGACGACCACGGTCCCGGAGGCCGTGACCACCAGCGAGTCCGGCTGACGTACCGTCGCGATCTCGGCACGCCGGACCCCTGTGCCGTCGCCGAGATCGTACGCCTGGACGGTGTTGGTTCCGGTGGAGGTGACCCAGACGACGTCCCGGGTGGGGTCCCCGGCGACCGCCCAGGGGGCCGCTGCGACCGGGAACTGCTGGTGGAGCCGGATCGGGGAGGTCGAGTAGACGAGGAGCGTGTCACCCACGGTGTCGCTGGCGACGACCGTGCCCTCGCCGTACTCGTCGAGTCTCCCGGCGCCCTTCCCGGCGCGCAGGAGCGGACCGGCGCCGTCCTCGTCCAGGTCGATGCTGGCGATGACGGTGTCCGGTCGGCTGAACGCCGTGACCGAACCGTCCCGGGCCACACTGATCCGATCGACCGATGTCAGGCCTGCGAGGCGATGCTGTTCCGTCCCGTCGGCGTCCCGGACGACCACGTCGCCGCCGGGGGCGCCCGTGAGCAGGCGACCGTCGGTGGTCACGGCCGCCGCGGTGACCGGTCCGAGTCCCGAGATCTCGCGTGCGTCACCTGCCGCCGTGACCACGACGACGCCGTCGCCGAAGGGGACAAGAACCGTCCCGTCGACCCCGGCGGTGGCGGTTCCCGCATCCGCGGGCAGCTCGACGGTCGTCTCCGGGATCCATCGGGTCCCGTCCACGCGGGCGATCTCCAGAGTCGGCGGGCCGTCGACCTGCGCCACCACCGTGTCACCCACGGCGACCAGCGAGGACACGGAACCCGGGACCGGGACGACCTCACCGCCCTCGGGATCGGAGACCTGGGGCGACGCGGCGGGTCGGGCGTTACCCTGCTCGATCCCGGTGTAGTCCTCCAGTTGGCTGGTGGTCGACGCGCAGCCGGCGAGCCCGACGGCGAGGGAGAGCAGAGCGGCGGTCACAGCGGAGCGGCGGTGGACACGAAGGGTCACGGTGTTCCTTTCGACTTCTCCACAGTGTCCCCCACGCGGGTCCTCAGTCGCCGTCCAGGTCCGGACGACTACCCTCACGGCGGTGCGGTGAGACACCCGCGCCCGTGCCGACGTTCCCCGACAGAAAGCAGCGCCCGTGAACCCGACGGTCCTGGCCGCCCCCGCTGCGGACGGCATGTCCTGGCTCCAGGTGATCGTGCTCTCCGTGATCCAGGGGATCACGGAGTTCCTGCCCGTCTCGTCCTCCGGGCACCTCCGCATCTTCTCCACCTGGCTGTTCGGTGCGGACGCGGGAGCCTCGTTCACGGCGGTCATCCAGCTCGGCACGGAGGCCGCCGTGCTGGTGTTCTTCTTCAAGGACATCGTGCGGATCCTCGTCGCGTGGTTCCGGGGGGTGTTCGACCGCCGGCGCCGCGACGACCCGGACTACCGGCTCGGCTGGTACGTGATCATCGGCTCGGTCCCCATCGCCGTGATCGGCTTCTTCGGCAAGGACCTCATCCGGGACGCCGCCCGGAACCTGTGGATCACGGCGATCGTGCTGATCGCGTTCTCGTTCGTGTTCCTCATCGCGGAGAAGGTCTCCAAGCAGGACCGCCCCGTCGACGGCCAGTCGCTCGAGGGCTTGACGATGAAGGACGCGGTGGTCATGGGACTGGCCCAGTGCCTGGCGCTGATCCCCGGTGTCAGCCGTTCGGGCGGCACCATCTCGGCCGGGCTGTTCCTCAACATGTCCCGCGAGGCCGCCGCACGGTTCTCCTTCCTGCTGGCGATCCCGGCGGTCCTGGCCTCCGGGTTGTTCAGCCTCCCCGACGCGTTCGAGCCGTCCGTGGGGCAGTCCGCCACCGGGATCCAGCTGATCGTGGGATCGGTGATCGCGTTCGTGCTGGGCTACGCCGCCATCGCGTGGCTCCTGCGCTTCGTGCAGAACCACTCGCTGGCCTGGTTCGCCGGGTACCGCATCATCCTCGGCCTGGTCGTGATCGCGCTGCTGTCCACCGGCGCGATCCCCGCGACCTGACCTCACCACCGAAGTGGCGCGGCGTCGGTAACCTGCCGTCATGACCGTCATCCTCCTGCGCCACGGCCGCTCGACCGCCAACACCGCGCTCACCCTGGCCGGCCGCACGTCCGGGGTCGCGCTCGACGAGACGGGCCGGGCGCAGGCACAGGACCTCTGCCGACGTCTCGACGGTCTCCCGGTCGAGGCGGTCGTCCGGTCGCCGCTCATGCGCTGCCGGGAGACGGTCGAGCCCTTGGCCGCCGCGTTCGGGGTGGAACCGGTGGTCGAGGAGGGCCTGGTCGAGGTCGACTACGGCACCTGGACCGGACGGACCCTGACCGAGCTCGCGTCCGAACACATGTGGTCGGTGGTGCAGCAGCACCCCTCCTCGGCCGTCTTCCCCGGGGGTGAGTCCCTCGCCGAGATGGCCACCCGCGCCGTCTCGGCCGTCCGGGAGCACGACCGCCGCCTGGCCGAGGACGCGGGCCGCGACGTGCTGTGGGTGGCATGTAGCCACGGAGACGTGATCAAGTCGGTGATCGCCGATGCGTACGGGATGCATCTCGACCATTTCCAGCGCATCGTGGTGGAGCCGGGATCGGTGTCGGTGGTCCGCTACACCCCCCACCGGCCGTTCGTCCTCCGGGTCAACGACACCGGTGGAGACCTCGCCAGTCTCCGCGGGGAGCCCGCCGGACACGTGGGCAACGCCACCGCCGGAGACGCCAGCTCGGACGCGGTGCCCGGCGGGAACGTACCCTTATGAACCGCACCTCCACCCGGGACCACCCGGCACCACACGGCAGCACACGAGGGAGACGACCGGCATGAGCAGGGAAGTCCACGAGTTCCGCGAACCGGCCCGGTTCGTGGTGGGCACGGTCGGCCAACCCGGCGAGCGCGTGTTCTTCGTCCAGGCCACGGGCGGCGGCCGAACCGTCTCCGTCCGGTGCGAGAAGCAACAGGCCCAGATCCTCTCGGAGCGGATGGGGGATCTCCTCGACGAGATCGCCGCGAAGTCCGATGTCCCCGTCCCCCCGGCCGCCGGCGTCGTGGACGACCTGGCGCCGCTGGAGATGCCCGTCGACGCGGAGTTCCAGGTGGGCACGATGGGCCTGGGGTGGGACGGCGAGAAGAGCCAGATCGTCGTGGAGCTGCTGGCGGCGGACCCCACCGCCACCGACGAGTCGGTCGTCCTGTCGGATGCGGAGGACGCCCCCGATGCGCTCCGCGTGTTCCTGACCCCGCAGCGTGCACGGCAGTTCGTCCTGCGCAGCGAGAAGGTCGTCTCCGCCGGGCGCGCTCCGTGCCCGCTGTGCGGCGAGCCGATCGACACCACGGGTCACCTGTGCATCCGCCTCAACGGGTACCTCCCGCGCTCCGGTGACGCGCTCGCCGACCTCGTCGACCCGTGACCGCCCGCCCGCCGGGCCCCGAACTCACCGTTCTGCACCGGATCCCCTCGGGAAGCAACGCGGTGTACCGCTGCGTGGACGCCGAGGGCGAGCACTGGGTGTACAAACCGTCGGCGGGGGAGCGGCCGCTCATGGACTTCCCCGACGGCAGCCTGGCGGCTCGGGAGATCGCGGCGTACGCGGTGTCCGTGGCCCTGGGGTGGGACCTGGTGCCCGAGACGGTGGGAGCACACGGCCCCGGCGGCCCGGGGATGGCGCAACGATGGATCGACGAGCTCGACCGGGGTGAGGCGCCCGGCCACGACCCGGTGGACGTCCACCCGGTGGGCGCCCTTCCCCCCGGCCGGGTGGCGGTGCTCCGGGGTGAGGGATCCCGCGGGGAGGACGTGGTGGTGGCGCACGCCCTGGACGAACGGCTCCGTCGTATCGCGTTGTTCGACCACGTCGTCAACAACGCCGACCGCAAGGGCGGACACGTCCTCGTCGACACCTCCGGCCTGATCTGGGCGATCGATCACGGCCTGTCGTTCCACACCGAGCCGAAGCTGCGCACCGTCCTGTGGGGGTGGGCCGGCCAGCCGCTGCCCCCGGGGGATCTCGAGGGACTGGAGAGGGTGCGTGGCGGGCTGTCCGGGGACGCCCTCCTCGCGGAAAGCCTGCGTGACCTGCTCTCACCCGCCGAGGTGCGCGCCCTGGGCGCACGGGTCACCGCACTGCTCGACGGCGAGGTGTTCCCCGTACCGGGAGCGGGCTACCCGTTACCCTGGCCGCTCTTCTGAACCCGCCCGGTATCTAGACTCGCCCGCATGCACTCGTGGCCCCCGCCTGCCGTCCCCGCCGTCCCCGGCGACGGTGCCCCCCTGAAGTTGTACGACACGGCGAGCGGACAGGTCCGGGAGGTGTCCGCCGGGCCAGTCGCCGGGATGTACGTCTGCGGCATCACCCCCTACGACACCACCCACCTCGGTCACGCGGCGACCTACCTGACGTTCGATCTGGTGTACCGGCTCCTGCTGGACGCCGGACACGAGGTCCACTACGTCCAGAACACCACGGACGTCGACGACCCGCTGTTCGAGAGGGCGGAGCGAGACGGCGTGGACTGGAGGGAACTCGGGGACCGTGAGACCGATCTGTTCCGCTCCGACATGGAGGCGCTCCGCGTGCTCCCACCCCGCGACTACGTGGCCGCCACCGAGACCATCGACGAGGTCGTGGAGATGGTCGCCGAGCTCGTCGACCGCGGCCACGCCTACCGGATCGATCCCGGGGTCGACGGGTACCCCGATGTCTACTACCGACACCGGGCCACCCCGGCCTTCGGGTACGAGTCGGGGTACGACGCCCAGGAGATGGCCGCCGCGTTCGCCGAGCGCGGCGGGGACCCGGACCGGCCCGGCAAGGAGCACCCGCTGGACGCACTGCTGTGGCGGGTGCAGCGACCGGGGGAGCCGTCCTGGCCCTCGCCCTGGGGGGCGGGCAGACCCGGATGGCACATCGAGTGTTCGGCGATCGCCCGGAACCGCCTGGGTATGGAGTTCGACATCCAGGGTGGGGGCAGCGACCTCGCGTTCCCACACCACGAGTTCTCCGCCGCCCACGCGGAGGCCGCGACCGGTCGTTCCCCGTTCGCGCGCTTCTACGTGCACGCGGCGATGATCGGCCTCGACGGGGTCAAGATGAGCAAGTCGCTGGGCAATCTCGTCCGGGTCAAGACACTCCGCGAACAGGGGGTGGACCCGGCCGTCATCCGACTCGCCCTGGCCGCCGGCCATTACCGGACGGACCGCTCCTGGTCGGAGGACCTGCTCGCGGAGGCCCGCTCCCGGTGCGAGACGTGGTTCCGTGCGATCTCCCGGGGATCGGGCGCCGACTCCGCCGCGACCATCATCGCCGTGCGGGAACGTCTCGCGGACGACCTCGACACCCCGGGCGCCCTGGCCGCGGTCGACAGGTGGGCAGAGGCGACCCTGGCCGGGGACGAGTCCGACCCGTCCGCGGGACCGTCCATCGCGACCGCCCTCGACGCCCTGCTCGGTCTCGCCCCCGCCACCTGACGGCGTTCCGGTGACCGGTCCGACGGTCTGACGGTCTACCCGGCGTCGGGCTCGTCCCGCTCGCCTCGCAGGAAGCGCTCGAACTCGGCGGCGATCGACTCGCCGTCGACCAGCGGCATCGTCTCCCCGTCAGCGGCCCGACCACGGTCGGGTTCGGGGTCGACCCCCGCCCCGACCCCGTTCTCGTCGTCCATCCGGTCCTCCAGGGACTGGATGTAGTCGCGGAGGTCCTCGTCCTCGCCGGCGGCGGCGTCGACCTTCGCGACCCACGTGCGGGACTGCACGCGCAGTGCGTCCATCGGGACGGCCACCCCCAGGTTCTCCGCCAACCAGGACAGCACCGCCTCGGTGCCGCGCGGATTGGGCGGTGCGGCGACGTAGTGGGGGACACCCGCCCACAGACTCACCGTCGGGACCCCGGCCTCGGTGAGGAGTTGCTGGAGGACCCCGGTCATCCCGGTGGGCCCCTCGTAATCGGAGGCCCGGACCCCCATCTCGGCCATCCTCTGCCGATTGAACGCCGTCCCGGTGAGCGGAACGGGGCGGGTGTGGGGCACATCGGCGAGATAGGCACCCAACAGCACCACCTCGGTGACTCCCAGGGTGTCGACGAGGTCCACGAACTCGGAGGCGAACCGGCGCCACTTCAGACCCGGCTCGGGCCCCCGGACCAGCAACACGTCGTGGTCGAAGCCGTCCGGTCGGCACGCGGACACGAGGATCTGTGGCCACTCGACCGATCGCGACACCCCGCCGGAATGCCGGACCGTCGGCCGCTGGTCGAGGTAGTCGAAGAACTCGTCGCCACCGATCTCCGCGATCTGCCGCGCCTCCCAGGTCAGCGCGAGATGTTCGACGGTCCCGGTCGCCACGTCCGCGGCGTCGTTCCAGCCCTCGAAGGCCACGATCATCACCGGGCTCTCGAGATCGAGGTGCCCGTCGGGGGTCCATTCGACAGTCATCAGTACAGCCTACGGACGGACACTTCCGGGGCACCCATACACTGGGGCCATGTCTGTCGATTTCGATTCGCCCCTGTTGGACGCCGCCCGCCGGCGAGTACTGATCAGCGACGGGGCGATGGGCACGATGTTGCAGGCGGTGGACCTGGATGTGGACGTCGACTTCCTCGGTCTGGAGGGATGCAACGAGATCCTCAACGCCACCCGCCCGGACGTCGTCGCGGACATCCACCGCGCGTTCTTCGAGGCCGGCGCGGATCTGGTGGAGACCAACACCTTCGGGTGCAACCTGTCCAACCTGGGGGACTACGACATCGTCGACCGCATCGGCGAGCTGGCCGAGAAGGGTGCCGCGATCGCCCGGCAGGTCGCCGACGAGATGGGCCCCTCCGAGGACGGCACCCCGCGGATGGTGCTCGGCTCCCTCGGCCCGGGGACCAAGTTGCCCTCGCTCGGGCAGGCCACGTTCGAGGAGATGAGGGACGCCTACGCCCGCGCGGCGGAGGGCCTGGCCCGGGGCGGAGCCGACGCGTTCCTCGTCGAGACCAGCCAGGACCTTCTCCAGGTCAAGGCCGCGGTGCTGGGCTGCCAGGACGGCATGGCGGCCGCCGGGCGCCGGCTGCCCATCATCACGCACGTGACCATCGAGACCACCGGGACCATGCTCCTGGGGTCCGACATCGGGGCGGCGCTGACCGCGCTCGAGCCGCTCGGCATCGACATGATCGGCCTCAACTGCGCCACCGGGCCCGCCGAGATGATCGAGCACCTGCGCTACCTCACCCAGCACGCCGGCGTCCCCGTCTCCGTCATGCCCAACGCGGGGCTGCCCGAACTGGGCGAACACGGAGCCGTGTACCCGCTCGGCGCCGAGGCGTTCGGCCCCCAGGTCGCCGACTTCGTCTCCGAGTTCGGGCTGTCGATGGTCGGCGGGTGCTGCGGCACCACCCCCGAGCACATCACCCGACTCCGGGACGAGGTGAGGTCCAGGGCGAAGGCAGAGCGTCGGGTCGAGCCGATCAACGCGGTCGCCTCTCTCTACAGCTCGACCCCGCTGCGGGCCGACGCCGGCATCCTCATGATCGGCGAGCGCACCAACGCCAACGGGTCCAAGCGGTTCCGGGACGCGATGCTCGCCGCCGACTGGGACACCTGCATGGACATCGCCAAGGAGCAGATGCGGGACGGCGCGCAGATGATCGACCTCTGCGTGGACTACGTCGGCAGGGACGGCTCGGGGGACATGGCCGAGTTGGCCGGACGGCTGTCGACCTCCTCGACCCTTCCGATCATGCTCGACTCGACCGAACCCGAGGTCATCCGGACGGGCTTGGAGCACCTCGGCGGACGGTGCACGGTCAACTCGGTCAACTACGAGGACGGGGCCGGCCCGGAGTCGCGCTTCCAGAAGATCATGGAACTGGTCTCGCGCCACGGTGCGGCGGTGGTCGGGCTGGCCATCGACGAGGAGGGCCAGGCACGCACGGCGGACCGCAAGGTCGAGATCGCGGAGCGGATCATCGCCGACCTCACGGAGAACTGGGGGATCGCCGAGGACGACATCATCATCGACTGCCTGACCTTCCCCATCTCCACCGGCCAGGAGGAGGTGCGACGGGACGGGATCGAGACCATCGAGGCGATCCGCAGGCTCACCGAATCGCACCCGAGGATCCACACCACGTTGGGATTGTCCAACATCTCGTTCGGCCTCAATCCCGCCGCGCGTCAGGTGCTCAACTCCGTGTTCCTGCACGAGTGCATCCAGGCCGGCCTGGACACCGCCATCGCGCACAGCTCCAAGATCCTGCCCATGAGCAAGATCGACGATCGTCAGCGGGAGGTCGCGCTCGACCTCGTCTACGACCGCCGTAAGGAGGGGTACGACCCGCTCCAGGTGTTCATGGAGCTCTTCGACGGCGTCTCCACGGCGAGCACCAAGGACGCGAGGGCGGCCGAGCTCGCGGCGATGCCGCTCATGGACCGCTTGTCGGCGCGGATCGTCGACGGCGAGCGCAAGGGCCTCGAGGCCGATCTCGACGCGGCGATGGAGGAGATCCCCCCGCTCGAGATCATCAACACCCACCTGCTCAGCGGCATGAAGACGGTCGGCGAGCTGTTCGGTTCGGGCCAGATGCAGCTGCCGTTCGTCCTGCAGTCGGCCGAGACCATGAAGACCGCGGTCGCCCATCTGGAACCCCACATGGAGGCAAGCGACGAGGACGGCAAGGGCCGCATCGTCCTGGCGACGGTCAAGGGCGACGTCCACGACATCGGCAAGAACCTGGTGGACATCATCCTGTCCAACAACGGGTACGACGTGGTCAACATCGGCATCAAGCAGCCGATCGCGGACATCATCTCGGCGGCCCGGGAGCACAGGGCGGACGTGATCGGCATGTCCGGCCTCCTGGTCAAGTCCACCGTGGTGATGAAGGACAACCTCGCGGAGCTCAACTCCGAGGGCATCGCCGGCGACTTCCCGGTCCTTCTGGGTGGTGCCGCCCTGACGCGCGCCTACGTCGAGGTGGATCTCGCCGGGATGTACGAGGGCGAGGTGTTCTACGCCAGGGACGCGTTCGAGGGACTGCGACTCATGGACGAGGTGATGACGGCCAAGCGGACCGGCGTCCCCATGTCCGAGTCCTCGGACGCGTCGGCCAAGGCCGCGGAACGGCGCGAGCGCCGGGCCCGCAGCGAGCGGATCGCCGCCAAACGGGCCGCCGAGGCCGAGCCCGTCGTGGTCCCGGAGAGGTCGGACGTCGCGGCGGACCAGCCGATCGCCACCCCGCCCTTCTGGGGGACGCGGATCGCCAAGGGCATCCCCGTGGCCGACTACGTCGGTCACCTCGACGAGCGTGCGCTGTTTTTCGGGCAGTGGGGGCTTCGCGGCACCCGCAGCGGGGACGGCCCCGACTACGACGAACTGGTCGCCACCGAGGGTCGGCCGCGCATGCGTTCGTGGATCGACCGCCTCACCACCGAGCGGATCCTGGCCCACTCCGCCGTGGTCTACGGATACTTCCCGGCCTACTCGGAGGGCGAGGACATCTGTGTGCTGGCCGAGCCCCGGCCGGACGCCGAGGTGCTGCACCGGATCTCGTTCCCCCGCCAGCAGCGGGGACGGTTCCTGAGCATCCCGGACTTCCTGGCCTCCAAGGAACGTTGCGAGGCCGAGGGGACCGTCGACGTCCTGCCCTTCCAGCTCGTCACCATGGGGACCCCGATCGCGGACTTCGCCAACGAACTGTTCGCGGCGGACAATTATCGCGACTACCTCGAGGTCCACGGTCTGTCGGTCCAGCTCACCGAGGCACTGGCCGAGTTCTGGCACCGGCGGGTGCGTGACGAACTGCGGCTGCCCGAGGGCGCGGTCTCGGACGAGGACCCCGACACCATCCACGACTACTTCGACCTCAAGTACCGGGGAGCCCGCTACAGCTTCGGCTACGGCGCGTGCCCGGACCTGGAGTCCCGCAAGGTCGTGGTGGACCTGCTGGAGCCGGAGCGCATCGGGGTCGAACTCTCGGAGGAACTGCAGCTCCACCCCGAGCAGTCGACGGACGCGTTCGTGCTCTACCACCCGGAGGCCAAGTACTTCAACGTGTGACCCGAGCACCCAGGGCAGCCTCTCCTGGCTGGTGGAGGCCGCCCTGACGGGTGATGATGAGTATGTGGATACCGGCCGGGACGGGGCGCTGCGGACGTTCGTCGCCTCGCGGCAGGGCGTCCTCGCCCTGTCCACCGTCCTGGCGATCGCGATCTACCTCGTCTCGCGCGCACTCACCGACCCCGACGTCTCCGACACCGCGGAGTGGCTGATCCGTGCTCCGCTGGTCGCCGTCGTGGTGGTCGGGGGGATCCCGCTCATCATCGGGGTCGTCCGCTCGGCGGTGAAGAGTGCCGGGGGAGCGGACATGCTCGCCGCGGTGTCGATCGTCACCGCGGTCCTGCTCTCCGAGTGGCTGGTGGCCGCGATCATCGTCCTCATGCTGTCCGGGGGAGAGGCGCTCGAGGCCGCGGCGTCCCGGAGGGCGTCGGCGACTCTCGACGCCCTCGCCCGACGCAGCCCGACGATCGCGCACCGCCTCCGCGGGGACTCGGCGTCCGAGGGCGTCGACGACCTCCATGCCGACGAGGTGCTGGTCGATGACCTTCTGCTCGTCCTGCCCCACGAACTGTGCCCTGTCGACGGCGAGGTGGTGGAGGGCAGAGGCGCGATGGACGAGTCGTACCTCACCGGCGAGCCGTACGTCGTCCCCAAGACACCCGGGTCCCAGGTGCTCTCCGGCGCCATCAACGGCGAGTCGGCACTGACCGTCCGCGCCGAGCGGGTGGCGGCGGATTCCCGCTATGCGCAGATCGTCGGCGTGCTGCGGGAGGCGGAGGAGAACCGGCCCCCGATGCGTCGCCTCGCCGATCGCCTCGGCGCCTGGTACACGCTCATCGCGCTGACGCTGGGCATCCTGGGCTGGGCGATCTCCGGAGATCCGACCCGTTTCCTCGCGGTGGTCGTGGTCGCGACCCCGTGCCCGCTCCTCATCGGTGTCCCCGTCGCGATCATCGGTGCCATCTCGCTGGCCGCCAAGCGGGGCATCATCATCCGGAACCCGGCGATGCTCGAGGACGTGGGGCGCGTCGAGACGATGATGTTCGACAAGACCGGCACGCTGACCTACGGGCGTCCGGTCCTCACGGAGATCGTCGCGAGGCCCGGGATCGATCCCGACGAGGTGCTCGCCGCGGCGGCGGCGATCGAGGCCTACTCCCGCCACCCGCTCGCCGGAGCCGTCATCGACGCGGCAGCCGAACGGAACCTCGGGACCCCGCCCACCACCTCCGTCGCGGAGAAGCCCGGCGGCGGACTGGTCGGCGAGGTGGGTGGACACGTGGTCCGCCTGACCAACCGTCGCGGACTCGCCGAAGTCGATCCGGGTGCGTCCAGCCTGCTCCCGGGGTCCGAGACGGGGATGGAGGCGGTCGTCCTCCTCGACGACCGGTACGCCGCGATCCTCCGGTTCCGTGACGAACCACGGGCCACCGCGGCCGACTTCATCGCGCATCTCCCGCGCGCACACGGCGTCACCCGGATGATGATCATCTCCGGTGACCGTGAGGCCGAGGTCCGCCGGTTGGCGGACCGGGTGGGCATCACCGAGGTGTACGGCGGGGTCAGTCCCGAGGGGAAGCTCGCGATCGTCCGCGAGCGCACGGCGGCGGGTCCCACCCTGTACCTCGGCGACGGGATCAACGACGCCCCCGCGATGACGGCCGCCTCGGCCGGGGTCGCCTTCGGATCCACGTCCGACGTGACCGCCGAGGCCGCCGACGCCGTGGTGTTGGACTCCTCCCTGGAGCGACTCGACGACCTCCTCCACATCGGGGCGCGGATGCGTCGGATCGCTCTGCAGTCGGCGTTGGGCGGGATGGCCGCCTCCGTGCTCGGGATGCTTCTCGCGGTCTTCGGCCTGCTCAGCCCTCTCGCCGGAGCGATCGCCCAGGAGGTCATCGACGTCCTCGCAATCCTCAACTCGGCACGCGTCGTGATCGCGCCGCACAAGCTCAGCGACTTCGACGAACGCCCGACCGAACCACTGGAGGCACGGACCGCCCGTCGGTGGTGACGCGGCTAACACCCGGTCTGCGCGCAGCGATATCCCGGTAAGGCCGTGTGCCCCGGGTTCCGCCGAGGGCCGAAGACACCGAGGAGACAGTCATGACCACTATCCGTCGATCAGCCGCTCTCACCTGTGCGGCAGCCCTGCTCGCCGGGGGAGTGGCCGTGGCCGGGTCCCCTGCGGCGTCAGCCCAGGTATGGCGCGAGTCGCCCGCCTGGGACGTGCGGATGCCATACCCGCTGGGTGGTGAGCACACCATTCGCTTCGGCGCCTTCACCACCTGCGCGCTGGGCGGCGACGAGCGCTTCCACCAGGCGCTGAGCGCGAACGCCAGGGACCTGGACCAGCCCGTCGGCTCGTTCGACTTCTCGGCCACCCTGTTCCCGTTCAACTCCGCGACCGTGGAGTGGCACAACATCGATACCGATGCGAGGGGCGTGCACACGGTCCAGTCGACCGGACCCGAAGTCGGCGTCGGCGGCGTCCTCACCGGGCACGGGCGGCTGGCGGTCACCATCACCACCAGCAAGTCCGCTCTGCCCACCTTCGCCCCCGGGTCCGTCGCGCCGTTCGCCTCCGCCACCCACACCGAACGATTCCTCGTTCCTGCGGGGAACTGCCACTGAACGGCGGTTGACGGAGGAACCAACGGGGCCGGTCACGGTACCCCCGGTGGCCCGTTGTCCGGTAGACAGTAGCCCGTGACCAGCATTTCGTACTCCCGTCTCCCCGCCGCCGTGTGTCTCGACATGGACGGCACGCTCGTCGACACCGAGCGATTGTGGGACATCGCCGTCTACGAGCTCGCCGAGTACCTGGGCCGTCCGCTCGACGAGGCGACCCGCGAGCGGACCCTGGGCAACTCGCTCCCCGGGTTCTTCGCGATCCTGGGCGAGTACACCGGGCGCACCATCGAGGGCGCCGAGTTCGATCGACTGGCCCTCCGGCTCAACTCACGGGTCACCGAGCTGATGAGGTCCGATATGCGGTGGCGGCCGGGGGCCGAGGAGCTGCTGGAGGACCTCGCCTCGACTAACGCCCCGGTCGCCCTGGTGACCAACACGACCGCAGACGTCGCGGCGGTGCCGCTGGAGTTCATCGACCGTTCGCGGTTCGATGTGGTGGTGACGGGGTGCATGGTGGCCGACCCCAAGCCGGCACCCGACCCCTACCTGCTGGCGTGCTCGCGGCTCGGGGTCGAGGCCACCACCGCCGTCGCGGTCGAGGACTCGGTCACCGGCGCCACCTCGGCGGTCGCCGCGGGATGCCGGGTCCTGTACGTCCCGTCGACCGACGGACAACCGGACGTGGTCGGGGCACACACCCACCCGAGCCTCACGGGCGTGAACGCGTCCGGTCTCGTGGCCCTCACCTCGGGCGCGCCCGTGGCGTCGGCTGTGGGACAATCGGGCGCGTGAAGACCTTCGACTCCCTGTTCGCCGAGCTGTCCGAGCGCATCGCCGCGCGACCCGAGGGCTCCGGCACCGTCGCCGCCTTCGACAAGGGCGTGCACCATCTCGGCAAGAAGGTCAACGAAGAGGCGGGCGAGGTGTGGATCGCCGCCGAGTACCAGTCGGATGAGGAACTGGCCGAGGAGATCTCGCAGCTCCTCTACTGGACCCAGGTCATGATGCTCAAGCGCGGACTCGGTCTCGAGGACGTCTACCGGCATCTCTGACCGCCACCCCGAGCACCCCTCCCGCACCGAATACTGGAGCCGCCATCATGCTGCGTGTCGCAGTGCCCAACAAGGGCGCCCTGTCCGAGTCCGCCTCCGAGATGCTGTCCGAGGCGGGGTACCGCCGGCGTACTGAGGGCAGTAAGGACCTCACGCTGATCGACCGTGAGAACGACGTCGAGTTCTTCTTCCTGCGACCCAAGGACATCGCCGTCTACGTGGGCTCGGGGCGACTCGAGCTGGGGATCACCGGCAGGGATCTGAGTATGGACTCGATGGCGGAGGTGGACGAGCTCCTCGACCTCGGCTTCGGACACTCCACCTTCCGCTACGCCGGCCCCTCCGGTGCCGGGTGGACCACGGACCGTCTGGCGGGGGCCCGAATCGCGACGTCGTACCCCAACATCGTCCGCCGCGACCTTGAGCAGCGGGGGATCGAGGCGGAGGTCATCCGGCTGGACGGCGCGGTGGAGATCTCCATCCAGCTCGGGGTGGCGGACTGCATCGCCGACGTGGTGGGTTCGGGTCGGACACTCAAGGTGCACGGTTTGGAGGCCTTCGGGGACGTCCTGTGCGACTCGATGGGCGTCCTGGTCGCGCGCGCCGGCGCCGAGACGACCCCTGCGATGGCACAGATGAGGGCCCGCCTGCAGGGCGTCGTGTTTGCCCAGCAGTACATGATGTTGGACTACGACTGCCCCAAGGAGCTCCTGGAGTCGGTCTCTGCCATCACCCCTGGCATCGAGTCACCCACCGTCTCCCCGATGGCCGACCCGGCTTGGGTGGCGGTGCGGTCGATGGTGCCGCGCAAGAAGGTCAACTCGATCATGGACGAGCTGGTCGCGGCCGGCGCCAAGGCGGTCATCGCCACGGACATCCGGTCCTGCCGCATGGGGTGACGCACTGCGGTCCCGGTGGTGCGGCGGTGCGCGGCACGCCTCGGCGCCCGATCGACTCAGACCCGTTCGACGAGCAGAGCCTGCAGCGTGTGCCCGATGGCGCCCACCTCGTCGTACAGGGTCCCGGACGTGGCCCCGACGCCGTCGGGGCCGATCGAGGCGGACGCGGTGACCCCGATCCACTCGCCGACGGGCCGCCGGTGCAGGTGGGTGACCAGATCGGTGTTGAGGAACCGCCATTCGTCGGGTTCGAGAACGGCCCCGACGCCGTTCGCGATGTCGGCCACCGACATGACCCGTTCCGCCGGAGTCATCTCCTCCCCGGAGACCAGGGGGAGGGTGGGACGGGCCCAGACGACCCCGTCGCCCGCACCGCGGATCTCCAGCGAGTCGATGTAGCCACTGGTCCACCGGTCGAAGAAGCCGCTGTCGCGATCCACCTCCGGGAGCTCGCGCGGACGGTCGGCCGACTGCTCGACCTCGGCGGTGTCGCCGACGGCCATCCGCCAGGCACTCGCCCGGGCGACGATCCGGCCCCCCGCTTCCAGTTCCGACTCCAGCAGCTGGATCCGGCGACCGGGCCGGACGACGCGGGCCCGGGTGCGGACCTCGCCCAGCGGCACCGGGCCCAGCAGGTCCACCGTGACGCGGGCGATCCTCGTAGTCTCCGTCCACTCGAGGCGATCCATGGCGCGGGTGAGGACGGCCGAGGGCGGAGACCCGTGCTGCAGATCCGGGCCCCAGGCGCTCACCGTGTGCGGGGTCGCCCGGAACACTTCCCAGCCGTCATCCGTGCCCAGCGGCTCGAAGTAGGCCTGCGTCATCATGTGCTCATCGGTCCGGCGTGTCCCGCATCGGGCGTCCCCGGATCGAGAGGTATCACGCGACGCCCCGGCCATCCCGGGTACTCCGGCGGGGTACCCCCGAACGCCGGGCACAACGCCTGGTGGTTACACCAGTCGCACAGCCGGGAGGTGCGCGGGGGGAAGATCCCGGTCTCACCCGCCCGCTCTATCTCCGCCCACAGTGAGTCGAGCTCGGTCTCGGTCTCCACAAGCATGGCGAGATCGGGGGAGAGGGTCAGCCAGCTGCCGTTCCTGAGGTAGATCAGCTTGAGTTGTGCCGGCATCACCCCGTGGATCTGCTGGTACATCAGGGCGTAGAACCGCATCTGGAACATCGCCTGAGTCTGGTAACGCGGATGTGGTGGCTTACCCGTCTTGTAGTCGACCACCCTGACCTCACCGGTCGGCGCCACGTCGACCCGGTCCAGGTACCCGTGGAGCGGGGTACCGGACGCGGTCGAGGTGACGAGGTACTGCTCGCACGCGGCGGGGGAGAAGCGCCGGGGATCCTCGACACCGTAGAGCGCGGACACCAACGCGGCGACCTCCGTCTGGAACTCCGCCCGGGCGGAGAGCGGCACCACCTCGGCGCCGCCGCCGACCGCGTAGAAGTGCTCCACCGCGGCGGGGACCAGCTCCGCGGCGCGCTCCGGGGCGCGCTCCGACTGCTCCAGTGCGTACAGGTCCTCGAGCACCGAGTGGACGACGGTACCCAGGACCTGGGCGCGGGTCTTCGGTTCCGGGATCCTGTCGATCGCCTTGAGCCGGTAGAGCAGCGGGCACTGCCGGAAGTCCGCCGCCCGCGACGCCGACAACGCCAGGGGCCTGCGCTCCGGCGGGGGCACGCCCTCCGGATCGGCCGGGGAGGCCGGGGTACCACTGCCGCCGATTTCCAGGGGATCCGTCACACCTGGCAGGGTAGACAACCGGTCGGACAACCGGCCGCCGTCCCCTGGAGGTCCACTGTGCAGCGATCCGGCCCGTTCGTCATCGGCGACCGCGTCCAGCTCACCGACACCAAGGGACGCAAGTACACCGTCGTCCTGGTCGAGGGAGCCGAGTTCTTCACCCACCACGGCGCCGTCCGCCACGACGACCTGATCGGTACCCCGGAGGGGTCGATCGTCAGGTCGTCCGGGGATGCCGACTACCTGGCGCTACGTCCGCTGCTCACCGACTACGTCCTGTCGATGCCGCGCGGCGCCCAGGTCATCTACCCCAAGGACGCCGCACAGATCGTCCACGAGGGCGACGTGTTCCCCGGCGCACGGGTGCTCGAGGCGGGCGCGGGTTCCGGCGCCCTGACCTGTTCGCTGCTGCGTGCGGTGGGCCCCGGGGGCCGGGTGTTGTCGTACGAGATCCGCGAGGACCACGCCGAGCACGCCGAGCGCAACGTCCGGACCTTCTACGGCGAACACCCCGAGAACTGGGACCTGCGGGTCGCCGACCTGGCGGAGACGTCGGTCGAGGCCCTGGGCGGACAGGTCGACCGGGTGGTGCTGGACATGCTCGCGCCCTGGGAGTGCCTGCCCACGGTGAGCGACGTGCTGGTGCCCGGGGGGGTCCTGGTGGTGTACGTGGCCACCACCACCCAGATGTCGGACGTCGTGGAGGCGCTCCGGCGCCAGGAGTGCTGGACCGAACCCCGGGCGTGGGAGTCGATCAACCGCGGGTGGCACGTGGTGGGCCTGGCCGTCCGCCCCGAGCACCGCATCCAGGGCCACACCGCGTTCCTGGTCACCGCCCGTCGACTCGCGGAGGGCGTGACCACGCTCAAGCCCAGGCGCCGGGCCGGCAAGCACTGAGTTCGGCCCGAGGAGTCGCACTCACCCGCCCCTCACGCGGCCACTCACCCCGGCGATAGGGTGGAGGCGACGACGACGAGGGTGTCGTCCGAGAGTCGGAGGGCAGGTGATCGAGGTGACCGAGGGACGTTCCCCGGACGAGCGGGGCGGCGACAGCGTGACGCTGGACCGGGTCGAGCTCGCGCGGCTGCGCAGGGCGGTCGACGAGGGGGCCCGCACGGACCGCGAGAAGTCGGTCAAGATCGACGCCCTCGGCGCCCGCAACGTCAGGCTCGCCGAGCTCCTCAAGGACTCCCGTGATCAGCTGGAGGCCCTCAAGGGCGAGGTCGAGCGCCTCGGCACACCGCCCAGCACCTACGGGATCGTGCTGCAGGAACCGACGGACGCCGAGACCGCCGAGGTCATGGCCGCCGGTCGGCGGATGCGGCTCACTCTCGCGCCCGGGGTCGACGCCTCCGTCCTCTCGGCGGGGGCCACCGTCCGGCTCAACGAGGCCATGACCGTCATCGAGGCCTGCACCGGACTCCCGGTCACGGGCGTGACCGCCGTCTTCCGGGACGTCCTGGCCGACGGCGTGCGGGCCCGCGTGGTGATGGGCAACGACGAGGAGCACGTCGTGCATCTGGCGACCGGCCTGCGCGGCGGGCGGACCGCCGATCACCCGGCTCCGGTGCGCCCGGGCGACGCGGTCCTGGTGGACCCCAAGGCCGGCGTGGCGTTCGAGGTCGTGCCCAAGGCCGAGGTCGACGAGCTCCTGCTCGAGGAGATCCCGATGGTCGAGTACTCCGACATCGGCGGTCTCGGCCCCCAGATCGAGCAGATCCGTGACGCCATCGAACTGCCCTTCATCCATCACGACCTGTACCGCGAGTTCCATCTCTCCCCGCCCAAGGGCGTCCTCCTCTACGGCCCTCCCGGGTGCGGAAAGACCCTGATCGCCAAGGCGGTCGCGCACTCGCTGGCGCTGGCCTCCGCGAAGTCGCGCGGACAGGACGTCACCGACGGCCGGTACCCCAACTCGTACTTCCTCTCCATCAAGGGCCCGGAACTGCTCAACAAGTACGTGGGAGAGACCGAGCGACACATCCGGTCGATCTTCGAGCGGGCGCGGGAGAAGGCGACCGAGGGCAACCCGGTGATCGTCTTCTTCGACGAGATGGACTCGATCTTCCGCACCCGCGGGTCGGGCATCTCCTCGGACATGGAGACCACGATCGTCCCGCAGCTCCTCGCCGAGATCGACGGCGTGGAGGACCTGCGCAACGTCATCGTGATCGGTGCCTCCAACCGGGAGGACATGATCGACCCGGCGATCCTGCGACCGGGGCGTCTCGATCTCAAGATCCGCATCGACCGGCCGGACGCCGACGCCGCGGCCGACATCCTGGCCAAGTACATCACCCCCGACCTTCGTTTCGACCCGGACGAGGTCGGTTCGACCGATGGCGCCGAGCACGTCCGGGGTCTCATCTCGCGCATCGTCGACCGGCTCTACACCAGGGACGAGTCCACGACCTACGTCCATCTGGTCTACGCATCGGGCCGCCGGTCGTCCCTGTACCTCGCGGACCTGACCTCCGGGGCGATGCTGCGCAACATCGTGGACCGGGCCAAGAAGCTCGCGATCAAGGACATCGTGCACGGCACCGGGCAGGGTCTGACGACCGACGACTTCCTCGACGCCGTCGACGCGGAGTTCGCGGAGAACACCGACCTGCCCAACACCTCCAACCCGCAGGAGTGGGCGCGTCTGACGGGCGTCCGCGGTGAACGCGTGGTCGAGGTCACCGTCCCGAGCCGGGAGGACGACCGGTGACCCCGCCCGTCCGGACCACGTCCGGCGAGAGCATGCGTGGCCGGGTGATCGGGACCGAGATCGAGTTCGGGATAGTCGCGGTGGGCCAGCCGCTGCTCAGTTCGGTGGTCACCTCGACCCAGGTGGTCAAGGCCTACACCGACCCGGGTGAGGGTTCCGGGGCGACCGACGGGACCCGCTGGGGCTACGGGTCCGAATCACCCCTCCGCGACGCCCGGGGGTTCGATCTCGGCTCCGCCCGCGCCTACGACCCCAGCGAGTTCGGGGTGACCAACCGGGTACTGACCAACGGCGCACGCTTCTACGTCGACCACGCGCACCCCGAGTACTCGTCGCCCGAGGTGGACTCGCCGATCGACGCCGTGATCTGGGACAAGGCGGGGGAACGGATCATGCACCGGGCCGGCCGCGAGTCGTCCGCCGTCGAGGGCAACGCCGAGCTCAAGCTCTACAAGAACAACGTCGACGGCAAGGGCGCGTCCTACGGCGCCCACGAGAACTACCTCGTGCGTCGCGACGTCGACTTCGACGCCCTGACGATGAGCCTGGCGCCGCATCTGCTCTCCCGCCAGGTGTACTGCGGGGCCGGTCGCGTCGGCCTCGGCCAGTCCGGCGAGGAGGCGGGTTTCCAGCTCTCCCAGCGTGCCGACTACATCGAGGTCCTCACCGGACTCGAGACCACACTGCGCCGCGGGATCATCAACACCCGCGACGAGCCGCACGCCCCGGATGAGACATGGCGGCGTCTCCACGTCATCATCGGCGACGCGACCATGTCCGAGCTGGCCACGTACCTCAAGATCGGCACCACCTGCCTCGTGCTCGACGCGATCGAGGCCGGAGTCGACTTCTCCGACCTGGTCCCGGTCGACCCGGTCGAGGCGGTGCACATCATCAGCCACGACCCGACCCTCACCGCCACCGTCGCCCTGCCCGACGGACGGGAGTTCACGGGGATCGCCCTCCAGCGGGAGATCCTCGGCCGCGTCTCCGCGCTCGTCGGGGACGGCACGGGCCGTCCCGGATGGGCCGTCGAGGTCCTGGCCGAGTGGCGGGAGATCCTCGACGCGCTCGAGCAGAACCCGATGTCATGCGCCGACCGGCTCGACTGGCCGGCCAAACTCCGGCTCCTGGAGGGGTTCCGGACACGGGACTCGCTGGGATGGGACCACGCGCGACTCGCCCTCATCGACGTCCAGTACCACGACATCGACCCCGACCGCGGACTCTACAACCGTCTCGTGAGCAAGGGGGCCATGCGCAGACTGGTCACCGAGGCACAGGTGGAGGCCGCGATCACGACCCCTCCCGAGTCCACGCGGGCCTGGGCCAGGGGTCGCTTCCTGGCCGAGCTCGGCGACCGCATCCACGCCGCGGGATGGGATCACGTCGTCGTCGTCGATTCCCGCGGCGACCACCGTCACGTCGACCTGGCCGACCCGTACACGGGGACCCGGGCCCACTGCGACGCCCACCCGGACTTCCTCAGCCCCGACGGCCCGCCTGTCCACTGAGCACCCCGTCCACCCCGCCTACACCGACACAGGAGCAGCCCACACCATGTCCCAGATCCAGAAGAGCGCCGGCGGCGCAGGCGAGTCGGACGACGAGGCCGGGCAGGTCGCCAAGACCGCCCAGACCTCGTCCGCCGATTCCCTCCTCGACGAGATCGACGACATCCTCGAGACCAACGCCGAGGAGTTCGTGAAGTCCTACGTCCAGAAGGGCGGGCAGTAGACAGCCATGATCCGTCGCATCGTCGGGATCGAGACGGAGTTCGGGATCACCAGCGTCGGTGGCGAGGGCTCGCGATCGCTCGGGCCCGACGAGATCGCCCGGTACTTCTTCCGGCCCGTCGTCGAGCGGTGGCGCAGCTCGAACGTGTTCCTCGAGAACGGGTCCCGCCTCTACCTGGACGTCGGCTCCCATCCCGAGTACGCGACCGCGGAGTGCGACGGCCTGCAGCAGATCGTGGCCCACGACAGGGCGGGGGAGCGGATCATCGACGATCTCGCCGTCCGTGCCGAGCAGTCGCTCGCGACCGAGGGGATCGATGCCAAGGTCTACCTGTTCAAGAACAACACCGATACGGTCGGGAACTCCTACGGGTCCCACGAGAACTACCTTCTGGACCGCTCGACCCAGGTCAGGAGCATGGCCACCACCCTGCTGCCGTTCCTGGTGAGCCGCCAACTGATCTGCGGCGCGGGCAAGATCCTGCCCGGGACCCCGGCCGGGGTGGGCGTCGCGGAGGACGAGGGTCCGACATTCTGCTTCTCCCAGCGCGCCGAACACATGTGGGACGGCGTCTCCTCGGCCACCACGCGTTCGCGGCCGCTCATCAACACCCGTGACGAGCCGCACGCGGACTCGACCCGGTTCAGGCGGATGCACGTGATCGTGGGCGACTCCAACATGATCGAGACCACGACACTGCTCAAGATCGCCAGCACCCGGCTCGTGCTGGAGATGCTCGAGGCCGGCGTCGAGCTGCGTCCGATGGCGATCGCCCACCCGGTCCGCGCGATCAGGGAGATCAGCCGCGACCTCACCGGAACCCGGCCGGTCGGGCTCACCGACGGCACCACGATGACCGCCCTGGAGATCCAGCGGGAGTTCCTGGCCGCCGTCCACCGCCACCTCGCTCGCGGCGGGTGGGAGCGCGACGACCGCCCGGTCGTGGAGCGATGCGTGGCCCTGTGGGAACGGGTCCTCGACGCGGTCGAGTCCGGTGACCACGACGCGATCGCCGCGGACATCGACTGGGCCGCGAAGCTCCGGCTGATCCGACAGGTACAGGACCGGACCGGGGCCGACCTCGATCACCCCAGGCTCGCCCAGATCGACCTGACCTACCACGACATCCGACCGGGACGTGGGTTGCACTCGGTGCTCGAGCGCCGCGGCCTGGTCTCACGGGTCGTGGACGACCTCGAGATCGACAGGGCCCGGCACTCCGCGCCGGAGACCACCCGCGCGGCACTGCGAGGTCGATTCATCTCCGCGGCCGCCGGGGCCGGACGCGACTACACGGTGGACTGGGTGCATCTGAAGGTCGCCGACGGCACCCTGCCCACGGTCGCTCTCACCGACCCGTTCGCAGCGGAGGACCCGCGTGTCGACGACCTCATCGCCGCGCTCGGGCGATAGCGTCCTGCCCGTGTCCACCTCCAAGTCGCAACGACTGGTCAACCTCGTCATCTGCCTGCGGTCGACCAGCGCCTACCTGTCCGCGGGCGAGATCCGCAGGATGGTCCAGGGATACGACGACTGCGAGAACGAGGCCGCCTACCTGAGGATGTTCGAACGGGACAAGCGGGAACTCCGCGACGTCGGCGTCCCCCTCGAACAGGGAGCCTCACTCGCACCGGGGTCCCCGGCCGGGTACCGGATCCCCGCCCGGGGTTACGAGCTCCCGGAGATCACCCTCACCCCCGAACAGGCCGGCGTGTTGGCCGTGGCCTCGGAGGTCTGGCGCGAGGGGGAGCGGGCCGCACGGGCGGACGGCGCGCTGGCCAAGCTCACCGCCGCGGGTATCGACCCCGTCCACGACGCCGGCGCGACCGTGTCGGTGGAGGACCCGGCCGAACTCGCCGCCGCCGCGGTCGTCGCGGAGGCGGTCGCGGAGAGCCGACTCCTCACGTTCGCACACACCCCTGCCGGGGCGACCGAGCCGAGCGCCCGGAGGATCGAGCCGTGGTGGACCGGTTCCCGGCACGGCAATTGGTACGTGGTCGGGCACGACCTCGACCGCGGCGAGCCCCGCACGTTCCGCCTGGTGCGCGTCTCGGACGTGCGGGTGGGCCAGGCCCGCCGGACGGTCCCGGTCCCGCCGACGACCGAGGTGCTCGCACTGCTCGACGACGCCATCTCCCGCCTGAACCCGGTCGTGGAGGCCACGGTGTGGGCGGCGGACGGCCACGCCGCCGAACTCCGGGCGATGGCCCGCGGTTCCGGGCCCGCGACCCGGTTCGGTCGCGCCGGCATCGACCTGGAGGTGAGTGCCCCCCTCGGCGAGCTGTCGTCGATGGTCGCCTCCCAGGGCGCCGACGCCGTCGCCCTGAGACCCGCCGAGCTGCGCGTCCGGGTCGTGACCATTCTCACCGCGGCGCAGGAGGCCGTCCGATGACCCCCCGTGCCGTCCCGTTGGCGACCCTGCTCAGCGTGGTCCCGTACTTCCACTCCCGGGGAGCCGTGCCCGTGGCCGACGCCGCGCGGGACCTCGGCATGTCGGACAAGCAGCTCCGGGACGCCCTGTGGCAGCTGTGGTCCTGCGGGCTCCCCGGGTACGGCCCGGGCGACCTCATCGACCTGGCGTTCTCGTCCGAGGACCTCGACGACGCCGAGCTGGTCGAGGTGACGTTCACCGCCGGGATCGACCGGCCCGTCCGCCTCACCGCCGCGGAGGCCGTCACCCTGGAGACCGGGCTCGCGATCTTCCTGGATCATCCCGAGGTGGTCGACCAGACCGCCCTGCGCGATCTGCTTCGGACCCTCCGGACCGCGGCGGGTGTCGAATCGGGTGCCAGGGGACGCGGCGTCGACGCCGCCCGTCCGGAGACCACCACCCCGGATGCCGATGTGGTGCGCACCGCGGTCCACGACGGACACGCGCTGCGATTCGTCTACCACTCGGCCAGTTCCGACACCTCCACCACCCGGGTGGTCGATCCCGCTCGCCTCTCGGTCTCCGACGGCCACTCCTACGTCCACGGCGTCGACCGCGGGACGGGTCAGTGGAGGACGTTCCGCACCGACCGGATGAGCGGGGTGGAGGAGGTCGGACCGCGCCGCGCGCTCGGACCGGAACCCCAGGACGACGGCGAGGCGGGCGTCCTGATGGAGCGGGCCGTCGTCCCCGCGGCGGCGGCGTGGTTCCTCGACGAGTTCGGCTTCCACGATGTCGTCCGGCGCCCGGACGGAGATCTGGACGTTTCGATCGCCTATCACGACCGGGCGTGGCTGGTCAGGTTCCTGCTCGGGCACGCAGACGTGGTGACGCCGTCGGACCCCGCGCTGGCCGCGGAGATCGCCGCCCGGGCCACCGCGGGACTCGCGCTCTACTCGGCAGGCGACGACTCGATATCGTCGACGTGAAATCGTGGTGAACCCGCTGGTCACCGCCTTTGCAGACGAGGACCGCGACAACGCCTGTCGGCCTCGGTGCGTTAGCATGGGCATGTTGTCCCACAAACGGAGGTTGACATGGGTGCGTTGAGCATCTGGCACTGGCTCATCGTCCTCGCGGTGGTGCTGATTCTCTTCGGCTCCAAGAAGCTCCCCGACGCCGCGCGCGGTCTCGGCCGGTCGATGCGGATCTTCAAGTCGGAGATCAAGGAGATGCAGAACGACGACAAGCCGGCCGAGCCTGAGGCGCTCACGCAGGCCGGCCAGCCGACCGCGGCGCAGTACGTCCAGCCGCAGGCGCAGCCCCAGCAGGCGCAGCCCCAGGCACAGGGCTACCCGCCGGCCCCGCAGCAGCCGTACCAGCAGCCGCAGACCCAGCAGCCGGGCCAGCCGTACCAGCAGCCGCAGGGTCAGCAGCCGTACCAGCAGCCGCAGGGTCAGCAGCCGCAGCAGCCCGGCCACCCCCAGCAGCCCTTCGATCCCACCGCGCCGTACGACGGCGGCACCGGCCCCCAGCGGTAGCAGGCCACCTCACCGATGACGCAGAGCGGACCGGAGAAGACCGGCGCCACCCCCAGGGGCGGCGCCGGTCGGCTGCTGTCCAAGCGCAGGCGCCGGCCCCGGAACCCCGACGGCACGATGCCGCTCATCGAGCACATCTACGAGCTGCGCACGAGGCTGCTCATCGCCCTCGCGGCGATCGTGGTGACGCTGGGCTTCGGCTTCTGGTGGTACGGCAGCGGATTCTTCGGAGTCCCCTCGCTGGGTGAGATCCTCACCGGACCGTACTGCGACATCCCACCCGGTGCCCGCCTCCAACTCGGCGACTCGGGGGACCAGTGCCGCCTCCTCGCCACCGGCCCCTTCGAGCAGTTCATGCTGCGTCTTAAGGTGGCCGCGACCGCCGGCATCGTGCTGGCCAGCCCGGTCTGGCTCTACCAGTTGTGGGCCTTCATCACTCCCGGCCTGCACAAGAACGAGAAGCGCTACGGGATCGCCTTCACG
>NZ_BAAAQG010000013.1:84151-129611 GCF_039531545.1 Dietzia cercidiphylli
CCCTCGAGTTCCTGCTCTCGATCGGCGACAACGTCCAGACCACCGCCCTCTCAGGTACGCAGTACTTCACCTTCCTCATCCAGCTGATCCTGATCTTCGGGGTGAGCTTCGAGATCCCGTTGCTCATCGCGATGCTCAACGTCGCCGGAGTGCTCCGGTACGAGGTGCTCGCCAGGTCCCGCCGCGGGATCATCATGGGGATCTTCGTCTTCGCCGCCGTGGCCTCGCCCGGGCAGGACCCGTTCTCGATGCTGGCCCTCGCCGGGGCGGTGTGCATCCTGGTGGAGATGTCCATCCAGTTCGCCCGCATCCACGACAAGCGCAAGAGCAGGAACCGCGAGGAGTGGCTCGAGGTCGACGACGAGTCCGCGTCGCCGCTGGGCCCGTCCGAGCGCCTCGACGGCTCCGGTGCGGTCCGGTCCACCGGCCCGCTGTCCGCACCCGAGCCACTCGGTGGTGCCCGGCCCCTCCAGGCGCCGTCGGGTGGGGCGATGTATGACGACACGCTCTGAGCCCCACGATTCGGGCACGCTGCTCGAATCGTTCCTGCAGACGGAGGGCTTCGACCCGGACCCGTTCCAGCTGGAGGCGTTCACCGCGCTCGACGCCGGCCGCAATCTGCTCGTCTCGGCGCCCACCGGCTCGGGCAAGACGCTCATCGGGGAGTACGCGGCCCACCGGGCGTTGTCCGGCGGCGGCAGGTGCTTCTACACCACGCCCGTCAAAGCGCTGAGCAATCAGAAGTTCCGGCAGTTCCGTCATCGGTTCGGGCCCGAGAACGTGGGGTTGCTCACCGGGGACCACTCGATCGACGCCGACGCCCCGGTGGTGGTGATGACCACCGAGGTCCTCCGGAACATGATCTATTCCGGCTCCTCCGCCCTGCACGACCTGGACTGTGTGGTCATGGACGAGATCCACTACCTGGGTGATCGGTCGCGAGGGGTGGTGTGGGAGGAGATCATCCTCACCCTCGATCCGGCGGTTCGACTGGTGGGCCTGTCGGCGACGCTGAGCAACACCGACGAGCTGGGGGACTGGATCAGCGAGATCCGGGGGGACACCGCCGTGGTGCTCTCCGAGCTGAGGCCCGTTCCGCTCGCACACATGCTCTACACGGACGGGGATCTGATCCCGGTCCGCGCGGCGGCCGACCAACGGCGGCGCACCCGAGGCGGATATCACGACGAGCGGGTCGCGGCCCGGCCCCGAGCGCAATGGGCGCGGCGCCAGGACGTCATCGAGAAGCTCGACGACGACCATCTGCTGCCCGCGATCTACTTCGTGTTCTCCCGGGCGGGCTGCGACGGGGCGGTCTCGCAGATGCGGCGGGCCCGGTTGCGGCTGACCACCGGGGAGGAGTCCCGGCGGATCGCCTCGCACGTCGACGCCGCATGCGCACAGGTGCCCCGACACGACCTGGACGCGCTCGACTTCACCGCCTTCCGGGCCGGGCTGGTCAGCGGCATCGCGGCCCACCACGCGGGGATGCTGCCGCTGTTCCGGACCATCGTGGAGGAGTTGTTCTCGGCGGGTCTGATCAAGGTGGTGTTCGCCACCGAGACCCTCGCCCTGGGAATCCACATGCCGGCCCGCGCGGTCGTCCTGGAGAAGACCACCAAGTTCAACGGCGACACCCACGCCATGCTCACCTCCGCGGAGTACTCGCAGATCACCGGGCGCGCCGGGAGGCGGGGGATCGACACCAAGGGCACCGCGGTGGTGCTGGACCAGCCCGACCTCGACCTGGACGCACTGTCCGCACTGGTCGACACCCCGCGATTCCCACTGCGCAGTGCGTTCACACCCGACTACTCCATGGCCGTCAACCTCGTGGAGCAACTCGGCGTGGCGGAGGCCACCTCGCTGATCGGCAGGTCGTTCGCGCAGTTCCAGACCGACCGCACGCTGGTGTCCCGGTCCCGGGCGGTGGAACGCAGGACCGATGAGAGGGACCGAATCCGGGCCGATCTCGAGGACGCCGGCGGAGACCGGCAGCTCGACGAGTACATGTCGCTCCGTGCGGACCTCGGCCGACTGGAGAAGTCCACCGAGAAGGCGACCCGGGACGACCGGCTGGACTCCGTCCGCGCGGCGATGCTCAAACAGACCGCGGGTTCGGTGATCACCGTGGGCCGCAAACGGTTCGGCATGGTCGCCACGGTGCTGCAGGTCCGCACCGATATCCCCGCCGACCCGGCACTGCTGTGCCTGACCGACACCGGCTGGACCGGCTGGCTGCGCCAGCAGGACTTCGCGGCACCCCCCGTCCCGGTGGGGAGGGTCGATCTGCCCCGCGGCCGACGCAAGCTCGACGGGCGGGCCAAGCGGGCGCTGGTCCATCGGATGGAGGGACTCCGGGGTAAAGCCCGGGGTCGGATGAAGAACGCCGGCGGCAAGCCCGTCCGCAAGGACCCGCGGATCGCCGCGGCGCGCCGCGCCGTGCGCCAACACCCCCTCCACGACGACCCGCTGGTCGACTCGCTGGCACGTCTCCACGAACGCTGGGCCCGGGCAGCGGCGGACGTGGCCGAGCTCACCGCCGAGGTGGAATCCGACTCCGACTCCCTGGCCCGCCGTTTCCGGAGGATCGTCGGTCTGCTGGAGCACCTGGGTTACCTGGAGGACCGGGAGGGCGAGATCCGCGCCACGGACGCCGGCCGCCTTCTCGCGGGTGTGCACACCGAGCAGGACCTGTTCGTGGCCGAGTGTCTCCGACGCGGCGTGTGGGCCGGGCTGGACCCGGCCGGGTTGGCGGCGGTGATCGCCACCGTCGTGGCCCACCCCCGCAGTGACGCGGTGGTCCGCGAACCCTCCGACGAACTGCTGCGCGCGGCCCTCGCCGAGACCGAACTCGTCGCCGCCGACGTCGCCGCGACCGAGAAGGCTCACCACCTGCCCTCGACCCCGGATCTGGACGCGGGGCTCGCACCGGTCCTGCACCACTGGGTGTCGGGTGGCGCGCTGTCGTCGATCCTCGCCGCCTCGTGGCAGGAGGGCGTGGAACTCACCGCCGGGGACTTCGTTCGCTCCGCGCGGCTGGTCGTGGACGTCCTGGCCCAGGTCGGGCAGGTCGCCGAGCCCGATCTCGCGCGGACGGCACGGTCGGCCGTGGGGTCCCTACGTCGCGGGGTCGTGCTCGACCACACGGTCTGACCCCCGTCGCGCCATCCCTCCACCGCGCAGTCGCGCCATCCCTCCACCGCGCAGTCGCGCCATCCCTCCATCGCGAAGAGCGTTCCGCACACATCGTGCGAGAAGAGGGTGTGCGGAACGCTCTTATCGATGACTGGCGCTGGTGATTTCCGGCGCGGGAGATGACCGGCCCCGGGCCTGCAGGGGACCGGCGACGGCTCTCAGGCCGGGTCCAGGACCGAGGCCGCCTTCTCCAGACGCCCGATCGCACGCGCCTGTCCCGTGGCCTCACCGAGGGCGTCCAACCGCGCCCGGTCCACGTGTCCGCGCCGGCCGTCGGTATCACCCTCGAACTCGAACTCGAACCCGCGACCCCGCAGACGGACCACTCCGCGGGCGGCGGTCAGATAGTCGGTGGCCTCGAGAACCGCCTTCCGCTGCCGGGCGGTGAGACCAGATCCGTCGTCCTCAGCGGCCTCCACGATGCCGTCGAGGCCCCCGTACTCCCGCACGAGGGAGGCCGCGGTCTTGGTGCCGATCCCCGCCACCCCCGGCAGGCCGTCGGAGGCGTCACCGACGAGTACCGCGTAGTCGGCGTACACGCGCGCGTCGTCGCCGAGGGGAAGATCGAAGCGCTCCGCGACGACCTCGGGGGTGTACGCGAGTCGCTTCTTCATCCCCGCCCCCACGTACACGACCGTGGTGCTCGCCGACGCCAGCTGGAACAGGTCGCGGTCGCCGGTCACCACCAGCACCTCGCGATCACGCGCGGCAAGTTCCGCCAGGACGTCGTCGGCTTCGGCGTCGGCGGCGGACGCCTGCGTGATACCAGCGGCGGTGAGGATCTCCCGTATCGCGCCGACCTGCGGGTGGAGTGAGGCGGGCGCGTCCTCCCCGCCGTCGTCCCCGACACGGTGGGCCTTGTACGACGGAACCAACCCCACACGCCAGTCGGGGCGCCACTCGCGGTCCAGGGCCGCCACCAGTCCGGCCGGCGAGTACTCCTCGAGGAGCACCGACACCATGTCGCAGAATCCACGCACCGCGTTGGCCGGTGCGCCGTCGGGTCCGGTGATCTTCTCCGGTACCGAGTGGAACGCGCGGAACCACAGGCCGGCACTGTCGAGAACCATGAGCGGGCCCTGGGACACCGCGCCTCCTCGGGTCGAGTGTGGGCCGGGTATCGACCTGGCGTCAGAATAGTCCTCCCCGTGAGAGGGCGAGGTGACAGTGGTCCGCCGGGAGCGGACGGCGGGCGCCCGCGACGCCCGACGACCTAGGGTGGGGGGATGAGCACCGGCCCCTCGGACACCCACGCCCGGCGACTGACGGCGGTGCGTGATCGAGCGCGCGAGCTCGGGATCGATCACGTGGTGGTGTACTCGGGCGAGGACATGGACTACCTCACCGGCGAACGCATGGAGTCCCACGAGCGGCTCACGGCCCTCGTCGTGCCCGTCGGGGACGGAACGCCCCTCCTCGTGCTCCCTGCGCTCGAGCTCACCGGTGTCACCCGCCGGGCCGCCGCCCGGGTGGGCGCGGACATCCATCCCTGGGCGGACGGTACGGACGCGGTCCCTCTGGTCGCGGGCACGGTGTGGGGCCGGATCGCCGTCTCGACCGCGCTGCCCGCGCTCCATCTCGTCCCACTCCAGCTGGGTGTCGACGGTGAGGTGATCCTGGCCTCGGAGGTGATCGACCACGTGCGGGCCGTCAAGACGCCGCACGAGCTCGACCAGCTCGCCGAGGCCGCCCGCCGTATCGACGCGGTCCACGCGCGGATGGGTGAGTTCCTCGAGGTCGGTCGTAGCGAGGAGCAGGTGGGTGAGCTGATCTCCGCCGCGATCGTGCAGGAGGGGCTCACACACGCCGAGTTCGTGATCGTCGGCTCGGGGCCCAACGGCGCCGACCCGCACCACGGGGTCTCAGACCGCGTGATCGAACCGGGGGACATCGTCGTGGTGGACATCGGCGGGCCACTCGAGAGCGGGTACCACTCGGATTGCACCCGCACGTACTCGATGGGGGCGCCCGACCCCGGGATCGCCGAGGCGTACGCGGTGCTGCAGGAGGCGCAGCGTCTGGCCCGGGAGGCGGTGCGCCCGGGCGTCGCGATCGGCGAGGTCGACGCCGCGGCCCGCGAACACCTCGCGGCCGCGGGGCTCGGGGAGTTGTTCCTCCACCGCACCGGACACGGGATCGGTCTGGGGCTGCACGAGCCCCCGTTCGTCGCGCCCGGGGCCGACACCGTGCTGGCGGAGGGCATGGTGTTCTCCGTCGAGCCCGGGATCTACACGGCGGGCGGGTGGGGTGCCCGTCTCGAGGACATCGTCGCGGTGACGGAGGACGGCCGGCGTGACCTGAACACCGGTGACCGGGGTCTCCGGGTCCTCTGATCTCGCGCCCCGGTCCGTGTCCTCGGCCGGCGATCCCCGGGGAAGCTCTAGCGTCCGAGCCCGGTCCCGGTGAACATCTGGGCGGAGCCCAGGACCCGGTCCACCTCGATCGCCACCACGACGCGCTCGGGATTGGGCTTCGGTTCGCGGTAGCGCAACCCGTATCGGCGCTCGCCCTCGCGGACCGAGGCCTCGTCGGTGAGCAGCCGCGCGTGCCCCTCGAAGGTCAACCAGCGGCCGCGGTCGACGTGGGAGACCGCTGCCCGCCCGCCGCGCGCGGCGTTGCGCGCCTTCTGCGATCCCCGCCGGGTGATCACGCGGGCCAGCCCCGACTCGGGGTCGATGGTGAAGCCCACCGCCACCACGTGCGGTGAACCGTCGCGGCGGAGGGTGGTGAGCGTGCCCAGGTGGTACTCGGCGAGGAACTCGTGGGCGTCGGGGGAGAGGTCTGCCAGTGTGCGGGACATAGCGGCGAGCCTGCCACAGCGAGCCGACGCGGACCGCGACGACGTGCGTGGGACAATTCCCTCATGTCCACCCCAGCAGCCCCCTCGCCCCGGCGCGCACCGGGTGGCGAGGTCGTCGTGATCTTCGGTGGCCGGAGCGAGATCGGTCTGGCCGTCGCCCGGCGTCTCGCAGACGGATGCACGGTCGTCCTCGCCACTCGCCCCGGACGGGACGTCTCCGCGCTGGCAGCCCCCCTCACGGCGGCCGGGGCGGTGGCCGTCGAGATCATGGACTTCGACGCCGACGACCTCGACTCTCACGCCCGGGTCGTGGAGGATGTCGAGTCCCGGATCGGTGAGATCTCGATCGCCGTGCTGGCGTTCGGGATCCTGGGCGATCAGGAGGTGGCCGAGAGAGACGCGGCGACTGCGGCCAGGATCCTGCACACCGACTTCGTGGCCCAGGCCGCCCTGCTCACGGTTCTGGCGGAGCGGATGAAGTCCCGGGGGCGCGGGGTGCTGGTGGCGTTCTCGTCCGTCGCCGGCCAACGGGTCAGGCGGGCGAACTACGTGTACGGCTCCGCCAAGGCCGGTCTCGACGGTTTCGCCTCGGGGATGGCCGACGCCCTCCACGGCACGGGCGTGACGCTGGTGATCCCCCGCCCGGGGTTCGTGATCGGCCGGATGACCGAGGGGATGGACCCCGCCCCGTTCTCCTCCACTCCCGACCAGGTGGCCGACGCGGTCGTCGATCGGGTGCGGGCCCGTCGGGCCGGGGTGGTGTGGATCCCGTGGCAGCTGCGGGTGATGTTCGCCGTGGCCCGGCTCGTGCCGCAGCCGCTGTGGCGACGGATGCCGCGGTGAGCGCCCCCGCCGCGGATGACCGCGCCCGGTGACCGCCCGGTTCATCGGCGTCGGACCCGGCGCCGCGGATCTGCTCACCGTCCGCGCCTCCCGGTTGCTCGCCCGCTGCGGGACCTGTCTGTTCGAGGGCGGTCACGTGCCCGGCGAGGTGCTGGCCCTCTGTCCGCCGACGGCCCGTCTGGTGGACACGACAGGAATGCCCCTCCCGGACGTCGTCGTCGAGATCCGGTCGGCGTGCGAGCGGGGCGACCGGGTCGTCCGGCTCATCCCGGGGGATCCGTCGTCGCACCACGAGGTGGACCGGGAACTCCGCGCTCTCGATGCGGCGGGAATCGGGTGGCAGATCGTCCCCGGTGTCCCCGTGTTCGCCGCGGCGGCCGCCGCTGTCGGGGTCGACCTGTCCGCACCCGGAGGAACGGGATCGGTCCACATCACGGGGTCGGTCCACCACACGGGGTCGGTCCACAACACCGGGTCGGTCCACAACACCGGGTCGGTCCACAACACGCCGGTGGGCGACCAGACCCTGCCGGCCCAATCGGGCGGGGAGCCGGGATCGACCCTTCTGACCGGGCGTTCGGACCTCACCGTGGTGACCCACGTGGGTGCCCCGCAGCTCGCCGAGGTGATCCGGGGGCTCGCGCACGCCCACGGATCCGGGTGCCCCGCCGGGATCGTGATGTCCGCGGGCCGGGAGGACGAGACCACGGTCATCGGGACGCTCGGGGACATCACCGACCGCCTGGTGGGTACCGATCTCCCTGCGGAGATGGTCGTGATCGTGGGACGGCCCCTCGGGCACCGGAAGGACAACGACGCACGGCCCCTCGGGCCCCGGGAGGACGGCGACGTCTCCGTGGCCGGCCGCGGACCGGCCCCGGTGGCGAGCCGGTCGCCCGAGCCCACCCCTGCATCGGTGCCGCGGTCCGTCGTGACGACGTCGACCGCCCGGATGCCCTCGGACACCCCGGGCCGGATCCTCGTCCTGGGCGGGACCGGCGAGGCCCGCGGTCTGACCGACCTCATGGTGACGGCCGGGCTCGACGTGGTGACCGCTCTGTCCGGCGCGACGTCCCGCCCGCGGTTGCCCCGGGGAGAGGTACGGATCGGGGGGTTCGGGGGGGCCGACGGCCTGGCCCACTGGCTCCGCGGGAACGACGTCAGCGCGATCATCGACGCGACCGACCCGTTCGCCACCCGGATCTCGGCCACCGCGACCGGCGCCGCCCACGCCACCGGCACCCCCCTGCTCCGGGTGCATCGCCCGCCGTGGACGCCGGAGGACGGCGACCACTGGATCCACGTCACCGACACCGAGGCGGCCGCACGGCTGGTCCGGGAGCGTTTCCGGCGCCCGATGCTCACGGTGGGACGACGGGGCCCGACCGCCTTCGCGGGCGACACCCGGGGGTCCTACCTGATCCGCTGCGCCGAGCCGCCACCCGGGCCGCTCCCGCACCGCTACCTGCTCGTGCTGGACCGGGGGCCGTTCGGTCTCGAGTCCGAGCGGACCATCATGTCCCGACACCGGATCGACGTCCTGGTCACCCGCAACACCGGGGGGCAGGCGTCGGTCGCCACGCTCCATGCTGCGCGCGACCTGAGGATCCCGATCGTCATGGTGGACCGGCCGGCCGGCGCACAGCCCGACCCCGTCGGCGTCGGCGACTCCGGACCTCTCATCGAGACCGTGCACTCCGTGGATGACGCGGCCCGCTGGCTGGTCCGGCGCTTCGGCTCACGCTGACCCGGTCACCCAGGGCGACGAGGCGTCGAAGACCATCCCCATCGGCGCCAGCACCCGCACGACCTGTTCGGCCATGTCCTCGGTGAGTTCGTGGAGGCCGATCACCCGGTCCGCGGAGACCGTGCTCGGGCGGTCGACGGCGCCCAGGAACTCGGCCAGACGCGCCGGGACGATCCCGTGGGGTACCACCGCGAGGAGGCTCACGAGCCCGTCGATGGTGTCTACCCACCCCACGGGGGGCACCTCTACGGCGGTAGTGGCGGCGGGACGGGGGGAGGGCGTCAGGTCTGCGTCGGTGGCGACGACGACGAGGTGGTCCGGCGCGTCCGGATCGCCGACAGCCCTCACCGCGTCCGGGCTCCAGAGGAGCGCGTCGGCGAGATCCGCGAGGACCCGCGGGGCGTCGGTCGCCGCGATCTCCGACCCCTCCCGCTGTCCGGGGAGGTGCACCCGGACGTTCCCGTCGGGGCCCCCGCCGACCACCGCGAGATCGGGCGAGTGGGCCAGGACGTCCCCGGACCCGTCGTCGAGGCCCACCAGCAGCGAACGACGCGGCACGGGCATGCCGGTACGCCCGACCATCTCCGCGCACAGCCGCTCGGCCAGGTCGGCCAGGTCGTGGTGGCCGTGGAGACGACCGGCCATGGGCGAGGCGATGACGTGGGGGAGACGCCGGTCCCCGACGATCGGGGGCAGTCCGGCCGCGACGAGGTCGGACCGGGACAGCGGCTCACCGCCCGCGCGCCTGACCACGACGCCGCCCTTCGGTACGAGTCCGATGTCACCGCCGTGCTCGGCGGCCACGCCCGCCAGGGTCGTCCAGTCGGCGGGACGCAGCCGGCCGCCCGGGAAGCGGGCGACGGCGTCGGGGGGAGAGTCGGTCATGGGGTGCCAGCTTAGGCGCCCGGCAGGCGGGGGACCGGACCCCCGTCTGGCGACTCAGGGATAATCGGGGACATGACCGCACTGCTGGCCACCGGAGGCCGCGTCCTCACCCCCTCCTCACGTGACGCCACCGCCCTGGCCCACGAGAACGGCCTGGTCGTGTGGGCCGGCTCCGACGCGCCGGGACCCGCGCTGTTCCCCGGCGCCGAACGCGTCGATCTCGACGGGGACTGGGTCGCGCCCGCGTTCGTCGAGTGCCTCTCCACCGGCCTGGACCTCGATGCAGCCGCCGGCGACGGAGTGGTCGCCGCCCCCGTTCCCGGATCGCACCCGCTCGACGCCGTGGGCGACCGGATCCGGGCGGGGGAGCGGGTGGTCCTGGACACCCATGAGGGCCCGGCGCGGATCGCGGACGAGCTCACCCGGCTGGCCGGGGATCTCGGCGGTCCGGCGGTGGCGCGGTGCACCCCGGTGATCATCGGGATGACCACACGGATCGACGACGGGACACTGGCGGCCCTCGCGACGGTCGGCACGGTTCTCCTGCTCCGGCCCCTCGTGGACGACCTCGCGGGGTGCGACCTCGTGCGGATCGCCGGCTCCGGGGTCGCGCTGGCCGCATCGATGCGGGTCGATGACGCGGTACGGCCGTGGGACACCCTGCGGGCGCTCACCTCGGTGCCCGACGGACGGGGTCTGTCACCACGCGCCGCGTTCACCGCCCTGACCCGGGGCGCCCGCCGCGCCGCCGGGGCACGCGACGGGACGGCGGGGACCCTCACCCCCGGGGCGTCGGCGACCTACGCGAGGTGGCGGACGGGAGAGTTGGCGGTGGTCGCGGCCGACGACGCCGTCCAACGCTGGTCCACCGATCCGAGGTCCGGTGTCCCTCCGATGCCCGACCTCTCGGGACCGGACCCGGTACTGCGCGGGCTGGTCGTCGACGGCGGGTCCACGGTGCACACGCGGTGATCCCCGTCCTGCTACGCGCGGTGGGGGCGGCCGCGGCCGGAGCGCTGTTGGCCGCGTCGTTCCCCCCTGTCGGCCTGTGGTGGGCCGCACTTCCCGCCATCGCCCTGCTCGTCGTCGTCCTGTCCCCGTCCCGTGGGCCGGCGCCCCGTGCGCGGACAGGCGCGCTCCTCGGGTTGGTCGCCGGCATGGTCTTCTTCCTGCTGCTCGTCCCCTGGGTGGGCTTGTACGTCGGCGCGTACGCCGCGTGGGCACTGGCACTGGTCGAGGCGCTCTACCTCGCCGCGTTCGGTGCCGGGGCCGTGGTGATCCTCCGGGCAGGGCTCGCGCCCGGGCGGCGTCCCGGTCTGCGCGCGGTGGGTGCGGCGCTCGGCGTGGCCGGCTGGTGGTCGGTGTGGGAGTGGGTCCGATCCTCCTGGCCGTGGGGTGGTTTCCCGTGGGGTCGGCTGGCGTTCGGCCAGGCCGACGGCCCGTTGCTGCCGTTGGCCGCACTCGGCGGGACGCCGCTGCTCGGATTCGCGGTCGCGGCCACGGGCACCGCGATCGGGCTCACGGTCCTGCTGGTCGCGCGCCGCCGCCAGCCGTTGCGCGCCGCCACGGGGCTGCTGGCCGTCCCGCTGGTCACCGTCGGACTCGTCGCGGTCGCCGCGGTCGACACCACGACCGGGTCACCGGGGGAGACGGCCGACGTCGCCGTCATCCAGGGCAACGTCCCCCGCCTCGGGTTGGACTTCAACGCCCAGCGTCGCGCGGTCCTGGAGAACCATCTCCGGGTGACCTCGGAGCTCGCCGACGACATCGAGGCCGGCACGGCGGCCCGGCCCGACCTGGTGCTGTGGCCGGAGAACGCCTCCGACATCTCGCCCCTGGCCGACCGTCTGGCCGGCGCCCAGATCACCTCCCTGTCCCGGCGCCTGGACGCCCCGATCCTCGTGGGCACCGTCCTGCCGGTCGGGGACGGCCCCGAGGCCACCAACTCCTACCTGGTCTGGGACGGACGATCGTCCGACTCCGCCGCCGGTCCGGTGGTCGACCGTCACGACAAGAAGTACATCCAGCCGTTCGGGGAGTGGTTGCCCCTCCGCGCGCCGCTGGAAGCGCTGTTCCCGATCGCCCGGACCGCGGGGCACTTCGTCCCGGGTGACGGCACCGGGCTGATCACCGCGGCCGGGATCGACCTCGGTGTGGCCATCTGTTTCGAGATCGCCTTCGACGCCGCGGCCCGTGAACCGATCGCCCGCGGCGCGCAGATCCTCACCGTGCCCACCAACAACGCGACCTTCGGCAGATCCCCGATGACCTACCAGCAACTCGCGATGTCGCGGGTCCGGGCCGTCGAGCACCACGTCCCCGTCCTCATCGCCGCCACGAGCGGGGTCAGCGCGGTGATCGGCCCCGACGGTGAGGTGCGCCAGGAGACCGGGATCTTCGAGCCCGCGACACTGGCGGCGCAGGTCGAGTTGGGGACCGCCGGTACGATGGCAACCCGACTGGGCGGCATTCCGCAGATGGTGAGCTGTCTCATCGGGCTCGTCGGCCTGGGATGGGCGTTGATCCGCACCAGGCAGCGACCCGCGACCGAGCACGAGGAGACGTAAGTGACCGATCCGATGGCGCCTCCGCCCGCCGCTGCGTCCGCGCGGACCCTGGTGATCATCCCCACCTACGACGAGCGAGACAGCCTGCCGGGCGTCGTCGAGCGTCTGCTCGCGTCGTCTCCCGACGTGGCGGTCCTCATCGCCGACGACAACAGCCCTGACGGCACGGGGGAGGTCGCCGACCGGCTCGCCGCGCAGGACGCGCGGGGGCGGATCACCGTCCTGCACCGCCCGGGCAAGCAGGGACTCGGGGCCGCCTACATCGCCGGATTCCGCTGGGGCCTGGAGCGCGGCTACACCGTGCTGGTGGAGATGGACGCGGACGGCAGCCACCCGCCCGAGCGGCTGCCCGCGATGCTCGCGGCGGTCGACGCCGGCGCGGACCTGGTGATCGGGTCGCGCTACGTGCCCGGCGGCAGCGTGGAGAACTGGCCGTGGCAGCGCCACGTGATCTCCCGCGGAGGCAACGTCTACTCCCGGATCATGCTGGGCGTGGGCATCAGGGACATCACGGCCGGCTTCCGGGCCTATCGCAGCGAGTCACTGATGCGCCTGGACCTGGAGGCCATCGAGTCGAAGGGCTACTGCTTCCAGATCGACATGACCTGGCGGCTGCTGAACTCCGGGGGCACGGTCGTCGAGGTCCCGATCACCTTCACCGAGCGCACCGTCGGGCAGTCCAAGATGAGCGAGTCGATCTTCCGGGAGGCCGCCGTGAACGTGGCCCGCTGGGGCTGGGAGAAGCGGCGCCGTCAACTGACGTCACTCGTCCGGCGCTGAGCCGGCGCCCTCCGGAGCCGACCTGGCACCCCTGGACGCAGGACGCCCCGGCCCCGTGAGGGGGCCGGGGCGTCCTTGCCGGGTCGTGATGCCCGGCGTCAGGATGCTCAGCGGGCGCCGGCGCGCCGACGCTTCTTGAGGATGTCCATCCGCTCCTTGAGCAGGTCCTCGAGGTCGTCGAGCGAGCGACGCTCGAGGAGCATGTCCCAGTGGGTACGCGGCGGCTTGCCCTTCTTGACCTCGACCGCCGGACCGTCGATGAGCTGGCCCTCCTGGCCGTTCTTGCACATCCAGGTCCCGGGGATCTCGGCGTCATCGGCGAACGGGACCTCGTACACCTCGCCGTTCTCCGTCTGGTACTTGGCCATCCGCCGGGGCGCGAGATCGGTGTCCCGGTCGGTCTCGTAGCTCACCGCACCGAGGCGGCTGCCTCTGAGGACTCGATCTGCCATGCGAACTCCTTCTACCGTGTTCGTCCGTCTGTCCAGCTGCCTGCGACACGACGCTGCCGTGTTCCTGGTGATGTAACGCCAGGTGACCCCCCAAATGTTCCCACGGGATAGGGCAGCAGGCCAGCCGGGGACCGTCTCGGTACCCTGACCTCCGTGGACACCGACGCCCCCGCCGCTCAACCCCCGCCTCGGCGGGGCGAGGCCTCGTGCGCGTGGTGCGGGCGTCCGGTGGACGAGGGCGACACGGGCCGACGACGACGGTACTGCCGCCGGTCGTGTCGTCAGCGCGCCTACGAGCAACGGCAGTCTCTGCGGGTCCGCGAACTGCCGGAGGGGACCGTGGTGCTCTCGGAAGCCGAGTCGACGGACCTCATGGACCGGATGTTCCAGCTCAGGTGCGCGTGCGAGGACCTGCGCACCGCGATCCTCGAGGGAGAGGACGCCACCGAGTTGGCCCGGATGTCCGGTGACCTGGTGGACGCTGCCCGGCGCGCCGAACGACTGAGGTGAACCGCGACTGAGGTATCCCTCCCCGGCGGGGTGTCCGGCACCTACGGTTGTCCGCAGACACCCCAGCGAGGAGACGCCCCGTGAGTGAGCACATCGCCGATTCCCATGACGTCATCCGCGTCCGGGGGGCGCGGGAGAACAACCTGAAGTCGATCAACGTCGACCTGCCCAAACGACGGCTCACGGTCTTCACCGGGGTGTCCGGTTCCGGCAAGAGCTCACTGGTCTTCGCCACGATCGCCGCCGAGTCCCAGCGGATGATCAACGAGACCTACAGCGCGTTCCTCCAGGGCTTCATGCCCACCCTCGCGCGCCCCGACGTGGACCTCCTCGACGGCCTCACCACCGCCATCGTGGTGGATCAGGAGCGCATGGGGTCCGACCCACGTTCGACGGTCTGCACGGCCACCGACACCGGAGCCCTGCTGCGCATCCTGTTCAGCAGACTGGCGGAGCCGCACATCGGCGGACCCAAGGCGTATTCGTTCAACGTCGCGTCCGCCAGCGGGGTGGGCATCCTGACGAAGGCGGACGGCACCCGGCAGAAGGCGGAGTTCTCCATCACCGGCGGGATGTGCGCCAGGTGCGAGGGGCGTGGGTCGGTGTCCGACTTCGACGTCGACGCTCTGGTCGACCGGTCCAGGTCCCTCGCCGAGGGGGCCATCACGGTACCCGGGTACTCGATGGACGGGTGGTACGGACGCATCTACGCGGGGTCCGGCTTCTTCGACATGGACAAGCCAGTCCGCGATTTCACCGAACAGGAGATGCACGACCTGCTCCGGAGGGAACCGGTCAAGATCAAGGCCGACGGGATCAACGTGACCTTCGAGGGGCTCATCCCGAAGATCCAGAAGTCGATGCTGGCCAAGGACGTCGAGGCGATGCAGCCGCACATCCGGGCATTCGTGGAGCGAGCCGTGGTGTTCACCACCTGTCCGGAGTGTGACGGCACCCGCCTGAACGAGGGCGCACGATCGTCGCGGATCGGCGCACTGAACATCGCCGATGCCTCCGCCATGCAGATCACCGACCTGGCCGAGTGGCTTCGCGGGGTCTCCGAACCATCGGTCGCCCCGCTGCTCGCCGCGCTGCAGCACACCCTGGACTCCTTCGTGGAGATCGGATTGGGCTACCTCTCCCTGGACCGGCCGGCCGGCACGCTCTCCGGTGGTGAGTCGCAGCGCGTCAAGATGATCAGACACCTGGGGTCGGCGCTGACCGACGTGACCTATGTGTTCGACGAGCCGTCGATCGGTCTGCACCCGCACGACATCCAGCGGATGAACGACCTGCTGTTGCGGCTGCGTGACAAGGGGAACACCGTCCTCGTGGTGGAGCACAAGCCGGAGATCATCGCCATCGCCGATCACGTGGTGGACCTGGGGCCCGGTGCCGGGTCCACCGGTGGCGAGATCTGCTACGAGGGGTCGGTCGCCGGCCTCCGGGGAAGCGACACGGTCACCGGCCGCCACCTCGACGACCGCGCGACGCTCAAGGACGGGGTCCGCAGGGCGACCGGCCACCTCGAGGTGCGGGGCGCGACCGCCCACAATGTCCGGGACGTGGACGTCGACATCCCGCTGGGCGTGCTGTGCGTGGTGACCGGCGTGGCCGGCTCCGGGAAGAGCTCGCTCATCCACGGGTCGGTCTCCCCACGTCCCGGTGTGGTCGCGATCGACCAGGCCGCGATCCGCGGGTCCCGCCGCAGCAACCCGGCCACCTACACCGGGCTGCTCGAGCCCATCCGGAAGGCCTTCGCCAAGGCAAACGGGGTCAAACCCGCCCTGTTCAGCCCCAACTCCGAGGGCGCGTGCCCCACGTGCAAGGGGGCGGGCGTGATCTACAGCGATCTCGGTCTGATGGCGGGGGTCGCCACGACGTGCGACGACTGCGAGGGCCGGCGCTTCCAGGCCGAGGTCCTGGAGTACCGGTTGGGGGAGCGCAACATCGGTGAGGTCCTGGCGATGTCGGTGGCCACGGCAGAGGAGTTCTTCCGCGAGGGACCGGCGCGGATTCCGGCCGCGCACAAGATCCTGCTCCGGCTCCGCGACGTGGGACTGGGCTACGTCCGGCTGGGACAACCGCTGACCACGCTGTCGGGAGGGGAGCGGCAACGTCTCAAGCTGGCCGCGCAGATGGCGGACAAAGCGGAGGTCTACGTGCTCGACGAACCGACCACCGGCCTGCATCTGGCCGACGTCCGGAACCTGCTGGGCATGCTCGACCGGCTGGTGGACGCGGGCAGGTCCGTCGTCGTCATCGAGCACCACCAGGCCGTCATGGCCCACGCGGACTGGATCATCGACCTCGGTCCCGGGGCCGGCCACGGTGGCGGCCGCGTCGTGTTCGAGGGCACGCCCGCCGAGCTCGTGGCAGCCCGGTCCACGCTCACCGGTGAGCACCTCGCGCGGTACGTGGCGGAGGGTGTCGAGCCCGCGATCGGGTGAGGGGTACCGGCGATCACCCCGCCTTACCGAACCGCTTGTGCAGTGCCTGCTTGCTCACTCCGAGGACGACTCCGATCTCCGCCCAGCTCAACCCGTGCAGCCGAGCGTGTCGGACCGCCGCCGACTCCTCCCGGGCGAGCGCCGCCCTCGCCTCCGCGATCGCGGCCAGGCGGGCGACCGGGTTCGGCGTGTCTTCCTCGTGGTCGTCGGCGTCGTCATAGGTCGTGTTCACATTTCTCACCTCGTTCGTCAACCTACGTTGACAGCACCGGGCGCGTCAATCAGAGTTGACGGTCCGGTACGGCGGACTAGGGTCGTGGTCATGCCCACCAACCGATATCCCGAGATCGCGTTCGGTCCCGCCGCCCGTGCACGGCAGGAGTCGACGGGCGTCACCAGGCCGACGGAGACCGGCGAATTCGCCCTGGAGGGCACGGACTCCGCGCTGATCCGGCGCGCCGACCACTTCCTCCTCTCGAGCGTCACCGAGTCCGGGTGGCCGTACGTCCAGCACCGCGGGGGACCCACCGGGTTCGTCCACGTCCTGACGCACACCTCTCTCGCGTGGCTGGAGTTCCGCGGAAACCGTCAGTACGTCTCCGTGGGGAACATGGACCACGACGGGCGCGTCTGTCTGCTCTTCGTGGACTATCCCACCCGGGCCAGGCTCAAGGTTTTCGGTCACGCCCGGGTCATCGAACCGGACCGGGACCCGGACCTGATCGGGCGCCTGCGTTCGATGGGGGAGAGGACCTACACCGGGCATGTCGAGAGGGCGATCGTCGTGGATCTCGTGGCCGCCGACGCCAACTGCAGCAAGCACATCACGCCGAGGTGGGATCGCGCGTACATCGATGACCTCACCGAGGTGTACCGCCGGCAGATCGACGAACTGCGGGAAGGGTGAGACGTGGGAACCTTCGACATCAAACGGGAGCGCAGGGACCTCTACAACGGCACAGTCGCGAGGTTCGACCTGGTCGAGGTACCACCGATGCGATTCCTCACGGCCGACGGCTCGGGGAACCCCAACACCTCCGCGGACTACGGCAAGGTGCTCGAGGCGCTGTACACGTGCTCCTATGCGGTGCGGGCGGTGGCCAGGGTCGAACTCGGGCGAGTCCACACCGTCGGCCCGCTCGAGGGTCTCTGGTACGCCGACGACCTCGGGGTGTTCACCGCGCGGGACAAGGACGCCTGGGCGTGGACCATGATGATCTGGCAGCCGGACTGGGTCACCGAGGACATGGTGGCCTCCGCCGTGGAGACGGTGACCCGGAGGAAGCCTCACGTCGCGGTGGACCGGGTCCGCCTCGAGGAGTTCGCGGAGGGCCCGGCCGTCCAGACCCTGCACGTCGGACCGTACGACGCGGAGGGTCCGGTCATCGCCCGGATGCACGAGGAGGCCATCACCGGTCGCGGCCTGATCGCCTCGGGGCACCACCACGAGATCTATCTCTCCGACGCGCGCAAGACCGAACCGGCTCGGCTGCGGACGATACTGCGCCAACCCGTGGCGAGCGCCGCGGAGCAGTGATCGGGTGCGGGTAGAAAGAACTCATGACCACCTCCGACGGATTCCCCGATGCCTCTTCCGATGACGCGAGCAGGTTCGTCCGAGCCTCAGGGCTCGTCATCGACGAGGTGACCGCGACGAGCCTAAGGGGCCATGCGCTTCTGGGCGAGGACCACCTCACCGCGTGGGGGACCGTCCACGGGGGTGTCTACGCCAGCATCGTCGAGTCCGCGGGCGGCGCGGGCGCCGGAGCCGCCGTGGCCGACCGGGGCCAGATCGCGGTCGGCGTCCACAACGGCACCGACTTCCTGCGGGCGTCGACCGGCGGGCGGGTCGACGTGAGCGCGGAAGCGTTGTTCCAGGGGCGCGGTCAGCAGCTGTGGGACGTGGTGATCCGCCAGTCCGAGAGCGGCACGGTACTCGCGAGGGGCCAACTCAGGCTGCAGAACGTTCCGCGGCCGGATCCGGCTCGGCACAGCTGACCCCACCCGGGGCCCGGCGGCGCCCCGGACTCACGTCGCGTCGGCACGCTCCAGCGCCGCCACGACATTCCGCGCCAGTCGACGCAGCTCGAGGAGGTCCTCCGCCGGCAGGTCCAGCTTCTCCAACAGGGAGCACTGGATGCGGCCCGCCTCGTCGCGGAGGGCGTGCCCGGCGTCGGTCAGCACGACGGTCACACTCCGGGCGTCCCCTCCCGCCCGGTGACGCGACACCAGTCCGGCGGCCTCCATCCGCGAGATCAGCGGGGAGAGGGTGCCGGAGTCCAGGAGCATCCGGTCGCCCAGCTGTCGGATCGTCAGACCGTCCTCCTCCCACAGGGCGAGCATCACCAGATACTGGGGATAGGTGAGCCCGGCCGAGGCCAGGGCCTCCCGATAGGCCGCTGTCGACGCCCTGGAAGCGGCGTAGAGGGCAAAGCAGACCTGCTGGTCGAGGCGGAGATCGGCGTCCATCTCCCCATTGTCCCGCAGAATTCGATTGCGCACAATTGAGTTGTGCGCAATACTTCTGTCATGGAGCACACCCCAGGTACGCGACCGGCCGGACGCACCGGCACCCGGATGACACGACGCCCGGGCCGGGCCGGCGAGGTGATCCGTCACCTGGGACGCTGGACCCTCGGCGCCGCACTGCTGGGCGCCGGCGTGGGACACCTGACCACCATGCGGCAGGAGTTCCAGGCCCAGGTGCCCACCTGGGTGCCCCTGGACCCGGACTTCGTGGTGCTGGCCTCCGGTGTCGTCGAGATAGGACTGGGCGCCGCCCTCATCCTGGCGCCGACGAGGTTCCGGCCCGCCGTGGGGTGGGTCACCGCCGGCTTCGTCGTGGCGATCTTCCCCGGCAACATCTCGCAGTACGTCACCGGCACGGCCGCCTTCGGACTGGACACCGACCGCGCCCGCCTCATCCGACTGTTCTTCCAGCCCCTCCTGGTGGCGTGGGCACTGTGGTCCACCGGGGCATGGAGAGCGTGGCGCGGCCGGCGCGGCTGACCACCGGCACCGGTGCGGTCAGGGCGGCCCGGGTGAGGCGGGTCGACCGGGCGTCCTCACGGCGGGCCGGGGGAGAAGAACCGCCAGATCTCGCCGGGCGCGTCGTACCGGGCCCCACCGTCGCGGCCCCACCTGCCGGACAGGGTGGGGAAGGAGTGCCCCACCCGGTCCACCATCACCAGGCGCACCGGATCCGGGCCCTCCCAGGTGATCGTCTCGGCGTCCCCGTCCCGACTGACCGACGGGGACGACCCGGCAGCGGCGACCCCGTTGTGTCGGGCGAACCACTCGGCGCCGTCCACGGCGGACAACACCTCACCCCGCGACTGCGCGGCGAGGCCCGATCCCACGCGGACCTCGCCACCGTCGATCGGGTTGATCGGGTCCTGCCGCCCCTGGACAAACATGATCGGAACCGGCTCGCCACCGACCCCGCAGTCCAGGTTCTCCCGGGTCGGGGGATTGGCGGCCACCGCCGCGACGCCGTCGACGAGGTCCGGCGCCTCGAGGGCGAGTCGCATGGCCATGTGCCCGCCGGCGGAGAAGCCCACCGCGTAGACCGGACCGGTCGTCCCGAGCGACCCGGCGGCCTCCCGGAAGAGCCCCACGTCGTCGAGGTCCTCTTCCTTCGCAGGCCAGTCGCCCTCCCTCCGACACTCGTTCCAGTTGTTCTCGTGGCCGTCGACGTAGACGATCGCGAAGCCCTCTTCGTCGGCCAGGCGCTCCAGGTCGGGGCCTATCCCGTTGCGGATCCCCGAGCCGGTGTCCCCGGTCCCGTGGATGACGAGCAGCACCGGCGCCGAGGGATCGCCCTCCGCCGCCGGGGGACGGTAGACCGTCCACGTCCGGGTCAGGTCGTCCATCACCGTCGAGTGGCTGGTCAGGTTCCGCGACCCATCTGTGGGGATCGACGCGGACGGGGAGCGATCGCCGGACTGCCCTGCACACGCGCCCGTCGCGATCGCGAGCACGAGGCATACCGCGGCCCGGAGGGGTCGGGGGAACGTCGACTCTGTCATACCCCGAGTCTGGCGCATCTCGCGCTCACCCGTCCCGGCGGACGGCCTCTGGATACACTCACAACCCATGGACATCGATGAGTATCGTCGCCACGACGCCCTGGGCCTGGCCGACGCGGTCAGGTCGGGAGAGGTGACGGCGGGCGAGTTGCTCGAGGTCGCGTTGCACCGGGCGGACGCCGTCAATCCGCACCTCAACGCCATCGTCCAGCGGATGGACGACCGGGCCCGGGAACGGGTGGCGGGGCCGCTCGACGGCCCCTTCGCCGGCGTTCCCTTCCTCATCAAGGACCTCGGTCAGGACTACCGCGGGGTGCCGACCAGCGGAGGCTCGCGGCCCCTGTCCCGTATCCCGGCGGCCGAGCATTCGACAGTGGTACAGCGCTGGCTCGACTCGGGCCTCGTCATCTTCGGCAAGACCAACACCCCGGAGTTCGGCGCGAAGGGCATCACCGAACCGGACCTCTTCGGTCCCGCCCGCAACCCGTGGGATGCGAGCAGGACGCCCGGAGGTTCCTCGGGAGGGTCAGCCGCGGCGGTCGCGGCCGGTGTCGTCCCCGTGGCGGGGGCCAGCGACGGCGGCGGTTCGATCCGCATCCCGGCCGCCTGCTGCGGCCTGGTCGGGCTCAAACCGGGCCGCGGCCTGGTCCCCATGGGGCCGTCGGTCGGAGAGGCGATGCACGGTGCTGCGACGAACGGCGTGATCTCGCGCTCCGTCCGCGACTCCGCGGCGATGCTCGATGTGTTGGCGGGCGGGGAGCCGAGCGGACCCTACCTTCCCGGGGTGCCCACCGAGAGCTTCCTCTCCCAGGTCGGTCAGGATCCGGGACGGCTGCGGATCGGTGTGTGCACCGCATCCTCGATCAACTCCGAGCCCCACCCGGAGGCCTTGGCGTCGGTGGAGGCGGCCGCACGGACGCTGTCCGACCTCGGTCATGACGTGGAGATGCTCACCGAGCAACCGGTCGACGACCTGGCGTTGGCCCGCGACTTCCTCGCCACCTGGTTCGTGGTCCTGGCGTGGCAGGTCGACGACGCCAAGCGGCGCACGGGGTGCCGGGACGGTGACTTCGAGCTCGACACGCAGATCATGGCGGCCCTCGGACGAGCGCACAGCAGTGTCGAGTACGTCGACACGGTGATGCGTCGACACGAGCACGTGCGGCGGTTGTCGGCCTTCTTCGACGGCTACGACCTCCTGGTCACGCCCACGCTGGCCGACCTGCCGCCGCATATCGGCGCGCTGGACACCCCTCGACTGGCACACCGTGCGGCGACCGGGCTACTCAAGACCCGGACAGCCGGCCTGCTGCGACGCTCGGGGCTCGTGGAATCGATGATCGACAACAACCTCAACTGGATCCCGTACACCCAGCTGGCCAATCTCACCGGCCGACCGGCGCTCTCGCTGCCTCTGCACCGGACCCCGGAGGGCGTGCCCATGGGGGTGCAGTTCATCTCACAGCTCGGGGGTGAATCCATGCTCCTGCGCCTCGCCGGTCAGCTCGAGCAGGCGGTGCCGTGGGATCACCGGCGGCCGCCCGTACCCGCCGGCGCGGGGCGACCTCGATAGCTCGGGGAACGTCACCCGGCAACACGGGGAGTGCCCCTGGAAACGTCACTGTGACGTTGTGAGCGCAGCCAGCCAGCCGCCCCGGTGCCGCCCCGAAGAGCCGGCGATTAACCCGTCAGGTCGGGTTCCACCCGTCTGACTGGTTCCGCCCGCCAGAGTCCACGCCCGGCGGTACCGGGTGACACCTCGGGGCCAGGCCACCCACAGGGCGTCACCCCACGACGGAGTCGGCCGTCGCGAACGACATGGGCGGAGACAGCGTCGATATGGTGGCGACCTCAGCCGATGAGCGGGGCGACCCGGAACAGCCCGACAGAAGCACGCGGCGCCGGGCCCGACAACCGGGCGGCACGATCGACAGCATCGCTGCAGGGCCCACTGCTATCAGCCTTCTGGTTAAGTGCCGATAATCTACATTATGTAAAGTCAAAGCTGCTGAGTTGTAGATCCTGCGAACTCGACACCTCCACCGAATCGCCCCTCGCCCACATTGCCCAACAGCCCACGTGACCTGCACACCCTCAGGTGCCAGGCTGTCGCTTGAGCCCTTGGTGCGCCTTGGCCGCTGGGCCATAGCGAAGCGTCGGGCAACCCTGCCACCAGCGACCTCTTGCCGAGTTTCGCATTAAGTGCGATAATTTCGCACATATCGCGAACCATTATTGGACGGTGCGAGATGTCGAAGCAGGATCTGCCTCCGGGATCGGCGCGGCTGCAGCTGGCCGACGGTATCGCTGTCCTGCGGCCGGAAACCGCAGTGTTCGAGGCGATGGTCACCGGATGGTCCCACCAACAAATGGCACGGAACCTCTCTGCCGGCACGATCTCGGCGCAGGTAGCAACGATCCGGCGGTTCCAGGACTTCTGTGAGGTCGAGGGACCGTGGGCCTGGACGCCCGCGATGGCCGATGACTGGATCACCGAACTGCGCGGGATCCACGGCCTCGCACACAGCACGATCCTGAGTTACCAGGGTGCGCTGCGGCACTTCATGGACTACCTGCTCGACCCGGCCTACGAGTGGGCCCAGCAATGCCAGGACCGGTTCGCCACCCATCCCGTACAGATCATCACCGAGGCCAACTCGGCCCGCCACGCACACGAGAGCCCCGGCGACCCGCGCAAACGCGCGTACAGCACCGACGAGCTGCAGGACCTGTGCGATACCGCAGACGCGCAGGTCACCCACCGCTTTCAGGTCGGCGCGAAAGGGGCGATGGTGGCGCTGCGCACCGCGACGATCACCAAGGTCGCCTACGCCTGGGGCCTACGGCGCAACGAAGTGCGCATGCTGGACCTGACCGACTTCGGACCAAACCCGCGTGCACGGCAGTTCGGCCGCTTCGGGGTCTGCTACGTCCGCTACGGCAAGCCCAGCAAAGGATCCCCCACCAAACGGCGCGGCGTCCTGACCGTCCCGGAGACCGCATGGGTGATCGACTGCCTCGAGCAGTGGATCGACCAGGGACGCCCAGGCTTTGACCAGGCCACCGGGACAGCATTGTTTCCGACCGAGCGATCCGATCGGATCTCGAACGGGGCACTGTCCCACAGCTTCTCTGACCTCTGTGACACAGCCGGCCTGACCGACCCCGGACTGGACTTTCACTCCCTGCGCCGCAGCTACGTCACGCTGCTGGTCGAGTGCGGCTACGACACCCGCTTCATCCAAGAGCAGGTCGGACACGAGTACGCCTCGACCACCTCGCTCTACACCTTCGTCTCCCCCGACTACCGCAGCCGCGTCGTGGCCGCCGCGCTCCGCGCCGCAGCCGGCCACCTGCCCGAAAGGACCAACAGGACATGAAGCACCGGATCGCCTACCAGTGGCGACTACGCCAAATCATGACCGACCGAGACATGCACAACCTGTCCGACCTGATCACCCCGCTGCACGAGGTCGGCATCGAACTCTCCGCCTCCCAGCTCTACCGACTCCTCGGACGCACCCCGGACCGGCTGCCCCTGACCCTGCTCGGCGCCCTGTGCCACGTCCTGGACTGCACCGTCGAGGACCTCTGCGGCTTCCGCGTCGACACCGCCCCCTCACGACGCACCGCCACGGCCACGGACGTCTCCCCCGCAGCTGATGGTCCGCTGCGGCCGAAGCGGGCTCATATTCACCGACCCGGCCCACCGGACTAGACAATCCGCGGCGGCGAGCACATGGCTGACACATCGAAGTACCACTGCACACGGTGCCACGACGAGCGGCAGCATCGCGGCGTGCGCTGGCCCGAGGGCTTCGTCTGCCGCCGCTGCTACCAACAGGCCACCCGCCGACGCGGGACCTGCCCCAGCTGCCAGCGCCCAGACCGGCTCCTACCCGGCCTGGACGACACCCAGGCCATCTGCACCGACTGCGCCGGAATCGACGACCCCCGGCTGACCTGCACCCGCTGCGGCGACCAAGACGAACCCCACCGCCGAGGACTCTGCGCCCGATGCTGCCTCACCGACGACCTGACCGCCCTGCTCACCACCGCCGACACCGGCCACATTTCCACCGAGCTGCAGCCCCTACTCGATGCGCTGACCAGCCAAGACCACCCGCGAAGTGCACTCATCTGGCTACGCAACCCCGACGTTCGCCAGCTCCTGGACGGGTTCGCGCAACACCGCTTGACCATCAGTCACGACACCTTCGCCCACTACCCCGCCGAACGCACCGCACGCCATCTCCGGGACCTGTTCATCAGCTGCGGAATCCTCGCACCCTACGACCGCAACCTCGACCGCTTCACCAGCTGGCTCAAAAAGAAGCTCGCCTCCACACCAATTCACCAATCGCAGCAGGTCATCACCGGATTCGCCACCTGGCATCACCTGCGCAAACTCCGCGCCCGCTCCCAGCGCCAACCCCTGGAGAACGGGCCGATCGCCAACGCCAAGCAGGAGATCACCGCCGCGATCGACTTCACCAACTGGCTCTACACCCGTAACACGCCACTGGCGCAAGCGACACAATCCGACATCGACGCCTGGCTCGCCACCGGGCCGACCACCCGCAGCATCGCCAGAATGTTCGTCAGATGGTGCATCACGCATCAACACATAACCGCCCACCTGGAGTTCCCCTACCGACGTGCTCGAACCCACCCCATGACCAGCGACGATGAGCGCTACGCCCGATTGACGACGATCCTGGGACACCGTGACACCCCGGTGTGGGTTAAAGCCGCCACCGTCCTGCTGCTGATCTGCGCGCAACCAGTTTCGCGCATCGCCGCCATCAAACTGGACGCACTGCGGACCGACGACAGCGGCAGCCTGTGGATCCGATTCGCCGACGCCGAGGTAGAACTCCCACCTCCTCTCGCCGACCCCGTGACTGAGCTCATCGCACAGCGGCCCAACATGAACACCGCCGCCAACCAGACATCCCAATGGCTATTTCCCGGAGTCACTGCAGGCCATCACATCAACCCGCAGACCCTGATGGGAAAGCTCCGCGCCAACGGAATCGACCTCCAAGGCGCACGCAACAGCGCGATGCGCGAACTGGTCCGCGCCATTCCTCCAGCGATCGCGGCAACCCAATTCGGATACAGAGCTCAGACAACCGAGCGACACGCATTCATCAGCGGTACCAACTGGAGCGCCTACCCCGAACTCCGCCAGGAACCCGACACCACAGAACCCGGCACCTGACCAGTAAGAGCCCCGACCTGCTGCGGGAGAATCTCTGCAGCCCATGGGTCAGATGCTCACGGCCTCGTGCTCACGTCACGCCCCCACCGACGCCGACCCGTCTCAGTGAGCTCGTTCGACCGCGATCCGTTCGATCCGCGGCAACGCGAGAGCCAGCACCGGTAGGTATCCCGCCGCCCAGACCGGGGCCCCGAAGCTGACGACACACCCGCCCGGCACTCCGATGACCTCGTGCCGGGTCGCATTCACACCGGCCACCCTCCACGCCCACAGTCGCCGATCAACGAAGTCGGTGATCTCGAACGGCAGGGACAGGCCCGCCACGGTCGTGACCGTCCCCCGCGCACCGGCCGTCAAGCCGGAGTCGCCGTCGACCCGGGCATCCGAGACGGTGGGCCCCCATCGCGGCCAACACCGCACATCGGTGATGACCGTCCACACGGTCTCCGGGTCCACGTTCATCCGCAGTTCGGTCGTCCACATCCCGCGCCGAAGCGTCGTGCGGACTCTGATCATCGAACTCAGCCACGTGGCGGATGCGAGGTGTGTCATCGTCCGGCCCGGCCCCCCAGCTCCCGGCCCTGTCCGCCAACTCCTCGCGGTGGGCCGCTCCACCCCGGCGACAGCGGACTCCCCTGTTCGCGGACGCGACGGATCATCATCCCATGGTGGCAGAGCACCGCGCAGGCGCAACCGTCGACGGTGGTCACCACCACACCCCAGCGGAACCCGCCGAGTCAGCTGGTCCGGTCCAGGATGAGCCGAACCGCTTCCCGGGGCGCGTCCCACTGCGGGAAGTGGCCGCACCGATCGAACCAGTGCAGTGTGGCGTCGGGGAACGCGCGCGCGGCTCGGTGAGCCTGGGCCGGAAGCGTCACCAGATCGCGGCGACCCCAACCGATGGTGACCCGTCCCGGGACCGAGCCCGCGGGGGCGCCCTGCTGCTTCGGGCCCTTCGTCAGCGCGTCCATCGCCGCGCCCGTCGCAGGCGCGTCGGCCAGTCCCGCCACGTCGGGCAGCACGGTCCGCGCCGGCAGGGCCCAGGGGCGCACGGAGAGCTGCGCCAGCAGCGCGGTCCGACTCACCGGATTACCCAGCAGAACCGGAAGCGCTCCGCGCAGTGCGCTGACCAGGGCGATCGACGGTCGCAGGGTGGCGCTGAAGATCGCCAGCTCACGATCGCTCCAGAATCCACCGGGGTCCAACGCCACGGTGTCACCACCGACGCCGCGCCGGGCCAGCTCGAGCACGATCCGCCCACCCATCGACTGCCCGGCCGTGGAGACCCCGTGCAGACCCGACTCGTCGATGAACCGGGCGACCGAGTCGGTCAACGTCGCTATGGAGACCTCACCGTCGAGCGGAGGGGACTCGCCGAACCCCGGCAGGTCGACCGCGATGATCTCCCGGCTCGCGGCCAGGTCGTCGATGATGGGCTCCCACGATCGCCACCCCGCGCCGAGGCCGTGTACGAGAAGTAGTGGACTGCCCTGACCGCGTCGAACATGATGCAACGTCATCAGTCAAGCCTACGGAGTGCGCGGCGGACAGGTCGCGTGCGACGTGCCACGATCGGGGCCCGGTGCCCGGGTCCGAGGTGGCAGACCGGCGACGACGGATGGGACGATCGAGAGATGCGCACCCCGGACGGCATCGACCGCGATCGTGACGAGGACGGCCGCGCGCGCAACGCGCGTCCCCGCGACGAACTCGGCCGACCTCTGCCACCGGGGAGCGTCGGAGTCGAGCGCATTCCCGACGACCTGGACCTGTCCCCCGACGAATCGCTGGCGTGGGCGCAGGACCTGCTGGACCGCGGCCTCGCCTTCCACGCGCACGAGGTGCTGGAAGGCGCGTGGAAGAGCTCCCCCGCCGACGAGCGGGAGCTCTGGCAGGGCCTCGCCCAGCTGGCAGTGGGCATCACCCACATCCAGCGTGGCAACACCACGGGGGCCCTGGCGCTGCTCGAGCGTGCGGCCGACCGTATCGGTGGCCGGGACGGCCCGGCACCCCACGGGATCGATGCCGCCGGATTGGTCACCCACGCAAACGACCTCATCACCGAACTCCGCCGAGGGACAGTCCCCGCTCCCCCTCGACTGAGACCGCATCTGAAGCACGGGCCACGTCCGCGCTAGGGCGTCGTCACCGTTCGGGACGGCCTTTCAGCCGCGCGCGGCCCGCTGGTGATCCGCGGTGTACGCGGCGAGGACCTCTCGGACTCCGGCGTCCCCCTCCCGGCCGGTGAATTGGCTGAGTGGCACCGCGAGGCGGTCCAGCGACGCCGACAAGGTACGAGCCCCGACACGCGCCTCCACGGTGTCGACCTCCGCGACGGCATCACACAGCTCCAGCGCGTAGTGCACCTGGCGGGGCAACGCCTGGTAGGGATTGGCCTCCTGGAAATAGTAGGTCTCCGAATGCTGTGTCAGATCCACGGTCACGACGTTGATCTCCGCGGCGAGGCCCTCCGTCACCCGCGAGATGGTGTCCGGGGGAGGTCTCGAACCGCCGCGGCGAAGTCGGCTTCCGCCAATCCGTGGAGCCGCAGGGCCAGTGCGCTACGACGCGAGAGCGGCGGATAGATCTGCATGAACCAGGTGAGGGACGCGGTCAGCAGCGCGAACCCCGTCAGTGCCTCCACCGGGGCCAGAAAACGGATGAGAGGTTCCGTGGCCACCACGTCCCCGAACCCCAGGGTGGCCAGGGTCACGAGGGACACGTAGAGCGCCTCGGCGGCGACCGGGTGTCGACCGGGGTCGATTCCGGAGGAGTAGTCGAATCCGTCCGGGACGTGCGGGAGGTAGACCAGCGCCCACCCCACTGCCTGCAGCAACACCCAGACCAGAACAGTGACCACCATCCCCGCGGGGCCCACGATCGAGCCCAGACGGTGCCCGAACCGCCGGGAGACCGCCCACAGTGCGGAGAACACCACCTTGCTGAGTGCCGCCTCGCTGCGTGGGTGCATCAGCGCGCGAAACACGTCCATCAGGCCGAGAGCGATGATCCCGGCGCCGACCACGGTGTGAACGGGCGGCGGCGGGCCGCAGTCATGGGTGGCACAGGGTGGCCCCACCCGGCGGACGTCGAGGGTCGTCCTCACGCCGCCTCGGCACCGCGCGCCGTGCTCGGATGCTATCCCTTCGCCTGGCGGGCAGCGTCTCGGGTGCATGGGCGGCCCGAGCCGACGGGCCGGACGCCACCGGGTGTGGCCGTGCGCGGGATCCGCGCCACACGCTTCCGTCTCCACGGGTCCGGGCCCCGGGGATGCGCGTAGCGTCAGGGGCACGCACCCGTCAAGGCTGGGAGATCGACCCATGAACACTGTCAACGACACCGCCGATCGCATACTCGCCCGAGCTGCCGACGCCCCGCACGGCCGACACGCCGAGATCATCGTCCACGAAGGACCTCTCCGCCAGTCGCTGTTGGCCCTGACGGCGGGCACCGAACTCGAGGAGCACAACTCTCCCCCGGCAGCGAGCCTCTACCTGCTCCGGGGGGCGGTGCGGGTGACCGGCGAGACCACGGTCGACATCGGCGCCGGCGAACTCCACGCCCTCACCCACCACCGGCACGCCGTCACGGCCCTGGAGGACTCGGTCTTCCTCCTCACCACCGTCACCGGCATCGAGGGAACGGGCAGCCACACCGATCCGCCCTCTGCCTGAGCCGATCCCGACCGCGGTGTCCCGGAGACGGTGTCCCGACGCGGGAGCTCTGTCGCCGAACCCCTGACGCCGAACCCCTGACGCCGTACCCCTGGCGCAGTGCCGGCGAGTGACGGACACTGACGAGATGCGCACGCGCCACGTCAGCACGGTGATCCACCGCTCCCCGGCGGACGTCTACGACCTCGCCTCCGACCACACGAAGCTCGCCACCTGGGCGTCTGGGCTGGCCACCGCGCAGGCCTCCGTGGACGGCGACACCCTGGTCGTCGACTCCCCCATGGGGAGGGTGAGCGTCCGATTCGTCCCCAGGAACGACTTCGGGGTCCTGGACCACGAGGTCACCCTGCCCGACGGCGCGATGGTCCACAATCCGCTCCGGGTCCTGCCCCATCCGGACGGCGCGGAGGTGGTCATGACCGTCCGTCAGCTCTCCGACGACGACGACGAGTTCGAGCAGGACGCTGCCACCGTGGCAGCCGACCTGGATCGACTCAAGGGCCTCCTCGAGGGGGAACGTATTCCGGTCCCCCCGTCTTCTGCGCGTCCCGCCGCACAGGCGGATATCCGTGTGGCGGGTCCGGCGGACGCGACCTCACTCGGGCGCATGCTCCACGACTTCAACACCGAGTTCGACTGCGCCACCCCGAGCGCGGCAGAGGCGGCGACACGGTTCGAGCGACTCCTCGAGCGCGAGGACGTCCTCGCCGTCGTCGCCGGACTCCCCCGGGGCCGCGAGGCCGGGACCGATGTCGGCTTCGCCTTTCTCACCCTTCGCCCGACCCCGTACTGGGACGGTCCCCTGGCCCAGCTCGAGGACCTCTACGTTCGTCCGGACCTCAGGGCCGCCGGCATCGGAACCGGGGTCCTGCACCGGTCGGTGTCCGAGGCCCGACGGCGCGGCTGCGAGGAGATACTCATCAACGTGGACTCGGACGATCTCGGCGCCCGGCGGTTCTACGAACGTCACGGCTTCTCCGACCACGACCCGGACACCGGCTCCGGGATGCGGTGCTACCTGCGACAGCTCTGACCCCTGAGGGTTCACGCCGCGTCAGCCGACGGTTCCGGACTCCTCGGGAAGGATGTGGCGCAGGATGTCCGAGATCGTGATCACGCCGACGAACCGGTCGTGATCCATGACCGCGGCGAGTTGCTCGCTCCGCTCCCGCGACACCGCGAGCGCCTCGTACACCGGCGTCCGGGTGTCGAGCAGCATCACCGGCCTGGCCAGGTCCCGCGCCGGGTGGCCCTCCTGCTCCATCAGCGTGTCGCGCACATGCACCACCGCCGGAGTGGAATCCCCGTCGAGGAGGAGGATGCGCATGTGTCCCGTCCGAGCCGCGGCCTCCTGGACCTGCGCCACGGTGGCCTCCGCGGCCACCGCGGTAGGTGCCCTGTCGGTGTCGACGAGTGACCCCACCGTCAGTTGATCGAGGCCGAGCGCTCCGGTCAGCGGGGAACTGAACGTCTCGTCCAGGGCGCCGACCGACGCCGAATGCTCGACGAGTTGCCGGATCGTGGCGGCATCCTGACCTCCCACCGCGGCCCTCTCGACCGGGGTGACACCGCTGGCGGAGACCAGTCGGTTGGCGACCTCGTTCACCCACCGCAGGAGCGGCCGGAAGACCCAGATGAAGCCCCGGGAGGGAATCCCGATGAACTTGGCGGAGAACTCCGGATGCGCGATGGCCCACGACTTGGGGGCCATCTCCCCCACCACCAGGTGGAGGAACGTCACGAACAGCAGTGACAGCGCGAACGCGGCGCCCCCGGCCACCTGTACCGGCGCGCCCAGGGAGGCGAGGACAGGCCCGAGCCAGGCGTCGACGGCCGGCTTGGTGACCGCGCCCAGTGCGAAGGTGCAGGCGGTGATCCCCAGCTGGGCGCCCGCGAGCATGACGGTCAGCTCGTTGATCCCCCGCAGGGCGGCCCGCGCCGAGGCGCTCCTCTCCGCGTCCTTCTCGAGCCGGTGCTGACGAGCCCCGAGAAGCGCGAACTCGATCACCACGAAGAAGGCGCTCAGGACGATCAACGCCACGGTGATCGCGGCGACGACGAGTGGATTGTCCATCACTGCTCCTCCCCCCGTCCCGGCTCGAGCCCGTGTCCCGTCGCGGGGTGTCCGTCGTCCCCGGGACGCCCGGAGTGCTCCTCCTGGGAGTCCACCAACCGGACCAGCAGTTCGCCGGGGACCAGCCGGGTCACCTCGAGGACCTCGATCTCCAGGGCGAACTGAAGCGGTGTCTCGGCGATCAGTTCCCGGGGCTCGATCGGCAGTTCGACCCGCACGGTCTGACCCACTTCCGGGAATTCGCCGTGAGCGGAGATGGTCAACCCCGCCATGGTCTCGTAATCTCCGTGCGGAAGCTCATGACCGAGCGATCTCTCGGCCTCGTCGACGTGGACGTCACCGTCCATCCGCCAGATCCCCTCGTCCACGACCGCGATGACCGACTCGGGTTCCGTGTCGTGTTCGTCGGTCAGCTCCCCCACCAACTCCTCGGCCAGATCCTCGATCGTCAACACGCCCGCGAAGCCCCCGTACTCGTCGACCACCGCCGCGAGCTGCGTCTTCGACCGGGTCAGCGTCGACAGCGCATGGGGCAGGGACATCAACGAGGGCAGGACCACCGGTGGGCGCATGATCTCCGAGACCGGGGTGTCGACCTTCGCTCCCACGCGGAGGAGGTCGGCCAACTGAACGACCCCCAGCGGCTCCAGAGTCTCCGAGACCACCGGATACCTCGTGTGTCCCGAGGCCATCAACGTCCGGACCTCTCCGACGGTGTCATCCGGGCCCACCACGCTGGTCTGGGGACGCGGGATCATCGCGTGCTCGACGGTGCGATCCGGGAAGTCCAGGATCCGGTCGATGAGGACCGACAGGTTCTCGGGCAGATCGCCGCTCTCCCGGGCGTCCGCCACGATTCGCTCGAGATCCTCGGCGGTCGCCGTGGAGTCCAGATCGTGGACCGGTGTGACCCCGACCAACCTGAGCAGCAGGTTCGCCGCCCGGTCGAACACCACGATGAGCCAGCCGAACACGGTCAGGTAGAGGGTGGTGGACCGCGCCAGCCCGCGGGCCAGGGGCTCCGGACTCGCGATCGCCAGGTTCTTGGGATACAACTCGCCGAAGATCATCTGCACGACGGTCGCGGCCACCAACGCCAGGACGGTGCCCACCGTGACGCTCACCGCCGCGGGGACTCCGACCCCGCCCAGGAGGGTCCCCAGCGATTCGCCGACCAGTGGTTCGGCCACGTACCCGACCAGCAGGCCGGTGACCGTGATGCCCAACTGGGCACCCGACAGCATGAAGGACGTCCGTTGCGTGACCCTCAGTGCCCGCTGGGCGGCGACGTCTCCGGCCTCGGACAGTGCCTTGAGCCTGTTCCTGTCCACGGACATGTAGGCGAATTCCTGTGCCACGAAGTAGCCGTTCGCGGCGATGATGGCCAGGATCGCGAGGATTCCCAGCAACAACATCAGAAGGGTCATGACCACGGGGCCACCTCCCCCCTCGGGAGACGCCGTGTCGGCACTCGAGCGCCGTGGACCTGAGAAGAACGAGGAGGGCGACTAGGCCCCGGGTCGTCGTCCGACCCGGTCCTTTCAGAGGGGGTACCCATCAGGGCTTCTCACACACTCCGTTTCGTGTGTCGATGTGGATGACTCCCCGAGTATGACGCAATCCGCCCCCCGGGACCACGACTCCCCGGCCGCGGTCACCGTCCCGGGGTGACAGGGCGGACGGTGAGGGTCTGCGCGAGGGTACCGATCGGGCCCGACTCGTCGTGCAGGGTGCTCGAGGTGAGCCCGAGCCCGCCCGGACCGAAGCTCACCCGGGTGTCGAACCCGACCCACTCCCCTCGTGGCTCGCGGAAGAGGTGGGCGGTGAGGTCGATGTTGGGGAACTGCACGTCCTCGGGAGCCGCGCGGACCGCCATTCCGTTGGCGATGTCGAACAGTGCTGCCGACCGGGCCAGCCCGCCCACCGACTCGCCTGCGACCAGCGGGACGTCGGTGCGCACCCAGTAGCGAGCCCTCCCCGGCCCGACCGAGTCCCGGCGGACCTCCGCGGACGCCAGGTACCCGCCCTGCCAGACCGAGGTGGGGTCCCACTGCGGCATGTCGGTCGGTCCCGGGATCAGGTCGAGGCCGACGGCCTCGAGCTCCGTGGTGTCTCTCGGTTGCTGCAGCCAGGCGCGCAGGCGCACTCCCACGCGATCCGCGAGTCCGTACGTGGCCTCCACGAGCTCGATGGTGCGCCCCGGTCTGACCACCTGCACGTCCACCGCGACCGGGTCCATGGGCACGGTGCCGAGGATCTCGTAGGTCAGGCGCGAGATCACCATGGGATCGTCCCGCCGACGTCGTAGATCACCCTCCACCTCGTGCACGAGCAACCCGAACGACGGGCCGATGTGCTGCACCGCCGGATCCCAGGCCCCGGTGGTGTGTGAGGTCGGGTCGAACCATCGGTCACCGAGTCGCTCGAAGTACGCCACGCATGCCCCCATCGAGTGAACTGTCACTAACTGACTACCACGTGATGAGGGGACCGACCGTGAATCGGCACCCACCGTCACCCGCGTGCGGTTGACTCTGATCCGGAAGCACGAGCCCGACCCTGCGCCCAGGAGTGACAGATGACCGCCGAGCAGTACGACACCTTCGACACCCCTGTCGACGACAGGTACCTCGACGACTATCAGGAAGGACGCACGTACCGCTTCGGTGAGGAGTCGGTGGACGCCGAGGAGATCATGGAGTTCGCCCGCAGGTATGACCCGCAGAGCATCCACACTGATCCCGAGGCGGCCGCTCACGGCCCGTTCGGAGGACTGATCGCGAGCGGCTGGCAGACCGCGGCGCTCATGATGCGCCTGTTCGCCGACAACTACCTCACCGCTGTCGCGAGCCTGGCGTCCCCCGGGATCGACGAGCTCCGCTGGGTCCGGCCGCTGCGACCCGGCGACCGTCTCACCCTGATCTGCGAGACGACCGGTGTCCGCCCCTCCAGGAGCAAGCCTGACCGCGGGGTGCTCACCACGGATGTGACGCTGGTCAACCAGGACGACGAACCGGTCCTCACCGCCACGGCGCTCAATATGGTCGCCCGCCGCTGAGCCGTCTCAGAGCCTGGGCGTGAGGTGGAAGAGAGGCAGGTGCCTGGTCGTGCGGGTGGCGTAGATCTCGTAGTTCGGCCACACCTTCACGGCGGCGTCCCAGGCCGACGCCCGCTCGTCCTCGGCCACCTCCCGCACGTCCACGGTGAGCCTGGCGCCGTAGACCGACACGTCGACCTCGCCCTCCCCCGCCGCGCGGAGGTTGTGCACCCACGCAGGAGCCTTCTCGCCCCCCCAGTTGGAGCCGACGACCACCAGGCCGTTGCGCCACGATGCGAACAGCAGCGGGGTGTCGCGCGGCTCACCAGACTTCCTGCCCGGGACGTGCAACGTGAGCGTGGGCAGCCCCGCCACCCGGAGCAGCGGGACGCGGCCACCGGAGATCCTGTTCATCCACTTGTCGACCGTCACCACGAGGTGGGAGTTCTCCCGCGTCGCGTCCTGACGTCCGAACCAGATCGCGATCGGGGTGAGAAAGTTGCTCATGAACGAACCCTAAGACGTGGGCGGACCATCACGGTGGGTCAGGGTGCTTTTCGCCGTGGCGACCACCTGGACGGACTCGAGCCACCCCCTGCGCAGCCCGGCCTCGAGCGCCGCGAGATGGAACGCCCACATGCGCCGGTACACGGCGTCGAACCCCAGTGCCGCCGCGTCCCGCCCCCGGAGGGCGAACGTCTCGGACCACAACCTCACCGTCTCGGCGTGGTGCGACGTCGCCTCGATCCGCCCCAGCAGACGCAGCCGCGGAGAGCGGTCGATGGCCGAGACCAGTTCCGACCAGGGCACCACGGGGCCCGCCTCGGAGACGTACCTCGAGCCCCACGCGGCGAGTTCGACGACCGCCGGTCGGGGGCGCTCCGGGGACACCACCGCGGCGATCGCGAGCCTGCCGCCGTCAACCAGCAGCCTCTCAGCCGCGTCCAGGACCTCCGCGTATCCGGCGACACCCGCCGTGACCCCGGGATCGACCGCGACCACCGCGTCGACCTTCCCCCGCGCGTCCGCCGGCCCGCCCAGGAAGAGCGTGATCTCGTCGTCGAGCCCCGCCGCCGCGAATCTCGACCCGAGGGCCGCCAGGCGCTCGGTCGACGCGGTCATCGTCCGTACGTGGGCCCCGCGCTCGGCGGCCCGCATCGGCAACTCACCCCACCCGGGAGTGGCGACGAGGGCCCGGGTGCCGGCCCCGACGCCGGCAAGGGTGAGCAGCGTGTCGGCCGACCGCCGTTGGGCGTCCCCCAGGTCGTTGCGCCGGGGGGGCGACGCCGGGACCTCGAGGTGGACCACGTCGGTCCCGTCCTCCATCCGTGCACGGGTGCGTGCACCGGAGGCGAACACGGCGCCCGCCGTCGACATCGTCTCGTCGGTGTAGAGGGAGGTGAGCGCACCGGGAACGGAATCCTCGAGCTCCACCACCACCGGTCCCCCGCGCCGTCGCCCACCACCGGGGCTCCCGCGACCATCGCGCCCGTAGGCTCGTTCACCCGGGTGGGCGCAGTCGGAGTTCCCCGCGATCCACGGGCCGAGGGTTCCTATGGCCGCGCCGAGGTCGGTGGTCGTCCACTCACCGGCCATGTAGGACTCTCCCAGGCCGAGCACCCCGGCGGACGCGAGGCGCGCCCAGAAGCGCTCGGGCTCCCGCAGGACCACTCGGACGGGGGCGTCGTACTCGCCCGCCGCCGTCGAATCCGGGTAGTCGATCCTCAGACCGAGGTCCCTGGTCGACCTCCTCAGGGCCTGGGCGACCTCCCCCGCGGCCTGTCCGCCCATCCCGTCCGGCTCCGCGAGCGCGGGCCAACGATCGAGGTCGACGGTCTGCGGTTCGAGTCTGACCACCGGGTCCCTCCTCAGGGGTGTCGTCAGTGGGACGGTACCGCCGCACGTCGCCCGGGCGGGTCAGGCGCGACGGGGGGAGCGTTCACCGCGGCGAGCCCACTACGTGTGCACCGGCTACCGCATACCACTACCCTGGGGACTCGTTCCCGCGCGTGACCCGCCCGGGGACCCGATCGGCGAGCCCCGCGCTCACCACGACAGTCTCACCTTCACCAGGAGCCGCCATGACCGAGCCCGCACACGACCAGGTCACCGCCACCGCACCGGCCGGACGCCGGCACCGAGTCGTCATCATCGGGTCCGGCTTCGGCGGGCTCTTCGCGGCCCAGCAACTGAAGAAGGCGGATGTGGACGTGACCCTGGTCGCCAAGACCGGGCACCACCTCTTCCAGCCGCTTCTCTACCAGGTCGCGACCGGCATCCTCTCGGTGGGCGAGATCGCCCCGCCCACCCGGCTCATCCTGCGCGATCAGAAGAACGTCACCTGCATCCTCGGTGACGTCAACAAGATCGACGTGGCCGCCAAGACGGTCTACGCCTCGGCAGGTCACATCAAGTTCGACCTCGAGTACGACAGCCTCATCGTGGCCGCCGGCGCCAATCAGTCGTACTTCGGCAACGACCACTTCGAACGCTGGGCCCCCGGCATGAAGACCGTCGACGACGCCCTCGAACTGCGCAGCCGGATCCTCGGCTGCTTCGAGCAGGCGGAGGTCACCGAGGACGACGAGGAGCGCCGCCGCCTCCTCACGTTCATCATCGTGGGCGCGGGACCGACCGGTGTCGAGATGGCCGGGCAGGTCGCGGAGCTGGCCCAGCACACCCTGAAGAACACCTTCCGCCGTATCGATCCCGCCTCCGCCCGGGTGATCCTCCTGGACGCGGCCCCCGCCGTCCTCCCGCCGTTCGGCAACAAACTGGGCAACGCGGCTCGGGCCCGGCTCGAGAAGATGGGCGTCGAGATCCAGCTCAACGCCATGGTCACCGATGTGGACCAGCGCGGGATCGAGGTGAAGGACCCGGACGGTTCGGTCCGCCGGATCGACGCCACCTGCAAGATCTGGTCCGCGGGCGTCCAGGCCAGCACGCTCGGCAAGATGCTCGCCGACCAGACGGAGGCCGAGATCGATCGCGCGGGACGGGTCCTGGTGCAGAAGGATCTCTCGCTGCCCGGGCACCCCGAGATCTTCGTCGTCGGCGACATGATGAGTCTCGACAAGCTCCCCGGCGTCGCACAGGTCGCCATCCAGGGCGGCAAGTACGCCGCGAAACAGATCATGGCCGAGGTCGAGAAGGGCAGGTCCCCCGCCGAGCGACCGCCGTTCAAGTACTTCGACAAGGGCTCCATGGCCACCGTGTCGCGTTACAGCGCGGTGGTGAAGGTGGGCAGGCTGGAGATCTCCGGCTTCATCGCCTGGGTGATGTGGCTCGTGGTGCACCTCGCGTACCTCATCGGGTTCAAGAACCGCCTGACCACCATGTTCTCCTGGGGAATGCACATGGGCGGTGACCACCGCTCCCAGCTGACCTCCACGCAACAGTGGGTCTACGGTCGACAGGCCATCGAGCGCGTGGCGGCCCATGAGAAGGCCCGCTCGGCGGAGGAGGCCCGCGACCGGGCCGTGGAGACCACGTCGATCGGCGACTGAGGCGCGACGACTCAGCCGGTTCGGCGAGTCGATCGGTTCCGGGACGAGCGCCCGGCGGGACATCCCGCCGGGCGCTCTCGCAGTTCTGCCCCGGTTGTCGCCGCGCGCCCCGGGCCGGACAGGGCTTCTCGCCCGGCGACCGGGCCTACTGGAGGTTCGCCAGCCGGACCTGACCCACGGCAGCGAGTCGCCCCTCGTCATCGGTGATCTCGACACGCCACAGCTGCTGGCTGCGTCCCCGGTGCACGGGGGTACCTGTCGCCGTGAGCGTGCCCTCGGTGACGGCCCGCAGGAAGTCGGTCGAGTTGTTGACCCCGACCACCTTGCCCTCACCACCGAGCCACACCGCGCCCGCCACACTCGCGACCTCCTCGGCGATGGCACAGTAGACGCCGCCGTGGACGATCCCGTAGGGCTGGTGCAGGTGCGGCGCGATGTCGACCGAGACCACGACCCTGTCGGGAGTGATCTCCCGGTAGTCGATGCCGATCCCGCCGCCGAAACCGGTTCCGGACCGTCCCCGGATCAGTTGGATGAACTCGTTCTCGACCGCGTCGGACATCGGACCTCTTCTCCCGGCCCGGGCCGTCCGGGCGATTCGGGTACAGACGCTACCGCGCCTGCGCGTCCGCGGAGGCGAGCCATGCGGGGTCAGGCGGGGTCAGGCGGGGTCAGGCGGGATCAGCGGACCGAGCGCCAACCCCTGTCGCGCACCGGGATCGGTCCCGATCCGGGCGTTCGCGGAAGGGCGCTGCGCCGCCGTACCGCCAGGCCGGAGTCGTGGAGCGCCTGCAGCACCAGCTGTCCGCGGCGGTATCCGGTCTCCGCACTCGTGTCGGCGAAGGTCGGGACGATCGTCGCGGCACCCAGCACGCACTCCCCGACCACCGACCACAGGGTGTCGACGCTGCAGTTGCTCACGCGGGAGAGATCGTCGAACACCGGACTCAGGGTCATGCGTGACCGGCAGGCGAGCCACTGCGCGAGGGCCTGCTCGCACGGCAGGACAACGGTCCCCGGCGAACCCGCGGACGGATCATCACAGAGCAGTCGCAAGGTGGTGTCCCGGACGCCCGCCCAGTCGAGCCCTCCCTCGATGTCGGTGCGGACCGCGAGGTTCTCCGCACCCGTGTCCCACACCCGGCCGATGGTGACGAAGCTCGCGACCGCCCGGCCGATCACCCCGTGGGCGAACGCGTCGGCGACGAGGTACGTCGAGAACCGGATGTCCCCGGACTCCGCGAAGTAGTTGCGGAACATCGTCTCGACACGTCCGCCGTCCACCGCACGCTCCAGCGGAACCCACCGGCGGCGGGACTGGGTACCGAGATCCGCGATCGAGTAGAACTTCGGGTATCCCGGTCTGAACCCGGCGAGTATCTCGACCGTGTCGTCGAACACCGTGCGCGTACCCACGATCTGTGTGGGCAGCATGGAGCTGGTCATGTCTGCTGCTTCCCCCTCGCTGATCACTTCTCACTCGGGCCGCCTGCACACCGGCGCCACACCGCGGCGCGTTTCCCCCCGTTCCGCGGGTGCACCGGTGTCCCGGCCCGGTAATAAGTGATACAACACACCACCTCGTACAACCAAGGATTTCGGACCGGTTCCGGCAATCGTTGCACTCAGTGCACCACTGACCTGTCAGCAAACACTCAGGTTCGCGGATGCCCGCCGGACGGCCCGTCTCCCCCATCGATGCAGGTCCACTGCCCGGGAACCCGTGGACTACTCTGAGACACATGAGTACTGAGCGCGAGGACGCGCAGCCGACCTCAGACACCAACGGGACCGCCGACATCGGAGTCACCGGACTCGCCGTGATGGGCTCGAACATCGCACGGAACTTCGCCCGCCACGGGTACACGGTCGCCGTACACAACCGCTCCGCCGGCAAGACCGACGCTCTCCTGGACGAGCACGGCCGGGACGGGGACTTCGTCCGCACCGAGACCATCGAGGAGTTCGCCGCCGCACTCCGGTCGCCGCGACGTGCGCTCGTCATGGTTCAGGCCGGAGCACCCACCGACGCGGTGATCGACGCCCTCGCCGAGGCGTTCGACGAGGGCGACATCATCATCGACGGGGGCAATTCCCTCTACACCGACACCATCCGCCGGGAGAAGGCGATGGCCGACCGCGGGATCCGGTTCATCGGCGCCGGGATCTCCGGCGGCGAGGAGGGCGCCCTCGAGGGCCCGTCCATCATGCCGGGTGGCCCGGCCTCCAGCTACGAGGTCGTCGGGCCCATGCTCGAGGACATCTCCGCCAAGGTCGACGGGACCGCGTGCTGCACCCACATCGGCGAGGACGGCTCCGGCCACTTCGTGAAGATGGTGCACAACGGGATCGAGTACTCGGACATGCAGCTCATCGGCGAGGCGTACCACCTCCTCCGCGGTGTGGCGGGGATCGAGCCGGCGGCCATGGCCGAGGTGTTCCGCGAGTGGAACACCGGCGAACTCGACTCCTACCTGATCGAGATCACCGCGGAGGTGCTCGCCCAGGTGGACGCCGAGACCGGGTATCCCCTGGTCGACGTGATCGTCGACCGCGCGGGCCAGAAGGGCACCGGCCGCTGGACGGTCAAGTCCGCACTGGATCTGGGAGTCCCGGTGACCGGTATCGCCGAGGCCGTCTTCGCCCGCGCCCTGTCCAGTTCGGTACCGCAGCGCGAGGCGGGCCGCGCGCTGCCCTCCGGCGCGGTGTCGACCCCGAGCGGCACCGGCCCAGAGTTCATCGAGGACGTCCGGCGCGCGCTCTACGCGTCGAAGGTCATCGCCTACGCTCAGGGATTCGACCAGATCACCGCTGCCACCGCCGAGTACGGGTGGGATGTGGCGAGGGGCGACCTGGCCACGATCTGGCGTGGGGGATGCATCATCCGCGCCACCTTCCTCGACCGCATCCGCGAGGCCTATGCGGAGAACGCCGATCTCCCCACTCTCCTGGCCGCCCCCTACTTCGCCGAGGCGCTCGCCGACTGCGTCGACAGCTGGCGGCGCGTCGTCACCACGGCGGTGACCGCGGGTATCCCGGCGCCCGGGTTCTCGGCGGCCCTGGCCTACTACGACGGGCTCCGGACCGAACGACTGCCCGCCGCGCTCATCCAGGGACAGCGCGACTTCTTCGGCGCCCACACGTACCTGCGGACCGACCGCGAGGGCAGCTTCCACACTCAGTGGAGCGGCGACCGTACGGAGGTGCGGGCCTGACCGGGCCGGCTCGGACCGATCTGGGCCGTCTACTCGCCGGGCTCGGCGTCGCGGTCCCGGTCAGACACGCCGTCTCCACCGTCGTCGACGGCCCGGCGAGCGCGATCCAGATCGCCGCGCTCGACGACGCCGTCGCGGGCCGCGACCTCCTCGCGGTCGCGCCGACCGGCTCCGGCAAGACCCTGGTGTTCGCGATCGCCGTGGCGCACCGACTGGCCGGGGCCCCGAGCCGGCCTCTCCGGCCGCGTGCCGTCGTGGTGGCCCCGACCCGCGAGCTGGCGGTGCAGAACGCCGAGATCCTCGCCGAGGTCGGCGCGGGCGCCGGGCTCCGTGTCGCCACGTTCGTCGGCGGTCAACCGCTGTCCAAGGACCGCAGAACCCTGGTGGCGCCGGTCGACATCGCGGTGGGCACCCCTGGACGCCTGACCGATCTGATCCGGACGGGGGCCCTGTCCACCACCGACGTGCAGGTCCTCGTCCTGGACGAGGCGGATCACCTGATGGGGCTCTCCTTCGGCGAGCAGACCGCCTCATTGCTCGCGGACTGTGCTGACGCGACGCTCCTGTCGACGACGGCCACGGCGGACGCCGCCGTCGAGGACGATCTGCGCCGCCGACGCCACGGACTGTGTGTCCACCGCGTGGACTCCCCCGTCGACCCGACCCCGGTGACGGTCGCCGCCGGCGCCCCCCGCCAGCTCATCGTCGTCTCCGCACCGGACCCGGAGGAGTACGCGATCGCACTCGCCGCCCGCTGCCGCAGGGCATTGTTCTTCGTCCCCCGCCGCGACGCGGTCGAGGAGTTGCGCGCCTCCATCGCGGCGACCGGGGTCACGGCGGCCGGCGTGGCGGGTTCCGCCTCCCCGACCAGGCGCGCCGGCGCATTCGCCGATCTCGCCTCGGGCGCCGTCAGGGTGCTCGTGAGCACCGACCTCGCCGGACGCGGCCTCGATCTCGACGGGATCGGCCACGTCATCCACGTCGGGCCTCCCCACTCGGTCCAGGACCTCGTCCACCGCTCCGGCCGTACCGGACGTGGTGACGACACCGCCGGCGTGGTGGCCGCGATTGTCAGACCCTCGGAGGTCGCCCGGATCAGCGCGCTGGCACGCGAGGTCGGCATGGACGTCGAGCTCGTCGACCCCTCCGGCCCCCGGGCCGCGCGCCTCCTCGACGACCTCTTCGGGCCGGAGATCGCGCCACCCCGGCGACGGCGGGAGTCCGCTCCCCCGGCGCGATCCCGACGGCCCGCCCAGTCCCGGGTGCACCGCCCCAAGAAGAAGCGACGGTCGTGAGCCCGCGGCGCCAACCCGCCGACCCGGTTCTGGTGCCCGAGCGCCTCTGGCGGGCGCTGGAGCGCCGGCACACCGAGGCCGTCGACTCGCTGACCACCGACCACCTCGAGCGTCGACGACGAGGCGAGCCGCACCCGGTCGCGGACTTCCTGTTCACCTACTACCGGACGAGCGTCGCCACCGTCCGACGCTGGCATCCCGGCCCGGGGATCATCCTGGAGAACGCCCACCTGACCGAACGGGCGCAGTGGCGCCACTACGAGCGGACCTCCCTGCGCGGTCGGTCCGGACTGATCGTGGATCCCACGTCCGTCCTGTCCCGATGCGGCCCCCGCCTGTCCCGCGCGCGCGAGATCGTCGAGGCCACCGCGTCCAGGCCGGGCGCACTGGGTTGTTTCGGCCTTCACGAGTGGGCCATGCTCTACCGGGGAGGCGACGATGCCGTTCGTCATCCCCGGGTGCCCCTCCGGGTATCTCAGCCACTGATCGACGACGTCGTCGACGGATCCCGGCTGCGGTGCACCCACTTCGACGCCCTCCGGTTCTTCACCGAGGCCGCCGTCCCCCTCAACAAGGACGTCCTCACCCGCGCCGAACAGGTCCGCAACGAGCAACCGGCCTGCCTGCACGCCGGTATGGATCTCTACTCGTACGTGGTGGACATGGAGGCCGGCGCCCCCGGCGAGCTCCTGGTGGACACGTTGGCCGCGGCCTTCGACGCCCGCGAGGTCGACATGCGGTCCTCGCCCTATGACCTGTCCGCCTGGGGACTCGACCCGATCCCGGTGGAGTCCCCCGAGGGACGAGCGGTCTTCGTCGCCCACCAGCGCGGATGGGTCGCGCGGACACAGGGGCTCCGCGCCCGGTACCTGGAGGCGGCGCGGGCCCTGGAGTCGACGAACCCCACCTGCCCGGCCGGCGCCGGACGACCGCCGGTCAGGCGGCAACCGCCCCGAACAGCCGCTGGGCCACCTCGGTGATGACGCTCCCGAGCTCGGCGTAGGCGTCGTCACCGGCCGTGGCCGTGCGGAGCACCAGACCCATCGTCCGGCCCGGTGCGGGCTCGACGAACCTCGCGACCCCGATGCCGGGGTCGCGGCTCTCGGACACCACGGCCGACTCCGGCACGATCATCACCCCCAGCCCCCCGGCGACGCACCTCACCGCGGTGGTCAGGGACGCCGCCCGCGACCCACCACGACCCAGGATCGGAGCCGAGACCCGCCGGCACAGGTCGACGGTCTGGTCACGGAGGCAGTGCCCCTCGTCGAGCATCAGCAGTGGGAGATCCACGAGGGCCTCGAGGGAGAGGCCCTCCTGCCCGGCGAGCGGGTGGTCGGCCGGGACGAGGAGAGCGAACGGTTCGGTGTACAGGGGCATACCGATGGCACCCGCGGCATCGGTGGGAAGGGCCATGATCGCGACGTCGATCGCCCCCGAGCGCAACTGCTCGAGCAGTCTGGCGGTCTGATCCTCGACGATCCGTGGCCGCAGATCCGGGAAACGCTCGGTCAGGGCGGGCAGCAGCCCCGGCAGGAGGTAGGGCGCCGCCGTGGGGATCACACCGATGCGGACGTCGCCCGACAGCGGCCCCCCGCTATCGGCGGCGATGTCGGCCACCGCGTCCATCGCGCCCACCGCGGCCCGTGCGAACGGGAGGAGCTGGTGCCCGACCGGTGTGACGAGCACCGTCCTGGTACTCCGTTCGACCAGGTGAACCCGGAGTCCCTCCTCCAGAGTCGCCAGGGCCTGGGAGAGCGACGGCTGGCTCATTCCCAGCTCCTCAGCGGCACTGCGGAAGTGGAGACGCTCCGCGACAGCGAGGAACACCCTGAGCTGGGTCACGCTCGGAACGAACCGCTGATTGGCCATGTCGATGAGTGTAGGACGATCAATAGCCCCACGTCGATGATTATTCACCCTCCCCTATGGGTGATCTTCACCTCATTAGGCTTTACCTCTCACTGCGCGTCGGGCATAGTCTCCCCTGCCCGTTCAAGAACGGCCCATAACCCAGGAGGATCACATGGCACTTCTCACCATCGGCGATCAGTTTCCCGACTTCGAGCTCACCGCACTCAAGGGCGGCGACCTCCAGCAGGTCAACGCCCAGCAGCCCGAGGACTACTTCGAGACGATCACCAACCAGTCGTACGCCGGCAAGTGGCGGGTGATCTTCTTCTACCCGAAGGACTTCACCTTCGTCTGCCCCACCGAGATCGCCGCGTTCGGCAAGCTCGACGAGGACTTCCAGGACCGCGACACGCAGGTCCTCGGTGGCTCGATCGACAACGAGTTCGCGCACTTCAACTGGCGCGCGACCAACGACGAGCTCAAGGGTGTCCCGTTCCCGCTCCTGTCGGACATCAAGCACGAGCTGATCCGCGCGCTCGGTGTCGAGAACGCGGACGGGGTCGCCGACCGCGCGACCTTCATCGTCGACCCGGACAACGTCATCCAGTTCGTCTCGGTGACGCCTGATGCCGTCGGCCGCAACGTGGACGAGGTCCTCCGTGTCCTCGACGCCCTCCAGTCGTCCGAGGTCTGCGCCTGCAACTGGCAGAAGAACGACCCGACGAAGAACATCAACAAGATGGACATGCTGCAGGAGGGCATCAAGTGACCATCGAGAACCTGAAGTCCGGGCTCCCTGAGTTCGCGAAGGATCTCAAACTGAACCTCGGCTCCCTGGCGCGCTCGACGGAGCTGTCGCCGCAGCAGCTGTGGGGGACCTTCCTGGCCACCGCCGCGGCGACCCGGTCCGAGACCGTGCTGTCCGAGATCGCCGACGAGGCGCGCGAGCACCTGTCCGACGAGGCGTTCAACGCCGCCCTCGGTGCTGCGTCCATCATGGCCATGAACAACGTGGCCTACCGCGCCAAGGAGTTCCTGGGCGACGATTACGCTCAGGTCCGGATGGGCCTCCGGATGAACATCATCGCGAACCCGGGGGTGGAGAAGGCCGACTTCGAGCTCTGGTCGATGGCCGTCTCGACGATCAACGGGTGCGAGAACTGCACCGCCGCCCATGATGACGTCATCCGCAAGGAGGGCATCACCAAGGAGCAGGCCTGGGAGGCAGTGAAGATCGCCGGCACCGTGGCCGGCGTCGCGCAGGCTGTCGAGATCCACGCCAACATCTGACGCCGTAGTCCGGTCAACGGACCCGGAGCCC
>NZ_BAAAQG010000013.1:129654-194688 GCF_039531545.1 Dietzia cercidiphylli
GCTCCGTGCATTTCCCTCAGACCGAGCCGCGGGTTGACCCTCCCCAAAACGCCCGGACAGGACTAGGTTCGGAGTCAGGCGAGTGGAAAAACCTTTCACACCGATGCGAAGAGATCTGGAGATGCCATGACCACCGGAGGCACCCCGTCAGGAGACGGGTTCCCGAACGATCCGAACGGCACGGGCGCCGCGCAACAGAACTGGGGCGGACCGGAGTTCGGCGGGCAGGGGAACGCGCAGGGATTCGGCCAGGAGCCCTATCCCGATCAGGGCTACGGCCAGCAGGGCTACGGCGAACAGAGCTATGGCCAGCAGGGTTATGGCCAGCAGGGTTATGGCCAGCAGGGCTATGGAGGTCAGGACTTCGGCTACCCGCCCAACGGGGGCCACGGGTACGGGGACCCATACCCCCAGTCCGGCCACGGGGGCGGACCGGTGATGACAGGTAGGGTGTCCGCCACCGACGCCATCGGGGCCGGCTGGCAGATGTTCAAGAACAATCCTCTGCCCTGGGTGCTGGTCACGTTGGCCATGTTCCTCGCCAACGGCATCGCGAGTTCGATATCCAACTCTCAGTCGATGTCGGTGGCGTTCCTGGGTTCCATACTGACGATCGCCGTGAGTTTCCTGTTCCAGGCTTTCGTCATCCGGGGCGCGCTACTGGAGGTGGACGGCCACAAGCCGGAGATCGGTGACTTCTTCAAGTTGCACAACTTCGGGGCGTTCGCCATCGCGGCGATCCTCGTGGGAATCGCGACGACCATCGGCTTCGTCCTCCTCATCATTCCCGGACTCGTGGTCGCCTTCTTCCTGTACTGGACCCTCCACTTCGTCGTGGACCGCAACATGACCGCGATCGACGCCATGAAGTCCAGCGTCAACGCGATCAAGTCCGACGCGGGAAACCTGTTCGCTCTCGCAGTGCTCAACATCCTCGTCGTCGTGGCAGGTTTCCTCGCCCTGTTCGTCGGGCTCCTCATCGCGATCCCCGTGGCCACCCTGGCCTCGGTGTTCGCCTACCGCACCATCACGGGCCCGAGCGAGTTCTCGCGGATGGCGACGAGCACGGTCTGACCACCGCGTCACTCGCGCTCGCGGCTGACGGACACGAGCTGGGCAGACGACGGCCCCCGGCGAACTCGCCGGGGCCCGTCGTCCATCCGAGGTGATGCCGTATCGGTCGTGCGTGTCAGTCGTGCGTGGTGGGTTCCCGGACCTCCGCGGGCTCCCTCTCGTAGACCATCGCGCGCCGCACCGCCCAGATCGTCGCCGCGAACGCCAGCAGCGCGAGCGGCCAGCCCATCGCGATGCGGGCGGCCCCGAGCCAGTTGACCTCGTCGTTCAGATAGAGCGCGTACTGTAGCACTGCGCGTATCGCGAAGAGCCCTGCCCAGATCCACGTGGCGACGGCGTACCACCGACGCGCTTTCGGGTGACGGCGCCAGGACATCCCTTTTCCGTCGAGCAGGCCCCAGATCACCCCGACGAGTGGCCACCGCGCGAGCGCGGACAGGGCGAACACCCCGCCGTACACCGCCTGCGTGATGATCCCGTAGAGGAAGTATCCCTTTGCGCTTCCGGTGCGCCAGGCGATCAGGACACCGATCGCGACCCCGAAGAAGCCGGAGATCGCCGGCTGGGGGTTCTCCCGTCGGACCAGTGACCACGCGAGCATGGCGACCGCCACCCCCAGCGCCGCCCAGATCGCCACCGTCAGTCCCCAGAAACCGTTGACGGGGACGAAGGTCAGGATGGGGATCGACGAGTAGACGAGGCCACGGACCCCGCCCATCTGCTCGAGCAGCGAGGCGTCCGGGTCACCGAACGCGGATTTCCGCTTACCTCCCGTGCTCTCCGGGGGGACTTCCCCGGTGGACTGCTCGCCGGCCCGCTCAGACTCGGTCACACTTCTCCTCCGCGTATAGCGCGCGGTTGCCCGCTGAGCAATTCGTACCGTGGGTTGAACATGATCTTCTGGCCGGACCGGACGCCGATGCGCCCGGTCACCTTGACGAAGCGGCCAGTGTCGATACCCGGGATCGAACCACGTCCCAGCCAACACACGTCCACCGCACCCGTGCCGTCGTACACCTCGGCGGTCACCCCGAGGAACCGCTCTCCCCCACCGGACAGGACTGTGCGCACGCGCCCGGCCAGGGTGACCATCTGCCCCCTCTGGGCGTCCTCGACCGGCGAGCAGCCGATGCCCTGTACCGCACCGGCCAGGTCCACCGCGTCGAGCGACTCAAGCGGCGCGGTCAGTCGAGCTGAGAGACCACGGAACATCCGCGTGACGGGCATGGCTCCCCTCTCAGCACGTCGGTCGGTCAGAGATCGTCGGTGGAGCGGAGCCGGTCCATGGCGCTGCCGTCCCTGCGGGGCCGGGAATCCGGCTGCTGGGGTTGTTCCCGGGAGGGGTTCCGGCTCGAGCTCGGGGCCGGGGATGCCGGTGCTGGGGCCGGGGATCCCGGTGTCGGGGCCGGCGGGTTCTGGGGCCGGGTCTGCGCGGCCCCCTGACCCTGTTGACCTGCCGCCATCTGCTGCTGGTAGGCCTGCGCCTGCTGCTGTGCCGCCAACTGCGACTGCGCCTTGACCAGCGCCTGTTGGATCTCGTCAGGGATGGTCAGCGGAAGCACCTCCCGGACGGGCATCGGTCCGTCGCCTCGGTTCACCAGGAGATGCTTGAAGACCTCCCGGCCCTCCTCGGCGGCCTGCTCGGCCAGCTCCGGGGTGGCCATGATGCGTACCTCGGCGGTCCACCGGTGCCCGTCGACCCCGATCGCGCGGAACACCGCCCCCGGCATCGCGGCCACGAGTTCGCGCCCCCACGGACCGTCCTCGACGGTCACCTCGGCGCCCTGACCCTCGAGCTGCTCGCGCATGGCGACGACCATGGTCCGCCACTGCCCGGCCGACTTCGGCGCGGCGAAGGCGCGCGGGATCACCCGCGACACGGTGGTGACCACGTGGAACTCCGGCTGACCGTTCGGGTCCAGCGCGACGTTCAGATCGCGCCCCTTGGGGACGCCGATCACCAGGGAACCGAGGTCGAGGTGTCCGTACCCGAGGTCGGTGTAGTACCGGGCCACGTCCCCGACCGACGAGCGGTCATGCGGACCGGTCGTGGACGGTGCGGAGTCCGTGGGTTCCCCGGGGGTGGCGGCGTCGCGGTCCCCGGTCACCGACTTCTTGCGTCCGAACATGGTCGAATCCTCTCCGCGTGCGACCCGGTCCCGGTCGGGACCGTGCCTCTTGACGCTACCCAACGTGGTGTGGTGCCGGTCAGGTCAGGCGGTGGTGACCTCCGGTCGAGCCGTGGCCCCGCTCTCCCCGGTCGGTCTGGTCGAGCTCGTCGACCTCCTGCACGTCCCAGAGTTCGACTCTCTGGATGATCAACTGTGCGATCCGGTCACCTCGTCCGATGTGAACCGGTTCGGACGGGTCGAGGTTGACGAGGTTGACCTTGATCTCGCCGCGATACCCGGCATCGATGGTGCCCGGGGCGTTGACGATCGACAGTCCCGCCCGTGCGGCGAGACCGGATCTGGGGTGGACGAGCCCGGCGTACCCCTCCGGGATGGCGACGGCCACCCCTGTGCCCACCAGCGCACGATGCCCGGGTTCGAGTGCGCAGTTCTCGGCCGAGAACAGATCGATGCCCGCGTCGGAGGGGTGGGCGCGGGACGGCACCGGAAGACCGGGGTCCAACCTCCGTAGCCGCAGCGGTCCGCGTGATCCGGACGAGTGGTCGGGGTGGTTCATGGCTGGCCGCCCTCCTGCCGGGTGGAGCCCGGGTGATGGATAGTCTTGATGTCGTGACCGAAGAAGATCTCCGACCGTCGCCCGACCGGGTCCCGCGCCCTGTTCACTCGGAACGACTCCGGGTACCGGGATGGTGGTGGGTGCTTCTCGCCGCCATCACCGTCCTCGTGGCCGCCGTGGCCTCGGTACTCGGCGCGCCGTGGTGGCTGTGGCTGCTCACCGTGGTCGTGCCCGCCCTGTTCGCGTGGCTCTTCGTCACCGTCGGTCGCGAGCGTATCGAGGTCGAGTCCGACGGTCAGGGCGGAGGGACCCTGTACGCGGGCCGCGCGCGTCTGCCCTTCGAGGCGATCTCGCGCAGCGCCGTCGTGCCCGCGACCGCCAAGCAGGCCGCGATGGGGCGCCAACTCGATCCGGAGGCGTTCGTCGTCCACCGCGGTTATGTCCCCACCATGGTGATCGTCGTCCTGGACGACCCGCTGGACCCCACGCCCTACTGGCTGATCAGCACCCGTGACCCGGAAGGACTCGCGGCGGCCCTCCCGGACAACCACTACAGCTGAGCGATCAGCCCGCGCAGTCCACGCAGATCGGCAGTCCGTCCCTCTCCTCGGCGAACCGGCTCCGGTGATGGACGAGGAAGCAGTCTCCGCAGGTGAACTCATTGTCCTGCTCGGGAACCACACGGACCGTGAGTTCCTCTCCGGAGAGATCCGCCCCCGGGAGTTCGTAGGACTCGGCGGTATCCGTCTCGTCCACGTCGACCTCGCCGGTAGCCCCCTCCGCCCTCCGGGCCTTGAGTTCCTCCAGCGAATCACCGGCCAGCTCGTCAGCTTCGGTCCGGCGGGGTGCGTCGTAGTCGGTTGCCATGTGTCTCTTCTCTAGCGGTCAGGTGGCGAGGGGCGGTCGGTTCGATCGTGGACCGACCGGCGCACGCATATTAACGGAAACTAGCAGGGATTTCATCCGCGCTTCCGGACCGTGTCCCCACCGGGACGCCGATTCCCCGACGATTACAGTGGTGAGGCGGACCCGGACAGGGCTCCCGCACCGTGACACCTGCAGGAAGGACCCTCATGGTCGTCCACCTCAGCGCCCAGGCGACACCCAGTCCGACCCCCACTCGGGGGATGGGACGACTACGCAGCCCCTACGTGCTGTTCGTGGTGGCCACGCTGGTCCTCGGGGGTCTGGTGTGGGCTTCCGCGCTCATGGGCAGCGATGCGGCGACCCAGGCCGCCGCCTGCCCCGTGACGCCCGCGGCGGAGGAGGCCGGACTGCGGGAACAGCCCGCCGGCGCACTCGACTCGGTCGAGCCGGCCCTGTTGGCGGACACGCGGGTCCGGGTGCTCAACGCCAACGGCCAGAGCGGTCAGGCGGGAGCGGTCGCCGCCCAACTCGCCGAACGCGGATTCCAGCCGGCGGGAGCCGACGCCACCGGCAACGACCCGATCTACGCCCAGGACCTCGAGTGCCACGGGCAGATCCGCTACGGCGAGGCCGGGGAGGCGAGCGCGAGGTCACTGTCCCTCGCCGCGCCGTGCATGCAGCTGGTGTCCGACGGGCGGGCGGACGAGTCCGTCGACCTGGTGCTGGGGACGATCTTCTCGCGACTGTCGGACTCGGCGGAGAGCGTGGGGGCGCTCGACGAGCTCAAGGTGGGACGTCAACCGATCTCCGCCGAGCTGGACGCGGCGCGAGCCGTCAACTGCTGACCGCGCCCCCGAGCGCCTCGATCGCGGACAGGAACTCCCCCGCCACACCGGGTGCGGCGGCGGCAGTGGGGACCTCGTCGTCGTGGGAGACCCTCACCACCGCGCCGGCCTCGGCGGCGATCAGGGCCCCGGCCGCGTGATCCCACGGCTTGAGGCAGCGCTCGTAGTAGGCGTCGATCCGGCCGGTGGCCACCATGCACAGGTCCAGGGCCGCGGACCCGCACCGTCTGATGTCACGGATCCGCGGGAGGAGCTCCGCGACCACCCGCCCCTGTTCCGCGCGGACGTCGGAGTCGTAGGAGAACCCGGTTCCCACGAGCGCCATCGACAGGTCGTCACACGCCGACGCCGTCAGTTCGGTGAGCGTGCCCGTGGCGGACCGGAGGCTCGACCCGCGGCCGAGCCCCGCGGTCCAGGTCTCGCCGGTGACGATGTTGTGCACCGCACCCGCGAGGACCACCCCGTCGACCTCCGCCGCCACCGAGACGGCGGTGAAGGGGATCCCGTAGAGGAGGTTGACGGTTCCGTCGACCGGATCCACCACCCACCGCACGACCCCCCGTCCCGGGGCGGTCGCCTCCTCGCCACCCTCCTCCCCCAGGACGCGGTCGCCGGGCCGGGCGGAGACCACCTGCGAACGGAGGTGCTCCTCCACGGTGGTGTCGATGACGGTCACCGGGTCGGTCGCAGAGCTCTTGGCACGCGCGTCGAGCCCGGTGGAGCCGAACTGCTCCACCATCCGCCGGGCCACGTCACCGCCCGAGACCGCGAGCCGACCCGCGAACCGCCTCAATTCGTCGACGGTGTCCGCGTGGGTTGATCGCGCGACCCCTCCGTCCGTCTCCTCCGACATGTCGGCTCCCCTCGTCGTCGTCCCCGATTGGACCGGCCCACGGTGGTACCGGACAGATACGCTGACGAACGGGCGCTCGTCGCCCCCATCGTGCCCCGTCGGTCCGGTGGACTCCAACCGCAGCCGTGACCCTCACGGCCCGTCACCCGGGAGCCCGAGATGCCCACCCCCACACCTACCGAGAGCACCCAGGCGCCGGCCTCCTCCACCGGCCTGGGGGTGGACGTCGGCGGCACAGGGATTAAGGCGGGGCTGGTCGACCTCGGCACCGGGGAACTCCTCGGCCCCCGGTCGACACGTCCCACCCCGCAGCCGGCGACCCCGGACGCGGTCGCCGGGGTCATCCGCGCGATGGTCGACGAACTCGGATGGGACGGCCCGGTGGGGGTGGCTCTCCCCAGCGTCATCCACGACGGCGTCGCGAGGATCGCCCACAACATCGACGGCTCCTGGGTCGGCTGCGACGTGGTCGCCCTGTTCGACAGGCACCTCCCCGGACGCTCGGTGGTCATGCTCAACGACGCCGACGCGGCGGGTGTCACCGAGGTGCACTACGGCGCCGGTGAGGGGGTGGACGGCCTGGTGGTCCTGCTGACCTTCGGCACGGGGATCGGATCGGCACTGCTGCTGGACGGCCATCTCGTCCCCAACACGGAGTTCGGACACCTCATGGTGGAGGACATCGCCGGCCGGGGTTTCGACGAGGCCGAGCACCTGGCCTCCGCATCGGTACGTGCACGGGACGGACTGACCTACGAGGAATGGGCGCCCCACGTGTCCAACGTCCTGCGATGCCTCGAGGACCTGCTCTGGCCCCGCGCATTCGTCCTGGGGGGCGGGATCAGCGAGGCCGCCGAGGAGTGGTTCCCGCTCCTGGAGAACCGCACCCCGGTTCGTGCGGCCATCAGACGTGGCGATGCCGGGATCATCGGGGCGGCGCTGTACTCGGCGGCGCGCGACGGCCTGGTCGATCTGGGGTCGACACTGTCCCCGGGCAGCTACTGACCCCTCGTCAACAGCGCCTGATGCGACCTCCGGGCGGGTTCCTCGTTACAATGGCGCAGGCCGGGATCACCTACCGGCCGGGGACGGGCCCGGTACCGCAAGGCGGACGGCTCGAGTGTCGGCATACGATGCGGCATCGATCCCCGTTTCCCATCGATTCACCGGTTGTGAAGGGGCGTTTGTGGCAGCCACGAAGACCACCAGTTCGGATCCCGCGATGAGCGGCGATCCGTCGGACACCGAGGTCACGGGCGAGGCCCCCGCCAAGATGACCGCGGCGAGCAGGACACCAGCGAAGAAGGCCGCGCCCGCCAAGAAGACGGCGGCGAAGAAGTCGGCCCCGGCCAAGAAGACCGCGGCCAAGAAGACCGCCGCGAAGAAGACCGCGGCCAAGAAGACCGCCGCCGCGGGCGATCCCGCGCTCACGGACACCGCTCCGATCGACGACGCACCGGTCGAGGCACTCGAGGTCGAGCCGGACACCGCCGAACTCGAGGACGTCGAGGTCGATGTCGTCGACGTCGATGACGCGGAGGCCGACGAGGAGACCAAGGAGGGTCCGACCGCCAAGGACAAGGCGTCGGGTGACTTCGTCTGGGACGAGGACGAGTCCGAGGCCCTGCGGCAGGCCCGCAAGGACGCCGAGCTCACCGCCTCGGCCGACTCGGTCCGCGCGTACCTCAAGCAGATCGGCAAGGTCGCCCTTCTCAACGCCGAGGAGGAGGTCGAGCTGGCCAAGCGTATCGAGGCCGGCCTCTACGCCACCTGGTTCATGGCCCAGGTCGTCGAGCGTGGCGAGAAGCTCACCACCGCCCAGCGCCGCGACTACAAGTGGATCGAGCGGGACGGCGTCCGCGCCAAGAACCACCTGCTCGAGGCGAACCTCCGGTTGGTCGTGTCCCTGGCCAAGCGCTACACGGGCCGGGGGATGGCGTTCCTGGACCTCATCCAGGAGGGCAACCTGGGTCTGATCCGCGCCGTCGAGAAGTTCGACTACACCAAGGGCTACAAGTTCTCGACCTACGCGACCTGGTGGATCCGCCAGGCCATCACCCGCGCCATGGCCGACCAGGCCCGCACCATCCGCATCCCGGTGCACATGGTCGAGGTCATCAACAAGCTCGGGCGCATCCAGCGCGAGTTGCTCCAGGACCTGGGCCGCGAGCCCACCCCGGAGGAGCTGGCCAAGGAGATGGACATCACCCCGGAGAAGGTGCTGGAGATCCAGCAGTACGCCCGGGAGCCCATCTCGCTCGACCAGACCATCGGTGACGAGGGCGACTCGCAGCTCGGCGACTTCATCGAGGACTCCGAGGCCGTGGTGGCCGTGGACGCGGTGAGCTTCACGCTGCTCCAGGACCAGCTCCGCTCGGTGCTCGACACCCTGTCCGAGCGCGAGGCGGGCGTGGTGCGGCTGCGCTTCGGCCTCACCGACGGACTGCCCCGCACGCTGGACGAGATCGGCCAGGTCTACGGGGTCACGCGCGAGCGGATCCGCCAGATCGAGTCCAAGACCATGTCCAAGCTGCGCCACCCGTCGCGGTCCCAGGTGCTGCGCGACTACCTGGACTGATCTCCCGCCGGTCCGGTACCCCGGACGAGCCCGGGCCCCGTCGATGTCGACGGGGCCCGGGCTCGTTCGCATGCTCATCCGACAGGGACGGCGAGGCGTGGTTCTGAGCCCCTTCCAGCGTCCCCTTCCAGCTGCCCCTACCAGCTACGCAGCAGCGAGATGCGTTCCCGGATCTGGTCGGCCGAGGCCATGGGCACCGGAGGACCACCACAGGAGTTACGCAGCTGCGTGTGGATCGCTCCGTGGGACTTGCCCAGACGGCCCGAGTACACGGACACCAGCGTGTTGAGTTGGCGCCTCAGATCCTTCAGCTCGGCCGCGGAGGCCACGCGGGCGGCAGCCGCACCCGCGTTCGCGCCCGGGCCGCCGGCGTTGCCCGGGAGGGTGGTGCCGGAGATGGTCGGGTCCGTCCCCACGCCCACCACCGCCACGGCTCCGGACGCGGAGGACCCCTCACCGGACGACCGCCTGATCTGCTCCTTCTCCCGCTGACGCAGGAGTGCCTTGACGTCGTCCGCCCCGAGCAGACCGGGGAGACCGATGTAGTCGGCCTCCTCCTCGCTCCCCGCGAACGTGGCCGTGCCGTAGGAGGACCCCTCGTAGACGATCTGGTCGAGTTCGGCGTCCGCGCCGAGGGAGATGTACCCCTTGTCCTCGTCGTCCGCGTCGGGCTCGTCGTGTTGCTGGTTGGCCTGCGCCAGCAACTCGTCCTCGAGCCCGTCCTCGCGGTGGGGCTTGCCCAGGACGTGATCCCGCTGGGCCTCCATCTGGGAGGCGAGCTGCAACAGGACCGGGACCGAGGGCAGGAACACCGACGCGGTCTCCCCCGGCCTCCGGGACCGGACGAACCGGCCGATGGCCTGGGCGAAGTACAGGGGCGTCGAGGCGCTGGTGGCGTACACCCCCACGCTCAGGCGCGGCACGTCCACACCCTCCGAGACCATGCGGACCGCGACCATCCACTCGTCCGTCGAGGCGGAGAACGTGCCGATCCGGCTCGAGGCCGTGGGGTCGTCGGAGAGGACGACGACGGGGGCCCGCCCGGTGATCTCCGTGAGCAGTGCCGCGTACTCCCGGGCCCGCTCCTGGTCGGTGGCGATCACCAGCCCGCCGGCATCGGGCACTCCACCCGCACGGATCTGCCGGAGCCGGGTGTGCGCCGCCTGGAGCACCGCCGGCATCCAGTCGCCGTGGGGATCCAGTGCCACCCGCCAGGCGCGCGAATTCTGGTCCGCGCTGAGCGGTTCGCCGAGTCGGGCGGAGAACTCCTCGCCGGCGTTCGTCCGCCAGCGCGCCTCACCCGAGTAGGCGAGGAAAACGACGGGTCGCACGACGCCGTCGGCCAGGGCGTCGGCGTATCCGTAGGAGTGGTCGGCCCTGGACCGCTGATGCCCCTGGCCGTCGGGTTCGTAGGTGACGAACGGGATGGGGCTGTCGTCCGAGCGGAAAGGTGTGCCGGTCAGGGACAGGCGACGCTCGGCGTCGTCGAACGCCTCACGGATTCCGTCTCCCCAGCTCTTGGCGTCACCGCCGTGGTGGATCTCGTCGAGGATCACCAGCGTACGGCGGGATGCGGTCCGCTCGCGGTGCTTGAACGGGTGTGACGCCACCTGGGCGTAGGTGACCACCACGCCGTGGTACTCCGGTGCGAGGGCGCCGGAGGAGTTGGAGTACTCGGGATCGAGCGCGATACCGGCCCTCGCGGCGGCCTCGGCCCACTGGAACTTGAGGTGCTCGGTGGGGGCCACCACGGTGATCGCGTCGACCGTCCGGTCGGCCAGGAGTTCGGAGGCCACGCGCAGACCGAAGGTCGTCTTACCGGCGCCGGGGGTGGCCACGGCGAGGAAGTCCTTCGGCCGCGCCATGAGGTACTTGCGCAGCGCGGTCCGCTGCCAGGCGCGCAGAGGGGCGCCCGCGGCCGTCGTCGCGGCGGGGTCTGCGGTCTGCTCCTCGGTGCCCGGGACCGCGCCGGGTTCACTCACCAGGCTTCAGGGTCTCGTAGACGCGCTTGCACTCCGGGCACACGGGAGAGCCGGGCTTGGCGGACCGGGTGACCGGGAACACCTCGCCGCACAGGGCGATCACGTAGGAGCCCATGACCGCGCTCTCGGCGATCTTGCTCTTGTCCACGTAATGGAAGAACTTGGGCGCGTCGTCCTGCGTCTCCTCGGTCGTCGTGACCTCGGGGCGCTCTAGTGTCTTGGTCCGGGTGGTGCTCACCCCCTCATGATGCCGCACGCCACGGTCGGCGCGCCAACGCCGGAGTACCTTGGGGGCCATGGCACCCGACTCCCGTCGCAAGCGGTCCAAGGATCGGGACGGCACCGCGAGGCCCGTTCTGATCACCGCCGCGCGGGAGTCCTACCGGGACGAGCTCGCGGCGCGGAAGAAGCGGTACTTCCTCCTGATGTCCATCCGGATCCCGGCGTTGCTCCTCGCCGCGGGTTCCCTGGCTCTCTGGAACAACCCGTGGATTGCACTGGCCATCGTCGCGGGGTCCATACCGATCCCGTGGATCGCCGTGATCAGCGCCAACGACAGGCCTCCGCTGCCCAAGGGGCAGGCGCGGATGTACACCGCCGGTGCGCTGGCCAACCACACGCCCCGCGCGATGCCGCCGGGCCTCACAGGTGGCCCCTCGCACCAGAGCCCGGCCCACGACGGCCCGACCCACGACGACCAGCCACACGGGGACCCCTCGGGCGACGGACCCGCCTCGGGGATCCCGGACCCAGCCGACCGACCCGACGAGAGCGATCCCGCCCGGTGACCCCGACAGTTCCCACACTCACCCGTCTGGCCCCCGTCCTGGCGGAGTCATTCCGGCAGTGCCATTTCACGGTGCCCGGGCTGGAGGACGCGCTGGGGCCGGAGGCGATCTCGGCGCTCGCCCGCTCGGACTCGGCGTCCGTCCGCAGGCACGCCCGCTCCGCCGGGCCGGTCGGGACCCTGGTCCGGTTGTTCATCCTGGGTGACGCGGTCCCCGAGGGCGAGGTCGTGGCGGCCCTGCCCGGGACACCCGTCTCCGACGGGATCGACGCCGGCCTGTGGACGCGTCAGACCTCGCCGGAGGGGACCCTCCGGGCGCTCCTCGACCTCCGGCCCGTGGACACCGGTCACGGCACCCGCTGGGTCTTCTCCGACGTCGACGGGTCGATGGCCCACGCCACCACGAGGCCCGACCACGTCCTCGGGGTCGGGCAGGCCACGCTGTCCCTCCTCCGGATCACACCCACCTCCCCCGTGGACTCCGTACTCGACCTCGGCACCGGCTGCGGCATCCAGCTCGTGCACGCCCTCGAGACCGCGAGGACGGCGACGGGTACGGACATCACCCCGCGGTGTCTGGACCTGGCGTCCGCCACACTCGCCATCAACGGGTTGGACGGGGAGCTGCTCGCCGGTCCCTGGTACGAGCCCGTGGCTCTTCGTCGATTCGACCGGGTCGTCGCCAACCCCCCGTTCGTGGTGGGCCCCTCGGACCCCGGCCATTCGTACCGGGAGTCGGGGCTCGCCCTCGACGGGGCGAGCCGGACGGTCGTGTCCGGGGCTCACGACCACCTGACCCAGGGCGGCACCGCGGTCATCCTGGCCTCCTGGGTGGAGCGGCGGGACACCGACTGGCGGACCCACGTGGCGTCGTGGATCCCCTCGGACGGGGTGGAGGCCTGGGTGCTCCGCCGCGACACCTCGGACCCGGAGCTCTACGTCTGGACATGGCTCACGGACGAGGGCATGGACCCGAGGGACGAGTCCACCGCTCGCGCCGCGGACGCCTGGCTCGACCACTTCCAGGACCGGGGCGTCGACGGTGTCGGGTTCGGATACGTCTTCCTCAGGCGGATCGACGGCGCGTCGTCGGTGCTCTGCGAGGACCTCACCCACCCGTTCGACGAGGGGCTCGGGGACGAGGCCGAGGCCTACTTCGCGCGCATGGCGTGGCTGCGGGCGGCATCGGACCGACAGGGCGGGCAGGAGCGGGCTCTGGACGCGACGGTGTTCACCGTCTCCCCCGACGTCCACCTGCACGTCTCGGAGAGCCTGGCACCGGGCTCCGGTGACCCGGGGGACGAGGCGTCCGGGTCCTCCGCACCGGCCGGATCGAGGGTGGTGGTCGAGCGTGTCACCGGTGCGCGCTGGCGCCACGAGATCGACCCGCTGACCGCGACGGTTCTCCGAGGGGTGCGCATGGGAGCACTACCCCTGGAGGATCTCGTAGTCCTCGCCGCCGCGGGGGCCGGTCGGGACCCCGAGGAGCTGGCGGAACCCGTGCGCAGGGTCGTGGCCGATCTGTTCCTCCACGGCTTCGTCGTCCCCGCCGGGGTCCCCGGGCTGCTCCCGCCCGGCGTCCGCGCCGCCGCCACCCCGGGGCCGGTGGGCGGGTGAGGGCCGTCATCACGCGCGTCACCGAGGCGTCGGTCACCGTGGACGGGGAGATCGTGGGCGCACTCCCCCGCGCCGGGCTGCTGGTGCTGCTGGGGGTGTCGACCGACGACGACGAGGTGGACGTCGCCACGATGGTCCGCAAGATCGCGGAGCTGCGCATCCTGCCGGGTGAGGCGGGCGCGGTCGAGATCGGCGCGCCCGTCCTGGTGGTCAGCCAGTTCACCCTCATGGGGTCGACGAGCAAGGGGCGCCGACCGTCGTGGTCCCGCGCGGCGCCCGGGGCTCGGGCCGAGGCCGCGGTCGATGCGGTGGTGCGAGGTCTCCGTGAGCGGGGACTCGAGGTCGAGACCGGGGCGTTCGGCGCGATGATGCAGGTCAGCTCCGTGAACGACGGCCCGTTCACCGTCCTCGTCGACACCTCGGGTTCCCGGACGTCGTGACGGACGTCATGGGCCCGGGAACATTCCCGGCACCCCCGCCGTTGTAGCAGTACGTGACCGTGACCCGGACACGCGTCCGTTCCGTCCATCAGCAACCGACCGCCGACTCTGATCCCCCGGGCCGGCAGGAGGAGGAGACATGACGTCAGCCACCACCCGATCGGACCGTCGGACGGAGGCGGATTCGGATGGCCAGAGCCCCAGCGCGGACCTCGTCCGCGTCTACCTCAACGGGATCGGCAAGACGGCTCTTCTGAACGCCGAGGACGAGGTCGAACTCTCCAAGCGCATCGAGGCCGGCCTCTACGCCGCCCATCTCCTGGCCACCAAGAAGCGGATGGGCCCCACCAAGAAGGCCGATCTCAAGGTGATCGTCGCGGAGGGCGAGGCCGCCCGCGCACACCTCCTCGAGGCCAACCTGCGCCTGGTGGTCTCACTCGCCAAGCGCTACACGGGGCGCGGCATGCCGCTGCTGGATCTCATCCAGGAGGGCAACCTGGGCCTGATCAGGGCCATGGAGAAGTTCGACTACGCCAAGGGCTTCAAATTCTCGACCTACGCCACGTGGTGGATCCGCCAGGCCATCACCCGGGGGATGGCCGACCAGTCCCGCACCATCCGGCTCCCTGTGCACCTGGTCGAGCAGGTCAACAAGCTCGCCCGCATCAAGCGGGAGCTCCACCAGCAGCTCGGGCGAGAGGCGACTCTCGACGAGCTGGCGGAGGAGTCGGGGATCCCCGCGCACAAGATCGAGGAACTGCTCGACCACTCGCGCGACCCGGTGAGCCTGGACATGCCCGTCGGCGCGGACGAGGAGGCGCCGTTGGGCGACTTCATCGAGGACGCCGAGGCCACCAGCGCCGAGAACACGGTCGTCACCAACGTCATGCACTCGGACGTCCGTGCGGTCCTGTCCACGCTCGAGGAGCGCGAGCAGCAGGTCATCACACTGCGGTTCGGTCTCGACGACGGCCAGCCCCGCACTCTCGACCAGATCGGTAAGCGTTTCGGGCTCTCGCGTGAGCGCGTCCGCCAGATCGAGCGCGAGGTCATGGCGAAGCTCCGTGAAGGGCGCCGCGCCGACAAGCTCCGCTCCTACGCGGTCTGAGGTCCGGGCCGGACGAGGACACCACGACGCCCCGGCTCCACGGTCAGGCGGGTTCACACCGCCACCGGAGCCGGGGCGTCGTCGTGTTCGGACCGGGCGACGAGCCGCGCCGGCGCAGTGGCCGACCCGCCGCGCACGCCGCGCCGGCTGTACCGACAGCTAGCGCAGTCTCCGCGGGCCCTCGTCCCCGCTGAACCGCGGGGGCGGCCCCAGATGGACCTGTGCGTACAACACGGACACACCGTCGGGGGACGCGAGCGCGGGGTCGAGAGACAGCCGTCTGAGCTCGGGGACGTCCTCCACCAGGCACGACATCCGGCCCATGAGGTCCACCAGGGCGTCTTTGTCAGCCGGGGTGTCCCCCGCATATCCGTCGAGGATGGGCGCGGCCCGTGGACGATCGAGGAGTGACCGGGCCTCCGAGGGGGAGATCGGCAGGGTACTGAACGCGCGATCGGCGAGGAGGTCAGAGAGCATCCCGGACAGGCCGAAGGAGATAAGCGAACCGAAGATCGGGTGGTCCGCCACCCGGATCGTCGCCGCGACCCCCTTGGTGGCCATCTTCTGGACGTGGAGTGCCCGGGAGCCGGTGGTCGCCCGGAGGTCGTCGAACGCGTGACGAACGGCTCCCGCGTCGGTCAGGTCCAAGCGGACCCCGGACTGGTCACTGCGGGTCCGCCACTTCTCCCCCATCGCCTTGACCGCCACCGGGTATCCGAGTTCCTCGGCCGCCATGGCCGCCTGCTCCACCCCGACCGCGACACGGTAGTCGACGATCCCGACCCCGTAGCACTCCAGCAGACTGCGGACCTGACCCTGGGTGAGTTCGAACGATTCGCTCCCGCTGTTCGAGTGACACAACGAATCGACGAGATCCCGAGCGCGGGCGCGGTCGATGTCGTCGTACTCGGCCGGTTCCTCCGCGGGCTGGTCCAGCCACTCGGCGTAGCGGCGGGCGCGCACCAGCGCCGACACCGCACGCTCGGGGTACGGGTACGAGGGGATGGAACCCCGTGAGGCCACGCCGGACTCGTCGGTGATGGTGAGCCCCTCGGGCAGTCCCTCGCCGGCGAGGAAGGTACTCACCACCGGCTTGGAACTGTCGGCCGCCGCGGCGCGGATGGCCTCGGCGTAGGCGTCCGGCTCGGTGGCCACCGGTGGAACGAAGACCGTCAGGACCGAGTCCACCTCGTCGCGGGCCACCACGTCGGCTATCGCGGCCCGGAAGTCCTCGGGTAGCGCTCCGGCCCCCAGGTCGACCGAGTGCGCCACGGTGAATCCCTGCAACCGCGCGGAGTCCCCGCCGAGTCGCCCGACGGCGGTCGAGTTCCCGACGATCGCCAGACGGCCGCCCGCCGGCAACGGCTGATAGGCGAGCAGCGTCGCGGTGTCGAACATGTCGGTGATGGAGTCCACCTGAATGAGCCCGGAGTCGCGGAACAGACCGCGGATGGCCGAGGCGGTGAGACCCTGGACTCCCGATTCCAGGTCGTCGGCGGCCCGGCGCACCACCACGACCGGCTTGTTGCGGGCCACCCGGCGCGCGATCCGCGAGAACTTGCGGGGGTTGCCGAAACTCTCGAGATAGAGCAGGACCACCTCGGTCCCGGTGTCGGTATCCCAGTACTGGAGCAGGTCGTTACCGGAGACGTCGGCACGGTTTCCCGCGGAGACGAAGGTCGACAGTCCCAGACCCCGGCGGGCGGCGGCGGCGAGGATGGTGATCCCCAGGGCACCGGACTGGCAGAAGAACCCCGCCCGGCCCGGCCCCGGGACCACCTCGGCGAGGGTGGCGTTGAGCTGGACGTCGGGGGAGGTGTTGATCACCCCGAGGGCGTTGGGCCCCACCACCCGCATCCCGTGGGCGCGGGCCTCGCTCACCAGGCGACGCTCGGACACCACACCGGCGCTGCCCACATCGGAGAACCCGGCCGAGATCACGACGAGGGTCGACACCCCCTTGGACAGGCAGTCGTCGAGCACCTCGGACATGGACGCGGCCGGCACCGCCACCACGGCCAGGTCGACCGGATCGGGGATGTCGCGGACACTGGCATAGGCACGGACGGACTGCACGGAGGTCGCATCGGAGTTCACCGGGTAGACCGGACCGGAGAACCCGTTCCCGATGAGGTTGCGCAGGACCGTGTGGCCGATCTTTCCCACCTGGTCCGAGGCACCGATGACGGCCACCGAGGCGGGGGTCAGGACCCTCGCGAGACTGCGCGCCTCGGCCGCGGTCTCGCGGGCGTTGCGGACGTTGGTCAACGCCTCGGTGGGGTCGATCGCGAACTCGAGATGCAGGGTGGATCCGTCGAAGGAGCGCGAGATCTCGTACCCCGCCCGACGGAACACCTGGATCATCGACCGGTTCTCCGAGAGCACCTCCGCCTCGAAGTGGTCGATCCCGCACTCGGCGGCGGACCCCGCGAGATGCTCGAGGAAGATCGATCCGAGCCCCCGGCCCTGGTGCTGGTCCGAGATGGTGAACGCCACCTCCGCGAACGTCGAGTCCGGGAGCCTTTCGTAGATCGCCATCCCGATGATCTCCGCGCCCAGTTCCGCGACGAACGCCATCCGGTCGCGGTAGTCGACGTTGGTCATCCGCTGCAGTTCCTTGGCCGACAGGACGTCGTGGGAGCCGAAGTAGCGCAGGTAGCGGGTCCGCTCGGAGAGGCTGGCGTGGAAGCGGGTGATCTTCTCGGAGTCGTTGGGCAGGACCGGCCGGATCCGCACCGCCCGGCCGTCGGAACCCAGGACATCCGCCGCCCACTCGTGTGGATAGCCCTCCGGATAGTCGTCGACCGCCGTGTCGGTGGAGGCGTGTTCTGGCGGGTTGACGACCGGCGCGTCACCCTCGGGGGCGCCGCCGTCGGTCGTTCCGTCACCGGGGTTGGCCATCGTGGTCCTCCATGAGACAACTGTTGTGAATGGTGGGCACCCGCGACGCGGGGGTGGTGCGGTCAGTCCCGGGGATCGTCCGGGTCGAGTCCGAGCAGGGGGTACACCGAGCGGCGGGTGTCGAGGATCGACTGGTCGAGTCGGGCCAGTGTCCGGTCCACCTCTCCCCCACGATCGGCACCGGCGGGCTCCCAGAGCGTGTGCGCGGGATCTCCGCCGTCACTCATCGTCTGCGGGACCCTGTCCGGAACGGTGAACCGGGCGGCCATGGCCTTCCACTCCTCCGGTACCCGGGTCCCCGGATCCACGGGGACGCCGAGGACGGCGGCGATGAGATGGGTCCACGATCGCGGGACCACCCGGACCAGCTCGTAGCCCCCACCGCCGATGGCGATGATCCGCCCCTCGCAGAGCTCGTCCGCCAGTGCGATGAGTCGGAGGTAGGACTCGCGGTGCCCGTCGACCGTGAGGGACAGGTCGGCGAGCGGGTCCTCGCGGTGCGAGTCGCATCCGGCCTGCATGACGATGATCTGTGGCTCGAAGGCCCGCAGGACCCCGGGAACGACCGCGTGGAACCCGCGCATCCACAGCCCGTCGGTGACCGCCGGCAGGAACGCCAGGTTGACCGCGGTCCCCTCCGCGCGGCCCACCCCCGTCTCCGATGCCCAGCCCGTCGACGGCCACAGGGTCGCCGGGTGCTGGTGCAGGGACATGGTCAGCACACGCGGATCCTCGTAGAAGGCGGCCTGGACACCGTCCCCGTGGTGGACGTCGATGTCCACGTAGGCGATGCGGTCGTACCCGTTGTCGAGCAACCAGCTGATGGCCACCGCGGCGTCGTTGTAGACGCAGAAGCCGGCGGCGGCCGCGGGCATGGCGTGGTGCATGCCGCCGGCCACGGAGACCGCCCGCGTCGCGGCGCCACTGGCGATCGCCCGCGCTGCGGCCAAGGTTCCTCCGGCCACCGCGGCGCTCGCCTCGTGCATGCCCGGGAACGTCGGGTTGTCCGCCGTGCCGAGACCGTGACTCATCCCGAAATGCTCCCCGGGCGGCAGGTCACCGGCCGCCCGGACGGCACTGATATAGCGGGAGGTGTGGACGCGCAGCAGTTCCTCCTCGCTGGCCGCACCGGGGTCCAGCATCTCCACGCCCTGCAGAACCCCCAGTTCCGTGGCGAGCGACATGGTCAGATCGAGTCTGCGCGGACTCATCGGATGATCGGCGGAGTGCCGGTACTCCATCAGTGAGGGACTCCACACCACCGCGGCCGCGACGCCGTCCCGGATACCGGCCATTGCCACCCGTCCTCCCGTCGCACCGGGACGTTCCCGGCGGCCCACATCCGATGGGATCACCGAGGTGTGCGCCCCACGAATCTACGCGGCGGGACCCGGCCCGACCCCCGATTGCCCGCTCCCCACCCCGGTTCGAGGCCCGACGGTAGTCTCGACCGAGAACCCGGATGGGACCGTCGACCACCGGGGGCGACTGTCTGCGACGATCCGACGTGGAGGATTCAGCGTGAAAGACCTGGTGGACACCACCGAGATGTACCTCCGCACCATCTATGAGCTCGAGGAGGAGGGAGTCATCCCGCTCCGGGCCAGGATCGCGGAGCGACTCGAGCAGAGCGGTCCGACCGTGAGCCAGACGGTCGCGCGGATGGAACGCGACGGCCTGGTACACGTGGCACCCGACCGTCATCTCCAGCTCACGACGACCGGCCGGGATCTGGCCGTGGACGTGATGCGCAAGCACCGTCTCGCGGAGCGACTGCTCGTCGATGTGATCGGGTTGGAGCTGGAGAAGGTCCACGCCGAGGCGTGTCGATGGGAGCACGTCATGAGTGACGACGTGGAGCGTCGCCTCATCGAGGTACTCGACGATCCGAGGACGTCGCCGTACGGCAACCCCATACCAGGGCTCGACCGGATCGGGTACACCTCCCGGATCGCCGACGACCGCGCGTTCACCCGCCTCTCGGCGCTGGACACGGACATCCCGCACAGCGTCCGCATCCAGGCGATCGGCGAGAACGTCCAGATCGACACCGACCTCATCTCCGAGCTCCGCGCACACGGTGTGGAACCACTGCGGACCGTGACCGCGACCCGGCGGGGCCACCTCGTCGAGCTCGACTCCGGTGACGGTCACACCGTCGAGCTCGACGGCGACCACGCGCACGCGATCCAGGTCGAGATCCTCCCGTGAAGCTGCTCGTCACCGGTGGGGCGGGATACGTCGGGGGGGTCTGCGCGACGGTACTCGTCGAGCGCGGACACGAGGTCGTGGTCCTGGACGACCTCTCCACCGGCAACAGGTCGGGCGTCCCGGCGGCGGCGACGTTCATCGAGGGGGATGTCGCCGCCCTGGCGGGCGAGGTCCTGGACCCGGGATTCGACGGGGTCCTGCACTTCGCCGCCCGCTCCCTCGTCGGGGAATCGGTGGAGAAGCCCGGGGAGTACTGGCAGGGCAACGTCGTGACCTCCCTCGCGCTCCTCGACGCGATGCGCGCCGCCGACGTCACCAACCTCGTCTTCTCGTCCACCGCGGCGACCTACGGCGAGCCGGAGCAGATCCCGATCACCGAGGACATGCCCACCCGGCCCACCAACACCTACGGCGCCACCAAGCTGGCGATCGATCACGCCATCACCTCGTACGCGGTGGCCCACGGGCTCGCCGCCACGAGCCTGCGCTACTTCAATGTGGCCGGCGCTCACGGTCCGGTGGGAGAGAACCGCGTCGTCGAGACCCACCTCATCCCGCTGGTGCTCCAGGTGGCCCTGGGACACCGGTCCGACATCAAGGTCTTCGGCGACGACTGGCCCACCCCGGACGGGACCTGCGTCCGCGACTACATCCACGTCGCCGACCTCGCCGACGCGCACCTGCTCGCCCTCGAGTCCAACCGACCCGGCGTCCACCGCGTACTCAACCTCGGCAGCGGGGAGGGCTTCTCCGTCCGCGAGGTGATCGACGTGTGCCGCGAGGTCACCGGGCACCCGATCCCGGACGTGGTCGCACCACGCCGAGCCGGCGACCCGGCAGTCCTCGTGGCCTCCAGCCAGAAGGCGATGACCGAGCTGGGGTGGACCCCCACCCGCACCGACCTCCGCACCATCGTCCGCGATGCGTGGGCGTTCACGTCGGCCCTGGGTGATCGGGCGCACTCCGCCCCGCGGTAGTCCCGGGCCGGCGCGGGCGGGAGCGCCCCGACCGCGCCGGCCTCCTGGGGCCGCGGCGCCCTGTCGGACCCGCTCAGGCCGCGGCCACCCGTCGGAGCCGCTCGGGCGCGAGTCCGTTCTCCAATCCGTGGAGGAGCAGTCGGGCCAGCGAGTTCGCCGGATCCGCTGCCACCGCCGCCTCGAGAGCGGACCGCGCGTGGACCCCGCTGCCGGCGAAGTAGGCCGCGGCTCCCAACAACAGCAACGCCACCGAGCGTTCGCGGCCCGGCCGGCGGCGCGCGAGCGACCACCAGAGCAGGCGGCGGCCGTCGCGATCGCACAGACCTCGGTGGGCCAGGCGCCGGTAGACCTCGTCCCGCACGGCGATGTCCAGCAGGACGCGTCCGATCCCGGCCAACTCGTCGTCGTCGAGTTCCTCCCCGTCCTCCAGGCGGCGTTCCGCGTCCTCGTGCGCCCTCACCGCGCGGTCCACCTCGAGGGCCCCCTCCAGCCGTGCGGGTCCCCGACCGTGCGGATCGTCGTCACACGCCCCGTGGTCCCGCACCTGGTACAGCCGCTCGATCTCTGCCCGCGAACCGGCCCGGACCCGCCCGTCGAACGCGTGGACCGCGGCGATCTCCGTCGAGTCCGGGTCGACCTGCGTTCCCCGGACCATCCCGAACAGATCGACCCACGGCGAGCCGTGTGCGAACTCGCCCACCCCGTAGGCGCCGACGACCTGCGTCCCGGCCAGCCCCAACCAGTACTCGAACGCCGCGGCGGCGTCCTCCGCGCGGAGACCGGCGGAGTGCCCGTCCGCACAGTCCTCGTGAACCACCACCAGGTGGACGTCGGTCACCCCCTCCCTCGAGCAGAACCGGGCCAGCCCACGAGCCGGACCGTCGTCGGCCACGACCGGTGAGGGCTCACCCTCCCCGGAGCGGCAGTCCTCCGCACCGCCCCACCCGTCCGCACCGCCCCGCCCGTCCGCACCGTCCCGTCCGTCTCCTTCCCCGGGTGGCGATCCGGGACCTCCGAGCAGGCCGACATCCATCCTGACGACCGGCCCGGCGTGACCGTCCGCGGTCCGCCCGCATATCACCACCACCGATCCGGGCCCCGGCGGGAACCCCAACATCGACGGGATGGACGCGATGAGCTCCTCCGGAGAGGAGATCACCACCGTCCGAGGGTCGTCCACACCGTCGTCACCGATCCGTCCGTTCGCGGTCATCGTCGTCCACCTGTCTCGTCGTCTCGCGGCCGCTCCCCGGCCGAGGGCGGCCCGCGGGTGCCGGTGCACCGGATCAACTTTCTGACACTCCGCCTGCGGTGTCCCGGAGGAAACCCGCGGGGGGCGACCCGCTGTGGAGCCCGCGGCACGGTGGGGAATCAACTGCGGCCCGCCGTCGTTGGCAAAGAGGAGAAACCCCCTCCCGGTGGGACGATCAGTTCGGACCGGACCGGACGGCTCGGGGTGTTGCGACGAGAGGAGTCGACATGGCCAGGCACAGCGATCTGTACCGACTGATCGAGCCCGTCCCCGATCTGCGATCGGAATCCGGACAGGGTCCGGTGCTCGTGCATGCGTTGGAGGGTTTCTCCGACGCCGGCCAGGCGATCCAGGGCGTCACGGAACACCTCAAGGAGAGCCTGGACTCCCAGTTGATCGTGGAGTTCGACGCGGATGAGCTGGTGGACTACCGCTCGCGTCGACCGCAGGTGCGGTACTCCTTCGACCACTTCGCCGGATACTCGGAGCCGACCATCCAGATGCACGCGGTCAAGGACGCAGGCGGGACCTTCTTCCTGCTGCTCTCCGGCCTGGAGCCGGACCTGAGGTGGGACGGGTTCACCGAATCCGTGATCGACCTCGCCGGGTCGTTCGGGGCCCGGATGTCGGTCGGTCTCGGCGCCATCCCCCTCGGGGTACCGCACACCCGCCCGACCCAGTCGAGTGCACACGCCAGCGACGTCGACCTCATCCGTGGCTTCACCGCGTGGCCCGGGGAGTTCTCCGTCCCGGGGAACGTGAGCGCGCTGCTGGAGCTCCGGATGGCCGAGCACGGCATCCCGTCCGCGGGCTTCACCGTCCACGTACCCCAGTACCTGTCGCAGACCGCCTACCCCGCGGCGGTCCTCAACCTCGTCGGCAACATCGCCCAGATCTCCCAGCTGGAGCTGCCGTCCGGTGAGCTCGAGACCGCCGCCCGGGACTTCACCGCACAGGTGACCGCCCAGATCGCCGACAGCCCGGAGATCCGGACCGCCGTGGAGCTGATGGAGAAGCAGTACGACGAGTTCATGGAGTCCCGCCACGGCTCCGACTCGCTCAACCCCGGCGGCACACCGCTGCCCTCCGGCGACGAGATCGGTGCCGAGTTCGAGCGGTTCCTCGCGGAGCAGACCGGCGACGACGAGCCTCGCGCCCGCTAGCACGGACGGACGGTCGCGGCCGGGCGACTAGGCTCGGTCGGGTGCAACTGCCCGAACTCCTCGCCGACCTCGACGACGTCCCCTCCGACCTCCTGGAGGAGGCGGTATTCGACGCCTTCGTGGCGTGGGCCGCCGACCAGGGCCTGACGCTCTATCCGGCGCAGGAGGAGGCGGTCCTCGAGGTGGCGGCGGGTAGCCATGTCGTCCTGGCCACGCCGACGGGGTCGGGCAAGTCGCTGGTCGCCCTGGGGGCGCACTTCTCCGCCATGGCCCGCGGGGTGCGGAGCTATTACACCGCGCCGATCAAGGCGCTCGTCAGCGAGAAGTTCTTCGCTCTGTGCGCGGTGTTCGGCGCCGAGAACGTCGGGATGCTCACCGGTGACGCCGCGGTCAACGCCGACGCACCGATCATCTGTGCCACCGCCGAGATCGTGGCCAACATCGCCCTCCGGGAGGGCGCCGCCGCGGACATCGGTCAGGTGGTGATGGACGAGTTCCACTACTACTCCGAGCCCGATCGGGGCTGGGCCTGGCAGGTCCCGCTCATCGAACTCCCCGACACGCAGTTCCTGCTGATGTCGGCCACGCTCGGCGACGTGGACTGGCTGATCGAGGATCTCCGCACGCGGACCGGACGGGAGTGCGCGCTGGTCGGGGGCACCGAGCGCCCGGTCCCCCTGACGTTCGACTACGCACTGCGCAGTATCCACGAGTCGGTCGAACTCCTGCTCCGGGATGACAAGGCGCCCGTCTACATCGTCCACTTCACCCAGGCCTCGGCGCTCGAGCAGGCCCAGGCGCTGACCTCGGTGGCGGTGGCCACCAAGGAGCGCAAGGCCGCCATCGCCGAGGAGATCGGCGGATTCCGGTTCACGACCGCGTTCGGCCGGAACCTTCGCAAGTTGCTCATGCACGGCATCGGGGTCCACCACGCCGGCATGCTCCCGAAGTACCGCCGCCTCGTGGAACGGCTCGCCCAGGACGGGTTGCTCACCGTCATCTGTGGGACCGACACCCTCGGCGTCGGTATCAACGTCCCCATCCGGACCGTTCTGTTCACGGGGCTCACCAAGTTCGACGGACGCCGGCAGCGTGTCCTCAAGGCCCGGGAGTTCCACCAGATCGCCGGCCGTGCGGGCCGAGCGGGGTTCGATACCGAGGGTCTGGTGGTGGTGCTGGCTCCCGAGCACGAGGTCGAGAACGCCAAGGCCGCGGCCAAGTCGGCCGCCAATCCCAAGAAGAAGGGCAAGTCGGCCAAGAAGAAGCCGCCGGAGGGGTTCGTCAACTGGTCCCGCTCGACGTTCGACAAACTCGTCGGCGCCCAGCCCGAGCAGCTCACCAGCCGCTTCGAGGTCAACAACGCGATGCTGCTCAACGTGATCTCGCGTCCGGGGAGCTGCTACGCCCACATGCGGCACCTCCTGCTGTCCTCGCACGAGACCCGGGCCCGGATCCGGCACCACGTCCTGCGCTCGATCGAACTCTTCCGCGGGCTCGAGACCGCCGGCATCGTCGAGAGGATGGCGGAGCCGGACGACGACGGACGGCACGTCCGTCTGACGGTGGACCTCCAACGGGACTTCGCGCTCAACCAGCCCCTCGCCCCGTTCGCGATCGCCGCGGTGGAGGTCCTCGACCCCGACTCCCCCACCCCGGTCCTGGATCTGGTCTCGGTGATCGAGTCCGTTCTCGACGACCCGCGCCCGATCCTCTACGCACAGCAGCGGGCCGCCCGGGGCGAGGCGATCGGGGCGCTCAAGGCAGAGGGGGTGGAGTACTCGGAACGGATGGAGCTGGTCGAGGACATCTCGTGGCCGAAGCCTCTCGACGACCTCATCGCCGACGCATACGACGCCTACCGCGCCGGGCACCCGTGGGTGGCGGGGATCGAGCCCTCGCCCAAGGCCGTCGTCCGCGAGATGGTCGAGCGGGGGATGACCTTCTCCGATCTGGTCTCCGCGTACGGTCTCAGCCGGTCGGAGGGTTCCGTCCTGCGCTACCTCACCGACGCCTACCGCGCCCTGCGGCAGACCGTTCCGGCCGACCTGCGGACCGACGAGTTCGACGACCTGGTCGAATGGCTCGGGGAACTCGTCCGCCAGGTCGATTCGAGTCTGCTGGACGAGTGGGAACTGCTCACCGACCCCGACGTCTCCCCGGACCAGGTGGCCGAGCTCGCCTTCGGCCAGTCGAGCGGCACCACCCGGCCCGTCACGGCCAACCTGCGGGCGTTCCGGGTGATGGTCCGCAACGCGATGTTCCGGCGCGTGGAACTACTGTCGCGAGACGACATCGACACGTTGGTGCGACTCGACGCCGACGTCCCCCTCCATCCCGACTGGGACGCCGAGATCGATGCGTACTGGGACGAGTACGACGCGATCGGAACCGGGCCCACGGCACGCGGACCCGCCCTCTTCTCCGTCACCGAATCGGGAGACGGGGTGGAACCGGGAACATGGAGGGTCCGGCAGGTACTCGACGATCCGGAGAACGACCACGGCTGGGCTGTCGAGGGTGTGGTGGACCTCGGCGCCAGCGACGAGGCGGGTGAGGTCCGGTTCGCCTCGCTGACCCTCGCGGGGTGACGCGGCGGGGAGGCTGAACCGGGCCGCGGATCCGGTGTCCGTACGATGACCGACGAACACCGATCCGACCCCTGGAGGACATCTGTGACCCCCCGCATCCTGTACAAGAGGCTCGCGTTCGCGGAGGTGATCACGTGGACGCTGCTGATCCTGGGCATGGTCGGCAAGTACGGGTTCGGTCTCGACTGGGCCACCACGGTCGGTGGCAGCATCCACGGTTTCGTGTTCCTGTGCTACACCGTGGCGACGATCGCGGTCTGGACGGACAAGCGCTGGTCGGCGGGGACCGGCCTGATGGGCCTGGCGTCCGCGGTCATCCCCTACGCCACCGTGCCGTTCGAGAGGTCCGTCGAGCGCCGCGGGCTGCTCGAGGGACACTGGCGGCTCGGGCCCGGAGGCGAACAGTCGCGCACCCTCGCCGAGCGCACGCTGGCCTTCGCGCTCCGGTCCCCGGTCGTCGCACTGGTGGTGACCCTCATCGTGGTGGCCGTGGTCTTCTCGCTCCTCCTGGTGGCGGGCAAGCCCACCGAGTGGTTCTCGTGACCCTGGCCCGTGAGCCGGGACGCCGGGAGCTGAACAAGGCGGACAAACAACGCCGGATACTGGCCGCCGCCCGCGACCTGTTCTTCCGCAACGGGTACTCGTCGGTCACCACCCAGGAGGTGGCCGATCAGGCGGAGGTCGGCACCGGGACACTGTTCAGGTACGCCCAGTCGAAGGGCGAGCTCCTGTGCATGGTGGCCAACGAGGAGTTCCGCGCCATGGTCGAGACCGTCCCGGATACCGGGGACCCCGTCGAGGATCTGGTCACACTGTGCGACCCCCTGTTCTCCGCCCTCGAGAACCAGCCGGAGAACATCGTCGCCTACCACCGCGAGACGGTCTTCGGGGAACCCGGCCCGCACCGGGCGGAGGCGCAGCGCATCCTCGGGGAACTCCGGGGCATCATCGGACTCGTGCTCGCCCGGCACTCCCCGCGGGCACCGGAGGCGGAGGACCTCGACGGTCCCGCCCAGACCGTCTTCGACGTCCTGTACATGAGCATCGTCCGTTCGGGGATCGACCGGTCGCCCGGTCGCGACCACCGAGCCGACCTCCGCGAGCACGTCGATCGTGTCCTGCACGGAGTGCTGGCACGTCGGGTGTCCTCCGACAGCGCGTACTGACGGCGCCGTCCGGCCACCCCGACGAACCGTCCTCCACCGCGCCGGGTGAGACTTGTCCGCATGACCGAAGGCAACGACCCCACCGCCCGCCCGATCAAGGACGCGTCCACCGTGATGGTGATGCGGGACTCCGATCGCGGACCCGAGGTGTTCGTCGCACGCCGCGTCCGCGGGATGGCGTTCGCCGGCGGCATGACGGTGTTCCCGGGCGGGGGCGTGGACGCCTCGGACGACGATCCGGATGTCGCCTGGTCCGGCCCCGCGCCCGCGTGGTGGGCCGAGCGGTTCGACTGCGACGTGCCTCGAGCGCGCCGGTTGGTGTGCGCGGCGGCGCGGGAGACCTTCGAGGAATGTGGCGTCCTCCTCGCCGACCACATCGACGGCTCCCCGGTCGCGGACGCCGGCCGGTACCACTCGAGCCGCGAGGAGCTCGAGAGCCACCGGCTGACCTTCAGCGCGTTCCTCGCCGACGAGGATCTCTCACTCGCGGCGGGCAGACTCCGCCCCTACGACCACTGGATCACGCCCTCGGTGGAATCGCGGAGGTACGACACGAGGTTCTTCCTCGCCGCGCTACCGGAGGGACAGGAACCGGATGACCTCACGACCGAGGTCGACCTGACCATGTGGGCCCGCCCCGTCGACCTCCTCGAGGACTTCCGTGCCGGCCGGTCCATGCTCCTCCCCCCGACGTGGACCCAACTCCGCGTCCTCGCCGGGTTCCCCGACGTCGCGGCAGCACTGGACTCCGAGCGCAGGATCGTTCCCGTCCAGCCGGAGGTCGTCGAGCACCGTGGCGGGGTGCGCGTGCGCTTCGACGGTTCGGACGAGTACTGGTCCGACTACCAGGCGGGCCGGCCGGAGGCGGGGAGCTGATCACTCCCACCGGACATCCCGAAGTACCGACGTGCTCGGCTGTGCGGTGGTTGACTGCCACTCATGCGGGATTTCGAGTTCGACGTGGACGCGTCGATCGCTGCCGGGTGGAACCGCTTCGCGACCCGCCTGGCCGGACTACTGCGTGACCTCGTCCCGGGAGCCACGTTCGACCTGGCCGTTCCCGTCCTCGGGTCGCCGTCCACCCGCACCCCGTACGTGCGTTTCACCGCCACCGGCGGCGGCAGCGTCCACGCGGAGGTCTCCGGCGGCGGGTCCGAGGATTCGCCGGAGCCGCTGGGGCCCGTCCGGCTCGAACAACTCATGGCCCTCGGTTGGGCGCTCCGGCGCCCGACCGACCAGGGTGCGCCGGGGGCGGACCTCACGTTCCCGGTAAACCGTGCACCCGAGGTGGCGCACCTGGTCGCCGGCACGATGGAGCGCGTCTTCGGGATCCCCCACCCGGTATTCCTCCATGACGTGTCCGATCCGGAGGACGCGACCGGGGCCGGTTCGGGTGAACCCGTGTCGGCGGACGCCGACTTCCGGTCGCAGCCCATCGCGACCCCGGACGAGGCGACCAGAGCACTACAGTCGGCTCTGTCGGAGGTCTACGAGCGTCGGGTCACACCCGACGAGCATGACGTGTTCACCGTTCCCGCCGGGTGTGTCCTGCTGTTCGTCCGTGCGCACCGCTCGCTCCCCCTCGTCGTGTTCCGGAGCCCACTCGTGTCCTCCGTGGAGGATCCCGCGGCCGCGGAGACCGAGGTCGCGATCCTCAACCGGGACTCGCTGTGGTGCAGGTACGTGTTCGACGGCCAGACGATCTCCGCCGAGGCGGAGTTCGTCGACCGGGTGTTCGTCCCGGTCAACTTCAAGATCCAGTTGGCCGAGATCTCCGCCGAACTCGACGACGTCTACTCGGATCTCGCGCACCGGGTCGCGGGCAGACGATGGCGTGACCTGCGCGCCTCTGATGACCACCGTCCCGGTGAGCAGTAGGATCTGAGACCGTGCCGGGACGGGCCCGGTGTGAGAACTCGCCCCAGGAGCGCCTACATGCGTCGCGCCGTCCTCGCTGCAGTGATCGTGACCGCGGCCGTCTCCACGTCGGGTTGTTCACCGGCCTCCCTGTTCGGCGATGACGACTCCGCGGGCGTCCCCGTCCCGACCGCCCAGCAGTCCGGACCCCTGCCCTCGTCGCAGCAGTTCGACAGGCCGTTCCCCGTGGCCGGAGAATCGTGGGACGCCACCGTGACCCTGTCCGACCTCCGCATCGTGCCCTCGACCACGTACTCGGACGCGGTCGTGGTGGTGGACGTCCGCGCGGTGCAGGCGTCCGGTCAGCCGGAACTGGGCCCGGAGGACTTCTCGGCCTTCGACCCGTCGGGGCGGCCGTTCGAGCGGATCGAGAACCCCGCGGGGACGGTCGAGGACCCCCTCGTACCCTCGGTCCTGAGCTTCCCCGGCGAGGAGATCCGGGGGATGGTCGCCTGGACGATGCCCAGAGGGAACCGTATCGGGCGCATCGACGTGACCGCCCCGAGGACGATCGGTTCGGTCACCGTGACCCGCCAGCCGGAAGACCCGACCGCCACCTAGGGCTCAGGACGATCCCGTGCCCTCGAGATACGTCCATCGACCACCTCTGCGCTCGAACGCCGATCGCTCGCGCATGACACCGGGGCCCTCGGGCCCGACATACCGGGCCTCGAACTCCACCGTCCCGGTCCGGTCGGCGGGGCCACCGGCAACCACGTCGAGGATCGCGAGGCCGGTCCACTCGACGTCACCTGCCTCCACCCGGGCCGGCCGCGTCCGCGGGCTCCAGGTGCGCCAGAGGTGGTCCTCCCGACCCAGAACGAAGGCCGTGTACCGCGATCTCATCAGTTGCTCCGCGGTCTCGGCCGGGACACCATCCTCGACGAGCGGTCCGCAGCAGCGATCGAACGGGCGCCGGCTCCCACAGGGACATGCGTTCACGTCGCCCTCCTCCGTCCACCCGCATCCGCGATCAGGCTACCCACACGACGACCGGTTATCCTCAAGCCCAGAGATGTCCAGCTTCCGTGCACTGCCCTTCCGGCCCCGGCGACAGCCCGATCCCGACGGCGTCCCCCTACGGGTCCGCTCGTGCCGCGACCTGTGCGAGTGGACGAGAACCCCGGTGGAACGGCGCGGGGAGCCCATGTTCGCGTGTCGGGGGTGCGGATCCCAGTGGGTCCCGAGCGAGCACTGGACCCCGCGGGACAGCAACGGGGCGGTCCCCCCGGAGGTGTTGGAGATCGTCGCCGCCGAGCCATGACCTCGCCGGCTGACCTCTAGGCTGAGACGATGACCACACCCCCTCGATTCCCCGGTCCCGCCGTGAGTTCCGCGACGATCGACGCCGTCCTGAGACGTTCGGCGGCCCGGTTCCCGGACCGCGTGGCACTCACCTTCGCCGAACGCCGGTGGACCTACGCGGCGCTGGACTCCGCGGTCGACCGGGTGGCCACGACCCTCGCCGGTCAGGGCCTCGAGGACGGCGCCCGGGTTGCCGGCTACGGGGTCAACTCCGATGCCTATCTCATCGGCTTCCTCGCCACCTCCCGCGCCGGGTTCACGCACGTGCCCGTCAACTACGCCCTGACCGGCGGCGAACTCGAGTACCTGTTGACCGACTCGGGGGCGTCCCTGGTCCTGGTGGACCCGGCACAGGCCGCCACGTTGTCGGACGTACTCGAGACCATGCCGGGGCTGCGCTCCCTGCCTCTGCTGCCCCGTGAGGGGGAGACCGCGGACGGCACCGTACTGGGCTCGGCGACGGGTGACTCCCCGTGCACCCCGGTGGAGTCCCCCGCCACCGGTGACGATCTGGCGCAACTCCTCTACACCTCGGGGACGACCTCACGCCCCAAGGGCGCGATGATGACCCATTCGGCGCTCGTCCACGAGTACGTGAGTTGCATTCTCGCCCTGGACCTGGCCGCGGACGACGAGCCGCTGGTGACCATGCCGCTCTACCACTCGGCCGCGATGCACGTGTTCGCGCTCCCCTACCTCTCGCTGGGGGCGACGGTGCACCTCATGGCCGCCCCGGACATCACGGAGATCCTCCGCCGGGTCGAGGTCGACAGGATCGGTTCACTCTTCCTCGCCCCGACGGTCTGGGTGCCGTTGGCCTCCCATCCGGGCCTGGAGTCCCGGGACCTGTCGAGTCTGCGCAAGGCCCAGTACGGCGCCTCGATCATGCCGGTGACGGTGCTCCAGAGACTGCGGGGGAAGTACCCCGACCTCGGGTTCTACAACTGCTTCGGACAGTCGGAGATCGGCCCTCTGGCCAGTGTCCTGCGCCCCGAGGAGCACGACGCCCGTCCGGCGAGCGCGGGCCGACCGGTGTTCTTCGTGGACGCCCGCGTCGTCGACGAGTCGGGCGCCGAGGTCGCGGACGGCGAGCGGGGCGAGATCGTCTACCGGTCTCCGCAGTTGTGCACGGGCTACTGGAACAAGCCCGACGCCACCGCCGAGGCGTTCCGCGACGGGTGGTTCCACTCCGGCGATCTGGTGGTGCGTGACCCGGAGGGGTTCATCGAGGTCGTCGACCGCATCAAGGACGTCATCAACACCGGTGGTGTCCTGGTGGCGTCCCGGGAGGTCGAGGACGCGGTCTATCAGGATGAGCGCGTGGCGGAGGTGGCCGTGATCGGCACACCGGACGACAAGTGGATCGAGGCCGTCACCGCGATCGTGGTCCTCAGGGACGACGTCCACGCCACCGAATCCGAGATCATCGACGGCACCCGCGCCCATCTCGCGCCGTTCAAGGTGCCGAAGCGGGTCGTCTTCGTGGACGAGCTGCCCCGGAACCAGTCGGGCAAGCTCCTCAAGCGGGAACTGCGCCAGACCTGACGCCGGGACCTCGGCAACCCACCGGGGTCGCCGGCGTCAGCCGATCCGGGCCAGGACCTCCGCGGCCACCTCCTCGGGCGCTTGTTCCGGGAGCCAATGCCCCATGCCGGACAGCGGAACGAAACGGTACTCCCCCGTCACCCGGGAGGCGGTGGCCTCGGCGCCTGCACGCGCGATCGCGAGGTCGTCCTCACCCCACAGATAGGTCGTGGGAACCGACACGTCCGGCAGGTCGTACCGCCGCATCGCGCGGTACCAGTTGAGCGCTCCCGTCAGCCCCGCCCGCGTGCCGACCACCTCGAGGTGCTTGGCGATGAGCTCGTCAGACACGTGCTCGTCGAACATCGCCCGCAGACGTCGGGCTCCGTCCTCGAGCAGGACGTCCTCGGCTTTCCCCTCCTGGCGGAAGAGGGCGAAGTAGGCCGATCGGGCCTGCTGGTCCGGGTCGGACTGCAGAGCCCACGCAAAGGCCGACAGGTGGGGGACGGACACCACCGTCAGGCTCGACACCCGCCCGGGGTTGTGGGCGGCGAGCCACCATGCGACCGATGCCCCCCAGTCGTGGCCGAGCACGTGCACCGTCTCCAGACCGAGATGGTCGACGATCGCCAGGGCGTCCGCGCTCAGGTGCTCGATCGCATAGGCCCCGACGTCGTCCGGGCGTGCACCGGCCGAGTACCCCCGCTGGGCCGGAGCGACGACCCTGAGTCCCTGCTGCGTCAGCACCCCGGCGACCGCCTCCCACTCCCACGGGGATTCCGGGAAGCCGTGCAACGCCAACACGGTCCCGCGCTCGGGCCCGGTGGTACGCCAGTCCAGTACGTCGAGGGTGCCGACCGGGATCTCGACGGTCATGCTCTGCGGTTCCATGGAGCGGACACTATCCTCTCCGGTGGTTCACCGCGGGCGGCCGCCGGGTGGACTCTCCGCAGACGACCCCGTCGGCGCGACCATCGAGCGCCGGTCATGCCAGTCGCGCACCAACCACATCTCGACCACGAGCGGGTCGACAGCGGCCTCGTCCGCCCACGCGGAGATCACATCCAGATACCGCTGATACCGGCGCGGTGTCATCCGACCGAGCGAGTCGATCTCGGTCCATCCCGCGTGGACCAGCGTGGCGACCCCGGCCGAATCGACGGGAACGATGCTCTGCTCCGACCACGCCATGCCCAGGGACGACAGATAGAGCGAGGCGAGCGGGAAACCGAGATCGGGCACCCCCCTGCCGGCCCTGCCGTACGGCGCCCCGTTGCGCAGTAGATTCATGGCCTCCGCCGGGGCGTCCAACCAGTCCGCCACCTCGTGCAGGACCAGGGGATACCCGTGAGGAGACACCGAGCGCCACGCCGGGCGGTCCCGCTCCGGCACACGGAAGTCCGGTAATCCCCTGCGGACGCCCGATCGCTGCGGATGCCCGGCAAGCCAGGCCGCACACATGTAGAGCGCGACCACGGACTCCTCCAGGCTGCCGCGCGCCCTTCGGCCCGCTGCCCAGAGGTCACTCCTGCGGAGGTATCCGTTCCCGGACTCGACCCGGCCGCCGTCCGGGCCGCCGGCGACCAGTCGCAGGTCGACTCCTCGCTCCGCAAGCCTGAGGTTCCACAGGTCGAGGTCGATCTCCACGTACTCGTCCGCCACCAGCAGTGCCGGAGGCTGGGCGCGACACCACGTCAGGCACGAAGAGGGGAGGTCTGGAACGGGACGGGAACCGGTCGTCGTCATGCTCCGCAGGTTGTCACGCGGGTACGACAACACCGGCCCCCGCCGCCTCAGTGCTCGGCGAACGCCTCCAGCGGAGGGCAGGAACACACCAGGTTGCGGTCGCCGTACGCGCCGTCGATCCGCCGCACCGCAGGCCAGACCTTGGGGCGCCACACCGACCCCAGCGGGTAGCCCGCCAGGCTGCGCGGGTAGGCGTGCTCCCACTCGTCGGCGGAGACGCTCTCGGCGGTGTGGGGCGCCCCGCGCAGCGGATTGTCCTCCACGGTCCACTCCCCTGAGGCGACCCGGTCGATCTCGGCGCGGATCGCGGCCATCGCGTCACAGAACGCGTCCAGCTCGGCCAGGTCCTCGCTCTCGGTGGGCTCCACCATGAGCGTGTTGGGCACCGGGAAGCTCATCGTGGGCGCGTGGAAGCCGTAGTCCGCCAGCCTCTTGGCCACGTCGTCGATCGAGATGCCGACCGAGTCGATGAGCGGCCGGAGGTCGAGGATGCACTCGTGCGCCACCCACCCGCCGTCCCCGGAGTACAGCACCGGGAAGTCCGGCCCGATCCGCCGGGCCAGGTAGTTGGCACTCGCGATCGCCGTGAGGGTGGCGCGCCGCAGCCCGTCCGCACCCATCATGCGGACGTAGGCCCACGTGATGGGGAGGATCGAGGCGGATCCGAAGGCCGCGGCCGAGACCACCGCGCCCGAACCGAGACCCTCCTCGTACGGGTGGCCCGGCAGGAACTCACGCAGGTGCTCGGCCACCGCGACCGGGCCGACCCCGGGACCGCCACCACCGTGCGGGATGCAGAAGGTCTTGTGCAGGTTGAGGTGGCTCACGTCGCCACCGAACCGCCCCGGACGGGCGACCCCCACGAGCGCGTTGAGGTTGGCCCCGTCGATGTAGACCTGGCCGCCGGCGTCGTGGACGATCGCGCAGATCTCCTCGATGTCGTGCTCGTACACCCCGTGGGTCGAGGGGTAGGTGATCATGATCGCCGACAGTTCGGCCGCGTGTCGGCCGACCTTCTCGCGGAGATCGTCGACGTCCACGTCACCGTTGGGTCGACATCCGACGACGACGACCTTCATCCCCGCCATCACCGCGGACGCGGCGTTGGTCCCGTGTGCCGAGGACGGGATGAGGCACACCCTGCGATCCTCGTCGCCGCGGGAGCGGTGGTACTGCCGGATCGCCAGCAGGCCCGCGTACTCTCCCTGGCTGCCCGCGTTGGGCTGCAGGCTCACCGCGGAGTAGCCGGTGATGTCGACGAGCCACTGCTCGACGTCGGCCACGAGCCGGCGGATCCCGCGGGTCTGCTCGACCGGCGCGAAGGGGTGGAGTCCGGCGAACTCCGGCCACGTGATGGGCTCCATCTCCGTGGTCGCGTTGAGCTTCATGGTGCAGGAGCCCAGCGGGATCATGGTGCGGTCCAACGCCAGGTCCTTGTCCGCCAGGGCGCGGAGATAGCGCAGCATCGCGGTCTCGGTCCGGTACCTGACGAACGCCTCGTGCTGGAGGAAGCGCGAGGTCCGGTCGCCGTAGGCGGGATCGACGAGGATCTCCAGCTGTCCGGCGTCCGCGATGTCGGCGACGTCACCGCCGAACGCCTCGAGGACGAGCGCGAGGTGGTCCCCGGTGGTGGCCTCGTCGCAGGAGACGGACACGTGGTCGTCGTCGACCCTCCACAGGTTCACCCCCCGCTCGGCGGCGGCGGCGAGCACCTCGGAGGCGCGGCCGGGCACCCTGGCCAGGACGGTGTCGAAGAAGTCGGCGTGGACGACCTGGACACCCGCGGCGACGAGGCCGTCGGCCAGGACCGCGGCATGGGAATGCACGCGCCGGGCGATCGCCGCCAGGCCCTCCGCTCCGTGGTACGAGGCGTACATCGCGGCGACCACCGCGAGCAGGACCTGAGCGGTGCAGATGTTGGACGTGGCCTTGTCGCGGCGGATGTGCTGCTCGCGGGTCTGCAGCGCCAGCCGGTAGGCCGGCCGACCGTCGGCGTCCGTCGACACGCCCACGAGGCGGCCCGGGAGGTTACGGGCGTGGGCGGTGCGACAGGAGAGGAAGCCGGCGTGGGGGCCACCGAAGCCCATCGGGACACCGAAGCGCTGGGACGAGCCGAAGCAGGCGTCCGCACCCTTGTCCCCGGCCGGGGTGAGGACGGTCGCGGCGAGCAGGTCGACGCCCGCCGCCACGAGGACTCCCCGGTCGTGGCACTGGTCGATCAGCCCGGCGACGTCGGCGACGCGGCCCGAGGCACCCGGCGTCTGCACGAGTGCTCCGAAGAAGTCGCCCTCCGGCAACCCGTCGTCGATCAGGTTCGCGGTGACGATCTCGATACCCAGCGGCTCGGCGCGGGTGGCGAGGATGGCGGCGGTCTGTCCGAAGACGTCCGTGTCGACCGCGAAGCGGGGGCTCTTCGAGGACCGGTTGGCCCTGCGGAGCATCGTCATGGCCTCGGCGGCCGCGGTCCCCTCGTCCAGCATCGAGGCGCCCGCCATGTCCATGCCGGTGAGGTCGGCGACCATGGTCTGGAAGTTGAGGAGAGCCTCGAGTCGGCCCTGGCTGATCTCCGGCTGGTAGGGCGTGTACCCCGTGTACCAGGCGGGGCTCTCGACGACGTTGCGGCGGATCACGGCCGGGGTGAGCGTGTCGTAGTATCCCTGCCCGATCATGGAGACCGAGACCTCGTTCTGGTCGGCGAGCACGCGCAGCGCCGCGAGCGTGTCGGCCTCCGACAGGGGCTCGGGCAACGCGTCGATGCCGGCTGCCCGGCCGTCGGGACCCACCTCGTCGAGGATGACCGACGGGAACGCGCGCTCGGCGAGCTCGTCGAGCGAGTCCACTCCGATGGTCCGCAGGATGTGGGCCAGGCCGTCGGCGTCGGGTCCCAGATGGCGGGCGACGAACTCGCCTCCGGTCCGGGCGGTGTGCGGGGTCGTCGTCACAGGTGCTCCTCGAAGGGCGGGGCCGCCCGGACGGGCGGCCTGCGGGCCGGTGCTACCCTCTCCGCTCTGTCCCCAACCGGCTGACGCCGGCGCCTGAGAGATTCACGGGGCCCGCCTGCGGGCCGCGCTTTCCCCGTGGGCGGGTGGTCTGTTCCACCGCTCTCCAGAGGCGTTCGACGACTACACGGTCCGGGTGCCTGAGAGATTCTCGGAGAGGAGTTGCTCCTTCGGCGCCCGCGGTGGATACCGCGGGACTCTCCCGTGAGTCGCGTGAACGCACCGCCGAGTCTAGACGACTCCCTCGATCAGCCCGTACGCCGCGAGGCGCGGGCGCGCCGACGGGCCGCCAACTCGTCCTCGAGGGGCTCGATGACGTCCTCGGGCGACACGGTCTCGGCGGGGAACTCGGAGATCGACCCCGCGAGCTCCCGCATCGCACCACCGATCCCGATACCGAAGACTCCCTGACCACCCTGGAGGAGGTCGAAGACCTCCTCCTTCGAGGTGCACTCGAACACCGTGCGACCGTCGGAGAAGAGGGTGATGGTGGCCAGGTCCTTCACTCCCCGGGACCGGATCTGGTCCACGGCCTTCCGGATGTTCTGCAGCGAGATCCCGGTGTCCAGCAGTTGCTTGACGATCTTGAGGACGAGGATGTCCTTGAACGAGTACAGGCGCTGGCTGCCGGACCCGGCGGCGTTGCGGATCGACGGCACCACCAGATCGGTCCGGGCCCAGTAGTCGAGTTGCCGGTAGGTGATGCCGGCGATCTGGCAGGCGATCGGCACGCGGTATCCACTCGTGCCGTCCGGGATGCCGTCGTCGGGGAACAGTCCCGGTTGCACCTCGTCGAACGTGGCCTGGGTGGCCTCGACGTCGCCTCCGAAGAGACCCTCCGTGTGCGTACCGGTGGAGGACGACTCCGGATCCCGGGTGTGGTCGGCCACGATTGCTCCCTCAAGCTGTGGGGTGCCGCCGCTGTCGCGGGGACACGGTGCCGGACTCTGTCGAGTCCGGATCCTCGAACGCGTGAACACCATCGGTGTAGTTCACTGGGAGCAACGCTAGGCCCGTGAGGGTCCGCGATCAATAGGACACGCGGTAAACCTCAACCTCAAGTTGAACTTGAGACCTGGCCGCGACCTGCGCACTGGTGCTGGAGTGACTCCTGTGGAGGCGGAAATACCTGGTCGCAGCGCTCAGGGCGTGGGGCCGCCGGGCTCCTGCGGCGCGTCTCCGCCGCCGAGGAAGTCGTCCGGGCTCACCTGGTCGAGGAACTCGCGGAACGCCTCCACCTCCTCCTCGCCCTGCTCCACCAGCGAGATCCCGACCTCGTCGAGAACCTCACGGCTGACCAGGACCGGGGACGAGGTCCTCAGTGCGACGGCGACGGCGTCCGACGGTCGGGCGGAGATCCGCGTGCCCTCGAAGACGAGCTCCGCGATGAACGTCCCCTCGGACACCCCCACGATCTCGACCTGCTCGAGTGGGTGGGCGAAGGTCTCGAGGAGCGTCGCCACGAGATCGTGGGTCAGCGGCCTCCCCGGCTGCACGCCCTGCTGTCGGAGACTGATCGCGGCGGCCTCGGACGCCCCGATCCAGATCGGGACGTACCGCCCACCGTCCTTCTCGTGCAGGATCAGTACTGGTGCGTACTCCGGCTCCTCGAAACGGATGCCGACGACGCTCACCTCTCGCATGTTCTTTCCCATGTCCTCCGCCTCTCCCACGGGTCCAGCCTAGCCCCGATCCGTCCCGGGGCGCGTGCGTCAGGACTCCAGCGCGTGCCGGACGGCCACGGTGACGAGCGTGGAGTGCAGAGCCACCGACAGCGCGGCGATCTCCCGGGCCAACTCGGCCGCGCGATCCCGTGCATCCGCGTCGCCCTGCCGTGCCACCGGGCCGGCGATCTGGGTGATGAGGCCCGTCTGCCGGTCGGCGGCCGTCCGGAAGCCCCGCAGATGACGAACGTCCACGCCGTGGCCGGCGAGGTCGTGCGCCGTCCGCGCGACCAGGACCGCCTCGGGGTCGAAGAAGCCACCGGGGCCGGCCACGATGAGCCCGGCATCCACGAGGGAACCGACGAGCTCCGCGTCCACCCCCGACTGCTCGACCACGTCCTCACGGGTGAGTCGCAGGACGGTGTCGCTGCGGAAATCGTCCGGGGTCGACCCCGGGACACCGTCCCCACCGGGGCGCGGGAGCAGGGCGGTGGTGGACCCGTCCGCGATCGCGGAGTCGAGTGCCTCCAACTCCTCGCGGATCACCTTGAGCGGCAGGTACCGGTCGCGCTGCGCCGTGAGGACATAGCGCAGCCGCTCACGATCCCCGACGCTGAACCGGCGGTACCCGCTGGCGGTCCGCTCGGGGGTGACCAGTCCTTCGTTCTCGAGGAACCGGACCTTCGACACCGTGAGGTCCGGGAACTCCGGACTCAGGAGTGCGATGACGCCGCCGATGGAGAGGTGTCCCTCCTCGGTGGCGCCGTGTCCGGCGGCTGTCACTGCCCGGGCGTACCCGTCAGGAAGACGAGGCGGAACTTGCCGATCTGCACCTCGTCGCCGTTCGACAGCGAGGCGGAGTCCACGGGCTCACGGTTGACGTACGTCCCGTTCAGGGATCCGACGTCGACGACGTTGAAGGTACCGCCCTCGCTCCGGAACTCCGCGTGACGACGACTCACGGTGACGTCATCGAGAAAGATGTCGCTGTCCGGATGACGGCCGGCCGACGTGGTTGCCTGGTCCAGGAGAAAACGGGAGCCCGCGTTGGGCCCTCGCTTGACCACCAGGAGCGCCTGCCCCTCGGGCAGTCCCTCGACACCGGTGACGGTGGGCTCGGACTGAGCCGCCTGCTGATCGGACTCGTTGAGAAGCTCCGCGCGGAACACCGAGGTGGTCTCGGCGGTCGCCTCGGGCATGTTCTTGTTCTCGGTCACGTTCGTCTCTCCTCGTCCGAGCCCGGGCGTGGGGCTCACCATGCGGTGCCTGCGATTCTATGTCGGACCGCCCGGGCGCGGGGCCGGGGGCGGTCCCTACCCCTCAGCCCTCCGTGATCTTGGCGTATCCGTCCGAGTCCAGCGTCTGCTCGAGCTGCGTCTCCAGATCGTCGACGTCCGGGATCTCGAGGACGACGATCCACCCCTCACCGTACGGATCGGAGTTGACCAGCTCGGGAGAGGTCTCGAGGGCGGTGTTGACCTCGACGACCTTCCCGCTGAGCGGCGCGTACAGGTCGGAGACGCTCTTGGGCGACTCGACCTCGCCGAACGGCTCACCCGACTCGGTCTCCCCGCCCACGTCCGGGAGCTGGACGAACACGATGTCCCCCAGCTTGGACTGCGCGTACTCGGTGATGCCGATGCGAACTCGGGTGTCGGACACCCGCTCCACCCACTCGTGCTCGTCGGTGTACCGGAGCTGGTCGGGGATGTTCTGGTCACTCACTGACGTGCCCTTCTCGCGTGGCTCACTTGGCGTGTACATCTGGCGACATTACACACCGCCGGACGGCCCCACTGCAGTAGATCCGGGACGGCGCGGGGGGACGGACCGCGCGATCCTCCAGGCCTGCCACAGGTAGATCGACCCGCTCCAGGAGTAGAGGCCCACACCCCAGTACAGGCACGCCTCTCCGAGGATCAGGAAACCCTCCCCGCCGGGGACTCCCGCGAACCCGGCGAGGAGCAGGGGAAGGGACCAGAACAGCGCGAACGTGGCGGCTTTGCCCAGGTAGGTGACCTCCGGTTCGATCCCTCTCCGGCGGTACACGGGGACGGTCCCCACCAACAGCGCGTCCCTGACCAGGAGGATCGCCACGACCCAGACAGGGATGTACCCGGCGACGGCGAAGGCCACGGGCACAGCGGCCACCAGGATGCGGTCGGCGAGGGGGTCGAGACGCTCGCCCCAGGTGGACCGCATGTTCCACAGTCGTGCGATCTTGCCGTCGAGCCAGTCGGAGACGACCAACGCGCCGAGGAGCCACAGCGCCAGCGGCGGGTCGTCCCAGACCAGGATGCTCACCACGAGCACCGGGATCAGCGCGATGCGCGCCAGCGAGATGACGTTGGGGAGCGTCCAGAATCTGTCGCTGACCTGGGGGTCACGCGGCGGCGGTTCGTACCCGAGACCGGGTGGCACCGCGGCGGAGAGGTGCCCGTCGCGCGGTTGCGGGATGCGCGCACCGAGAACCTTGCCCTCGCCGGTCCGCCATTCGCGCAGATCGGTCTCACGCCTTCCCTCCCGCGCCGCGCTCATCGGAAGGTCGACATCATCCCGGAGAAGACGTTGCCACCCGCCGCCATCGGGTTGTCGTGGACCATGTACGTCCACGTCGAGGTGGGCCGCGCCATCGCGTTGGCCACCAGATCCACCCCCGAATCGGTGAACTCGATCTCGGCGAACGTGGTCTCGGACTCCCGGACCGCGTCCGAGGCGAGGTCCCTGAAGTGATCGATCGCGATCCTGTGGAACTCGTCGAGGGGGTTCTCCCGCCCCAGGGCCCTGAGGTGGATGGACTCGCGGACGTCGTTCATCGTCTCCAGGTGACGGGCCCAGCCCCGGTCGAGGTGCCACAGCATGATGTCCCGGCACCCCTGCACCACGGCGTCACGGCCGTGCGTCTCCACGAGTTCGGCGCTGCGCCCGGGATCGTGCGCGGTGAGTTCCTCGAACGCCTTCTCCGTGACCAACAGGGCCGCCCTACGCTCGGCGAGGATGGCGCGTTGCTCGGCGAGGAGTCGGCTGTACCGCCAGGTGTTGGAGTGGATCGCGAGCATCTGGCCCTCGGTGACACGCTGGGCGTGGTCGACCGCGTCCCGGCCACGGTTGCCCTTGAGCAGCCCGCTGATCCTGTCGTGCGCGGTGGGGATCTTCTCGGGTTCCAGGGCCGAGGTCACGACCGGGTCGTCCATCGCGGCGAAGAACACCGAACTTCCGGGGTCTCCCTGGCGTCCGGCGCGCCCGCGCAGCTGGTTGTCGAGCCTCTCCGTCCGGTGCCGCCCGGTCCCCACCACGTGCAGTCCACCGAGTTCGACGACCTCGTCGCGGCGGGATTCGTCGGACCCACCCAGTCTGATGTCCGTGCCGCGGCCCGCCATCTGGGTGGAGACGGTGACGTTGCCCACGTCCCCCGCCTCGGCGATGATGGCCGCCTCCTCCTCGTCGTTCTTGGCGTTGAGCACCACGCACTCCACGCCCTTCTCGGACAGTCGTGCGGCGAGTTCCTCCGACTCCGCGACGTCGTGGGTACCCACGAGCACCGGCTGGCCGGTCGAGTGGACGGCGGCGATGTGCTCGACGACGGCGCGGGTCTTGCTGTCGACGTCGATATACGTTCGATCGGCCTCGTCGACCCGGACGCAGGGGGTGTTCGGGTCGATCTGGGACACGCCCAGTGAGTAGAACTCGCGCAGCTGCGCCCCGGCCGCGAGGGCCGTTCCCGTCATTCCGCACACGCGGTCGTATCGGCCGATGAACGCCTGGACCGTGATGCTGTCGAGGATCTGACCGGCCTCCGAGACCGCGACCCCCTCCTTGGCCTCGACCGCCGCCTGCAGTCCGTCCGGCCACCGTTGCAGTTCGGCGACGCGACCCCGCGAGGCGTTGATCAGCTGGACCCGCCCGTCACGGACGATGTAGTCCACGTCCCGCCTCAGCAGGAAACAGGCGTGTAGGGCGACATTGACCTGGACCAGCGTCGTGGCGACATGCTCCGCGTCGTAGAGGTCCCCGATCCCCAGTTCGCCCTCGATCGCCTCGGCACCGTCGTCCGTCAGGAAGATGTTGCGCCGCTCGGAGTCGGTCTCGTAGTGACGGCCCGCTCGCAGCTTCCGGACCGCGGAGAGGATCTCCCCCGTGGGCGCCTCGCCGGAGGTGGACCCGGCGAGGACCAGGGGGACCAACGCCTCGTCTACGAGCACCGAGTCCGCCTCGTCGACCAGGGCGACGTCGGTCGTGGGCGCGATGAGGTCCGCCGGATCGGTGACCAGTTGCTCCCGCAGGACGTCGAAACCGATCTCGGAGACGGACCCGTAGGTGATGTCGCAGGCGTAGGCACCGCGACGTTCCTCGCGCGTCGACGACTCGGTGACATGACCCACCGTCAGCCCCAGGAGCTCGAACATCGGCCCCATCCACCGCGCGTCACGGGCCGCGAGGTAGTCGTTGACGGAGATCACGTGGACGGTGTGCCCCTGGAGTGCGTACCCGGCCGCCGCGACCGCACCAGAGAGGGTCTTGCCCTCTCCGGTCGCCATCTCCACCACGTCCCCCGCGAACATCCTCAGTGCGCCCTGGAGCTGGACGTCGAACGGCCTCAGTCCGACGGCCCGGGACGCGGCCTCCCGGGCCAGGGCGAGGAATCGTGCGAGGTCCTCGGGGGACTCGCCGAAGAGCTGCAGATCGTGGGCGGCGTCCGCGAACTCGGTGTCCTCCATTCCCGAGGCCCAGTCGTCGAAGCCGTGGGACGCCTCGACCGCACTCTGCGCGCGCGAGGTGTCCCGGCCCTGGGTGGAGCCCATCAGCTTCCAGAAGCGGTTGGCGAATCCCACGCGTGGAGTCCTTCCCGGTCTACAGAACAGTTGATGCCACCGTACGCAGGGGCTGACGGGGTCGGCGGCGCACCCCGCTGGTCTCTGCGTCAGCGCTCAGGGTCGATCTGTCCGCGCAGCCTGCGCATGGCCTCGGTGGAGAGCATCCGGTCACCGGCGCGTGCGGCCAGGTGCTCGGCCGTGAGGTCGGCGGGACTGGGCGCGTGCACGGTCGACGGAGGCCTCACACCGTGCTCGCGGGCGATGTCGTCGAGCCGCGCGGCCTCCGACACCGCGGCGTCGGCGCGGGTCTCCACCGACTCCACCAGTTCGCGGAACGCGACCGCCCGCTCGACCACCTCGGCCCAGACCTCGTCGATCGCCGCACCCATACCGGTCAGGGTGGTGAACCCGTCACGCGCGGGCGGGACACCCGGCGTCGCCGCCGTCTCCCGCAGCCGGCAGAGGTCTCCGGCGAGCCCCACCACCTCGGTCTCCGCGTCGAACTGCAACCGGATCTCCTCCACCGACCGCCCGCCGCGGACGTAGGCCCGGATGAGTCGGTCGTACAGACCGCCGACCTCCATGAGCAGCGCGGTGTACATCTCGGGGAGTCGGCGGTTGTCCGCCCGGATCCGTGGGAGCGAGGGCAACGACTCCACCACTGCCTGGACACGGTGCGGCAGGACCACCCGCCCCATCTCGCGCTGCCCGTAGGCGGCCGCCACTGTCCCCAGCTCGGTGATGGTCCTGGGCACCATCGGCACCGGCGCCATCGTGGGGGTGGAGGCGAGGGCGTCGAACAGCCGACCCCGGTCGTCGGTGTCCAGATGGACGCCGCGCCTCCGGTCGACCCGGATGTCCTTGATCCGGAACGCGAACACACCCGCGCCTCGGGTGAAACCGGTGCGCAGGACGAGGTACTTCCGGTCGAGGTCTGCCAGGCGCGTGCGCAGCGCCACGCGGAGAACTGACGGGACCGGGGTGCCGAGGATGCGCCTGAGGTCGTGGCGTTGTTCCTCGATGATCCGCACCTGGTGGAAACCGCCGACGGACGGGAAGGGGAGGTTGCGGTGGAGGCGTGCCAGCACCACGTCGACGATCCGCGGTTCGACCAGCCCGCAGGCGACCAGGAGCGCGGCACGGTCGGACAGCTCCGCGACCGGAGCCGCACCGACTCCCCGACACATCCGGTCGACGTCCGACACGATCCCCTCCCGGGCCGTCTGCGGCGTGCGCTCGTCAACCATGCGCCTCTCCTCGCCCCGCGCCCCGTGGGCGCGTCAAGTGTCACGGGTCTGCCTCACCGGTTACAACTGTAGGCTGCGGCCCCGTGTTCCCCGGTGCCACCATCGGGGGGCGCAGGTCACACCGTCAGGATTCGAGGTGCTCTCTCAGTCCGTTGACCGTGTTGTCGACGAGTCCTCTGATCACCCGTCGGCGCAGGAGTCCCGGGATGGGGAGGTTGTGGTGGATGGTGAGCCGGAACGAGACCGAGGTCGACTCCGGGCCGGTTTCCACCAGGTCGTACACCCCCTCCTGCCCGGTCTGCAGGCGGCCTTCGACCATCGACCAGTCCATCCCGTCGTCCCGGTGCTCGTAGGTCAGGGTGTAGGCGTCGGTGCCGACCGTGGCCGACGCCTTGAACCTGGCGGTGGCGGGCAGCCCGTCGTCCTCGTAGACCTCGAGGACCTCGGCTTCGAGGATCTCGGGGACCCACTCCGTCTGACCCTCGAGGTCGCGGATCGTGTCGAGGACCGTGGCCAGTGGCGCGGCGATCTCGACCGTCCGGTGTGCGGTGTCAGTGGGCACCGGAGGCCTCCCCGTAGTAGCCGAGCCGGAGCAGCTCGGTGAGTTCGGCGACCATCGGCATGCGCGGGTTGGTGCGATTGCTCAGGTCCTGGAAGGCGGTCATCGCCAGTCCCGGCAGCGCCTCGAGGAACCTGTCCTCGGCGATGTCGAGTTCCGCGAGCGTACGGGGAATCTCCAGACGGCGCAGGAGCGCGTCGACTCCGTCGAAGAGCCGACGCCGGCTCTCCTCGGGCTCGCGACCGCCGAACACGACGCGGCCGAGCTGGGCGTACTTCTCCGGCGCGATGTAGGCCGAGTACCCCGGTGCCGGCATGAACTTGCTCGGCAGACTCGCGTTGTATCTGAGAGTGTGCGGCAGGAAGATCCCGTTGGCACGACCGTGGGCGATGCCGAACCGGGCGCCGACCGCGTGCGCGAGGGCGTGGTTGACCCCGACGAACGCATTGGAGAACGCGAGGCCGGCGAGGGTGGCGGCGTTGGACATGTCCGTCCGTGCCTCGAGATCGTCCGGGTGGTCATAGGCCCGCGGGAGGGCGTCGAAGATCAGCCGGGCGGCCTGCACGCAGAACGCGTCGGTATAGGGCGAGGCGAAGATCGACGCCGCCGCTTCGAGCGCGTGGGTCAGTGCGTCCACGCCCGTGTCGACCGTGAGGGTGCGGGGCATGGACAGCGTGAGCATGGGATCGACGATCGCCATGTCCGGCACCAGCGAGTAGTCGACCAGGGTCTCCTTGCGGTCGCCCACGGTGATGACCGCGGCGGGCGACACCTCCGATCCCGTCCCGGAAGTCGTCGGGACCGCCACCAGCCGCAGGGTGTGGGGCTCCTGCGGATAGTCCGCCATCCGTTTACGGGGATCGAGGAACGGGAGGGCGAGCTTGTCCAGGGTGACCTCCGGGTGCTCGTAGAAGAGTCGGATCGCCTTGGCCGCGTCTATCACCGAGCCGCCGCCGATCGCGATGAGCAGGTCCGGACCGGCCTCCCGGAGCATGTCGACACCTCGGTGGATGGTGGCCTCGTCCGGCTCCGGTTCCACCTCGCTGAACACCCGCAGCCGCTCCACCCGCAGGTGCCGCCTCACCTCGTCGACCACCCCCCGCTGCTCGCTGAGCACATCGGTGACCACCACCACGCTGGTGCACGGCACCTCGCGAAGGTTCTCGAGCGCACCCGCGTTGAAGAACGTGTTCGCCGGGACACGGAACCACTGGGGCGGGGTGCGTCGGTGGGAGACGGTCTTGATGTTGAGCAGCTGCATGTAATTGACGTTCTCCGTCGTGCTCGAGCCTCCCCACGTGCCGCACCCCAGGGAGAAGGTGGGGGTCAGGTTGTTGTAGATACCTCCGAGCGCGCCGACCGCGGTGGGGGCGTTGACGAGGATCCGCCCGGTACGGACGGCCAGCCCGTACGCGTCGATGACATCGGAGTCCCGCGCGTAGATCGCCGAGGTGTGCCCGAGTCCCCCGTGCTCGGTCACGAGCACGGCGGCGTCGATGCCGTGGGCCGAGTCCGGAGACCTGACGAGACCCAGTACCGGCATGAGCTTCTCCTGCACCAACGGGTGGGCGGCGAGTGCCTCCAGATCCGATGGCAGTTCCGCCAGCAGGATCTTGACTGCGGGATCAACTGTGATGCCCGCGCGCGCGGCCAACTCGGGCGCCTGCTGGCCCAACGCCTCCACGTTCACCCTGTCGCCGCACCCGAAGGCGAAGTCCGCCAGTGCCCTGGCCTCCTCGTCCGAGAGAAGGTGCGCGCCCATCCGCCGGAACTCGGCCACCGTCTCGTCATAGATCGGCTCGTCGATGATGCAGGTCTGTTCGGCGGGGCAGATGACGGACGCGTCGAACGTCTTGGAGATGAGGATGTCAACGACGGCGCCCTTGATGTCTGCCGTCCGGTGCAGGTAGATGGGCGCGTTCCCGGGCCCCACCCCCAGCGCGGGTTTACCGGCAGAGTTGGCGAGGGCGACGATCTTCTGCCCACCGGTCACCCAGATGAAGTCGATCCCGGGGTGCGTGAACAGGTAGTGCGTGACCTCGTGCGCGGCATCGGGGAGCACCTGGAGTGCGCCCGGCGGCATTCCGGCTGCCTCCGCCGCCTCGCGCAGGATCTCCACGGTCCGCTCACACGACCGCACGGCCATCGGCGACGGGCGGAAGATGACCGCGTTGCGGGTCTTGGCCGCGACGATCGCCTTGTAGAGGACGGTCGAGGTCGGATTGGTGACCGGCGTGATCGCCAGGACAACCCCGATCGGCTCGGCGACGAGCTCGATGTTGCGGGAGATGTCCTCCTCGATCACTCCGACGGATCTCTTGTCCCGGAGGTAGTCGTAGAGGAACTCGGTGGCCACGTAGTTCTTGACCACCTTGTCCTCGAACACCCCGAAACCGGTCTCCTCGATCGCGGTGGCGGCGAGCTCCCCTGCCGCCCGGATACCCGCCCGCGACATCGCCTCGACGATGGTGTCGACCTGCCGCTGGTCGAGGGCACGGAACGCCTCGGCCGCCGCGACGGCGTCGGCGACGGCGGCGTCGACCGCTGGACGATCGACGCCCGCCCAGTCCCCGGAGTCCGGGACAGGATCGCGAGTCACCTCGGGCATGAAGCCTCCTCATGGCGGCGACGACCGACTGACCCTACGGCCGCCTCGGTGACCCGACCGTACTCTCAGGTGAGCTACATCACGGCGCTATCAGCAGATAGCCCCTCGTGCGGGCGTCCGGGCAGCACTGCCACGCCACGAGCAGCCGCCGCCGTGCCCACCGGGCTGGACTCGCTCGGAGGTGAGACGCCGGACGTCCCGCCTCGCGGCACTAGGTCTCGCGCGGATCCCCGGCCCGCATCGGCACCCGGACGTCTCCCCCGGACTCCTCGGTGATCCGTCGCCCCATCTAGACACCGGCGTGCTGCCCCGAGGCGAGAAATGAGACAGGGCGGTCTCCCTCGTGGAAGACCGCCCTGCTCGTGTGTTGTGTCGGGCTGACAGGATTCGAACCTGCGACCCCTTGACCCCCAGTCAAGTGCGCTACCAAGCTGCGCCACAGCCCGCCCGCCACCGCGTCTCGCGCGGCGACTGGATCAGACTAGCGCACGCCTGTAGGAGCGCTCCAATCGCCTGGTCACTTGCGCTGTCGACGCTCCTTGACGCGCACGTTCACCCGGACCGGAGAGCCGTCGAAGCCGAAGGTCTCGCGCAGCCGCCGCTCCAGGAATCGCCGGTAACCCGCCTCCAGGAATCCGGTGGAGAAGAACACGAACGTGGGGGGCCGGGTGGTGGCCTGGGTGCAGAAGCGGATCCGCGGCAGCTTCCCGCCCCGCATCGGCGGCGGGGTGGCGGCCACGACCTCGCTCATCCACGTGTTGAGGGGCCCCGTGGGGATGCGCTTGTCCCAGGAGTCGAGTGCACCCTCCATCGCCGGCACCAACTTGGCCAGGGCGCGGCCCGTGGTGGCCGAGATGTTCACCCGGTAGGCCCACGTGAGGATCTTGGACAGCTCCCTGTCGATCTCCTTGTCCAGGTCGTACCGGCGGTCCTCGTCCACCAGGTCCCACTTGTTGAAGGCGATCACCAGTGCCCGACCGGCGTCGGCGACCATGGAGATGACCCGCAGGTCCTGTTCCGTGATCGGTTCCGAGGCGTCCAGCAGCAGCACCACGACCTCGGCGGCCTCGATGGCACCGCGGGTGCGGAGCGAGGCGTAGTACTCGTGCCCGTACGCCTGGTTGACCTTCCGCCGCAGACCGGCGGTGTCGACGAAGCGCCACGTCTTGCCGCCGAGTTCGACGAACGAGTCCACGGGATCGACGGTGGTGCCGGCGACGTTGTCGACCACCGACCGCTCCTCGCCGGTGAGCTTGTTGAGCAGGCTCGACTTGCCGACGTTGGGTTTGCCGACCAGCGCCACGCGCCGGGGCGCGTTGGTCGCCTCACGCATCCGGGCCTTGGAGGGCAGCTGGCGCAGGATCTCGTCGAGCAGGTCGGCGGTGCCGCGGCCGTGCGCGGCGGAGATGGCATAGGGCTGGTCGAGGCCCAGCCCCCAGAACTCCGCCGACTGCAGCTCGGCCTTCTCACTGTCCACCTTGTTGACCGCCAGGATCACCGGGGTGTCCGAGCGGCGCAGGCTCTTGGCCACGGTCTCGTCCGCGGAGGTGATCCCCACGTTCCCGTCGCACACCAGGACGATGAGGTCGGCGGTGCCCATGGCGATCTCGGCCTGCTGCGCGATGGAGCGGTGCATGCCCTTGGCGTCCTGCTCCCACCCGCCGGTGTCCTGAACCATGAAAGTGCGGCCGTTCCACAGGGCCTCGTAGGAGACGCGGTCCCGGGTCACTCCGGGGACATCCTCCACCACGGCTTCGCGACGGCCGATGATCCGATTGACCAGGGTGGACTTGCCCACGTTGGGGCGCCCCACGATGGCGACGGTGGGCAGGATCTCCACCCCGTCGACCTCGGCGCCGATCTCGTCGGCCCACTCCTCGGCCACGGCGTCCCAGTCCGTGTCGTCGTTCCAGGCGTCCTCGACGGTCTCCTCGACCGGGCCCGTGGGGAGGTCGAAGTCCTCGTTGCTGCTCACTGTGTGTTCCCTTCTGCGGCGTCGCCGTGCGACGCGTCGGCGCCCTCCGCGAGTGCGACCAACCGGTCGAGCACCTCGTCGAGGGTGAGGTCTGAGGTGTCGATGACGATCGCGTCCTCGGCGGGCCGGAGCGGGCTCGCCGCGCGGGTGGAGTCCTTGCGGTCACGCTCGATCACCGCGGCGAGCACCTCGTCGTAGTCGGCGTCACGTCCGGCCGCGAGGTCCTGCTCGGTCCGGCGACGGGCCCGGATCTCCGGGCTCGCGGTGAGGTACACCTTCACCTCGGCGTCGGGGAGCACCACCGTGCCGATGTCGCGGCCCTCGAGGACGACGGTGCCGCCCCCGGAGGCCAGCCGACGCTGGAGCCCGACCAGATTGGCCCGGACCTCCGGTACGGCGGAGACCGCCGAGACGCCCGCGGTGACGCGGGCGGTGCGGATCTCGTCGCTCACGTCCTCGCCGGCGAGCAGGATCCGCTCGGATCCCGCATCGGTGCCGATCTCCATCGGCAGATCGGCGGACGCGGCGATCACCGCGGCGGCGTCCTCCGGGTCGATCCCGGCGCGCAACACCTGCAGCGTCGCCACCCGGTACATCGCACCGGTGTCGAGGTACGCCCCGCCGAGCCGCTCGGCGAGCGTCCGGGCGAGGGTCGACTTACCGGTGCCGGCGGGACCGTCGATCGCGATCCGTCGCCGCGGGACGCCGGTGGGTCCGGCCTGCGCGCTCACAGGCCCACCGCGGCGTAGAGATCCGAGACCTCTTTGCGGTTGAGCTTGCGGAAGCTCCCCGCGCGCTGGTCGCCCAGTGCCACGGCGCCGAAGCGGATCCGCACCAGCGACTCGACGGGATACCCGACCTCGTCGAGAAGTCGGCGGACGATGTGCTTGCGCCCCTCGTGGAGCACGACCTTGACCAGCGAGCGTCCCTCGTGGACGTCGACGATCGCGAACTGGTCGACCTTGGCCGGGCCGTCCTCGAGCTCCACACCGTCGCGGAGCTTCTTGCCGACGCCCTTGCCGACGACTCCCGTCACGGTGGCCATGTAGGTCTTGGACACCTCGTAGGACGGGTGCATCAGCCGGTGCGAGAGCTCGCCGTCGTTCGTCACCAACAGCAGCCCCTCGGTGTCGGCGTCCAGGCGGCCTACGTGGAAGAGCCGCTGTCCGGCGTCGACGCGGTCGGCGACCAGGTCGCCCACGCAGGGCCGGCCCATCTCGTCGGACATGGTGGTGTGGTACCCGCGGGGCTTGTTGAGCGCCAGGTAGACCAGGTCGTCGTCGAGGACGATCCGGGTGCCGTCCACGCGGATCACCGCGGTGGTGGGATCGACCTTGACGCCCATCTCGCGCACGATCTTCCCGTTGACCTCCACCCGCCCGCGGGCGATGAGGTCCTCCGAGGCCCTGCGGGAGGCGATCCCGGCCTGCGCCAGGATCTTCTGGAGGCGGACCGGTGAGCCGTCTCGGCCAGCGGACTCAGTCATGAGTGCGTCACATCTCTTCGTTCTGGTGTTCATGGGCGGGGTCGGGCGCAGCGGTCCTGCGCCGCCCCAGGGGTATCCGCGGGTCCTCCGCGGGATCGTCGCTCATCTCGTCGACCAGGTCGACATCCGGCAGCAACGGGGCGATGTCCGGGAGCTCGTCGAGCGACGTCAGTCCCAATCTTTCCAGAAATAGCTCCGTGGTCCTATACAGGATGCCCCCGGTGTCCGCGTCGGTGCCGCATTCCACGGCCAGACCGCGGGCCACGAGGGTCCGCATCACGCCGTCCACGTTGACCCCGCGGACGGCCGCCACGCGCGCCCGGGTGACGGGTTGGCGGTACGCGATCACCGCCAGGGTCTCCAGCGCCGCACGGGTGAGGGTGGACCGGGTGCCGTCGGTGAGTAGGCGCTCCACGTACGGTGCGTACTCTCGACGGGTGTAGAGACGCCAGCCCTCGTCGGTCCGCCTCAGGTCGATCCCGCTGCCCACCGCCGTGAGGTCATCCCGCCACCCACGCATCTCGGCCGCCACCTCCGCGGGCGTCGAGCCCGCCGCGGCTGCCAGCGACCCCTCGGCGGTCGGCTGGTCCACGACCAGCAGAAGCGCCTCGAGTCGGGCACGCAGCGGCGGGGCCCCGGGCTCGTCGAGCTCGTCGTCGTCGTCACCGTTCGGTCCCACCGCACGCACGTCGTCGTCCTCCGTCACGTCCATTCGTCCCTCCCGCGCGTCACCTCAGCCGCCTCCTCGCCCGTCCAACTCACCAACAGGTCACCGAGCGCCTCGTCCTGGGCGAGCGCCACGGCGCGCGCCCTGTACAACTCCAACAGGGCGAGGAACCTGGCGACGACGACGAGGGATTCGCCGCACCCGGAGACCAGCTCCCGGAAGTCGACCCATTGGTCCCGGCCCCGGAACTTCAGTAACTCCAGGACGCGGGCGGCCTGCTCGGGGACGGACACGGCCGGGGTGTGGACGTGCGAGACCCCCACCTCCTCCACCGGCCGGGGTCGGAACGCCACGGCGGCGATGGTGGCGAACTGCTCGACGTCGACGCCCAGCTCCACCTCGGGCAGCAGGTCCAGGAACTCGTCGTCCGGACCCGCCGTCCGCGGGTGGGAGTGACGGGCGGTCCTGTCGAGCTCGGCGAACAACTCGGCCACCTGCCGGAACGCCCGGAACTGCAGGAGACGGGCGAAGAGCAGGTCCCGAGCCTGGAGCAGCGCCAGATCCTCCAGGTCCTGGACCTCACCGGACGGCACGAGGCGTGCGGTCTTGAGGTCGAGCAGCGTGGCCGCCACCACCAGGAACTCGGTGACCTCCTCGAGGCCCGCCTCCCGACCCAGCTCGCGGGCGTGCGCGATGAACTCGTCGGTGACCGAGTGGATGGCGACCTCGGTCACGTCGAGACGGCGCGAGTCGATCAACTTCAGGAGAAGGTCGAACGGGCCGGTGAAGTTGGTCAGGTGGACGGTGAACGCGCGCGGGTCTTCGACCTCGGTGGCATCAACCTGGGCGGCGTCTACCTCGCCGGGTCCCTCCCCCGGCGGGTGCCCGACCCCGGTCACCGGACCGCTCACCTGCCGCGCTGGATGACCTCGCGAGCCAGCGCCCGGTAGGCCTGCGCACCTGCAGATCTGGGCGCCCACGTGGTGATGGGTTCGCCGGCGACGGTGGTCTCCGGGAAGCGGACCGTACGGGTGACGAGGGTGTCGAAGACCTGGTCACCGAACACCTCGACGACGCGGCCGAGGACGTCGCGGGCGTGGACCGTCCGGCGGTCGAACATCGTGATCAGGATCCCGGTCAGGTGCAGACGCGGGTTGATCCGGTCGCGGACCTTGTCGATGGTGTCCGTCAACAGGGCGAGCCCACGCAGCGAGAAGTACTCGCACTCCATCGGGATCAACACGCCGTCCGAACAGGCCAGTGCGTTGACGGTGAGCAGCCCCAGTGACGGCTGGCAGTCGATCAGGACGTAGTCGTAGCGGTCGAGCACCGGGTACAGCGCACGGCCCAGCGCCTGTTCGCGCCCCACCTCGTTGACCAGCTGGATCTCCGCGGCGGACAGGTCGATGTTGGCGGGGATGAGGTCCACCCCCTCCACCCGGGTGCGGACCAGCACCTCCTCCGTCGACACGGTGGTGTCCACCAGGAGGTTGTAGACCGTCAGGTCGAGTTGGTGGTGCGGGATGCCCAGGCCCGCGGACAGCGCGCCCTGGGGGTCGAGGTCCACCACGAGGACCCGGCGGCCGTACTCCGCGAGGGCGGCGGCCAGGTTGATCGTGCTGGTGGTCTTGCCGACCCCGCCCTTCTGGTTGCACATCGAGAGCACCATGGCGGGGCCGTGGGAGGTCAGCGGCTGCGGTTCGGGGATGGCCGAGAAGCCCTCGCCCGCCGCCGGGTCGTCGGCGCCGAGGAGTTCCGCGCGGGAGAACAGTGCGGGATCCATCGTCCCAGAGTCCTGCGCCACCCGCGTCTCCTCTCGCTTCGTCGTCACCTGCGCTCAGGCCGGTCCCCGGTCACGTTACCGTGCCCGGGGGTGGCACTCGGCCCAGACCTCGCGGAGCGTGTCGACGGTGACGAGGGTGTAGACCTGCGTCGTGGTGACCGAGGCGTGCCCCAACAGCTCCTGGACCACCCGTATGTCCGCCCCGCCGTCCAACAGGTGGGTCGCGAAGGAGTGTCGGAAGGAGTGCGGCGAGACGTCGGGGCCGACCGCCGCCCGCTCCGCGGACACCGACACCACGTTCCACAGGGACTGCCGGGTGATGCGGCCGCCCCGGGCGTTGAGGAACAGCGCCGGGCCGCCTCGGACCGCCAGTGCGGGACGGGCACGCACCAGGTAGGCGCCGACCGCATCGCAGGCAGGACGCCCCACCGGGACCACCCGCTCCTTGCCCCCCTTCCCGCGCAGGATCACCGTGCCCCCGCCGGGGAGGTCGAGACCGTCGAGGTCGTCCACGTCGAGACCCACGAGCTCGGCCGCCCGCGCGCCGGTCGCGTAGAGGAGTTCGAGCATCGCCCGGTCCCGTAATCGCGCGGGGTCGGTGTCCACCTCGGTCCCGCCGGCGGCCTCGATCACCGCGATGATCCGGTCCACGGGTAGCGCCTTGGGCAGCCGTCGTGGTGGCCGCGGCGGGGTCACGGCCGCCGCGGCGTCGACACGGGTCACCCCGTCCCTGGTGGCGAACCGGTGCAGTCCCCGGACCGCAGCCAGGGCACGGGCGACCGAACTGGGCGCGAGCGCCCTCCTACCAGCGTCCGGATCCGCGGTGGCGAGCCGCGCCCGGAACTCCTCGACATGGGACTCGGTCACCGCCCCGAGGTCCCCGACGCCCGACTCCGCGAGGTACAGCCGGTATTTCTCGAGGTCACGACGGTAGGCGGCCAGGGTGTGGGCGGAGGCCCCCTGTTCGACGGCGAGGTGGTCGAGGTATCCGCGGATCTGGACCGCGGCGCCGTCCGACCGGGTCATCGCGGTACGGCCGGCGTCATCGGGGGACGCCCCGTCAGCGCCCGGCGATCGACGCGCGCGCGGCGAGGATCCCGGCCACTGCGATGCCGTTGACGATGCGCCCGTCCAGGACCGCGTCCACGGCCTCGGAGAACGGCATCCGGGCCACCTCCATGTCCGCCTCCTCGTGCCGGGCCTCCGGCCGGGTCACCTCACGCAGGTCCCTGGCCAGGAACACGTGGACGCGTTCGGTACAGAACCCCGGTGACGGAACGATCGAGATCACCGGTTCCCAGGATCTCGCCTCCAGACCGGTCTCCTCGACCAGTTCGCGCTGCGCGGTCTCCACCGGCCGTTCGCCGTCGACGTCGCACAGCCCGGCCGGCAGCTCCCAGAGCCGCTCCCCCACCGCGTGGCGGTACTGGCGGACGAGCGTCACCTGATCGGAGTCATCGAGCGCGATCACCGCGACCGCGTCGTCGTGACCGCAGATCTCACGGTCGGCGGTGCCCCCGCCCGGCATCGTGAGGGTGTCCACCCGCAGCCGGACGATCCGGCCGTCGAAGACCTCCCGACTGGCGACGGTGCGGTACTCGTGCGACCCGGGGGCACCGGAATCCGACACCGGCGATCAGCTCCCGCCCGAGCGGACGTCGGAGGTCAGCCCGGCGGCGACGTCATCGGCGCGCACGCTGGACGTCTCGGCGTCCGGCGCGGCGACTGTCGCGTGAGCGGACTCCCCCGACTGATCGGCCCGCCACGGCTCGACCGGCAGCCGCATCTCGTTCTCGTAGTCCAGGGCCGCCTTGATGAACGCGGCGAACAGCGGGTGGGGGCGTGTCGGCCGCGATTTGTACTCGGGGTGGGCCTGGGTGGCCACGAAGAAGGGGTGCTGCTCCGGCGGGTACTCGACGAACTCCACCAGGTGACCGTCGGGCGAGGTGCCGGAGAACCGCAGACCGGACTCGGCGATCTTGTCGCGGTAGGCGTTGTTGACCTCGAACCTGTGCCGGTGCCGTTCCGAGATCTCCGTGGCGCCGTACGCCTCCGCCACCAGCGAGCCCTTGGTGAGCACCGCCGGGTACGCACCCAGGCGCATCGTCCCGCCGAGATCGGCGTTGCCGGCCACCGCGTCGACCTGGTCCGCCATCGTGGAGATCACCGGATGCTCGGTGTCCGGCTCGAACTCACTGGACGAGGCCCCGTCGAGCCCGACCGACCGGGCCGCCTCGATGACCGAACACTGCAGGCCCAGACACAGTCCGAGCAACGGGATGCGGTTCTTCCGCGACCACGAGATGGCGCCCAGCTTGCCCTCGATCCCACGGATACCGAAACCGCCGGGGATCAGCATGCCGTCGACGCCCCGGAGGGCCTCCCGCGCGCCGGCCTCGGTGGCACAGGCATCGGACTCCACCCACCGGATGTTGACCCTCGCCCGGTGGGCGAACCCGCCTGCGCGCAGGGCCTCGGTCACCGACAGATAGGCGTCGGGCAGGTCGATGTACTTGCCCACCAGGGCGATCTCGACCTCCTCGCGCGGTTCGTGGACTCGCTTGAGGAGTTCACCCCACACGGTCCAGTCGACGTCCCGGAAGGGCAGGTTGAGCTTGCGGATGACGTGGGTGTCGAGATGCTCACCGAAGAGCACCTTCGGGATGTCGTAGATGCTCGGGGCGTCGGGGGTGGAGACCACGCCCTCGAGGTCCACGTCGCACATGAGCGCGATCTTGGACTTGAGCCCGTCCGGCACCTCGCGGTCGCACCGCAGGACGAGGCCGTCCGGGACGATACCGATGGACCGCAGCGCCGCCACGGAGTGCTGGGTGGGCTTGGTCTTGAGCTCACCCGACGGTGCGAGGTACGGGACCAGTGAGACGTGGAGGAAGAAGATGTTCTCGCGTCCGACCTCGTGGCGGACCTGCCGGCAGGCCTCCAGGAAGGGCTGGGACTCGATGTCGCCGACCGTGCCACCGACCTCGGTGATCACCACGTCGGGGCGGCGGCCCTGCTCATCGGGCGCGCCCATCGCGATGATGCGTTCCTTGATCGCGTCGGTGATGTGCGGGATCACCTGGACGGTGTCCCCGAGGTACTCGCCGCGACGCTCCTTGGCGATGACGGCCGAGTACACCTGGCCGGTCGTGACGTTGGCGTTGGCGCTCAGGTCGCGGTCGAGGAAGCGCTCGTAGTGCCCCAGGTCGAGGTCGGCCTCCGCACCGTCCTCGGTGACGAACACCTCCCCGTGCTGGAACGGGTTCATCGTCCCCGGGTCCACGTTGATGTACGGGTCCAGCTTCTGCATGGTCACGCGGAGTCCGCGCGCGGTCAGAAGCTGCCCCAGGCTGGAGGCGGTGAGCCCCTTACCCAGCGACGACGCCACGCCACCGGTGACGAAGATGTGCTTGGTCGCGGACCGCGATGCGGCTCGGTTCAGTGCCAAGGGGACTCCCGTGTCCAGACGCCGGAATGGATGAATGCTGGTGTGGCTCCGGTGCACCCCACGGGGCTTCAGGCTATCACCGAGCGGGCGCGGTGGGGAGCGACGGCACCGCCGCGGTCGCATCCGGGCGCAGCCCGTAGTGTCCCTGCCCCCGCGCGAGCTGCTCCGCCAGCGCGAGCCCCGTGGCCAGCCGGCCGGAGTCCGAGCCCGCGGAGTCGACGGTCGAGACACCGTCCTCGCCGGAGGAGCGCAGCACGGTGACCGCGTCGTACCCCTGAGCGCCCGTGAGTTCGGCCGACACGACCGCTCCCGCGCCCTCGCGGTCCAGGGTCCGCGCGAACGAGGCCACCCGGACCGCGGTCGACTCGGCCTCGCCGGGGCCTGTGACGACCAGCGCCAGCTGACCTGGTCTCAGGGTGCCGGGTTCGAACTCGACGAGTCCCGCGTCCGACAGGGTGGTGAGGACCGTCTCGCGGTCGTCGTCGTCGAGGTGTGGTTCCGCGTCCTCGGTCCGCAGCAACCCGGCACGGCCCACGGCGGTGCCCAGTTGGGTCCCCAGGTCCGCATCGGTGGCCGGTGCGTCTCCGATCGGCAGGTTGGCCACGAGTGCCTGGACCTCGGCGTCGGCATCCGGGTCGACGGCCTTGTCGGTGAGTGTCACCCGTCCTGCGGCGATGCCGCCGGCCGCACCGATGACGTCGACGGCGGCGCTGACGTCCTCGTCGGACGCCCCGGGGGCCACCACGACCAGCACGGGGCGATCCTCGAGGGTGCCGTCCAGTACCGGCCGGGCGAGCTCACCGGCCATGTCGTCGAGCCGGTCGACGGCGAGTCGCCGTTCGGCCGACTCGGCCCGGGTCGACTCGAGTTGCGCCGCCGTCGTCTCCTCGCGGTCGACCACCGCGTCCCGGATCGACGTCGCCACGGACGTCGACCCCAGGACCACCCCCAGCCCCAGGGCCAGGAACACGGCGACCAGCGTGAGAACGTGGCGACGCAGAGAGATCAACGGACGAGCCCCTGGACCCAGAGGGCGAAGGTGTTCCATACGTCGATGGCCCAGATGAGCAGGTCCTGGGCGGAGTCGCGGGCGACCACCACCGCGGCCACCGCGATGAGCGCCGCGAGCACCACGAGGGCCAGCCCGATCCCGGCACCTCGCGAGCGGTACAGAGTCGCACACGCGTCGGCGTGGACGAGGCGGGACGACACGGCGGTGTCGACCATGGTCGACGACGGTGCGGAGGAGGCGCCGAACGCGTTCTCGAGTCCGCGGTCGTCGCCGGTCACCACGATCATCTCGGCTCCGCCGTGGAAGGCCAGCAGCAGGGCCATGTCGCGTGCGGTCGCCGCGGCGGGGAACGTGGTGGCCCCCACGCCCAGCTCCGTGACCCGCTCGAGCCCCTCGGCCCTGCCGTCGCGATCCGCCGGCACGACCAGGACCGCGCCGTCCGTGAGCACCTCGTCGGAGACCCCGGTGGGGGTCGCGACCACGACGTCGGCGGAGATCCGGGCCGCACGCAGCAGTTCGGCCCCCCCGTCCACACCCACGACCAGCGGTCGGTACTCCTTCATGAAGGGCTTGAGATCGGAGAGCTGCGCCTCCGAGGCCCGGTCCCCGGTCACCACCACCACGTGGCGACCGGTGAAGTCCACGTCGATCCCGGGAAGGCCCTCGCCGTCGAGGAGCAACTGGTGCTCGAGGCTGAGGAACTCCGTGGCGTTGGCCAGGTGCGCCAGCGCGGACTCGACGTACCCGTTCTCCGCGGCGTGGACCTCGGAGAGGAGGGTCTCGGGGCCGACCTCACGGCCGGTGGCCAGCTGGCCCTCGGTCTTGACCGAGTAGACCACGCCCTCGTCGATGCGGACCCGGGTCCCGTCCTCGACCTCGGCGAGGTCCGCGTCCTCGATGACGGGGATGGTCGACGAGGCGAGGATCCGGAACGCGGCACGGGGCAGCATCTCCTCACCGGGGCGCGGCACGTGGACGACGGCGGCGACATCGGCCTCGACGACGGCGCGGGCGGTGGCCGCCGACGTCCGGTTGAGGTCGAGCACGGCGACGTCCTTGGAGCCGAGCTTGCGGGGGACCGGTGATCCCGCCCGGACCTGGCGGACGGTACCGACCACACCGGCGAGATCGTTGGAGCGGCGATTGAGCAGACCCGTCATCTTCATGTGCCCGAGTATCACGCGTGTGATTCGAGTGACGAGGGAGGTCGGTTCGGCGTGTCGGATTAACGGTCGACTTGAGCTTGAGACTTCTCCGACTGCGCCTTGCCGAGGAGCTCCTCAGCATGCGCGAGACCGGTGTCGGTGTCCTCCATCCCGGCGAGCATCCGCGCGAGTTCGATGACCCTGTCCGAGTCGTCGACCGCGCGCACACCGGACACGACACCGTCCCCACCCGTGGAGTCCGCGGCCTTGTGGATCACGAGGTGCGTGTCCGCGTACGCGGCGACCTGCGCGAGGTGGGTCACGGCGATCACCTGGTGGGTCCTGGCCAACCTGGCCAGACGCTTGCCGATGCTCAGCGCGGCGCGTCCACCCACTCCTGCGTCCACCTCGTCGAACACCAACGTCCCGCCACCGGAACGTTCCGCCAGGACGACCTCCAGGGCCAGCATCACCCTGGACAGCTCGCCGCCGGAGGCGCCCCGGCCCAACGGGACGACCCCCGACGGCCCGTCGAGAGCCAGTTCCACGTCGTCCAGGCCGGACTCCGTCGCGGCGCCGAGGCCGTCCCCGGCAGGGGTGACCCTGACGACCAGCCCGGCTCCGCCCATGGACAGCTCGGCCAGCTCCGAGGTGACGCGTCGTGCCAGGTCCTCCCCCGCCGCCCTGCGGATGGCGGTGAGCTCGGCCCCCCGCTCCTCCAGCTCGAGGGCGAGCCTCGCGACCGTGGCCGTGAGGTCGGCCACAGCGGAGTCGGAGGTGTCCACCTCGGACAGGCGGATGCGCGCCTTCGCGGCCCACTCGATCACGTCGTCCACGTCGGTCCCGTACTTCCGGGTGAGCGCCCTGAGATCATGCCGTCTCTCGAGTGCCGCATCGAGGTCGGCCGCGTCCACCGGGAGTTCGGCCAGGTAGAGGCCGAGCTCGGTCGCGGCGTCCCCCAGCGCGGCGACGGCCTGGTCGATACTCGTGGCGATGGGATCCAGGGCGGGGTCCCCCGCCCCCGCGAGCCGCTGCCGCAATTGATCCAGGACGTTGACGACCGGCTCCGCGGTCTCTCCGTCTCCCGTCAGGGTCTCGTGCGCCTGCCCGGCCACCTCACGCAACTCCTCCGAGTCGGTGAGACGCCGGATGACCGCGTCGAGCTCGGCCTCCTCCCCCGGTCTGGGGTCCAGGGCGTCGATCTCGTCGAGCCCGTGGCGCAGCAGGTCGGCCTCGCGGGCCAGCTCGCGGGCGCGCCCCGTGCGCTCTGCCAGCGACCTCTCGGCCTCACGCCACCGGTGGAAGGTCTCCCGGTACGCCCTGAGTGCGACCCGCGCCCGCTCGCCCCCGTGGGAGTCGACCGCCTCGCGCTGCCGGTCAGGACGCAGGAGCCGGAGCTGGTCGTTCTGGCCGTGGACCGCGAGTACCGGGGAACAGAACCGGGCCAGGGTGCCGGCGGGCACCGACCGACCACCCAACCGGGCCCGGGAGCGTCCGTCGGCGCCGACCCGGCGGGCCGCGATCACCGTCCCGTCCTCGTCGAGCTCAACGTCCGCCTCCTCGAGGAGTCTGTCGAGCTGGTCTCTGTCCTCGGAAGCCATCGTCGCCGCGGCGGCCAGGTCGAACCGCCCCTCCACCACGGCCTTGTCGGCACCGCGGCGAACCCGGCCCGGATCGGCGCGCCCCCCGGCCAGAAGCCTCAGACCGGTGACGACCATGGTCTTGCCGGCGCCGGTCTCACCGGTCAGGACCGACAGGCCCGGGGCGAAATCGGCCACGGCCTCGTCGATGACGCCGAGTCCGCTGATCCGAAGTTCCATGAGCACGCACCCACCCTAGGGGAGGGGGCGGGCGGCGGACCGGCCACGCCACCCGGTCACCGGGAGTTCGAACTTGGTCACCAGTCGGTCCGTGAACGGTGAGTCGTCCAATCGCACCCACTTGACCGGCCTCCGGCCGCGCACCACCTCCACGCGGCTACCGGCGGGGGCGTCGACCAGCCGCCGCCCGTCGAGCACGACCACCGCGGGCCCCGACCGGGTCCCGGTCTCCACGGCGACACGCGAACTCGGCGCCACCACCATGGGCCGGGCGAACAGGGCATGGGCGTTGTTCGGGACCACCAGGATCGCGTCGAGCTCCGGCCAGACGATCGGCCCTCCCGCGGAGAACGCGTAGGCCGTCGACCCGGTCGGGGTCGACACGAGCATGCCGTCGCACCCATAGTCGCTCACCGGTCGCCCATCGATCTCGACCGACGCCTCGAGGACGCCCTGCCGGGAGACCTTCTCGATACTCACCTCGTTGAGCGCCCAGTCGTGGCCGAGGACGGTGTCCCCGTGCATGACGGTGGCCTCGACCGTCATGCGCTCGACCACCCGGTAGTCCCGGTCGGCGATCTGTTCGACGACCCCGTGCAGCGAGGAGACCTCCGACTCGGCGAGGAACCCGACATGCCCGAGGTTGACCCCCAGCACCGGCACATCGGCCGCGGTGGCGTACTGACACGCCCGCAGGAACGTCCCGTCCCCACCCAGGACCAGGACGAGCTCGCACCCGTCGGCGGCGTGCGGAGTGTCGGCGACCGACTCCACGCCCGTCCCCGTGGCGACGTTCTCACTCGTGTCGGCGAGCATGCGCACCGCGATCCCCCGGTTCGCGCAGGCGTCGACGACCTGGGCGACGATGGCGACGATGTCCGGCCGGTCGAGGTTGGCCTCGAGCAGGATCCGGCGGGGTGTCCCCTGACCTGTCATGTCCGTCATCTCGGCCCCTCCTCCACAGCGCGGTGGATGGTGTCCGACGCCTCGCGCGACAGCTCGGCCGGGACACCCGACTCGGTCTTGCGTAGGTGAAGGAAGTACTCGACGTTCCCGGACGGCCCGGGGAGCGGGCTGGCCACGCAGCCGAGCGCCTCCAGCCCGAGCGACGCAGCGGCGCGCGCGACACCCGTGACCGACTTGATCCGGAGGGCGGGGTCGCGGACGACGCCACCCTGGCCGACCCGCTCGCGGCCCACCTCGAACTGCGGTTTGACCATCGGCAGCAGATCCCCGCCGGTGCGGACGCACGCGGTCAGTGCGGGCAGGACGAGCGGGAGGGAGATGAAGGACAGGTCCGAGACCACCACGTCGACCTCCCCCCCGATGTCCTCGGCAGTGAGGGATCGCACATTGGTCTTGTCGTGGACCCCGACGCGACCGTCGCTGCGCAGGCGCCACACGAGTTGCCCGTAGCCCACGTCCACCGCCTCGACGCGGGAGGCACCCCGTGAGAGCAGGACATCGGTGAAGCCTCCCGTGGAGGCACCGGCGTCCAGACAGCGCGCCCCGGCCACGCCCACGCCGAAGACGTCCAGCGCACCGATGAGTTTGTGGGCTCCCCGCGAGGCCCAGTCCGGTTCGTTCGACGCGGCGAGCGCGATCGAGGTGGTCGGCTCCACCTGGGTCGCGGGCTTGCGGGCTGCCACCCCGTTGACGATCACTCGCCCCGAGTCGATGAGGTCCCTGGCGCGTTCCCGACTGTCACACATCTTGCGGCGGACCAGCTCGGCGTCCAGGCGCCTCCGAGTGACCGCCATCAGCGGGCGGAGTCCAGGGCGGAGAGCGCTCGGGCGAGCAGGTCATGAGCGGCGTCCAGGGCCCTGACCTGATCGTCACGGACCACCCCGCCTCCGTCGCCTCCGTCGACTCCGGCCGTCGACGGCCCGACGGAGTCAGCGAGGAGATCGTCGAACGCCGAGCGGAGCTCGTCGACGTCCGGGCCCGCGGGCCCGGGCAGTGGTGTCGGTCCGGGTGTGCTCACGCGGTCCACGCTAGCCCACGACGAGTCCCGCATCGGCGAGCCGCGACCGCGCACCGCCACCGGGATCCCCGATGGCGCTCACTCCGTGGCGCCATGCCTGACGGATGACGCTGCGCGCCAGATCGACACCGCTGAGCGTCTCCGGGATCCCCTGCAGGTGAAGAGCCCCGTCCTGCACCCTCGCGTCGAGTTCGGCGGCCGAGTCGATATGACTGGACTCGGGCGGCGCGGCGAGCGCCGCCAGGTCCCGGGCCAGATGGGTGGCGCGACGACGCTCGTCGGCGACCAGCAGATCGGCCGTCCCGTGGACACCGGTCAGGACCAGCAGTGCGGGCATACCAGCCGCCACCGCGCCCTCGATGTCGGTGTCGAGCCTGTCGCCGATGACCAGTGGACGCGTCGCGCCGACGAGGTCGGCGGCAGCCCTGAGGACCCCGGCGGCCGGCTTTCCCGCCACGACGGGTTCGCGGTCCGTCGCCGCCCGGAGCGCGGCGACCAGCGAGCCGTTCCCGGGGAGCAGGCCCCGCTCGGTGGGTAGCGTCGTGTCGGTGTTGGAGGCCACCCAGGGAACCCCACGGCGGATGGCGAGACACCCTTCGGCGAGATCGCCCCAGGTCAGCTCGCGGGACAGTCCCTGGAGGACCACCTCCGGATGATCGTCGGCCGAGAGGACGACCTCGTAGCCCGCTTCCCGTGCGAGGTCGCGGAAGCTGGCGTGTCCCACGACGAGAACCCTCGCGCCGGCGTCGACGTGATCGACCAACATCATCACGGCCGCCTGGGCGCTCGTCATGACGTCGGACGTGCGGGCCGTGAAACCCAGTTCGCGGAGGTGCGCTGCGGTGTCGGCGGGGGCACGGCTCGCATTGTTGGTCACGTAGACCACCGGGAGCCCCGACCCGTCCAGCGCTTCGGCCGCGCCGGGTATGGGCTCGGAACCGCGGATGAGAGTCCCGTCGAGGTCCACGAGAAGTGCGTCGTGCAGATCCGACAGAGTGGCTGGTGACACCGGCGGCTAGTCCTCGAGCTCTGCCAGACGCGACTCCGCGTCCGTGTGATGGTCCGGGTCGGCCGCGACCGCATGCCCGAACCACGCGGCGGCCTCGTCCTTCCGACCGGACGCCAACAGCACCTCCGCGTACGCGTAGTCCAACCGTGCCGCCTCCTCGCCCACCGCCGCCGGGTCGGCGCCGGCGTCCTGGAGGGTCACCAGGGCGGCGTCGAGCTGGCCCATATCCACCCGCGCACCGGCCTCGACGATGCGTAGTTCCACGAGGTCCTCACCGGAGACCTGGCGGGATTCCTCCCCCCGGGCGAGTTCGATGGCCTTCTGCGGACGCTCGAGGCCCCGCTCGCAGTCTGCCATCATCGCGAGAAGTCCGGGCCCTCCCGAGATCCGGCGGGCCGCACGCAGTTCCCCGAGGGCCTCGGACCACTCACGGGCCCGGTATGCGAGCACGCCGAGGGTCTCCCGGACGACGCCTATCCTCCCGGCGCGATTCTTCGCGGCCCGGCCGTGGGCGAGAGCCAGCTCGGGATCGTCGTCGACGAAGTGCATCGCGGCGACCAGGTGCCGTGCCACGAGCTCGGCGTTGGCCTTGTCCAGCCCACGGAGGTCCCTCCGGATCTCCATGTCGAGATCCGCGGCCTCGATCTCGTCGGGGAGCGTCGGCTCGTCGACGCGTGCGGCCTGCCGGGCGTCCTGCCCCGGACGACCACCGGAGCGCCGGTCGTCACCCTGTCGTCCGCCGCCGCGCGGTACAGCCCGGGCCGCCCCACCACGGCGGTCGGCGCCGGCGTCACCACGACCCTGACCCGCACGCGGGGCGCCGGTCCGTTGTCCCCCGGTCCGACCTGCACCCTCGCGACCGCCGGGTGCCTCGCCGGCTGCGGCGCGTCGCCGACCCGACTCGTCGGTCCCCGACCCGTCGTAGCGTCTGCCGCGACGTTCACCGAAGGAACTGTTGTCTCTCCGACCACCGCTGGAGGCCCGGTCGCCCCTACGCGGTACGTCACCATCGCCTCGTCGGGGAGTGCGATCTGGCTGTTCTGACCGGGGTTCGTTCACGTCGTTCACCTTACGTGCGCCGGGCGACCGGCACTGCTGTTGAAGTATGGAGCACAAATAAGACCAGCGGGAGGAACATTAAGTCCCTCCCGCTGGTCATGAAGTTGTGTTCGGCGGTGACCTACTCTCCCACACCCTCACGAGTGCAGTACCATCGGCGCTGGCA
>NZ_BAAAQG010000014.1:0-16164 GCF_039531545.1 Dietzia cercidiphylli
CCTTACGCGAAAACAAGCCCGCCGTCACCCGACAGCAGCAGTCACACCGGCCCGTGAATCAGCGGGGTTAGTGTTATTTAGTGTGACTGAAGTTGTGATTCCGCCCGTGGCCGTGCCCGAAGTCGGACAGATTGTTACCGTGCGCGGGGCCAACTGGGCCGTCGTCGACGTGCAGCAGCAAGGGTTGGGTCGGAGCACTGCCGACGATGCTGCCTCGCAACTTCAGCATGCAGTCACCCTCCAGTCCGTGCAGGAGGACAGACTCGGGCACGAGCTCAGAGTAGTTTGGGAGCTTGAGCAAGGTCGCAGCGCGCTGGCTCACCTCGGTCTTCCTGTGGATATCGATCCCGAGAGGTTCGACGATCCCAATAGGCTCGCGGCCTTCATCGACGCGTTGCGTTGGGGCGCGATCACCAGCGCCGACGATGGCACGGTCCAGGCCCCATTCCGCAGTGGTGCCAACGTCGAGCCGTACCAACTCACTCCACTCAAGCGAGCCTTGGCGAGCCCGCGCGCCAATTTGCTGCTCGCTGATGATGTCGGCCTTGGCAAGACGATCGAGGCCGGTCTGGTAATCCAGGAGCTCCTCCTGCGTCATCGCGCCCGGACCGTGCTCGTGGTCTGCCCTGCGGGCCTGGCCTTCAAGTGGCAAGACGAGATGCAGGAAAAGTTCGGCCTCGACTTCACCGTCGTCAATTCGGAGACCATGAAGGATGTACGCCGATCCCATGGCGTCCACGCGAACCCGTTCACGCTTTTCCCTCGGATCATCGTCTCGATGGCATGGCTGCCCGGGCAGCGGGCTCAGCGACTGCTCCGAGCCGCGTTCGCCGACACCACCCAGCGCTTCGCCTTCGACATCCTTGTCGTCGACGAGGCGCACCACGTGGCCCCGAGCAGTCCGGTGCGCACCAATAAGGTCGGGCAGGAGCGCAGGGGATACGCGGTCGACTCCCAGCGGACCCGCGCCGTTCGAGAGATCGCAGAGCGGTCTGAGCACCGTCTTTTCCTCAGCGCCACCCCGCACAACGGATACACGGAGTCGTTCACTGCACTTCTGGAGATGATCGATCCCCAGCGGTTCGTCCGCGGCAACAAGATCGACCCGGTGGCCCTTGATGAGGTCGCGGTTCGTCGCCTCAAGAGTGATCTTAAGGAAGCGAAGGGGTTTGTCGAACGTAAGGTCAGCCAGCTGCCGTACACCCCGACAGCCGGCGAGTCCGCGGCTTACGACCGACTTCTCGCCTTCACCCAACGGAGGGACAAGGCAGTCGCTACGGACGACGGGAGCCGCTCGGCTAGGGACATGGCGACACTGCTGCTGAAGAAGCGGTTCTTCTCCTCGCCCGTCGCATTCGCACGGACCATCGACGTCTACCGCGACACCCGCACCCGGGGGCTCGACCTCGAATTTGACCTCGACTACGACGAGATTTTCGGTCCCGACTCCGACGATCTAGAGGAGGGCAAGGTCGACCAGCCCGAGCTTGAGGCGCTGCGCGAGGCGAAAAGCTCGCTACCCCCTCTCACCGAGGAAGATGTAGCAGATCTCGACTGGCTCAGCGAGTGGGGCCACCGGTTCGATGGGCGGCCCGACTCAAGGCTTGAGGCGCTGCTCTCGTACGTCGAAGGCACGCTCCGATCGCATGGCGACTGGAGCAACGAGCGCCTCGTCATCTTCACGGAGTATGTCGATACTCTGCGGTGGGTCCGCGACATCCTGCGCCAGCAAGGCTACGAAGACGACCGTGTCGAGATCATCGACGGCGGCACGGAGGCCGAGACCCGTGAACTGATTCGCGCCCGTTTCAACGAGAACCCAGCCAAGACGTCTGTCCGGATCCTGCTGGCCACCGACGCGGCTGGCGAGGGCATCGACCTGCAGAACCACTGCCACCGGCTGATCAACTTCGATATCCCGTTCAACCCTAATCGCCTTGAGCAGCGAATCGGCCGAGTCGACCGCTACGGCCAAACCAGGGCCCCTGACATCCGCCACTTCGCTCCGGTCACCGGTGGCGAGAGCGCGCTCAGCAAGGACGTCGACTTGCTGGCCCGCGTCGCGGTCAAGATCGACCAGATCATGCGCGACCTGGGCTCGGCGAACGAGATCATCGCGCCCGACCTGCAACGCCAGTTCGGAGGCGAGGTGCTCAAGAGTCGCCGCGCCCAGGCAGAGAAAGATCCGATCGCCGGCATGATGGGCGGTGAAAAGGTGCTCAACGCAGAGTTGGCACGACTCGAGCAGAATCTCGCCGAGAGTCGAGAGAGACTCCACCTTCGCCCCGAGAACCTCCAGCGCGTGGTCGAGACCGCGTTCGAGCTCAACCATCTTCCGCCGCTTGAACTCGTCGGGTCCGAAGATACTGATGTACCTGTGTTCCGACTGCCGAATCTGGACAACTCCTGGGAGCAGGTCACCCGCGGTCTCTACACCCGCTTGGACGAGAAGAAGACCAAACCCCGTCCGATTTCCTTCGATCCTCAGGTGTTGAAGGAGGACCCTGAGGTCGTCTATATGCATCTTGGTTCTCCGCTGCTCCAGCGCTCGACTCGGCGCCTCCGCTCCGCGCTCTGGGGCGGTGACCGGGCGTTGGAACGAGTGACTGCCACCGTCGTTCCCGGCCTTGAAGAGTCCTACGCCGTCGCAGTCACCCGGCTCGTCCTGGTCGGGCGTGCCGGTTTGCGCCTCCATGAGGAAGTGTTCCTTGCCGGCACCCGGCTCGCACGCCGGCAAGCAGTGGGCGAGCACCGTGCCGAGGAACTGCTGGAGTCGGCGCTCGACCGCGCAGACCTCGTGGGTGTCGCGCCGGCGTTTGCCGCGCAGATTGCCGCGGCCTGGAACACCGAGAGAGACGACGGCCTCCGCGCCCGCGTCCAGCAGGCCATCGGCGACCGCGCCGCGCGACGCCGCAGAGACGTTGAAGCACACCTCGTCGACCGGCGCGAGACAGACCGCGCACGCGTACATGAGATCTTCGATCGGTTCCGCCAGACGCTGCGTGGTGCGCTCAGAGAGGCGGAGGTCATGGACGGCGACCCCCAGCTCACCCTGTTCGAGGACGAGCGCCGCCAGAGCGAGCGCGACCTGCGAGAGATCCGTCGTCGCATAGACGCCCTGGACGAGGAACGTGACCGGGAGCTAACGGCCGTTGACACGCGGTACGACGACATCCGCACATGGGAGTTCCCGGCCGCCGTGATCTTCGCCCTTGCCCCGCACGACGTGGAGAACGGACTGGCGATTCGATGAGGAAGCGCACGCTCAAGAGTACCGACAATCACAGCGACTGGCTTTCTCAGGTCGACGTCGACGGACCATTCCTTGCCTACCCGGTACTCAAGGACATGTGGCCCAGCGGCGTCGACCGTCTCGGCGACACCGATGACCGCTTAATGATGTTCAAGCAGGCGTACGCCCAATGGCAGCGCGCCTTCGACCACTACGTCGAGCAACCCAAGACACCCGAGTCGAAGGATGCCTACGACGTCGTACGGCGGGCCTGGATAGACGTCGTCCTTTCCGGCATGGCCGAGTGGAACGACCTATTCTCGGTTTCGGACATCGCGGTCCGCTCGCCAGGCGAGCAGATCACCGTTGCCGCGACCTGCGCGCTCAAGGGGCGCGAGGGCGAAACGGCAGCGTTACTGCGGGTGTGCGACCCCACCTCCGGTCTGCGCAACGCTGGCCTCGACGGTTGGGCGGCCAACGAAATCGACCGCCTGGCCATGTTGCTTCGCAAGGCACAGGTCGAGGTCGGCATCGTCACCGACGGTCAATGGTGGGCGCTGGTGTGGGCCAAGGACGAAAAACCAACCGGCTCCGGAATGGTGAACGCGCTGACGTGGGCCGAGGAACCGCTAATTCGCGACGCGTTCTTCACTTTGATCAACCAACGCCGCTTTCGTGCCTCCGACGCCGAGCAGCGCCTGTCCCGGCTCTTCGAGCGCAGCGAACTTGAGGCCGAGGAGATCACCGAGGCGCTCGGCACCCAGGTGCGCCGGTCAGTCGAACTCCTCGTCCAAGCCTTCTCCGAGGCTCGACTTGAGGCAATCAAGGCGGGTAATCCGGATCCCCTCACCGAGAAGCCGGACGACATCTACCAAGCTGCCGTGACCGTGATGATGCGGATCGTCTTTCTGCTCTTCGCCGAAGAGCGCGACATGCTTCCAACCGAGCAACTTTACTGGGACTCGTACGCCATCAACGGCCTCCTCGATAATCTTCGTGCACAGGCGGCCGGCGGGGAAGAGCACCTCGATGAGAGCTACGACGCGTGGCACAGGCTGCTCGCCGTCAGCGAGGCACTGCACGGCGGAGTCAATTACGACGAGATGCGGATGCCCGCGTACGGCGGTTCGCTGCTCGACTCAGAGCGCTTTCCATGGCTTCATGCCACGGACAGTCACGGGCTCCGACTCAGAGTGTCCGACCGCGTAATGCTTCATGTGTTGGAATCGGTGCAGTCCGTCGTCGCAAACGGTGAGCGGCGCAGGATTTCATTCCGCGAGATCGACGTCGAGCAGATTGGTTATATCTACGAGGGCCTCCTTGGATATTCCTGCGCCGAGGCCGCCGACGACATCATCCTCGGTCTCGTCGGAAAGGACGGTGCAGAACCGGAGATCGCATTAGCGACCATCAACGACCTGTACGACGAGCACGGCGGCGACTCCAAGGAGTTCGCCCGCGCGCTCGTTGCTTGGTTGAAGGTGAACCAGCCCGCAGCGACCGGGAAAAGCATCTCCGCACTGACTAAACTGGTCGAATGGGAAGCGGCCGGCGATGATCGCGCGGAACTGGTCAGGATGCTGGCCCCGGTCGCAGCCGGCGACCGAGACCTGCTGGAGAGCCTGGTCAGCTGGGGAAACCTAATTCGCCGCGACTTGCGCAACATCCCACTGGTCATACCCGTCGGCGGCCTTGTCGTGATCGAGACGCCATCGCGTAAAAATGCAGGAGCTCACTACACACCTAGGTCTTTAGCCGAGGAGGTCGTGTTCCACGCCCTGCAGCCACTCGTATACGAGCCGGGACCGCTTCAGACCAATGACGATCACGAATGGAAGCTTAAGTCTGCCGCCGCGATTCTCGACCTGAGGGTCGCCGATATAGCGGCCGGATCTGGTGCGTTTCTTGTGGCCGCAGCCCGATTCCTCTCGGAACGTCTCGTCGAGGCGTGGATCGACGAGGGCATGCTCGACAAGTTTGCTTTAGATGCCGAGGAGCTGCGCCGCCACGCGCTGCGGGAGGTAATAGCCCGCTCCCTCTACGGCGCTGACATTAACCCGATGGCCGTCGAGATGTGCAAGCTGTCCCTTTGGCTGATTTCCATGGACAAGACCAAGCCGTTCTCGTTCGTCGACGACAAAATCTTCTGCGGTAACTCTCTTCTTGGCCTGACCTCGCTCGATCAGCTGCGCGATCTACATATCGCGCCGAATCCAGCGAACAAGCAGCAACAACTTCTAATCGATGTTGATACGAAGATTTCCGCTGCGACTCGGCTGAGACTGGAGTTGGCGAGTCCCGTCGACGACCGAGACCCGATGCGGTCTTCGCGAGCGAAGGCGCGATTACTGGAGCAGTTCCGGCAGACGACCGCTGAGCTCCGGCTCATCGCGGATGGTATAATCGCTACTGCGCTGCCGTTAGGCGGAAAATCGGGGAGACAGCTTGATGACGCTTACAAAACGCTGTCCTGGCAATTGCATGAGGCCTACCCGGTCGACGGTTCATTCGGCGACCCGACGAAACTTCTCGACCGCATCGCTTTGGGTTTGACGCCGACAGTCGAGACCGACTATGAGCGGTGGCAGCCGTTACATTGGATTATTGAGGCCCCGGACGTGATTGTTGAGCGGGGTGGATTCGATGCGATCATCGGAAATCCGCCTTTTCTGGGATTTAAGAAGATCACTCCCGCGATGGGCAAGAATGTCCGCGACTTCATCGTGAACGTTTCTGCGGCAAAGTCGCCGGGCAAGAGCGATCTGGTTGCCTATTTCGTCCTTCGCGCGTGGCTGCTCCGGAGATCTAGCGGAGTTGTTGGAATGATAACGACCAATACAATCTCGGAGGGTGACACTCGAGAGTCGTCCTTGGATCAACTTGAACGCGTTGGCATGCGAATCTATCGCGCGTTCAAGAGCAAAAAGTGGCCGTCCGTATTCGCGAGCCTGGAGTACGCTTCGGTGCATATGACGGCGGTAGTGCCTGAGCGGGGTTGGCAAGCGACGGTAGGCGGCATCCGGTGTTCTGGGGTGACGACGCTTCTCGAGCCGGTGGGGCGCATGATTGGGAAACCAATACGGCTACAAGCCAACGTTGGTTTGGCATACCAAGGCGCCATACCTCTCGGCACCGGTCTGCTGGTGTCGCCGGCTGTCGCGGCTTCTTGGATCGACGCAGACGGGCGTAACCGCGAGGTTCTCCGACCATACCTCAGTGGCGAGGACGTTAATTCGCGTCCCGATCTGTCGCCATCCAGGTGGGTGGTCGACTTCGCTGACTGGGAGAAGGAGCGTGCAGCGCGCTACACGTTGCCATTTGAGCATGCTTCAATTAACAGCAAGGCGGCACGAGCGAACGACAAAAATCCGGAGCGGCGGGAGAAATGGTGGCGCTTTGCGCAGTGGGGACATACCTGGCGTGAAGCCGTAAGCGGCTTCGATCGCATGATGGTCTTGACTATCGTCAGTAAGCCAGTGATGCCGGTCCGCGTGCAGGCCGGCGTGGTGTGCAGTAACGCACTGGAAGTGTTCACCGTCAATAGTGACGCGCATCTTGCAATCTTTTCCTCAACCTTCCATCACACATGGGCGGTTACCTACGGGTCGACCCTGGAGACGCGGGTTCGCTACACCATCTCCGACGTTCTTGAAACGTTCCCTATGCCTAGGCTGACTGATCGTCTAGCGGAGGCGGGGCGACTCCTTGAGTCGCACCGCGAGCGAGTGATGCTTGAGCGAAGCATTGGACTTACGGCTGTTTACAACGATGTGCATGACCCGTACTGCCTTCGCCCCGAGATAATTCGACTTCGGGAGATCCACCTAGAAGTCGATCGAGCGATGCTTGAAGCTTACGGCTGGCAAAATATCGAACTTAGACTCGACTTCTCGGAGTATCGCCAGGCTGTCAGATGGAGTTGGCCAGACGTTCTCAGGGGCGCTCTCCTCGACAAGATGCTGGAAGAGAATCACGAACGCGCCCGATCCGAGGGACAGGATGTGCCGACCCAGGATGCATCGACAGGACAGGACATACTCCTCGCATGAGCGTCAGTGCATCAACCGTCGTCCGTGCCGACTTAGTGGCGTTGATCGAGCAAGAACTGCTCGGTCCGCGCAACGGCCCCGAGGAGGAGATTAAGGGGACGCCGCGTGCGGCGTACATGGTCGGTTCTCTGGCGCCGGTCACCATCGACCCCGCGCTGGAAGCCACCGCCGGAGTTGACGACGGTTCGGACCCGGCAGAAACAGGTCTCACCCTCAGCGACCTGGACCCTGTGGCCAACGGCCAGTCCGGCGTCCCGGTACCTACGGATGAAGATCCCGCCGAGGATGGCGAAGAGCGGGACGAGGGTGCGAAGGGCGCGTTGACGCATCCCTCATCGATGGGCCTGCGGTTCCAGGTCCCACGCGATTGTGGGGTCCTGACCGTCACCGCGTCATGGGGCCGCTACGAGTCGTTCCGTCAGGAGAACGAAGACGGCCGGAAGGTCCAGTTTTCGCGGCGCATCCCGTTCGAGCGTACCGCCGAGATCGACGTACGGAATCACGACAGCCATGTGGCGCTACCGCCGATCGCGATCGATGCTGATGTGACGCTGCGGGTGGAACTCTATCCGCGAGACGACCGCACAATCGTAGAGCTGGCGGTCTCCAATGACCGCACCACCGCGCTGGACGCACCGCCGGGGGATTGGCTCTTCCAGACCAAACTCAAGGTCGAGGCCAACAGTGGCGACGCTGTGTTTCTGCCGACGCGTGACGTGCTCGCCGATGGCTATGACGAGCTCGACCCGGAACGTCAGCGGCTCGACCTGCAGTACCGCCACCGGCTCGAGTTCGCTATCGGCCGCACGGCCTCGGTCGCTTGGGCGGAAGGATTCGATGCTGAGGGCGACTCACTGCGGCGCGCAACCTCTGTTGAGACGCTCTGGCTGCCGACAGCTGACGTTCCGCAGACCGTCGCAGGCAGCGGGGGCGAGGCAGAAACGGCGATGCGGGTTCTCATGGGCCTTGAGCATGACGGTGTCGAAGAGGCCTTTATGTCGCTCGTTGACGGCTACCGGGAGTGGCTCGACAAGCAGGTTTCGATAGCCGCTCACCTACCGAATCACCTTCAGGGGATCGCGGAAGAGGCGATCGGTGAGGCGGGACTCGTGGTGTCTCGGTTGGAAGCTGGGCTCGAACTACTCAAGACGAACCCGCAGGCGCTCCAGGCATTCCGGTTCATGAACCAGACCATGCGTGACCAACGGATGCGCTCTCAGGTTGCCGCGAAGCGGTCCGAGCGCGGGACGCTGTCGATTGAGGACGCGGTCGCTGAAGTAGAGAAGGTCGGCGACGACGCGGCTCGCTGGCGACCGTTCCAGCTCGCGTTCATTTTGCTGCAGTTGCCGGCCCTCGCCGACTCGACCGACGGATTCCGCAGCGGTCCTGCCGCCAACGTCGAGCTGCTGTTCTTTCCAACTGGTGGCGGTAAGACGGAGGCGTATCTCGGTCTCGCGGCATTCACGTTCGCGATCCGACGTCTCCAAGGGGTCATCCAGACCGACGACGGAGCCTTGGACGGAGGCGACGGCGTGGCGGTCCTCATGCGCTACACGTTGCGCCTGCTCACATCCCAGCAGTTCCAGCGAGCAGCTGCGCTGGTGTGTGCTGCGGAGCTGATGCGTCAGGCTGATCCGTCCACCTGGGGCGACCGGCCCTTCAGCATCGGCCTGTGGGTCGGTTCGGCCGTCAGCCCCAAGCGCTACGCCGACGCGAAGGAACAGGTGGAGACCGCTCGACAGGACACCGCAAAGACGCACGGGCTGACCGTCCTCCAGTTGCAGCGGTGCCCGTGGTGTGGCTCCAAGATCGATCCGAAGCGGGACCTACACACCGTCAGCGCGACTGAGCGGATCGAGGTGCGCTGCGGTGACCGCAAGGGCCTCTGCCCGTTCTCCCTCGACGGGGGCGCGGGTCCATTGCCAATCACGACCGTCGACGACGAGCTCTATAGGAATCCGCCGACGTTCCTCCTTGCCACGGTCGACAAGTTCGCTCGGCTGGCCCGCGAGGGTGAGGCAGCCAGCCTCTTCGGGTATGTGTCCGAGCGGTGCGCGCGCCACGGCTACCGTCATCCCGACAGCCGAGGTGCGTGCAAGGAGTCGTCTCAGTCGCACACCGCTAGAACAGTGGGTGGCGTCAGTTACCCGAAGGTGACCTTCCAACCGGTGAACCGTTTGCGTCCGCCGGACCTGATCATCCAGGACGAGCTGCACTTGATCACCGGCGCGCTCGGAACAGCAGTCGGTGTCTTCGAGAACGCTGTCGATGTGCTGTCCTCTTACGAGCAGGATGGCACTACCGTTCGTCCGCTAGTGGTTGCGTCTACGGCCACGGTGCGGAACGCTCTGAACCAGGTCACTGCGCTTTACGGGCGTGGGGTGGCGGTCTTCCCGCCTCAGGTGCTTGACGTGCGCGACACCTTCTTCTCAAAGGAGAAGGACGTTTCGGATGACAATCCGGGACGCAAGTATCTCGGGGTCTGCGCCCACGGCATCAGGCTGACACTCGCCGAGATCCGGATGTCGGAGGTTCTGCTGCTGGCAGGTCAAAAGCTCCTCGACGAACACGGCGACGCAGCGGACCCTTATCTGACTACCGTCGGCTACTTCTCCGCCACGCGCGAACTGGCCGGCATGCGCCGATACCTGGATGACGATGTCACCACGCGTGTCGCTGGCAACACCGAACCGTTCCCGCGCCGAACCACCGACTGGACCCGACTCGCGATCGGCGAGCTCACCTCTCGGATCTCGGCTGAAGAAGTCTCCAAAACGCTCGACCGTCTCTCGGTCCCGTTCGGTGATCGCTGGACAACCCGGGGGAAGGCCGCTTATGGCAAGGCATATCGAGCTGCGCTTGAAGCAAAGCTGCCGGCACCAAAGTCTCCGCCGTCCCCCTTTGACGTGGTCTTGGCCACGTCGATGCTTCAAGTCGGCGTTGACGTTCCAAGACTCGGTCTGATGCTGGTTGTTGGGCAGCCGAAGAACACCGCCGAGTACATCCAGGCTTCGTCACGCGTTGGTCGTGATGCCCGAAAGCCGGGGCTCGTGGTGTCGCTCATGAACTGGTCACGCCCCCGCGACATGTCGCATTTTGAGTCGTTCAGACACTACCACGAGACGTTCTATGCACAGGTCGAGGCCCTGAGTGTTACTCCCTATTCCGACACTGCAATGGAACGGGGCTTGATGGGCATGATGGTGAGCGCAATTAGGGTCCTCGACGAGGGCCAGCCTTCGTCGCTGTCCCCGGCTGTCGGCGCTGGGGAGGTACTCAGCAAACTGTCTGCAGCTCAGAACATCGTCGACCGGTTGATCACAAGGGCACAGCCTGCTGCGCCGGATTCGCAGGCGCTCGATCGCATGCGTCAGAAGCTGCTTCAACGCCTTGATCGTTGGTACGAGAAGGCAAATGAGTATGGTGGCTCTCTCGTCTATGAACGTCCCCGAAAGGACCAGGTCGAATGGCCGCTCCTGATCAGCCCAGAGACCACCGTGACGACGCCGGCAGACCGAGTGTTCGTCGTCGCCAATTCGATGCGAGAGGTCCAGCCTGAGTTCAATCTTCTTGTGAGCCCGGCGCCGGCCAACCTTGCATTCAAGGAGCCGGCTGCTGCCCCGACATGGGAGTTCCCGAAGGGAGATGACGCGTGAGCGACGCACATGACGAATCCGGGGCAGCAGACGGTGGCCTGGCGCCAATTACTGTCGGATTGGCGGAGCTCAACCCGATTGCTGACATCGAGGGCAAGACCACCAAGAACCGCAGCAAAGTTGGTTCGGTGCGCCCGTCAGCACTGCTTTACACCTCGGGCATCGGTGCCACCGTCGACCTGCCACACCTTTCGGTCATGCCGCACGGTCTGGACGCTTGGCAGCGCTACTACGACCGACGTCCCGGGGGCGCAGACCTGGTTGTCGAACCACGCCTACTAGATCTGGTCCGGGCCTATCTCGGCGCCCAAGTGACCCAGCTCCGCAAAGCACCGTGGGCGCCCGAAGCGCCAGGCGGGTTTGGAGACGAAGCGATCGACCTCGGAATCCCAGCACGAGTCTTCCCCCAATGGTTGCGCTGCACAGGGTGTAACCTGCTCGCGCCAGTCAGTCACCCGATCTTCGAGTTCAAGAACGTGCTGAAATACCGGCCGGACCAGGCGACGTTCATTCACAAGGACTGCAAAGGCTGGAGCCCGGGCTCAGGCAGGGCGAAAGCTAGAAAGGGTCGGGAGCAAGCAGCGGTGCCTGCTCGCTATTTGATCGCCTGCGTCAATGGTCATATCGACGAGTTCCCGTACGTCGCGTGGGTTCACCGCGGTCGCAACTGCCCGAACGCCAAGATTCCGCAGCTCCGGATGCGTGAGTGGAAGAGCAACCTTGGTCCTGACGTCCAGATCAGCTGTCTGTCCTGCGATGCTCGGCGAGGGATGCTGGAAGCTACTGGCCCTAAGGCCGCCGAAAAGTTGCCGCACTGCCGTGGCAGGCACGCGCACCTGGACGCTTTCTACCAGTGCGATCAGTCGGGAAAGCTGATGATGCTTGGGGCAGCCAACCAGTGGTTCGCCTCCACGGTTGGACTACTCGCCTTGCCCCGCGAAGAAGTGGCTTCCGTAATCGACCTTTTGCCGGTTCTCCAGGCACTTCCACCCGAAGTCATCGCATCAGCGACCGCGAAGGAAGCGCTTGCCGGATTCCGCGGATGGGCTGGGAGCCTCACACAGAACGAGATCTTTGGGAACGCCACCGACGATGTTTTGTGGGAGGCGATAGAGACGCTGAAGGGCGCTGTCATCCCGGCCCCAGCCGCTGCGGTGAGCACCGATCCAAGTGACATCTTGTTGCCTGAGTGGCTCGTGCTCACCAACGAGGAGAAGTACACCAAGCATTCCGGGTCGGCGGACTTCCGTGCTGTCCGCCGAGCGGTACCTGAGAGCTTGATGCCGCTCATCCCTGAGGTTGTGGCCGTCGAGAAGCTCAAGAAGGTCAACGCATTTGTCGGTTTCACACGGATTGATGCGCTCGACCGTATCGACGACAGCAAGAACAGGGTCGCGCCGCTCACCCGCGATGGCCGACCGACCTGGGTGCCAGCTACCGAAGACCGTGGCGAAGGTTTTTTCTTGCGATTCGACGAACCGACCGTGGTTGCATGGGAGAACAAGATCCTTGAGCTGGATATCTGGGAGACGTACCGCCGTGCTCACGAGCTCAACTTCAAGCGCCGGACCAGCAAAACTTCCGACAGCACGATTGATCCCGACAGCCGATTTCCGCCACCACGGTATTGGGCGATCCATTCGCTGTCTCACCTATTGATCAGGGAAGCGGCGATGTCGAGTGGCTACGGCTCGGCCAGTCTCACCGAACGGATCTACGCATGGCGTAAGGACGGCGACCGCCCGGCTGCGGCCGGTTTGCTCATTACCACGACGGCGTCCGACAGCGAAGGAACGCTCGGTGGTCTTGTCGATCTGTCGCGTCCGGAACGACTTGGGGCGCTTGTCCACGACGCGATCAGGCGGGGCGGTCGATGCTCAAGTGATCCGGTTTGCTCTCACCGGCGCCCTCGGGGCAAGGAGGATTTCCTCCATGGCGCCGCCTGCCACTTCTGCCTGTTCGTCAGTGAAACCAGCTGTGAGCGAACTAACCGGTTTTTGGACAGACGATTGCTCCTTGACCTGATGGTGGACCCCGACGTCGCTACGCCGGGACTGCTGCTCCCGATTCTTGGGGACTGATCGGTGACGCCCGTCGCCCGACTGGGCGAACTGCTTACTCCCGCCGAGGCAGGAGCGATTGCGGCCGCCCTACGTCAGCAGCGGCTGCCACACCTAGCCGCGCAGCGTGCCTTCGCAGTCAACCGACCCGAGGTCAAGGCGCTGCTCACGGCCCTGGCCTTGGAGGCAGGAAGTGTTGAGCTAGCAGCTGCTGTCCTCGACGGAATTGCCGCCGTTCCCCGAAGGCCAGGGCCCGAACCGGTCTGGACCGCCCCAACCCTGCCGGGCCTAGGCGGTCGAACGACGCTCGCCGTCGCCGAACTGATCAACAGGGCGACCGCGACTGTGTACGCGGCGACCTACTCCGCCGGCGCCGGATCGGATTATGTCCAGGCATTGGCACACGCCATCGATCGTGGAGTCGCCGTCACCGTCATCGTCGACCGTGGAATGCAGGAGAAGAATGGTGGCGCGGTTCCCAAGACGCTTGCTGGCGCGAGGGTGTGGGTGTACGCCCCAGAAGTGGTGGGAGAATACGTACCTCTTCAGCATGCGAAGCTCGTCGTCGTTGACCGAGCCTCCGCACTGGTTACCAGTGCCAACTTCTCCAACGCCGCCGCAAAGCTGAACCTTGAGTGCGGCCTCCTCAGCCATGATGCGGCCGTCGCGGATGACCTCGTGCGACAGTTGGAAACCCTCTACGAGCACGGTGCGCTTGTCGCCTACTGAACGACCCGAAGGTTACGGCTATTGACTCATGCTCGAGGATGTACACATGCGCTCTGTGGGACTCTTCGCTGGTATCGGTGGCTTCGAGGTGGGTCTCCAGCGCGCCGGCATCGATACTGAGCTGCTTTGCGAGTACTGGGATCCCGCAGCTAACGTGCTGAAGAGGCGGTTCGACGCCGACCTCGTTGGCGACATCCGTGACCTAAAGTCACTCCCATCGGTTGAGGTTGTCACCGCGGGGTTCCCCTGCACCGATCTAAGCCAGGTCGGCCGGATGGCCGGGATCGACGGTAACGAGTCCGGCCTCGTTCGAGAAGCCTTCCGCCTTATCGAGAAGACGCCGCCGCGATGGGTTGTTCTTGAGAACGTGCCGAACATGTTGAGCCTCGGTGGGGGAGCAGCCATGTCCTTCATCGCTGAATGGTTCGAAGAGAGAGGATGGAACTGGGCGTATCGGACCGTGGATTCGCAGAACTTCGGTTTGCGTCAGCGCCGTCGCCGCGTCTTCTTGGTTGCGTCTCGGAGCGAAGATCCCAGGGGGGTTCTCTTCAGCGAAGAAGCAGGTCCGCCACGACCCAGGGCCAGCCACAGCGCTTACGGCTTCTACTGGACTGAAGGAAACAAAGGCGTCGGATGGGGTGCGGGGGTGACGCCCACGCTCAAGGGGGGATCGAAACTCGGAATCGCATCACCGCCCGCTGTGTGGAGAGTGGGACAAGAAGTAGGTGAAGCAATCGCGCGTCCGAGCATCGAAGCGGGCGAGCGTCTCCAGGGTTTTCGATCAGGGTGGACAAACGGCGTTGCCAAGCAAGGCGTCCGATGGAAAATGGTCGGGAACGCAGTGTCGGTGCCAGTGTCCGAATGGATCGGCCGCGGTCTGCATAGCCCGAAGAGTCCGGTCGACGTAGCTCGGCGTCCGCTTAGTGCAGGGGGGCGATGGCCGTCGGCAGCGGCGTCCCTCAGTGGGATACGGGAAGCGTGGGACCTCTCTGAGCGGCCGGTGGACAAGTCGGCGCCGCAATCGCTGACGGGGTTACTGGACAAATATGGAGTCCAGCCACTGTCGTTCGGTGCAGCTAACGGTTTCTACACCCGGCTTCAGGCCAGCACACTGCGAGTTCCTGACGAGTTCCGCGACGCGCTTGCCAAGCACGTCCAGCATGTTGGCGCTTCGTGACGCGTGGTTAGGTGTGCTGACCGGGGAGGTTGGTTAAGCGGCTGACCGGTGGCTGGTTCCCGCAGGCGGTGTGGGGCCGGTGGTGATTGTATTCGTGGATGAAGGCCGGTAGTCGGTGCCGGCGTTCGTGCTCGCTGGAGTAGCAGCGGGCGTAGCCCCAGCCGTCGGCGAGGGTGCGGTGGAAGCGCTCGATCTTGCCGTTTGTTTGCGGGCGGTACGGGCGGGTCTTTTTCACACTGATGTCCAGGTTTGGCAGGTGTTGTGCCAGATGCGGGACTTGTAGCAGGCACCGTTGTCGCTGAGTGGCAGATAGGGCTAGTGGGTACGCCTAGTCCGGCGATCCGGTACTTCGATTCCGGCGACTCGGTACTCCTTGGGGCGGGCGGGGTGGTCTGCTCGGGGTGAGGCGGCGCGACTGCGCCGCTTCTTCCTATTTGAGGAGGCTGATGTGGCCGAGTACAAGGCCATCATGACGTTGGCGCTTGCCGGGCATAGCTACAGCGAGATCGTCGCCGCCGTCGGGTGTTCGCGTCGGGAGATCGCGGCGGTGAAGAAGACGATCACCGCGTACGGCATCACCGCCGGCCAAGCGGCGTCGATGAACCCGGCCGAGATCGCCGGGATGTTCCCCGACGGGCGCAAACGCGTCTCGGAGGACTACACCAAGCCCGATTTTGATCGGGTGCTGGCGTCGATGAAGTTCAACCGGCACTTCACCATCCAGCAGGCCTGGGGCAAATATCTCGCGGACCCCGTCGGGGCCGGGAAGAAGTACGGGTACTCCCAGTACTGCGCCCTGTTCGCCGACCACGCCCGCATCAAGGACGTCGTGGCCACGCTGCATCACGAACCCGGCAGGACGATGCTGGTCGACTGGGCCGGCGACACCCTCGAGGTCCTCGACGCGGTCACCGGTGAGGTCACCAAGCTGTACTTGTTCGTGGCGGTGCTGCCGTACTCCGGTGCGGTGTTCTGTCGCGGTTTTACGGATATGAAGTCCCCGTCGTGGATCGACGCTCACGTCGCAGCGTTCGACTTCTTCGGCGGGACGCCGCAGATGGTGGTGCCCGACAACCCGACCACCGCCACCCACCGGCAGGCCAAGGGCGAGGCGGCCAGGGCTGTCAACGTCCGCTACCAGCAACTGGCCGACCACTACGGCACCGCGATCGTGCCGGCGCGGGTCCGCAAACCCCGCGACTATCCCGAGGATTCTGTAATCCCGAGTCGCGGCCGTGGGGTGCTGGTCGGCGCGGGTTCG
>NZ_BAAAQG010000015.1:0-9165 GCF_039531545.1 Dietzia cercidiphylli
CGAGCACCTCGATCTGCTCGCCGGCGCCGATGGTGGGATCGGCGGTGACCAGCCCCGCACCGACCGCGGCATCCGAGTTGGCCGGGCCGTTCGTCTTGGTCAGCGAGCACATCGTGGTCAGGCCGGTGTCGGGTTCGACCACGATGTGGGCCTTGAACCCGTCTTGGCGGCGTTGTCGGGTCTTGTGGGCGTGCCGGGCATCGGGGTCCACGGTGGAGATCACCCGATCCGGCGCGGTGCGGCGGGCGATACGCCACCGCCCGTCAGTGCCATCAGAGTCCTCGGCGGGCTCGACGTCCTGGCCGGCCACCAACGCCAACAGCGCCACCGCCTCGGCCGGTCTGCCCCCGGCGGCGGTGATCGCCTCCACATCCAGAGCCTCAAGCAGTGCCAGAGCATCGCCCACCAGGGCGGAAACGAGCTCGTCCCGGGCAGCCTGGTCATCCCAGGCGATGCGGGGCTTACCGGCGACGGTGTAGTCCTGCCCGCACAGCGCCGCCAACCGGGTGCACTCGGTGGAGATAAACTCTCTCGCCCCGGGCACCTCGCGGCCCACCCGGCGGATCTGCGCGATGAGCTGGGCGATCGTGTCCTGACGGGCCACCGCGTCATCCAGGACCGTCGAGTCCAGGGCGCGGCGGGTCTTGGTCTTGACCGCACCGGTCTCGGCGATGACCTGGCGTACCACCTCGAAGATCCGCTGCGGTCGGTCACTGGCGGCCAGCCGGCGCCGCCAATACGTCAACGTCGAGGAGTCGAAACCCTTCGCATCGACCGCGTACCCGCAGGCGGCTTTCCACCGCAGGTCGAATGTCAACGCATCGACCGCCTCCCGATCGGAGTGCCCGAACAGGGCTTGCAGCACGATCACCGAGGCGATCACCTCACCCGGGATCGAGGGCCGGCCCCGGCCAGAGGGAAACAGGTCGGCGAACAACTCGTCCGGGAACAGGCGGTCACGATGCTCGGCCAGCAACGCGAACACACTGCCGGGCTCGAGCAGATGCCCCGCCACCGACTCCACATCCAACAGTTCCCGCTGCCGATCCGACTCACCCTGCATGAGGCACATCATTTCAGTGCCACCCCAACCTCGCAGGCCAGCCACGCCACTTGTTCAGCAGTCTCCTAGCGGGGCTCCCCGACACCCCCTGCTGGCACAATGACCGTTCATGTCACGCCGCTACGTCCTCACGCTGGGTTGCCCCGACCGCATCGGCATCGTCGCCCGCATCGCCACGTTCCTCGCCGAGCTCGGCGGCACCATCGTGGAGGCGGCCTACCACGCGGACGAGAACTCCCGCTGGTTCTTCACCCGGCAGTCCGTGGACGCCGAGTCGATCGGGATGGACCTCGACGAACTGCGCCGTCGCTTCTCCCGGGTGGCCGCCGAGCTCGGCCCGGAGACGGACTGGAACATCGCGGACTCCACCGAACCGAAGGACATCGTCGTCCTGGTGTCCAAGGAGGGACACTGCCTGCACGATCTCATGGGCCGGGTGGACAGCGGGGACTTCCCCGCCCGCATCCGCGCCGTGATCGGCAACCACGACACCCTGCGGGGGATGACCGAGGCGCACGGCATCCCCTTCCACCACGTGCCGTTCCCGGCGGATCCGGCTGAGCGGGGCCCCGCGTTCGCCGAGGTGTCCTCGATCGTCGACGACATCGACCCGCACGCCATCGTCCTGGCCCGCTTCATGCAGGTCCTGCCGGACGATCTGTGCTCCCGCTGGGCCGGTCGCGCCCTCAACATCCATCACAGCTTCCTGCCGAGCTTCGTGGGGGCGCGCCCCTATCACCAGGCGCACATCCGGGGGGTCAAGCTCATCGGGGCGACCTGCCACTACGTCACCGCCGACCTCGACGAGGGACCGATCATCGAGCAGGACGTCATCCGCGTCGACCACGCGGCGACAGTGCAGGACATGGTCCGGCAGGGCCGCGACGCCGAGAAGCTGGTGCTGGCCCGCGGGCTGCGGTGGCACCTCGAGGACCGCGTCCTGGTCCACGACGCCCGGACCGTCGTCTTCACCTGAGACGAGGCCCGGCCACAGGAGCAGGCTCAGCCGCGGGAGAAACCGTGGCGCTCGGTGAGCAGGGTCTCGGCGGCGGACAGGAAGATCAACCGGGCGGCCGCGCCGGCCCGGGGAAGAATCGAGCGGACCCGCTTCTCGAATACGGCCTGGTCCATCCCCGCCCCGCGGACTGTCTCCACCAGAACGGTGAACGCCTCTGCCGCCCGGCTCTGTCCCTCCATGAACAGGCGGCCGATCTTCTCGATACCCTCCTCGTCCACGCCGAGGACGATCAGGTCACGCAGGAGATCGGCCATGTAGACGTCGGAGAAGAAGTGGTCGGCTGCTCCCGGTTCGGTGATCAGACCGAGGGACTCCCCCACGTCGATCAACTCCTCGGGCATGTCGAATGACGCGACCGCCTGGGACTCCGCCCGGGTGAGTCGCCGTCGGGACCCCGAGGGCCTGCGCTCGCCCCGTACGCTCTCGACCTCGAGCAACTCGGCGAGGGTGAACCCGTGCCGCTCGGCGATGAGCAGCTCCTCGATCGTGGCGAAGGTGTATCCCCGGTTGAGCAGGCGCAGGATCAGGTCGAGCCGACTGCGGTGATCCGGCCCGTAGAGCGCGGTCCGGCCCTGTCGGATGGGCGGCTGGAGCAACCCGCGTTCCTGATAGACGCGGATATTGCGAACGGTCGCGCCGGAGGTCTCCGCCAGCTCCTCGATGCGCTGCAGCGGCGCGGACCCCCTGGCACTCACCTGCGCCTGCCGCCGACGGCAGGCTTGACGTCGGCGAAGAACACCCCGACCGCCACCATCGCCACGATTCCGAGGATCCCGAACGGCCGGATCGCGAAGAAGAGGGCGGCACCGGCGCAGATACCGATCCAGGCCGGTTTGGGCCACTTCCCCTCCATCGAGTACGCCGACGCGGGAGGAAGGACCGCCAACACCAGGCCGACGAGCGCCCACGCCACGAGGGCCGCCTGTATCGCCAACTGGATGAGGCCCCAGGTTCCGGGCAATGCATCAATCACAGCCGCCAGTGTAGTCGGCGCGTCCGACACCCCGGCCATCGATGTTCACGGCGTGGAGTTGGGGGTTCGACGGCCCCGTGACGAGAGCCGCCCCCGGCCCGCTCGGGGAGAGCGGGCCGGGGGCGGCTGACTGCGGCCTCAGCCGCGGTGACTCACTTGCTGCCGGAGTCGGACGACTTGTCGGTCGACGACGAGGACTAGGTCGTCGAGGACGACGACGGCGTGCTGGCCGAGCCCGAACCGGAGGTCGAGCCCGAACCCGAGGTCGAGCCCGACGCCGACCCGGAGGTCGACTTGGTCGCCGGGGTCGACGCCGACTTCGACGCCGTGGTCGACTTGGAGGCGGTGGTCGACTTGGAGGCGGTGGTCGACTTCGCGGCGCTCTTGGCCGGGGCCTTCTTCGCCGGGGCCTTCTTCGCGGGAGCCTTCTTGGCCGGGGCCTTCTTCACGGTCGCCTTCTTGGCCTGGGCCGCCTGGGCCTCGACCTTCGCGGCACCGCTCTGGACCTCGTCCGAGGCGGCGTACGCGGCGTCCTCGACCTTGTCGGCGGCCTTGTCGGCGGCGGTACCGGCCTCCTCGGCGGCCTGACGGGCGGCCTTGGACACGCGGCCCGCGGCCTTCACGCCGATCGACCGGGTCTGGCGGGCGACCGTGCCGAGCGCGTCCTCGCCCAGCTCGACCTGCTCCTCCATTGCGCCGGCCGCGCGGGCGACCTGCTCGTTGACGCGGGCCAGGCCGGCCTCGAGCTGCGGGTTCTCCTCACGCAGGCGGGACACCACGTCCTCGCCACGGGCGGCGAGCCCACCGTAGATCCCGGCCGCGACCTCGACGTAGGCGTCGGCGACCTTCCGCAGCTCCTCGGGGCGGAACCGGTTGACCAGCTCCTCCACCTCGGCCGGCAGCGCCTGCACGCGATCGGGGACCTCGGTGACGCGGTTCTGCACGTCCGCCACGCGCTCGGTCACCCGGTTCTGCACGTCGGTCACGCGCTCGTTCACCTTGGTCTGGGCGTCGGTGACGGCCTCCTCCGCGCGACGACGGAGGTCCGAGACCAGCCCGGACACGGCCTGGACCGCGAGGTCGTTCACGCCGACGTAGGCGTAGACCGGGGTGCGCACGGCGGACAGCGCCTGACCGAGCGGGCCGCTCGGCGCGGTGTCCTTGGGGTTGGCCTGCGACTCGGCCTGCGCGGCGGCGGCCTGGGCGGGGGTCTTCTTGGAAACGGGCTTCTTCTGGCTCATGTCGGCTCCTTGATCGTTGTCATGCAGGTGTTGCGGGGTGGGATGTGACGTGGCCCCACGGGGCCGCCGTCGGACGGGCTCAGTGCACGTCGACGACCTGTTCGGCGGCGGTCGCGTTGTTCGTTCGGAACGACTCGTAGATCTCCACGAGCACCTCCCTCTGACGCTCGGTGAGGTCGGGCGCGGTGAGGATGGCGTCCCTCACCGGACTGCCCTCCTTCAGTTCGAGGATCCCGGCGCGGGCGTAGAGCACCTCGGCGGACAACCTCAGACCTCGTGCGATCTGACCCAGCACCTCAGCGGACGGCTTGCGCAGCCCACGCTCGATCTGACTCAGATACGGATTGGAGACGCCGGCACGCTCGGCGAGCTGCCGGATGGACACCTCGGCGGCCTCCCGCTGGGCGCGGATGAACGACCCGATGTCCTGCGACTCGGAGATGCGCTTGTCGTCGTCACCCTGTGGGGCGACGTCGTCGTGACGGGGGACCTCGCCGGTCGGCTTGGCCCTCCGCGCGAGGGTCGCAGCGGTCGGTTCGACCGCCTGCGCGGCGGTGGACCCAGGCTTCCTGCCGGTCTCCCGGCCACGTTTCTCGGCTATGGAGTCCACCTCCCCTCGCCGTGCGTCTCACGTCGTCTGAGGACAACGCTAGCAACGAGTGCTAACTGCAGCAAGCGGTCGGAGCGGTGTGATGGGTCACAGGCTCGCGGCGGGCCGCCTCAGGGGCCGCGTCAACGAACGGGCAGGTCGAATGAGCAGGTCAGAAGACGAGCAGGGTGAACTGATGGATGATCACGCCGACGAGGGCGCCGACGAGCGTGCCGTTGATCCGGATGAACTGCAGGTCCTTTCCGGCGAGCAGCTCGATCTTCTCGGACGCCTCGTCGGCGTCCCACCGCTCGACGGTATCGGCGATGATCGAGGTCACCTCGCCGGCGTAGTTCACCGCCACGTACGCCGCGGTGCGGGTCATGTAGTCGTCGAGGCGCGCCCGGACCTTCTCGTCGTCGACCAGGAGATCGGCCAGCCGGCGCAGGAGGTCGTCGATCTTCACCCGGAGGGTCGAGGAGGAGTCCTCGGTGGCCTCGACGATCATCCGCTTGGCCGCCGTCCAGGCGGAGGCCGCCGCCCGACGGACCTCCTCGCGGTTCATCACCTCCGCCTTGAAGATCTCGAGCTTGTCCATCGTGGCCGGGTCCTGCTGGAGGTCGCGGGCGAAGTCCTCGACGAACCCGATCAGGGCAAGGCGGACCGCGTGCTGCTTGTCCACCTTGATCTGCCAGGTCCACTCGCGGAGCTCGCGGTAGGCGCGGTCGGAGAGCAGCTCGTTGACGAACTGCGGCGCCCAGGTGGGCGCCTTCTCGCGGACCCAGCGGTCGATGGTCTCCGGGTTGGCCTCGACCCACCCGTGGGTGCGGTCGGCCATGAGGTCGAGGAGAGGCAGGTGGCGGCCCTCCTCGAGGAGCTCGGCCAGGATCCGGCCCGCGGGCGGTCCCCACTTCGGCTCCGCGATCCGGGCGACGATGGTCCGCTCGATGATCGCCGTGGCGTCCTCGTCTCGCAGGACCGCCAGGACAGACCGGATCGCCTTGGCCGCCTGGTCGGAGGCGATCGCACGGTGGTCCTCCTCCTGGAGCCACTCGCCCGCCCGCGCGGGGATCCGGGCGCTGCGGACCTTCTCGCTGACCATCTCGGGATCGAGGAAGTTCTCGCCGACGAAGGTGCCCAGCGAGGTCCCCAGCTGGTCCTTCTTCTTGCGGATCAGCGCCGTGTGGGGGATGGGGATCCTCAGCGGGTGACGGAACAGCGCGGTGACCGCGAACCAGTCCGCGAGGCCACCGATCATCCCCGCCTCGGACGCCGCGCGCACGTACCCGGCCCACGCCCCGGCGCCGTTGGACAGCGAATACTCCGCGAAGAGGAAGATGATCCCGGCCACGACCAGGAACCCTGTCGCGACCAGCTTCATGCGGCGGAGCGCAGCCCTGCGCTCCGCGTCGGTCGCCGGGTCACCCGCGACCAGGGCGGAACCGCCCGCCGCGGCGACCGGGTCGAGCGTCAGTGTGCGTCCTTGCGCCCGTACTTGCGGAACCCGATCATGCACACCGCGAGGCCGATGACGAAGACGACGACGGTGGCCACGACCGCGGCCACGACCAGACCGAGGGACACGTCCATGTCGTCGGTGTAGAAGGCGAGCGCCGTGATGGGCAGACCCAGCATGCTCATCGCCAGCAGCATGATGGCCGAACCGGCGTAGATCTCGGTCGAGTACAGCGGGTAGGTGGGCGCCACCTCGGTCGCGTACTTCGGGTAGTACTCCTCGACGATGGCAGCACCAGTGTGCTCGAGGGTCTGACCGGCCATGATGTCGTCCTCTTTCGTCTACTACCGATCCCGGACGCGGCGGCCCGGGAGTTGCTTGACCCGATTCTATTGGAACCTCAGGTCCCGCGGGCAACCGCCCGGCGGATTCGTCGCGCCGCGGTGACCAGGTTGCGCAGACTCGGCTCCAACTGCCAGGTGTAGCGGGTCTTGAGCCCGCCGTCCGGGACCGCCCAGAGGCGGTCCACCCCCACCGCCGCCACCGCCTCGAGCAGCCTCTCGTGCAGCAGATCGATGTCCGGGACGAAGCCGGATCGAGACTCGTACACACCCGGGGCCACCTGCCGCGTGAGGGTGTGGTCGGTGAGGGCGTCGAGGACCCAGTCGATCGACCGGGTCGCGACGATCGCGGTCACGTCCGCGTCGAGCCCCTCGATCGCCTCCTTCATGACCTGGAGCGACGAGTAGCTCAGGTGCGTGTGGATCTGGGTGTCCGGCCGGGCACCCGCCGACGCCAGGCGGAACGTCGCCACCGCCCACTCGAGATAGGCCCGCCTGTCCGCGCCCCGCCGCGGCAGCAGCTCGCGGATGGCCGGCTCGTCGATCTGGACGATCGCCAGCCCAGCCTCCTCCAGGTCCGCCACCTCGTCGCGGATCACCAGCGCCAGCTGGGTGGCCACCTCGGGCAGCGCGAGGTCCGTCCGACAGAAGGACCGGGCGAGCATCGTCACCGGCCCGGTCACCATCCCCTTGACCGGCCGGCCGGTGAGGGTCTGCGCGTACCCCGTCCACTCGACCGTCATGGGCGCGGGCCGGGCCACGTCCCCGTACAGGATGGGCGGGCGCACACACCGGGACCCGTAGTGCTGCACCCACCCGTGCCGGGTCGCGGCGAACCCGTCGAGCAGTTCCGCGAAGTACTGCACCATGTCGTTGCGCTCGACCTCACCGTGGACCAGGACGTCCAGGCCGATGTCCTCCTGCAGCCGGATCACCGAGGCGATCTCCTCCCGCAGGTAACCGCAGTAGCGCTCGTAGTCGATCCGGCCGTCGGCCAGGTCCCGGCGTGCCCGGCGGATCTGTACCGTCTGCGGGAACGAGCCGAGGGTCGCGGTGGGGAGGATCGGCAGCCCCAGACGCTCCGCCTGCAGAGGCGCACGCTCCGCGTAGGGCATGCGGACCTCGTCGTCGTCGTCCACCGACGCCGTCCTGGCACGCACGTCCTCCCGGCGCGCACCGGGCCGCACCGGCAGCGGCCGCCAGCGCGGCGTGGGCCCGTCCACCAGCGCGTCCGCCAGTGACACCACCTCGGCGACCTTCTGTCGCGCGAAGGCCAGCGCGTCCTCGAGTTCCGCGGGCAGGTCCACCTCGGCCCCGACGTCGTAGGGCACGTGGAGCAGCGTGCAGGACGTCGAGACCACCAGGTCGGCGAAGGTGGCCTTGAGCTGCCTCAGGTAGTCCAGGACCTCGAACTTGTCCGTGCGCCAGACGTTCTGGCCGTCGACCACGCCGGCGTAGAGCCGCTTTCCGGCCAGTCCCGGGATCGCCGCGAGTTCGTCCGCGGGCCGGTAGCCGTGGACCAGATCCAGACCGATCGCCTCGATCCCCGTGGACGCGAGCGCGGGCAGCGCCCCGGCCAGGTCCCCGTACTGTCCCGTCACCAGGATCCGCGGGCGGCTGGGGACCGCGGACAGCCGGTCGTAGGCGTGCCGGACCTGCTCGACCTCGGCCGGCGTGCGCTCCATGGTCATGCAGGGTTCGTCGAACTGCACGCAGGTCACGCCCGCCCCCGCCAGCGCCTCCAGCAGGGCCTCGTACTGCTCGAGCACCCGGTCGAGCAGCGCGATCGGCCGGAAGCCGGGGGCGGCGGTGGGTGCGGGCTTGCTCAGCAGCAACAGCGACACCGGGCCGGTGATCACGGGCCGGATGTCGACCCCCAGCTCGTGGGCGCGGGCGACCTCCGTCAGCAACTCCGCCGGTCGCAGGCCCAGGACGGAGGAGTCCTCGAACTCGGGCTGGCGGTAGTGGTACGGGGTGCCCTGCAGGGCGACCAGTTCCAGGGGCGCCACGTCGGCACGGCCGCGGGCGAGCGCGAACTGCGTGTCCAGCGGGGACAGATCGCGGACCAGGTCCCGGAAGCGGTGCGGGACGGCGCCGATCAGCAGGGCGTCGTCCAGGACGTGGTCGTAGAAGGAGAAGGTGTGTCCCGGGATCTGCGTGATGCCGGTCTCGCGGAGCTCCTGCCAGGTCGACTCCCGGATCCGGCGCCCCACGGCGAGGAGTTCGGACCGGGTGCCGTCGCCGTGCCAGTACCGCTCCAGCGCGCGTGTGAGCTCGCGGCGCGGGCCGATCCGCGGATACCCCAGCACGCTGGACGCACGGCTGAGAGCGAGGTGCGAGCGTTCGAGCTCCGGGGTCACGGCGGTCAGCGGGCGGCTCGGGCGGCGGCGCGGGGGACGTCGTACCGATAGAAGCCGTGGCCGCTCTTCTTCCCCAGCCGTCCGGCCTCGACCATGCGCAGCAGCAGGGGTGGCGGGGCGTACA
>NZ_BAAAQG010000015.1:9234-239716 GCF_039531545.1 Dietzia cercidiphylli
AGGGAGAGCGGGCCCATCGGGTGGGCGCACCCCAGCACCATGGCCTTGTCGATGTCCTCCGGGGTGGCGAAGCCGGATTCGGCCATCCTGATGGCCGAGAGCAGGAAGGGCACGAGGAGCGCGTTGACCACGGCTCCGGACCTGTCCGCGGAGTGGACCACCTGCTTGCCCAGGACCTGTTCGGCGAACCCCTCGGCGCGCTCGCGGACGGACTCCCCCGTCTCCAGCGTGCTCACCAGCTCGACCAGCGGGAGCACGGGGACGGGGTTGAAGAAGTGCATGCCGATCACGCGCCGGGGCCGCGCGGTGCACGCGCCGAGCTTCATGATCGGGATGGAGGAGGTGTTGGAGGCCAGGACCGCCTCCGGATCGGTGACCACCTCGTCGAGTTCACGGAACACGGCCGTCTTGGCCGCCTCGTCCTCGACGATCGCCTCGATCACCAACTGTCGATCGGCGAAGTCCCCGAGGTCGGTGGTGAACCGCAGGCGCAGGGCGGCCTGGTCACGCTCGCGCCGGGTGATCTTCCCGGAGGACACGCCCCTGTCGAGCGAGGAGAGGATGCGGGACCGGCCCGCGGCGGTGAGTTCCCGGGTGGACTCCCACACCAGGACGTCGACGTGGGCGCGGGCGCAGACCTCGGCGATCCCGGCCCCCATCTGGCCTGCACCGACCACTCCCACGCGGGTGATCGACCCCTGTCCCGGGGCTACCTCGCGGGTGGTGGGCATGTGCGACACGTCCTTCTTCGAACCTGGGGACCGCTCACGGGCGTGGCCCGGGAGTGCGTGAGACACACGCGGGGGCCGGGGCCGCCTCGAGGAGACGGCCGCGGCCCCCGGTGTGTTCACGCCACTGTGCGTATCGCCCTACGAGCGGGCGACGCGGGAGGTCAGTGGAACTGACCCTCCTCGGTGGAGCCCTTCAGCGCCGCGGTGGACGTGTTGGGGTCGACCGTGGTGGCGATGCGGTCGAAGTAACCGGAACCGACCTCACGCTGGTGCTTGATGGCGGTGAAGCCACGCTCCTTGGCGGCCTTGAACTCGCGCTCCTGCAGCTCGACGAACGAGGTCATCTGGTTGCGGGCGTAGCCGTAGGCCAGATCGAACATGCCGTAGTTGAGCGAGTGGAAGCCGGCCAGGGTGATGAACTGGAACTTGAAGCCCATCGCGCCGAGCTCCTTCTGGAACTTGGCGATCGTGTCGTCGTCCAGGTTCGCCTTCCAGTTGAAGGAGGGCGAGCAGTTGTAGGCCAGGAGCTGGTCCGGGAACTCGGACTTGACGGCCTCGGCGAACTGCTTGGCGTACTCGAGGTCCGGGGTGCCGGTCTCCATCCAGATGAGGTCGGAGTACGGGGCGTAGGCCTTGGCGCGCTCGATGCAGGGCTCGATGCCGTTCTTGACGTTGTAGAAGCCCTCGGCGGTGCGCTCACCGGTGATGAACGGGCGGTCACGCTCGTCGACATCGGAGGTGATGAGCGTGGCGGCCTCGGCGTCGGTGCGCGCGATGATGACCGACGGGACGTTCGCGACGTCGGCCGCGAGACGGGCCGAGGTCAGCGTGCGGATGTGCTGGTTGGTCGGGATGAGCACCTTGCCACCGAGGTGGCCGCACTTCTTCTCCGACGCGAGCTGGTCCTCCCAGTGCACACCGGCGGCGCCGGCCGCGATCATGGCCTTCTGCAGCTCGTAGGCGTTGAGGGCGCCACCGAAGCCGGCCTCGGCGTCCGCGACGATCGGGGCGAGCCAGTTCTCCACCGAGGTGTCACCCTCGATGCGGGCGATCTCGTCGGCGCGCAGCAGCGCGTTGTTGATGCGGCGCACGACGGTCGGGACCGAGTTGGCCGGGTACAGCGACTGGTCCGGGTAGGTGTGGCCCGAGAGGTTGGCGTCGCCGGCGACCTGCCAGCCGGAGAGGTACACGGCCTCGAGGCCGGCACGGATCTGCTGGACGGCCTGGTTGCCGGTCAGCGCGCCGAGGGAGTTGACGAAGTCCTTGTTGTTGACCTTGTCCCAGAGGATCTCCGCGCCACGGCGGGCGAGGGTGTGCTCCTCGACGACGGTGCCCTGCAGCTCCGCCACCTGCTCGGCGGTGTAGTTGCGGGTGATGCCCTTCCAGCGGGGGTTGGTGTCCCAGTCCTGCTGGATCTCTGCAGCGGTACGTGCCTTGCCGACGTTCGACATCGCGACTCTTTTCTGTCTCGGGGGCGGACCCTGCTTCGCACAATTGCGAGCGCGGCGTCCTGTACCTGGAAAGGATGCCACACGCATCGCAGCCCGTCTACCTGGGAATTGTGCGAATCTGGCGAGTTTCCTTGCATTGCTTGCGAACTTTGCGAAGAATGTGGGGCACACCACCGACCCGCGGGAGCCGCTGATGACCACCATCCACATGGGTGCTCGCCTGCGCCGCCTGCGCGAGGAGCACGGTCTCACCCAGGCCGCCTTCGCCGAGACGCTCGGGCTCTCGGCCAGCTACCTGAACCAGCTCGAGAAGGACACGCGCCCGGTCACCTCCCGGGTGCTGGCCCGACTGTCCGAGGAGTACGGGGTCGACTCGACCTTCTTCGCCTCCGACGCCGACACGCGGTTGATCGCGGAGCTCACCGAGGCCCTGTCCGACCCCCAGGTGTCCACCGGGATCCCCGCGGGCGACGTGATCGACCTGGTCCGTGCCCACCCGTCGCTGGCACGCGCCTTCGCGGTATTGAACCAGCGGTACCGCAACTCCGCGGACCTCCTCGCGGCCCTCACCGAGAGCCGCAACGCCCTGTCCGACGAGGCGGACACCTTCGCGCTGGCCATGCCGCACGAGGAGGTGCGCGACTACTTCTACCAACGCCAGAACTACATCGACTCCCTGGACACCGCGGCCGAGGAGCTCACCACCCGGATCCGCATGAACCGCGGCGACGTCCGGGCCGAGCTGGAGAACCGGCTCGCCGAGATCCACGGCGTCAGGGTGGTGCGCCGCGTGGACCTGCCCGACGGGTTGTGGCACCGCTTCTCCGCCCGGGACCGCCGGTTGGACCTGTCAGCGCACCTGACCGGAGGGCAGCAGGCCTTCCGGGTGGCCTCCGAGCTCGCGTTCCTCGAACACCGCGAGCTGCTCGACCAGCTCGTGGCCGACGGGGCCTTCAGCTCCCCCGCCGCCGGCGCCCTGGCCCAGCGCGGGCTGGCCAACTACTTCGCCGCGGCCGTGCTCATGCCCTACCAGCGCTTCCTCGACACCGCCGAGGACTTCCGCTACGACGTGGAACGCCTGATGACCTTCTACGCGACGGGCTACGAGACCGTGTGCCACCGCCTGTCCACACTCCAGCGCCCGGGAGCCTCCGGGGTGCCCTTCAGCTTCGTGCGCGTCGACCGCGCGGGGAACATGTCCAAGCGGCAGTCGGCCTCCGGTGTCCACTTCACCACCTCGGGTGGCACGTGCCCGCTGTGGAACGTCTACGAGACCTTCTCCTTCCCGGGCAAGATCATGCGCCAGGTCGCGGAGCTGCCGGACGGGCGTCTGCACCTGTGGGTCTCGCGCACCGTCACCACCCGGCCCATGCGGTTCGGGCAACCCCGCAAGACGTTCGCGATCGGTCTGGGCTGCGAGGCCCGGCACGCCCACCGCACCGTCTACGCGCAGGGACTCGACCTCGCCGACGCCGACGCCGCCACCAAGATCGGGTCCGGGTGTCGCATGTGCGAGCGGCCCGCCTGTCCCCAACGTGCCTTCCCGCCGCTGAACCGCACCCTCAAGGTGGACGCGCACCGCTCGTCGCTCTCGCCCTATCTGCTCGACGAACCCCACTCGCCGGCCGCCTCCCCTGCCCTACCCTGACGGCCATGAGCCAGCCGCACAGCACCGACAGCCATCCCCGGGACCCGGCCCGGCCCCGCATCCGTCCCGGCGGGTTCCGTGAACTCGGTCCGGTGGGCTGGGCCGTCAACCGCGTGGGCGCCCGCGTCACCGGCAGCCAGGACGTCCATCTGTTCGCCACGCTCGGCCGTGCGCGCCGGCTCTTCCCCGCGTGGCTGGCCTACTCGGGGATGATGATGCCGTTCGGGGTGCTCGACCGCCGGACCACGGAGCTGGTGATCCTGCGCGTGGCCCACCTGCGCGGCAGCGACTACGAGCGGGCCCACCACGAGCGGATCGGCGCGCGGGTGGGGCTGAACGACGACGAGATCACCCGCACCCTGCGCGACCCCGCGGACGACGGCTGGTCGGATCGGCTGCGCGCGGTGTTGACCGCGGTCGACGAGCTGGTGCGGACCAAGGACATCGCGGATGACACGTGGGCGGAGGTGGCGGCCCACCTGACCGAGGCGGAGCTGGTGGGTCTGGTGCAGCTGGTGGCGCAGTACGACGGACTGGCCACGTCCCTCCGGGCCCTGCGGATCCAGCCCGACCGCCCCCGCTGACCCACCTGCCCAGCCCCTCCGGGTTGCGCGTCCCCTTTGCTCGCCCCCTTCCGAGTTCCGCGCCCCCTCTGCTCGCCCATCCGCCACGTGCGCGCCCCCTCTGGTCCATTCCCGCCGCGCACCTGTCGTCCCCATGTTCGGACGACCAGCCCATCGGCTCCTCCGGGAGCCCACCGGGTCCTCCGTGCGCTCCGGTCGTCCACAATCGTCCCCCCTCCACAGGGCGGCCGGAATCCCCGCGTGAACACCGGACCCCCTCGTTCCCGCCGAGGATCATCCTCGGCATGACGCGCCACCACCCGGGCCCACAGCACCCCGTCCTCTCGTCCGCCCGGCTCAGCAGCGAGCTCGCCGCCCTCCCCCGTCGACGACGAGAGCGCGAGTTCGTCAAGATCGCGGACGAACTCTGGCTGCCGGCTGGTCTTCCGCTCGGCTTCGAGACCTTGTCAGTGGCCTACTCGCGGCTGTACCCGAGCGGCGTCCTCACCGGATGGTCGGCGGCGGTCCTCCACGGGATCGCCGCCCCTGACGACGCCATCCCGGAGTTGTGCGTCGGCCCCAGCGGAAGAACGCGTTCGGGCCTGCGGATTCGTCGATACCGGTTGCCCGCCTCGGCCGTGGAGCACAAGCGGGGCGTCGCCGTCACGAGTCGGCGATGGACGGCCTTCGACTTGGCCCGGTTCACCGACCACCTCGGTGGAGTCATCGCGGTGGAGCACTTCTACCGGCACGGGTTCTCCGAGCGCGAGCTCCGCGACGTGGTCGACGGCCAGGTCGGCGCCTGGGGCGTCGCGCGAACACGACGGGTGCTCGCGGACGCCGATCGTCGCAGTGAGTCCCCCAAGGAGACCGAAGCGAGGTTGTTCCTCCGAGACGCTGGCTTCACGGGGTTCGTGCCGCAGGTCGAGGTGGGCGGATACCGCCTCGATCTCGCTGATCCCATTCACAAGATCGCGGTGGAGTACGACGGCGCGCACCACGAGCACCCGGAACAGCAATCGAAGGACCGGTACCGCAGGAACCGTCTCCAGGCCGCCGGCTGGATCGTGATCGTCGTGGACCACAGGATCTTCCGCCACCAACGAGGCGACTTGCTACAGCAGGTTCGTGCGGCGTACGCCCAGCGCACCTGCCGATTCGCCGCCTGACCCTCGGTGCCCCGGCCCCCGATCTCCCGGCGCCGGGCAGACTTGCGCGGCCCCTGTGGTCCATTCCACCGGCGCGACCGCCCAGCGTGCGAGCGTTCCGGGCGCGCAGGACGAAGAGGACGCGCATCTCGCGGGCGGGAGGGGCGGGCCGAGCGGGCGCCGAGGGCTCACACCCCGCCCCTCCCGCCCCTCAGCGCTCTACCGCGGCGAGCTCGGCGCGGGACAGGCAGGCGCGGGCCCGCTCGTCCAGTTCCAGCGTGAGGGTCTGGCCGGCGGGTACGGTCACCGGCTGCCCCTGCACCGTGCACTCGAAGTCCGCGCCGTTGAGGTTGTCGATCGTGATCTCCGTGTGGGTGCACCGGACCTTCACGTGCGTCCCGCGCACGGTCAGCCGGAACGTCAACGCGCCCCACTCGGCGGGCACCCGGGGGTCGAACGAGATCTCGCCCCGGTAGTCGCGCATCCCGCCGAACCCGCTCACGAGCGCCGACCACACCCCGCCCGCGGAGGCGACGTGGATCCCGTGGGCGGCGTTGCCGTGCACGTCCGCCAGGTCCACCACCAGCGCCTTGGAGAAGTGCTCGAACGCCTCGTCGCAGTACCCGATCTCGGCGGCGATGATCGACTGCACGACCGCCGAGAGCGTCGAGTCGCCGGTGGTGAGCGGATCGTAGTACTCGAAGTTGGCCCGCTTCTGCTCCTCGGTGAACTCGTCGCCGCGGAGGAACATCGCCAGCACCACGTCGGCCTGCTTGAGCACCTGGTGCCGGTAGATCACCAGCGGGTGGAAGTGCAGCAGCAGCGGGCGGCGCGGGTGCTCCAGGTCCTGGTCCCAGACCTCCTTGGCCAGGAAGTCCTGGTCCTGGGGGTGCACCCCGAGCGCGTCGTCGTAGGCGATCACCATGTTCTCGGCCGCGCGCCGCCATTCCGCGATCTCGCCGTCGTCGATCTTCAGGCGGCGACAGATCCCCGCCCACCGGCCGTCACCCAGCTCGGCGATCCGCTTGCACGCGATCGCGGCGGCCACCAGGTTGAACCTCGCCATGGCGTTGGTGAACAGGTTGTTGTCCACCACGGTGGTGTACTCGTCGGGCCCGGTGACGCCGTGGATGTTGAAGCAGCCGTCGTCGGCGAAGAACCCGAGCGAGACCCACATCCGTGCGGTCTCGACCAGCATGTCCACGCCCTCGCGGATCATGAACTCCTGGTCGTCGGTGGCCCACAGGTACTTGACCAGGGCGTGCGCGATGTCGGCGTTGATGTGGTACTGCGCGGTACCGGCCTCGTAGTACGCCGACGCCTCCTCGCCGTTGATCGTGCGCCACGGGTACAGCGCGCCGTTCACGGACAGGAAGCGCGCGCGGGCGCGGGCCTTGTCGAGCATCGAGTACCGGAAGCGCAGGGCGTTCCGGGCGAACCGCGGCATCGTGTAGGTGAGGAACGGCAGGACGTAGGTCTCGGTGTCCCAGAAGTAGTGACCGGAGTAGCCGCTGCCGGTGACGCCCTTCGCGGCGATCCCGTAGGTCTCGGCGCGGGCGGAGGCCTGCGCCAGCTGGAACAGGTTGAAGCGGATGGCCTGCTGGGTCTCGGGCGGGCCGTCCACCTCCACGTCCCCGCGATGCCAGAAGTGGTCGTACCAGTCGCGCTGCGTGCGCTGGAGGTCCTCGACGCCGCGGTCGCGCGCGCGGGACAGGGTGCGCGCGCACCGGTCGGCGAGCTCACCGGCGGGGACCTTCTCGGAGGTGTGGTACGCCGCCAGCTTGGTCAGCCTCAGGACGCGACCGGGGGTGGCGTGGGCGTGGTAGACGACCTTGGACGCGTCGTCGTCGCTCTCCACGCTCATGTCGACCTCGTCCTCGGTCTCCACCTCGTGGTCCACCGCCACGGCGATCGACATGCCCGAGTTGGCGCAGCGGTACCCGTGGACCTGGTAACCGCGCTGGCCGTCGGAGACCACCGGCTCGAGCACCCGGTGGTCGAGGCCGTCCGAGCGGCGCGGGTCGAAGCCCTCCGGCACGGTCTCGGCGGAGCGGTACTCGTCCTCGCCGTCCTGCCGGTTGAGCACCTGCGACGAGATCACCACCGGTGCGGGCTCGTCGGGCAGCTCGATCTCGTAGGTCATCACGGCGAGGTGCTTCTCCACCATCGAGACCATGCGGGTGGTGCGGATGACCACCTTCTTGCCGGCCGGCGTGCGCCAGACCAGCTCGCGCCGCAGGATGCCGTCGCGGAAGTCGATGCTGCGCTCGTAGTGCTCGAGGTCGGCCTCGCTCACCCGCAGCGGCTCGTCGTCCACGTAGATGCGGATCGTCTTGGTGTCGGGCGCGTCCACCATGGTCTGGCCCTCGCGCGCCAGACCGAACGCGTCCTCGGCGTGCTGGATGTGCCAGGTCTCGTGGAACCCGTTGACGTAGGTGCCGTGCGTGTGGGAATCACGGCCCTCCTCGGGGTTGCCGCGCATGCCCAGGTAGCCGTTGGCCACGGCGAACTGCGTCTCGGAGACCCCGAGCGGGGAGGCCTTGGGGTTTGTCTCCACCCAGCGCCACGGGTCCGCGGGGTGCGTGGAGCGGTTGATCTCCGGCACCTCGAGGTGGCTCCGGAGGTTGACGCCGTAGGTGGTCCGGATGTTGCCGGGGACGGACTGGCCGATCGTGTCGTGGACCGGGCCGCGCCCGGGGGGGACGGGTGTCATGACCGCGCCCCCGTCAGCCCGGGGATCAGTTCGGCCAGGTCGACGACGACGATGTCGGCACCCTCCCGGAGCAGGACGTCGCGGCCCGCGCCGCGGTCCACGCCGACGACGTGGGCGAACCCGCCGGCGGCACCGGCCTGCACGCCCGAGACGGCGTCCTCGATCACCACGCAGCGGTCCGCGGGCACGCCCAGCAGTTCGGCCCCCCGCAGGTACGTGTCGGGCCGGGGCTTGCCCGGGATGCCCTCGGCCTGCGCCACCAGCCCGTCGACGACGACCTCGAAGCGGTCCCGCAGCCCCGCCGCCTCGAGTACGGGGCCCGCGTTCTTGGAGCTGGAGACCACGCAGGACGCGATCCCGGCGGCGTCGAGGGCGTCGAGGTAGGCGACCGACCCCGGGTAGGCCTCGATCCCCTCGTCGAGCAGCTGACGGAAGACGATGTTCTTGCGCAGCCCCAGCCCGGTGATCGTGTCCGCCTCGGCTGACCCCTCGTCGTCGTCGCCCTCGCCCTCGACGCCATCGGGCAGCGTGATGCCGCGCGCGGCGAGCATCGACGCGATCCCCTCCACCCGCGGTTTGCCGTCTATGTAGCGGAAGTAGTCCTCGTCCGAGTAGGGGTCGATCCCGCGGTCGGCGAAGTACGCGGAGAACATCCGGTTCCACGCCTGCATGTGCTTCTCGGCCGTCGGGGTGATGACCCCGTCGAGGTCGAAGAGCACGGCATCTATGCCGTCATGGTCCATGTCGAATCCTACTTCCGGGTCGGTGGGCCGATCGGGCTCGTCCGGTGACGCATCAAGGGTAGACACCCGGACGCCGTATCGAACCCCTCACCTCCCCCCGTGCGGCCCATCTCACGCCCGGCGGGCAGGGAATGTGGGTGCCATCCGGCCTACGTGCGGGAGGGATGCGGGGTCCACCCGGCCTCGACTCGGGGCGGAATGCACTGTCACCGGGTGCCCGGTGGCACTATGGTCGGTGACTCTGGACTAGAAGGAGAGAGATGCGACTTCGCACCCGCAATCCCCGCCGTGTCGCGATCGCCGGCCTCGCACTGGTCACCGCGGCCGCACTCACGGCCTGCACGTCGGACTCCGACGACTCCGGGAACGGTGACGCCCCGGGCGACACCCAGACCACGGCGACCGTCGACGAGTCCGCACCCGAGGCACCTCTCGACCAGCTTGTCCTGGCCGAGGGCGAGGCCCCCGGTGGCGGTGTGGTGCAGGTAATCGAGCCGGATCTCCTCCAGGAGGCGGTCGACAAGCTCGTCGCCGACCAGGGCAAGCAGCTCATGGAGGACCCGGCGTGCGACAGGGTCTCCCGCCTCGAGACCGTCTCCAACTTCGCGACCACCGACGGGCTGACCGCAGCGGTGCGGTACAAGCAGTCGGAGGAGGACGACACCGAGCATCGTTTCGGGATCGGCATGGTGGGTCAGAAGCTCGACGACTTCATGGACCGCTCCCTGTACGAGGCCTGCACCACCTCGCGGAGCTCCACCAACCCCGACGTCGAACTCGTCATGACCGTGGCGGACGCCCCGGCCATCGAGGGCGCCGAGGGCTTCCGGGTTACCAGCGACTTCATCACCACCCGGCCGGACGGCACCCGCTCACTGAGCCGGGCCATCGCGATCCACGGCTTCACCCGTGACACCACCGTGAGCGTCGAGTACGCGGCCCGGGGCAACAACCCGGAGGCGGACCCGGTCCTGCCCTCCGCGGCCGGCGCCCTGGACGCCATCTACGAGGCGCAGATGGCCAAGATCGTGGTGGCCGAGTAAGCCGCTCGACCGTCGCCTGCGCCCCAGCCATCGAGAAGAGCGTTCCGCGCACGTCGCCCGAGAGGGAGTGCGCGGAACGCTCTTTTCGTTGATCGCTGCCCGGTTTTCGTTGACCGCTGCCCGGTGCGGGGCGGGCCCGGACCGGTGCGGGGTGGGCCGGGGAGCCCGGTGAGTGCGGGCCGGGTCAGGGCCGGGCCGGGTCAGGGCCGGGCCGGCGCCCCTAGAGGTTGATCATGTGGCCGCTGACGCCCTCGACGGCCTCCTTCATGGCCTCCGACAGGGTCGGGTGGGTGTGCACGTTGCGCGCCACGTCCTCGGCGGTGAGGTCCCACATCTGCGCCAGGGTCAACTCGGGCAGCAGCTCGGAGACGTCGGGGCCGATGAGGTGGGCACCGAGCAGTTCGCCGTGCGTCCCGTCGGCCACGACCTTGACGAACCCGACCGCGTGGCCGAGCCCGTGGGCCTTGCCGTTGGCGGAGAAGGGGAACTTGCCCACCTTGACGTCGAAGCCCTCGTCGCGGGCCTGGGCCTCGGTGAGCCCGAACGAGGCCACCTGCGGCTGGCAGAAGGTGGCGCGCGGCATCATCCGGTAGTCGCCCAGCGTCTGCGTCTGGGCACCCGCCATGGTCTCGGCTGCCACGACTCCCTGCGCCTCGGCCACGTGGGCCAGCTGCAGCTTGGCTGTGACGTCGCCGAGGGCGTAGATACCCTTGACGTTGGTCCGCATGTTGTCGTCGATGGCGATGGCGCCGCGATCGGTGAGCTCGACGCCGGTCTTGTCCAGGCCGTAGCCCTCGACGCGGGGCGCGAACCCCACGGCCATCAGCACCTTGTCCACGGTCAGAGTCTGGGACTTGCCCTCCTCACCGTTCTTCTCGACCTCCACCTCCACCGAGTCGCCGTTGTCGGTGACCTTGGTGGTCTTGTGCCCGGTCAGGACCTTCACGCCGAGCTTCTTGTAGTGCTTGGCGATCTCCTTGGAGACCTCCTCGTCCTCGTTCGGCAGGAGACGGTCCATGAACTCGACGATCGTCACCTCGACGCCGTAGTTGGACATGACGTAGGCGAACTCCATGCCGATGGCCCCGGCGCCGACGATCACGACCGAGTCCGGCAGCTCACGGGAGAGGATCTGGTCCTCGTAGTCCACCACGTTCTCGCTCAGCTCGATCCCCGGCAGCGTCTTGACCACGGAGCCGGTGGCGATGATGCAGTTGTCGAACGTGTACGAGGTGCCGTCGACCTCGATCGTCTTGTCGTCGGTGAAGGTACCGAAGCCGTCGATCTCGGTGATCTTGTTCTTCTTCATGAGGAAGTGGACACCCTTGACGATGTTGTCCGAGACCTTGCGGCTCCGGTCGTGGGCCACCCCGTAGTCGAAGGAGACGTCCCCGGAGATCCCGAACGTCTTGGCGTCACGCAGCACCGTGTTGGCCAGCTCGGCGTTGCGCAGCAGCGCCTTCGAGGGGATGCACCCGACGTTGAGGCACACACCGCCCCAGTATTTCTCCTCGATCACGGCCACCTTGAGGCCGAGCTGCGAGGCGCGGATCGCGGCGACGTAGCCACCGGGGCCCGCGCCGAGGACGATGAGGTCGTAATGAGTGTCAGCCACGACACACAGGGTAGCGCTCCCGACGGCCGCCGAGCGGCGGAGCGGCGCGGAACCCCACCCGAAATGAACGTCGCCGCCTCCTCCCGGGGGGAGGGGCGGCGACGGTGCCCGAGTGGGGCGCGCTCAGGACAGGTTGCCCAGGACCGACTTGAGAGCCGTGGCGACGATGTCGCCGATGGTGTCGGCGATCATGTCGGTGATGTTGCCGGTGGCACTGCCGCCGCTGAGCGAACCGGACTCGCCCGAGCCGCTGCTGAGGATGTCGGTGAGGGAACCCATTGTGTATCTCCGTTTATCGAGTGCATTCCCGAGGATTTCGAGAACGGCCGGGTCAGGCGACCCCTGCATGGCGTTGATGGTACTGACGCTACGGCCCGGTAACAAGATCCTGTGGATTTCTTACACCGGTTCAGTTGCCGACGGGCCGCACACGGCATCATCGGGGCATGAACTCATCCGCGTCTCCCGACCCGTTCCTGCATCTCGAGGACGTCGACTCCGCCGGGGCCCTCGAGTGGGTCCGGGACCGGAGCGACCGAACCGTGGCGGATCTCGCCTCCGGGCCGGAGGCCGAGACGGCGTACGCCCGCGCCCTGGAGATCCTCGACGCCTCGGACCGCATCGCGTGGCCGGTCCTGCGCGGCCGCCACGCCTACACCCTCTGGCGGGACGCCGACCATCCCCGCGGTCTGCGGCGACGGGTGCCGTGGTCCGTGCTCTCGCGTGGTGCCCCGGGCGTCGACCACCCGGCCTGGGAGACCCTGGTGGACGTGGACGCCCTGGCCGCCGAGGAGGGGGTCAACTGGGTCTACTCGGGCACCGTGGTCCGGCGCCCCGCGGACGACAGGGCGCTCATCCGGCTCTCCCGCGGGGGCGCGGACGCGGTGGAGGTCCGCGAGTTCGATCTGACCGCCCGCCGATTCGTCCCGGAGTCCGAGGGCGGGTTCCGGTTGTCCGAGGCCAAGAGCTCGGTGTCCTGGGTGGACCGGGACACCCTGCTGCTGTCCTCGCCGCTGGACCCCGGCGGGTCGGACGCCACCGACTCCGGCTACCCCCGCCTGGCGCGGCTGTGGCGTCGCGGGACCGACCCGCTCAGCGCGCCGGTGATCTTCTCCGGACGATCGGAGGACGTGGCGGTGGGCGCCGCGTACGACCTCACCTCGGGCCGCTACACGGCCAGCCGTGCCCCCGACTTCCACACCTCCGAGGAGTGGTTCTGGTCCCCGGAGGTCGATCCCTCGACCACCGCACCCCACCGACTCCCGGTCCCCGAGGACTGCCGCGTGGAGTCGTGCGGGGACTGGCTGCTGCTGCGGCCGCGCACCGATCTCGAGGTCGCCGGATGCACCCACGCCGGCGGGTCGGTCCTCGTGCTGCCGTGGGCCGCGATCGACGCCGACCCCTCGCGGTTGCCCGAGCCCGTCGTCCTGTTCTCCCCCACCCCCTCCACCACGGTCGAGGACGTGACCTGGGGCCGGGGCCGGATCCTGCTGACGATCCTCGACGACACCGAGTCCCGCCTCGAGGCGTACACGATCCCCGACGCCGCGGACGGGGCCTGGGAGCCCCGCCCCGTCGAGGGCTTACCGGACCACGTGTCGGTGGACGTGCTGTCCTGCGACCGCCTGTCCGGCGCCGACGCAGGCGGCGGAATGGACGACGACCAGCGCCCACACCCCGACGACGCCGTCCTCGCGGTGTCCGGGCCGATCGTGCCGCCGTCGCTGGTGCTGCTGCGCGCGGACGGCTCCACCACGACGCTCGGGTCCACCCCCGACCGGTTCGACACCACCGGCATCGAGGTCACCCGGCACACAGCGGTCAGCGACGACGGCACCCGCGTGCCCTACACCGTGATGCGCGGCCCCGGCCCCGACGGGCCGAGGCCGACCATCCTCTACGGATACGGCGGCTTCGAGGTGTCCATGCGGCCGTCGTACGCGGCGCTGCGTGGGGCGCTCTGGCTCACCGGGAGCGGCGTCTACGTGGTCGCGGGGATCCGCGGTGGGGGCGAGTACGGGCCCGCCTGGCACAAGGCCGCCGTCCGCGAGAACCGCCCCCGCGCGTTCGAGGACTTCGCGGCCGTGGCCCGGGCCCTCGTCTCCACAGGGGTGACCACCCGCGATCAGCTCGGCGCGACCGGCGGGTCCAACGGGGGGCTGCTCATGGGCGTCATGCTCACGCGTTATCCGGAACTGTTCGGCGCGATCGCGATCGCGGTCCCGCTGCTGGACATGCGGCGCTACCACCTGCTGTTGGCCGGCGCGTCGTGGATGGCCGAGTACGGCGACCCCGACTCCGCGGACTGGGACGACTTCCTGGGCGCGTACTCGCCGTACCAGCACATCGACCCCGCCGCGGATCGCCCCTACCCCCCGGTCCTCATGACCACCTCGACCCGGGATGACCGCGTACACCCCGGTCACGCCCGCAAGATGACGGCCGCCCTGGAGGCCGCCGGACACGAGGTGGCGTACTACGAGAACATCGAGGGCGGCCACGCCGGTGCCGCCGACAACTCGCAGGAGGCCCGGAAAGCGGTCCTCACCTACGAGTTCTTCAGGCGTCGCCTACCTCGTCGTCGTCCCGACCAGGGGTGAGCCCCTCCCGCGCCATCCACGCCAGCACCCGGGCGACCACCTCAGCGGGCTGGCGCGCCCACGCGTTGTGGCCGAGCGGCTCCGGCTCGACCTCGAGGGTAGTGCGCGCCGACGGGAGCATGGCCAGTAGATTGCGCGCGGCCCCCTCGGGGGCGAGCGTGTCGCCCGCGATCACCACCGACAGCGCTGGCGCGGTGACCCGGGCCAACCCGGCCGGGTAGTCGAGGTCCGCGCGAGCCGGTTGCATGACGCCGGCCGCCGCGAGCCGGGACCAGTCGCGGACCCGGTCCGCGGGCACCTTGCCGCTCGCGCCGAAGAACTGCCCCGGCACGTGCCCGGCCACCCATCCGATCGCGGGCAGGAGCACCGACCCCAGCCGCAGGCGTCGGCCCAGCGGGGCAGGGAATCCGCGGTGGAACGGCGACTGGGCGGCCACGGCCACCAGACCGACGACGCGCGGGTCGTGGCGCGCCAGGTGGTAGACGCCGATCTGCGCGCCCATGCTGTGCCCGAGCAGGATCACGCGGCGCTCGCCCAGCACCCGCGCCATGGCGTCGAGGGCCCCCGGGACGTCCTCGGCGGCGCTCTCGTGGTACCCGGCCGCTCCCCCGCCCCGGCCTATCCGGTGGGTGCTCTCACCCTGCCCCCGAAGCTCGGTGATCGCGACGTCCACACCCTCGGCTGCGAGCGCGCGGGCCAGGGGGAGGTAGTAGCGGGCGCCGACGGCGATGCCGGGCAGGACCAGTACCGCCAGCTGGCGCTCGTCCCGCCGGTCGGCCTCCACGATGAGCAGCGGGCTCGTGCTGCCGTCCCCGTGCCGAAGCTCGATCCGCCGCGGGTCCTCAATCTTGGTCATGCGTACAGGATGCCGGACGCCGCCCGCCGGGCGACACCGGCCCCGCGTACGGATGACGAAGGACCCCGCCCCACACCTGTGGTGGGACGGGGTCCGTCGAGCCCGGGGTCGATCAGCGCTCGGTGGCGCCCATCGCGCGGGCCATCATCGGCCAGGACTGCTTGAGGTCGTCCTGCCAGTAGCCCCACGAGTGCGTGCCGTTGGGCGCGAAGTCGAACTCGGCCGGGATGCCCAGCTCACCGAAGCGGCGGGCGAGGTTGGCCGTGCAGTACTGCGTGGCCGCCTCGATGATGCCGCCGACGATCGCCTGGTTGGCCAGCGCCGGGATGCTGTTGCGCAGACGCCAGTTCTCGAGCGACTCGTGCGGCCCGGGCAGGCCGTTGCCGGTCGAGATGAACATCGCGGGGAGCTGGTTGTTCTTCATCTGCTCCTGGAAGCGGAAGGCACCCCAGACCGGGTCGTTGTCGAACCAGTTGTTGGTGCCCACCTTGGGCTCGCCCGGGAACGGTCCCCACATGTTGTCGAGGTTCGCGCCGCCGCGCATGCCGGTGACGATGTTGATGAACTGGTAGCCGATGGGCGTGGAGGTCTCGGCGCAGCCGGAGTAGGAGCCGATTGCCTGGAAGCGGCCCGGGTGCTTCTGGGCGATGGTGAGCACGGAGGTGGCGGTCATCGAGATGGCCGCGAGCGAGCGCGTGCGGTCGCCGCGGATGTTGCCGCCGTAGGCGCCCTCGAAGAGATCCGGGAGCTCATCGGCGAGGTAGGTCTCGAACGCCATCGGGGTGGTCGCGCTGGCGAAACGGGTCTGGACGTTGGGGTCCGGCTTCTGCCAGTCGGTGTAGTAAGAGAAGGCGCCGCCGATGGGGGTGACGGTCCAGGCGTTCTTGTTGGCCATGAAGTCCTTCACGTCCGACTGCGCCTGCCAGGTTGCGGAGTCCTCGCCGCCGCCGGCACCGTTGACCAGGTAGAGCACCGGAGCCTTGGCGTTGCCGTCAGCCGGGCGCTGGACGATGTTCGGCACCTCGGTCTTCATCTTGGTCGACCACACCGAGACGATCAGGCGGCCATCGTTGAGGGGGGTCTCGACGACCTTGTTGCTCTCCGTGGCCTTGGTGTAGCTGATGCTGCCGCTCTGGGCCTGGGCCTGGGCCGTGCCCGTGGCGACGACGGGGACCATGGCCGCAGCGAGGGCCGCTGTCGCGACCTTCGTGCCGAACCGCTTCACTGAACGCATATTTCGACGCCTTACATTCTCGTTGTTCACAGACGGACCCGGGCATTCCTGCGGAAACGCTAACCCGATTCCCAGTAGTCACACAAGTCCCACTAGGCACATTAGTACCACGATTGCGTCCGCAGGTCGTGCGTATTGCATCCGCGGGCCACGCTCCGAGGCTCCCACAGGCAGGTGAACCGAGGGAAACCGCGGAGCCGACCGGTGCGGCTCACGTCAATCTTATCGACGGTGACCGGCGCCCCGTTACCGGTATGAACAAACTTATATCCCCCGATCTCCCACGGGGCAAGTACCGGCGACCGGCAGGGGTGCGAGGAAGGGCCCCGGACGCCAGTCCGGGGCCCTTCCGCGAGTCGGTGGACGACTCAGGCCATGAAGCCCTTGCCCAAGGCCTCCTGGAAGTCGCCACCGGCGAAGTAACCGGCGGCGCTGACGAAGTCGCTGACCCAGCCGATCAGGTCCGACAGGACGCCGAAGGTGCCGTCCTCGCCGATGATGCGGCCCAGGCTACCGTCGGCACCGAAAGCTTCGCTTCCCATAATTTTCTCCTTGACGTGAGTGGTGAGTGCAGGGTCTCCGGCACTCGAGTGAACTGCGGGGGGTGACCAATTCCAGGCTCGCGGTCGAGGTGGGGGCCGGAACAGGCCCCACAAACGAGCAGCGGCTATTCGGCGGCTTCGCCGAGGCTGCCCAGTACGGTGTCGAGGCCGTCACCGGCAAGCGAGCCAGCGAAGCCCATGACGCCCGAGAGGACGTCGTCGATCGCGCCGAGAAGATCGCCGATGGCGCTGAAGTCAGGCATGTGTTTCTCCCTTGAAAGTTGTGCCCCGGCTTCTGGGGCCAGAGTCAGCGTAATCTGAGTAGACCCAAAGTCAATCGTGACCTAGGTCTCCACGTCGGCCGCGTGACGCAGATTTAACTTAACACGCCTTCCGTGACTCAGATCACTAGATGCAAGGAGATCCTAGCATCACGATCTGCCTGCGCAAAGGTCAATGAACCATCGACTTAATCGGCTGCGTTAGCCTTCCCTCACGAACTGCAAGAGTTATCGATACGGTCTCGTAACCTCCGGGTCGATAAACCTTCATCTAGACAAGCGCCTATTAGACCCGAAAGCGGCCCGCACGATCAGGATCGCACCGGGAAGAACACGATGTGTTCCCGGAGCGAGCGGCGTGCGGGCAGCCCGATGAGGCACGGAAATAGGCCGTGGCCCGCACCGGGGTTCTCCGGTGCGGGCCACGGCCCGGCGTACTGTGTGGGCTCGGGTCAGAAGCCCATGCCACCCATCTCGTCGCCACCCGGCATCGCCTGACCGGCGGGCTCGGGCTTGTCGGCCACGACGGCCTCGGTGGTGAGGAAGAGCGCCGCGATGGAGGCGGCGTTCTGCAGCGCGGAGCGCGTCACCTTGACCGGATCGTTGATACCGGCCTCCAGCAGGTCCTCGTACTCGCCGGTGGCGGCGTTGAGGCCCTGGGCGCCCGGGAGGCTCCGGACCTTCTCCGCCACGACGCCCGGCTCGAGGCCGGCGTTGAAGGCGATCTGCTTGAGCGGGGCGCTCAGCGCGAACTTGACGATCTTCGCACCGGTGGCCTCCTCGCCCTCGAGGGACAGCCCGTCGATGGCGACCTCGGACTTGACCAGGGCGACGCCGCCGCCGGCGACGATGCCCTCCTCGACCGCGGCCTTGGCGTTGCGGACCGCGTCCTCGATGCGGTGCTTGCGCTCCTTGAGCTCGACCTCGGTGGCCGCGCCCGCCTTGATCACGGCGACGCCGCCGGCGAGCTTCGCGAGGCGCTCCTGGAGCTTCTCACGGTCGTAGTCCGAGTCGGAGTTCTCGATCTCGGCGCGGATCTGGTTGACCCGCCCCTCGATCTGCCCCTGGTCGCCCGCACCCTCGACGATGGTGGTCTCGTCCTTGGTCACGACGACCTTGCGCGCCTTGCCCAGCATGGAGATGTCGGCGGTCTCGAGCGAGAGGCCGACCTCCTCGGAGATGACCTGGCCACCGGTGAGGATGGCGATGTCCTGCAGCATGGCCTTGCGACGGTCACCGAAGCCCGGGGCCTTGACGGCGACGGACTTGAAGGTGCCGCGGATCTTGTTCACGACGAGCGTGGACAGGGCCTCGCCCTCGACGTCCTCGGCGATGATCAGCAGGGACTTGCCCTCGCCGATGACCTTCTCCAGCAGCGGCAGGAGGTCCTTGACGGTGGAGACCTTGCCCGAGACCAGCAGGACGTACGGATCCTCCATGACCGCCTCCTGGCGCTCCGGATCCGTCATGAAGTACTGCGAGATGTAGCCCTTGTCGAAGCGCATACCCTCGGTGAGCTCGAGATCCAGGCCGAAGGTCTGCGACTCCTCGACCGTGATCACGCCCTCCTTGCCGACCTTGTCCATGGCCTGGGCGATGAGCTCGCCGATCGCCGGGTCGGCGGCGGAGATGCCGGCGGTCGCAGCGATCTGCTCCTTGGTCTCGATCTCCTTGGCGGAGGCGATCAGGTGCGCGGTGACGGCCTCGACGGCCTTCTCGATCCCGCGCTTGATGCCCATGGGGTTGGCACCGGCGGCCACGTTGCGCAGGCCCTCGCGCACGAGCGCCTGGGCCAGGACGGTGGCGGTGGTGGTTCCGTCGCCCGCGACGTCGTCGGTCTTCTTGGCGACCTCCTTGACGAGCTCCGCACCGATCTTCTCGTACGGGTCCTCGAGCTCGATCTCCTTGGCGATGGAGACGCCGTCGTTGGTGATCGTGGGGGCGCCCCACTTCTTCTCCAGCACGACGTTGCGACCCTTGGGGCCGAGCGTGACCTTGACGGCGTCGGCGAGCTGGTTGAGACCGCTCTCCAAGCCGCGGCGGGCCTCTTCATCGAACGCGATCATCTTTGCCATTGGGTGAATCATCCTCCGGGTGTGGGGTGACACGTATGTGGTCGGCGTCGGCGCCCGCGACGGACGGAGCGGACCGTGTCAGATCCGCGCCTCACCTTGCGACCTCAGTTCAGGTGTTGCTGGCACTCAGGGTAGCCGAGTGCCAACCGCTTTTCTAGCACTCGCCCCCCACGAGTGCAAAGGGTGCGGCCCGGTGTTCGCGGCGGGCGAACGACACGCACGGCCGCGCCCCGTCCCCTACCATCGAGACGCCATCGAAGCCCGTTCCCATTGGAAGGCCATCCATGCCCACCGAGTCCGCTCCCGCCGCCATCGAGAGTTCGATCGAGATCGACGCCCCACCGGCCCGGGTCTGGGAGGTCGTCTCCGAGGTCCGCAACGCCCCCCAGTGGAGCAGCCAGGCGCACAAGGTCGTCGCCCTCGGTGGCCGCACGACCGCCGGGACGTGGGCGCTCAACATCAACAAGCGCGGCCCGATCTTCTGGCCCACCACCAGCCGTGTCGTCGAGTTCGAGCCCGGCAGAAGGTTCGCCAACCGCATCACCGAGAACACCACCATCTGGGTCTTCGAGCTCGAGCCCACCGCCGACGGCTGCACCCGGCTCACGGAACGTCGTGAGGTCCCGAACGGCCTGACCTTCATCTCGACGTTCCTCACCGACAAGCTCTTCGGCGGACAGCCCTCGTTCACCAAGGAAATGGACAGGGGCGTGTCGACCTCCCTGAAGCGGATCAAGGCCCTCGTCGAGCAGGGCTGACCGCCATGGCCGGGGTGGGCGTGGTCGCGGTGGCCCGGAGCGGGCTCGCGACGATCCTCGCGGGCTCCCTCGTGGCAGCGCTCACTGGGTGCGCGCTCTGGACCGACGACGCGGACCCCGCCACCCCCGACCGCGAGGAACCCGGCCCCACCCTGGCCGCGGGTCCACCTCCCGGTGACTGGCAGGACGTCCGCAGCCCGACCGGCCTGGTCTACTCCGTTCCGCCCGAGTGGGAGGTGGGCGACCCGTTCGGCTCCCCCGCGCCCGGTGACGAGGACGTCCCGCAGGACCCCGGGTCGGACTGGGGCTCGGGATTCGTCACGACGGCCAACTCGATCGCCGACCGCGGATACTGTGCCGCCTCCGGGCTGTCGTTCCGCACGCTGGCCGGCATCAGCGCGGTGCTCCCCGGCGACGCCCGCGAGCAGGCCGAGTCCGCCTCCCGGGCCATGGCGGACTCGATCGACCGCCGCTTCACCAGGAACGGTGCGGACGTCCCCGTGCCCGAGGCGCGGAGCATAGGTGTCTCGGGCGTCCCGGCGTGGTACGTCTCGCTCCGCGGGGCCGTCCGGCCGCCCCGCGACTCCTGCACGCCGCCGACCATCCGGTTCGACACGATCGCGGTCTCCACGAGGGCGGCGGACGGTGCCCCGGCCTCGATCGTGTTCGTCCTGATGTCCGACGAGGACGAGCCCGGGGTCCAGCCGGAGGCGACGATCGACGCGGTGGTCGCATCACTTCGCTACGACAACTCGGTCTGACCGCGCCGACCCCTGCCCTGGTTCGCCACCGCCTCCGAACGCCCGGGCCCGTGTCCGGGCCACTCAGGCCACTCAGGCCGCGGTGACCCCACCCGCCACCAGTGCGCCGCTGCGGGACTCCGCACTCGGCGCCGCGTCGTCCGCCCGATCGGCGGCGACACCGCCGGAGATCTCCCCGAGCCAGTCCCGGTCGCCCCGAGCCCAGGCCCACCCGGCCGCGGCTGCCGCCTCGGCCTCGACACCGCCGACCGCCAGGTTCCGCTCGACCACCGGCGCCCCGGGGCCGTCGGCGACCTGGATCCGCAGGGCAGACCCGGTCCGCTCGAACCGGAACCAGCGGTCCTCGTCGACCTCGAGCTCGAGCCGGTCGCCGTCCACCTCGAGCGCGCACACCAGCTTGTGCAGCAGTTCGTGCGTCACCCAGGGCAGCGTGCCGTGCGGCCGACCACGGACGGCGTGGTCGGTGATGCACGCACCGGCGGTGGTGGGTCGGCGGTGGACGTCGATGTCGATCCGGACACGCGGGTCGGCCACCAGGCCCAGTTCCGGCGTGGTCACCAGGAGTTGGTGGGGTGCCGCGTACCGCATGACGGCGTTGACGACGAGGGGGCGGGTGATCACGCCGGGGTGGATCACCACGCCGACGCCGTCGATATACGGGCGCCGGGTGAGGGCGCCGGTCTCGCCCACGGCGTCCGCCTCGGGGAAACGCGCACTGACCTGGTCTCGGAGTTGCTCGAGGTCGGCCCGGACATGGTCGGGGAGATCATCGAGGCGGGCCGCGTCCCGGAAGACCGGATCGGCCGGGGTGACGACAATCACATAGCTCATGCCGATCACTGTACTTCATCCCTGGTTCATCTTCCGTTCATGTTGGCGGCGGGTTGGACAGGTGAGACCGGGTGTCGCCCTCCGGAACTAGGCTGACGCCATGTCCGCCTCCTCCCCGCTCCCGGCCCCGCATCCGGCGTTGGCCGCTCTCGCCGACGCGGTGGTCGCCCAACTCGACCGCGCGCGCACCGACCTCGCCGACCTGGTGGCCCTGCCCTCCGTCCACGGCGGCGAGCCGGAGGCGTGCGCGAGGGCCTGCGATCTGGTGCGCTCCCTGCTGGGGGAATTGCCCGTCCCCGGCCTCGGCCCGGACGCGGTGGAGGTCGTCGAGACCTCCGACGGATCCCTGGCGGTGTTCGCCCACCGGCCCGCGGCTCCCGGTCGCCCCACCGTGCTCCTCTACAGCCACTATGACGTGCAGCCCGCCGGCGATCCCGACGAGTGGACCTCCTCGCCGTGGGAGCTGACCGAGCGTGACGGCCGCTGGTACGGCCGCGGGGCCGCCGACTGCAAGGGCAACCTGGTCGCCCACCTCACCGCGCTGCGAGCACTGGCCGCCCTGGGCGGGGTGGACGACCGGGAGCACGACGACGAGGCGCGCACCGGCCGACAGGGCCCGCCGGACCCGCTGAACGGTCTGGGGATCAGGATCGTCGTCGAGGGCTCGGAGGAGACCGGCGGCGGGGGTCTGGACGATCTGGTGGCCACGCGGCCCGACCTCGTGGACGCCGACGCGATCCTCATCGCGGACTCCGGGAACGTCTCGGTGGGCGTGCCCACGCTCACGACGAGTCTCCGGGGGATCGCGAACGTCGTCGTCGTCGTGGACACCCTCGAGGCCGGGGTCCACTCGGGACAGTTCGGTGGCGCGGCGCCCGACGCCCTGGGCGCGCTCGTGGCGATCCTGGCCTCGCTCCGGGACCCCGGGACCGGCGCCACGACCGTCGACGGCCTGGACTTCTCCGGACGATGGACCGGGCAGCCCTATCCCGAGGAGTCCTTCCGCGCCGACGCCGGGATCCTCGACGGGGTGGACCCGTCGACGGCCGCCCCGGTGGCCGATCTGGTGTGGTCGCGCCCGGCGGTCACGGTGCTGGGGATCGACTGCCCACCGGTCGAGGGTGCGATCGCCGCCGTCCAGCCGCGGGCCCGCGCCCTGGTCAACCTCCGGGTCCCGCCCGGCACGGACCCGATCGAGGCGCAGGAGCTCCTCGCGGCGCACATCGAGCGACGCCGCCCCTGGAACGCTCGTGTGTCGGTGGAGAAGGAGACGGTGGGGTACCCGTTCAGTTCGGTCCCCGCGGGAGGCTCGGACGCCGTGCACGACCTGCTGTCGGAGTGCCTGGCGCAGGCGTACGGGGCGGCGGGCGTGGCGGAGGTCGGTTCCGGCGGGTCGATCCCGCTGTGCACGGCTCTGCGCGAGGCCCATCCACGGGCCGGCATCGCGCTGTTCGGTGTGGAGGACCCGGCCGCCGCGATCCACTCCCCCGACGAGAGCGTGGATCCGCGGGAGATCGAGCGCATCGCGCTGGCCGAGGCGGCGTTCCTCCAGCGCTTCCGCTGACCCCGGGGCGCCGGACCGCGCTGCGTGACGCGGCCGTGACGGGATCGGCGATACGCTCGCACGCGTGAACCACCGCCCGGACCTCGACCTGACCCTCCGTCTCTCGGCGTCCGCCGCCGACTCCCGCCGAGGGATCGTCCGCGCGCACCCGGAGGTGATCCTGGCGTTGGGGATGCGCGAGTGGGACGCGATCGAGATCGTGGGCGCCCGCACCACCGCGGCCGTGGTCGCCGCGGCCGCACCCGGGTCCCCGAGTGGGGTCCTGGTGGTGGACGAGGTGATCGCCGCCAACTGCGGTCTGGGTGAGGACGCGCGGGTGACCGTCCGTGCGGCGCGGGTCACCGGCGCCCAGTCCGTGGAGGTTCAGGGCCTGCCGCCCGCGGGTAGGGGCGTGGCCGAGCGGGTACTGCGGTCGGCGCTACTGGGCAAGGTGGTGCGCGTGGGTGACTCCGTGACGCTGCTGCCCCGTGACCTCGGCCCCGACTTCCCCACCGCCGACACCTCCCGCACCCTGCGCAACACCATGGGCGTGCAGTGGAGCACCGAACTGCTCACGGTCACCGCGACCGTGCCCGAGGGGGTCGTGTCGGTCCAACCCACCACCGCGGTGGTCGCCACGGCCGCCGGAGCCGTCACAGGAGCCGGGTCGGCCGCCGGAGCCGTCACGGGAGCCGGACCGGGCACCGCCGCGAGGGCCGACACCACGTCGCGCGGTGGGGGGCATTTCTCCAGCGGCAGCGGGGACTCGCACTCCACGGGCGCGGCGATCACCGCTGTCGACCGCGAGGACCTGGTGGGCGTGGCCGATCAAGCTGAGGTCTTGGAGCAGTGGCTCGCCCTCGCACTGGACCGGGCGGAGCTCCTGCGCACCCTGGGCGCCTCCCCACACCTGGGTGTGCTGGTCGCGGGCCCGCCCGGGGTGGGCAAGGCCACGCTGGTGCGGTCAGTCGCCGGCGACCGACGACTGGAGGTGCTCGACGGCCCGTCCGTGGGGTCCCTGGACCCGGCGGGCCGACTCGAAGCCGTCCGGGCCGCCGCCGAGCGGACCCGGGAGAACGGCGGGATCCTGCTCGTCACCGATGTGGACGCGCTGCTGCCCGCGCAAACCGAGCCGGTCTCCACCCTGGTGCTGGACCGGTTGCGCTCCGTCGTCGCGCATCCGGGCTCGGTACTGGTGGCCACGTGTGTTCGCCCGGAGGACGCCGACGCCCGGCTCAGGGAGCCCGACGTCTGCGATCGCGTCCTGGACCTGCCACTACCCGGCTCCGCGGATCGTGCCGCACTGCTCGGGGTACTGCTGCGGGACGTGCCCTCGGGAGAGCTGGACCTGCCCGCGGTGGCGGACCGGACCCCCGGCTACGTCGCGGGGGACCTTCGGGCACTGACCCGTGAGGCCGCGCTGCGAGCTGCCGGCCGCGCCGCGGGCAACGGCAACGGCAACGGCAACGGCAACGGCATACATGGCGACCGCGGCGCGGACGACGAGGCTGTCACCGCCCGCCTGGAGCAGGACGACCTCATGGGCGCCGTCGCCGTGATCCGGCCGCTGTCCCGCTCGGGGACCGAGGAGCTGAGCCTGGGATCGATCACGCTCGACGACGTCGGCGACATGGAGGAGGTGCGCCAGGCCCTCACCGAGACGGTCCTGTGGCCGCTCCAGCACCGCGACTCGTTCGAGCGCCTGGGCGTGCAGCCCCCGCGCGGCGTCCTGCTCTACGGCCCGCCCGGCTGCGGGAAGACCTTCGTCGTCCGCGCGCTTGCGGCGAGCGGTCGCCTGACGGTGCACATGGTCAAGGGCGCCGAACTCATGGACAAGTGGGTCGGCTCGTCGGAGAAGGCGGTGCGGGACCTGTTCCGTAAGGCCCGTGACTCGGCCCCGTCGCTGGTGTTCCTCGACGAGATCGACGCCCTCGCCCCACGCCGCGGCCAGTCCGGGGACTCCGGCGTCGGGGACCGCGTGGTGGCGGCGCTGCTCACCGAGCTCGATGGCGCCGAGCCGCTGGGCGACGTGGTGATCCTGGGCGCGACCAACCGCCCCGAGCTCATCGACCCCGCGCTGCTGCGGCCGGGCCGGCTCGAACGGCTCGTCTTCGTCCCCCCGCCGGACGCCGAGGCGCGCGCGGACATCCTCCGCGCGGCCGGCCGCAGCGTCCCGCTCGCCCACGACGTGGACCTGTCCGCGCTCGCCGCGGACCTGGACGGGTACTCCGCGGCGGACTGCGCCGCCCTCCTGCGGGAGTCGGCCCTCACCGCCATGCGCCGCGACATCGACGCCGCCGAGGTCACCGCGGACGACGTGGCCCGTGCGCGACGTGTGGTCCCACCCTCGCTCGACCCCGACCAGGTCGAGAGCCTACGGCTGTATGCCGAGCGGCGGGAGAACTAGTCGGACCGACCGGGCGCCGGACGCGCGGACCGACCGGGCGCCGGACGCGCGGACCGACCGGGCGCCGGACGCGCGGACCGGCCGGGCGCCGGACGCACCGTGGCGGGCAGAGAACCCGGTCACGTCCGCTTGCCGCCGCACGCCTGCGCGGTCTACAGTTCTCGGTCATGCGGAAGATTCTCGTAGTAACCGGACGTAACGGGGCCTGAAGACCGGCACCCCCGTTGCGTGGTTGCTCGATCTCCGTCGGTCCCCGCACCGACGTCTGAGACGAGAACACCATGTACACCACCACCTCCTCCCCCACCGGGACGACCTCCTGCCCCTTCGGCGAGCGGTTCGGCCGAAGGTTGCCGCGCGGCTTCGCCGACGAGGCGGCAGGACTGGACTGGCGCGCGCTGATCGACACCTACGCGCCGTCGACCGACCACTTCCACCTGGCCGACCTCACACGTCGGCCGCTGGGCCGCGGGATCACCGCCTACGAGGCGATCCTGTCGACCCGGGACCCCTCCACCCCGGGTGAGTTCACCGCCCACCGCCTGACCACCGAGTCCTGCGGTGACCTCACCGCCATGTCCGAGATGCTGGGCAGGATCGGCGCCCGCGTGGAGATCGAGCGGTTCCACCAGTACGAGGGTGACGCGTTCGGCCGAACCGAGTCCTGGTGCACGATCCTGCAGGCCACCTGCGGTCGCCGCACGACATGGGCCATGGGTTTCGGGCAGTCCCCCGGCGAGGCCTCGATCGTCGCGCTGCTGAGCGCCGCGACCCTGCTCCACCTGCGCTGAGCACGGCCACACGGATCGCTTCTGTAAAGTAGTCACGGAACCCTAACCCCGGTCGACCACCGGCACCCCGCTGCACACGGCGGGGGCGTCCGCACGTCGTCGTCCGTTCGACGTAGCGAGAGGAGTCGCCGGTGATCGTGATTCTCGCGGCCCATGCCGTGGCCGCCATGATCGCGATCCCGCTGGTGTTGCGGTTCGGCCGTCGCGCGTTCCTCGCCCTGGCCACGGTGCCCTCGGCGGGCGCGGTGTGGGTGGCCGCCAACCTGGACCGCGTGCCCACCGAGTCCGTCCAGTGGGCGCCCGGCATCCACCTCACGCTGGATCTGCGCATGAACGCGTTGTCGGCGCTCCTGGCCCTCATCGCCCTCGGCGTGGGTGCGCTCGTCCTGGTCTACTGCACCTGGTACTTCAAGGACGACGAACCACGTCTCCACCTGTTCGCCGCCGAGCTGGTCGCCTTCGCGGGCGTCATGTTCGGACTGGTCGTGGCCGACAACATGATCCTCCTCTACATCTTCTGGGAGATCACGTCCGTCCTGAGTTTCCTGCTCGTCGGCCACTACGCCGAGCGGGCCTCCGCGCGCCGCGCGGCCACCCAGGCGCTGCTCGTGACCACCCTCGGCGGTCTCGCGATGCTCGTCGGGATGATCATCCTCGGCCAGGCCGCCGGCTCCTACCTGATCAGCGACATCGTGGCGGCACCACCGTCGGGGACGCTCATCCACTGGGCGCTGATCCTGGTGATAGTCGGCGCGGCCAGCAAGTCGGCCATCGCCCCATTGCACTTCTGGCTCCCGGGGGCCATGACCGCCCCGACCCCGGTGAGTGCCTACCTGCACTCCGCGGCCATGGTCAAGGCCGGGGTCTTCCTCGTCGCGCTCCTGACCCCGGGCCTGTCGGGCTCGTCCACCTGGCAACTGCCTCTCATCGCCCTCGGTCTGAGCTCCCTCCTCATGGCCGGGTGGCGCGCGTTGCGGGAGACCGACCTCAAACTCGTGCTGGCGTTCGGCACCGTGAGCCAGCTGGGCTTCCTCCTCGTTCTCGTGGGCATCGGCTCACGTGACACGATGCTCGCCGGGCTCACGATGCTGCTCGCGCACTCGCTGTTCAAGTCCGCCCTGTTCATGTCCGTCGGCGTGATCGACAAGACCACCGGGACGAGGGAGATCAGGGACCTGTCGGGACTGGGCCGTAAGCGGCCCGCCCTCGCGGTGGTCTTCACCCTCGCCGCCGCCTCGATGGCCGGGCTCCCGCCCTTCCTGGGGTTCGTCGGGAAGGAGGCGGCGTTCGCCACCGTCCTGTCCGAGGAGCGACTGCACGGGATGCCGTCGCTGGTCGTCACCGCGGGGCTCGTGGCGGGGTCCGTCCTCACCTTCTCCTACACCGCGCGCCTGGTCATGGGCGCCTTCCGGTCCAAGCGGTCCTTCCCCGACGGCATCAGCCCCGCCGTCGCCGCCTCCCGTCCGGCGGGGCCGCTGTTCCTCTCCGTCCCCGCCGCCCTGGCCGTCTCCGGCCTGGTGCTGGGGTTGTGGAACGCGCCCGTCGAGAACCTCATCGCCCGGTACGTCGACGTGGCGTTCCCGCCCGGCAGTCCGTGGCGCGGGCCCGAGGGTTACCACCTGGGCCTGTGGCACGGCATCGGTATCCCGCTCGCCCTCACCCTGGTGGTCTACGTGCTGGGCTCCCTGCTCTACGTGGCGCAGCGGACCGTCGAGAGGATGCAGTTCGAGTCGCCGGCGCTCGGCAACGCCGACCGCATCTACGACGCGGTGCTCAGGTTCTTCGACACCCTCTCGCTGCGCCTGACGGCGAGCATCCAGCGGGGCTCCCTCCCGCTCACCCTCGGGATCATCCTGGTGACCCTCGTGGTGTTCCCGTTCGTCTCACTCCTCGCCGGTACCCGCGAGGGTCTGCGCATGGAGCTGTCGGCGAACCCGGTCGTGCTGATCGTCATGATCCCCATGGCGCTCGCCGCGGTGGCCGCCGCCGTGCTGCGCAACCGCCTCGCGGCGGTGATCTGCATGTCCGTCACCGGCTACGGGCTCGCCGTGATCTTCGCCTTCCACGGCGCCCCGGACCTCGCACTCACGCAGGCGTTGGTCGAGACGCTCCTGATGGTCGCGTTCGTGCTGGTGTTGCGCACGATGCCCGCCGAGGTGCCGCTCTCCAACGGGTTCCGCCGCCTCCGGGCCTGGCTCGGGATCGGCGTCGGGTTGCTCGTGGTGGTGACCGGTGCCTACGCGATCAACGCGCGCCAGCACCCGGCCGTCTCGCTCGTCTTCCCCGACATCGCCTACCAGATCGGCAACGGCGCCAACGCCGTCAACGTCACCCTGGTCGACATCCGCGCGTGGGACACCCTCGGCGAGATCACCGTCCTGCTGGTCGCCGCCACCGGGGTGGCCAGCCTCGTGTTCCGCAACCGTCGCTACGGCTCCGGCCCGCGTCTGGCCGACGTCGACAAGACCCGCTCGGGTCGGCGCGGCGTCGAGGCGGCCCGGATCGTCATCGAGGCGCCGGGGGCGACCCCCGGACGGTGGCTCGTCGGCGCCACCGTCCGCGACCCCCGCGCCCGGTCGCTGGTCCTCGAGGTCACCACGCGTCTCGTGTTCCCCACGATGATGATCCTCAGCCTCTTCTTCTTCTTCGCCGGCCACAACAACCCCGGCGGCGGGTTCGCGGGCGGCCTGGTCGCCGGTCTGGCGCTGGTCCTGCGCTACCTCGCGGGCGGGCGCTACGAGCTCGGTGAAGCCATCCCGATCGACGCGGGCCGGATCCTCGGCCTCGGCCTGCTCCTGGCCGCCGGCACGGCCACCGCCTCCATGTTCTTCGGCGCCCCCGCCCTCTCGAGCGCCACGTTCGAGGCCACGCTCCCGGTGTTCGGCGAGGTCAAGTTCGTCACGGCCCTGCTCTTCGACGCCGGCGTCTACCTCATCGTCGTCGGTCTGGTCCTGGACATCCTCCGCAGCCTGGGCGCCCGACTCGATCTGGACGCCGAGGATCTCGAGGAGCTCCGCGCCATCTACGTGGACGCCACCGAGTCGCCGTCCACGGCCGCGCTGCGCAGCGTCCCCGGCGTTGACGCCGACGGCGCACGCTCCGACCTGGCCGCCCACCGCGCCGCCCGCCGCGAGGCCGCCGAGAACCAGGGCGCCCCGTCAGGAGGCAGGTCATGACCGCCGACTTCGGGCTGCTGCTGCTCGCCGGGCTCCTCTGTGCCGTCGGGGTCTACCTGCTGTTGGAGCGGGCGATCATCAAGATCCTGCTGGGGATCATGATCTTCTCCAACGGGATCAACCTGCTCCTGCTGGCCGCGGGGGGACCGCCCGGCAGCCCGCCCATCATGGGGCGTGGCCGGAGCCCCGACGCCGCCGACTCGGATCCGCTGTCCCACGGGATGATCCTCACCGCGATCGTCATCACCGCCGGCGTCGGGGCCTTCATCCTGGCGTTGGCCTACCGCTCCTACCAGTTCACCACCGCCGACGAGGTCGCCGACGACGCCGAGGACACCAAGATCGCCAAGCGCTCGCCCACCGACGCCTGGTCGGCACCCGACCGGGACCTGTCCGACGACCACACCACCGGTCAACCCACCGAGCTGGGAGACCACGTCGACTACGACGACGAGGACCTGGAGGAGGCCGAGGCGGAAGCCGAAGCGGAGGCCCGCGCCCGCGCCGCTGCCGCCTCGCGCGACCGCAGGCGGACGAGGCGCGACGACGGAACCCCGGACGACGGAAAGGAGGGTGGCCGGTGATCTCCCCCGAACTGTTCGGCTACCTCATCCCGTCCGTCGTTCTGATCCCCCTGCTCGCCGCGGCGCTGTGCCTGGTGGTCTCCCGCCGTCCCCGGGTCCAGAACATCATCACCATCGTCACCCTCACCGGGGTGCTGGTCATCGCCGGCATCCTGCTGGTGCTCACCGACCAACACGGCGTGCACACCGTGCAGGTGGGCGGCTGGGACGCACCCGTCGGGATCACCCTCGTGGCGGACCGGCTCAGCGCCCTCATGCTCTGCGTGTCGGCCATCGTGCTGCTGACGGTGATCATCTACGCCGTGGGGCAGGGCGTCCGCGACGGGGACGGCGACCAACCGACCTCGATCTTCCTCCCCACCTACCTGGCGCTCGCGGCGGGACTGAACGCGGCGTTCATCGCCGGCGACCTGTTCAATCTGTTCGTCGGGTTCGAGATGCTGCTGGCCGCGTCCTACGTCCTGCTCACGCTCGGCGCCAGCCAGGAACGAGTCCGCGCGGGGGTCTCCTACACCGTCGTGTCGATGGTGTCGTCGATGGTGTTCCTGCTGGGCATCGCGCTGACCTACTCGGCGGCGGGCACGCTGAACCTTGCCCAGCTGTCCATCCGGATGGCCGAGGTCCCGGACGGGCTGCGCAACACGATCTTCGCCGTGTTCCTGGTGGCGTTCGGCATCAAGGCCGCGGTCTTCCCGCTCTCGACCTGGCTGCCCGACTCCTACCCGACCGCGCCCGCGCCGGTCACCGCGGTGTTCGCGGGACTGTTGACCAAGGTCGGCGTCTACGCGATCATCCGCTTCCACACCCTCGTGTTCCCCGGCGGCTCCATGGACGGCGTCCTGCTGGTGGCGGGACTGCTGACGATGGTCATCGGCATCCTCGGCGCGATCGCACAGTCGGACATCAAACGAATACTGTCGTTCACCCTCGTCAGCCACATCGGGTACATGATCTTCGGCATCGCCCTGTCGACCGGGTACGGGTTGAGCGCGGCGATCTACTACGTCGGCCACCACATCATCGTCCAGACCACCCTGTTCCTGGTGGTCGGACTGATCGAACGGCAGGCCGGGTCGTCCTCCCTCCGCCGTCTGGGTTCGCTCGCCGTGGCCAGCCCCGTCCTCGCCGTCGTCTTCCTCATCCCGGCCCTCAACCTCGGCGGCATCCCGCCGTTCTCCGGCTTCATCGGCAAGCTGGCGGTGGTCCAGGCCGGCGCGGAGGTCGGCGGTCCGCTCATGTGGGTGCTCATCGCCGGGGCCATGGTCACCAGCCTGCTGACGCTCTACGTGGTGGTCCGCGTGTGGTCCAAGGCGTTCTGGCGCCCCCGCGCGGACGCTCCCGAGGGAGCGGTCGCCCTGGCCAAGCCGCTGGCCCTGCTGCCGTCGGACGAGTACGTGGAGTTCGACGAGCGCGAGGAGGTGGGCCGGATGCCACTGAGCATGCTCGCCCCCACCATGGCCCTCATCGTGGTCTCCTTGTTGATGACCGTCTTCGCCGGCCCACTGCTCGGGGTCACCGACCGTGCTGCCGAGAGCCTCATGGAGCGGCATGACTACCTGGACACCATCCCCATCGATTCCACGCCCGAACGCTACGTCGACTCCGTGACGGGGGTGCGCTGACATGGCCCGCAGGTTCAAGGTCCGTCTCGACCCCCGGGTCGTCGGGTCCCGCGTGTTCATGATGCTGTGGCTGACGGTCGCCTGGGTCATGCTGTGGGGGCCGGTCGAGGTCGGCACGATCGTCGCCGGGGTGCTCGTCGCGATCGTGGTGATGGTGCTGCTCCCGCTGCCCCGAGTCCCCGTGGAGGGCCTGCTCAGGCCCGTGTCCACGGCATGGCTGGTGGTCGTGGTGGCCTACTACCTCGTCCGCTCGTCCATCACCGTGGCGTGGCTGTCCGTGCGCCCGCAGGCTCCGCCCCGCTCCGCCGTGCTCCGCGCACCGATGCGGCTCAAGTCGGACTTCACCCTCGCCCTGGCCGTCAACACCCTGAACCTCATGCCCGGCGGCATCGTCGTGCGCGTCGACCCGGTGGCCCGGTACGTGTACGTCCACGTGCTGGACGCCGGGAGTCCCGAGGCGGTCGAGAGGTTCCGTCGCCAGACCGCCCACGTGGAACAGTTGTACGTGCGGGCGTTCGAGCGCCCCGAGGACTGGCGACCCAGCCCGCAGCACTATTGCGCCCCCGCAGAGGAATACGGGACCAGCGGCCCCGAGCGCGTTGACGACCGCGACCGCCCACCCGAGCCCGTACGAGACAGCGAGGAGCACCGATGAGCCTGTCACTGCTGCTGTGGAGCGCGGCCGTTGTCGCCCTGACGCTCGCACTGTTCACCACGATGATCCGGCTGATCGGTGGTCCCAACACCCTCGACCGGCTGATCTCCCTGGACATGCTGGCCGCCATCGCGCAGTGCGGGGTCGGCGTGTACATCGCCTGGAGCAAGGACACCACCGCCGCGGCCGCCCTCGTGGCGTTGGCGCTGGTCGCGTTCCTCGGATCGGTGTCCGTGGCCCGGTTCCGGGTCAGCGACTCCACCGGCGTCCACAAGGAGGCCCTCACATGACCGACGACCCCCGGGAGATCGTCTCCGCGCTGTTCGTCCTCGCCGGTGCGCTGCTCACCCTCGCCAGCGCCATCGGGCTGGTGCGCTTCCGCGACACCCTGAGCCGGATGCACCCGGCCGCCAAGCCACAGGTGCTGGGCCTGGTGCTCGTGCTGTTCGGCGCCAGCGTCCGGATCTTCCCGCACATCGACCTGGGAATGCTCCTGCTGGCCGGGATCGTGGCCGTGTGCACCGCCCCGGTGATCGCCAACCGCGTGGGAAACCTGGCGTATCACGAGAGCGTCGAGGACGGCACCATCACCCACGAGGCCCCGGTCCTGGAGAAGTTCCAGGCGAGCGAGGCCAATCGCAAGAACACGCCCTGACCGAGTCCCACCCGGCCGGCCCCCGGTATCCGCTCCGGCGCCTGCGCTCCAGGACACAGCCGCTCCCGGCCATGCTCTGGCACCTGCCCCGAGGTACGCGCGCGTGTACAGGCCCGGGGGCCGACGACTCGAGCCCCGCTCCCCTTCGCGGGGGCGGGGCTCGTTCGGTGGCGCGGGGCCGGTGAGCTGGCGCGGTGCGCCGGTTCGCTTGCGCGGTGCCGGTGGGCGCTCGCCCTCCGGGGGCCGGCCCCGGTTACCGGGAGATCAGGGGGCGGGCTGCGCGGGCGGGACGGCGGGGTCGGCCTGACCCTGGACGGGCTGATCCTCGACCGGGACCTCCACGAGGATGTCCTCCTCGCCCTCGACAGCGCCCTCGACAGCGCCCTCGGCACCCTCGACCTCGTCAGCGTTCTCCTCCGCCTCCGAGTCTGCCTCGCCCGTGTAGGTGGGCAGGGTGTACGGGGCGTCGGGATCCGCGGGCTGCTCGTTGGGCGGGGTGCACGCGGTCACGGCGAACGCGAGTGCGAATGCGGGAACCGCGACGATGAGGCGGCGGGCGGTCTGACGCGGGGCCATGAGGGCTCCTTCGATCTCGGAAAGCTGCAGGTCGCTGAGAGCACGCGCCCCGGCGGGCAGAGTGCGTGGGCTCATCATATCCTCAGCCGTCAGCGGTCGAGGTCCTGGGTGACGATCACGATCACGCCGGGGGTGTCCACCTCGAGATCAGCCGGCCGGGGCAGCACCGGGATGCCCAGCTGGGCCGCCACGGCCTCGGCTGCCTGCCGCTCACCGGCGCCGGTTCCGAAGTACACGGTCGACTCGGACACCACCGGCCGGTCGGAGGGCAGGTTGGCCACCTCACCGACGGCGAAGCCGGACTCGCGGAGGGCTTCCCCGGTCCTGCCGGCGAGCCCGGAGACGTTGCTGTTGTTGAACACCTGCACAGGCACCGAGGTCACTGCCGGCACGCCGCCGGGCTGACCGGCGGGAGGCGGCGAGGCGGGCTCGGCGGGCTGGCCGGGCACCGCCTCACCCTCGGGGGCACCCTGCGGGTCCTGGCCGGCGGGCGCGTCCCCGGGTTGTCCCGGGTCGACGGCCTGGCCCTGCTCGGGCTGTTCGACCTGCGTGGTGCCCTGATCGGTGGCGGTCGGGGTCTCGTCGTCACCCCCGAACAGTTGGACGAGCCCGATGCCGATCGCCAGGACCACTGCGGCGAGGAGGACCATCGCGATGGCCCGGTAGGGAGGGCCGGTCGGTTCATCCGGATCGGGACCGACCCCGGTATCGCCAGCGGGCGCGCCCGGGCCGTAGGGATCGTACTGCGAGGTTTCGGGCTGGGAGCTCACGCCGGTGAGTGTAGGTCAGTCGAGTCGCATTCCCAGGTTGCGCGCCGCGCGTGCCTTCTGACGGCTGCTCCGCATGCGCCGCAGCCGCTTGACGAGCAGCGGGTCCGCGGCCAGCGCCTCGGGGCGGTCGATGAGGTCGTTGAGGATCTGGAAGTAGCGCGTGCCGGACATCTCGAACTTCTGCCGGATCGCCTCCTCCTTGGAGCCTGCGAACTTCCACCACTGCCGCTCGAACTCGAGCATGGCCTGGTCCCGGTCGGAGAGGACGGGGTCGGCGGCGTGTAGCTCGGCCGCGGGCTGCGTCCCGCCCTCGAGCTGCGGCCCGCGTGCCGCAGTAGCTGATCGACCCATGCGCGCACCTCCTGTGGTGTCGGTGTGTGGCGGCCGCTCGCCCGGTGCGGGTGTGCGGATCACACCGTTGTGATTCCCCCGTAGTGAACCACACGGATCCGACACCCTGCCAGGTGCGCACTAGGATCGACTGCCATGGCCGTCCTGCCCATCGTCATCCTCGGCGATCCCGCCCTCCACGCCCCCACCGAGCCCGTCACCGGGTCCCCGGAGGAGATCCGCGACCTCGTCCGCGACCTCTACGAGACCATGGACGCCGCCAACGGCGTGGGGCTGGCCGCCAATCAGGTGGGCGTACGCAAGCGGGTATTCGTCTACGACTGCCCCGACCTGGACACCGAGGACGGCGAGGGCGTCTCACGCGAGGACGTCGAGGCCCGTGGCGGCTGGATCACCCGCCGTGGCTGCGTGATCAACCCGGTGCTCGAGACCTCCGAGATCCCGGAGACCATGCCGGACCCGGAGGAGGATCTCGAGGGGTGTCTGTCCGTCCCCGGCGTGAACTTCCCGCGCGGGCGCGCCTGGTGGGCCCGGGTCACCGGCACCGACGAGAACGGCGAGCCGGTCTCGGTGGAGGGCTACGGCCTGTTCGCGCGGTGCCTGCAGCACGAGGTGGGCCACCTCGACGGCGTCCTCTACACGGACGGACTCATCGGCCGGAACCGCAAGGCCGCCAAGAGACACATCCGCGACGCCGGCTGGGGCGTCCCCGGGTTGAGCTGGGACCCGACCACCGATCCCGATCCGTTCGCCGACGAGGATGACGACGACGACGAGGCCACCGACCTCCATGGCTGAGCAGGACCGGGGTCTGGCGGACCGGTCCCGGTGGAACGCCGGCAGACGCGTGGAGACGGGGATGCGCGTGGTGGTGCGTCGTCATCTGGAGGCCGGGCAGAGTTCGCACCTCTACACCGACGTCATCGGGCACGTGATCGCGCTGGATCCCGAACTGGTGGTGCGCCGGGAGTCGGGCGAGGAGGAGCGGATCCCGGACTCCGACATCGCCGTCCTCAAGGTGTTGCCGCCCCGCCCGGTCCGCGCCCGCGACGTCCGGGCCCACGAGTACGCGGGCGCGTTGGCGTGGCCGGGTACCGAGTTCGAGCTGGTGGACGGCTGGTTCTGCCGCGCCGGGGACGACTGGTCCTACCGCGGGAACTCGGCGGTCCCGGTGTTGCCGTGGGCCAGTTGCGCGGAGCTCGACGGGGTCCGCGACTGGTACGCCGCCCGCAGCCTGCCGCTGCGCCTGGTGGCCGTGGACCGGTTGGTCCGGGCGGACCGGATGATTCTCGACGGGGTGCCGGTGGATCCCGCACGGGTGAACGCGGACCGGGAACTGCTGCTGTGCACTGCCGACAGCCGCGAGTTGTTGGCCCGCGTGGACGCCACGGTCCCCGCCGATGCCCGCCCCGAGGTGGTGTTGGCCGACTCCCCCGACGACGACTGGCTCGCGCTGTACCACGCCACCGCAGGACTGGACCCCGACCGCGTCCGGCCCGCGATGCTCGCGACCGCGGGGCTGGGCGGCGCGGCACAGGCCGGTGCGGGATCGGAGAGCGGTGTGCCGGGGCCGGGCGGGCACGTGGTGTTCGCCCGGGTCGAGCACGACGGAGAGCTGGCCGCGATCGCCCGCGGTGCCGTCACCGCCGGGCCCGACGGGGCGCCCCGCGTCGCGGTGTCGTGCGTGCAGACCGCCGACGCCCACCGCCGCCGCGGGCTCGCCGAGGTGGGCACGGGCGCGCTCGTCGAGTGGGGACGGTCGCTGGGCGCCGAGGAGTGTCACCTCCACGTGTTCGCGGACAACTCGGCCGGTCGCGGCCTGTGGGCCAAGCTCGGGTTGGCCCCGCATCATTCGATGCGCCACCTCGTCGTCGTCGAAGGTTCGGCTCCGCCGTCCGCGCGATCCGATCCGGGGTAATAGACTGCTCGCCATGCGCCTGGCCACCTGGAATGTGAACTCGATCAGAGCTCGACGGGACCGTGTCGTGGCCTGGCTGGAACGCTCGGACGTGGACGTGCTGGCCATGCAGGAGACCAAGTGCAAGGACGACCAATTCCCGCACGAGGCGTTCGAGGAGCTGGGGTACCAGGTCGCCCACCACGGGCTCAGCCAGTGGAACGGTGTGGCCGTGGCCTCGCGGGTGGGGCTCGACGACGTCCGGCTGGGCTTCGACGACATGCCCGGTTTCCACAAGGACCCCGAGGTCACGCAGGACCCGGAGGCGCGCGCCATCTCGGCGGTGTGTGACGGTGTCCGCGTCTACAGTCTCTACGTCCCCAACGGCCGCGAGCTGGCGGACCCCCACTACACCTACAAGTTGGAGTGGCTGGCCCGGCTCCGCGACCACGCCTCCGCCGAGCTCGCCGCCGACCCGGCCGCGCAGGTGGCCCTGGTGGGCGACTGGAACGTGGCACCCCACGACGACGACGTGTGGGACATGGAGGTGTTCGACGGCAAGACCCACGTCTCGGAGCCCGAACGGCAGGCCTTCGCCGCCTTCGACGGAGCGGGCTTCCGCGAGGTCACCCGCGAGTACACCCCGGGCCCCGGCGTCTACACCTACTGGGACTACACCCAGCTGCGCTTCCCCAAGAAGCAGGGCATGCGCATCGACTTCCAGCTGCACTCACCGGAGTTGGCGGCACGGGTGACGGGCGCGTTCATCGACCGCGAGGAGCGCAAGGGCAAGGGCGCCTCCGACCACGCCCCCGTCGTCGTGGACCTCGACTGATACCGCCACCTCGTCCCAGAACCAGGAGCTCCCGCAGATGTCCACGTTCCAACTCCGTCACTACATCGACCGGCTTCGCGCCGAGGGCTTCACCGTGCGCGACGACCACGGTGAGGACCCCGACCTCATCGACATCAACGGCAGGGCCGTGGACACGTGGCGGGAGAACTACCCGTACGACCACCGGCTGGACCGCAATCAGTACGAGGTGGAGAAGTACCTGCTGCAGATCGAGCTGCTCAAGTTCCAGAACTGGCAGGCCGAGTCGGGTCACCGGCACGTGATCGTGTTCGAGGGCCGGGACGCCGCCGGCAAGGGCGGGACGATCAAGCGGTTCACCGAGTACATCAACGTGCGCCAGGCCCGCGTGGTAGCGCTGATCAAACCCACCGAGACCGAGCTGTACCAGTGGTACTTCCAGCGCTACATCAGCCATCTGCCCACCCGCGGCGAGCTCGTGATGTTCGACAGGTCCTGGTACAACCGGGCCGGCGTCGAGCGGGTGATGGGGTTCTGCACCGACGCCCAGTACTCCACGTTCATGGAGCAGGCGCCCATGTTCGAGAAGATGCTCGTGGATTCCGGGATCGGACTGACCAAGTTCTGGTTCTCGGTCACCCGGGAGGAGCAGAAGACCCGGTTCGCGATCCGTCAACTGGACCCGGTCCGGCGGTGGAAGCTCTCCCCCATGGACCTGGAGTCCCTGGACAAGTGGGACAAGTACACCGCCGCCAAGGAGGAGATGTTCCGGCGTACCGACACCGACTGGGCACCCTGGATCACCATCAAGTCCAACGACAAGAAGCGGGCGCGCATCAACGCGATGCGCCACTTCCTCAACCAGTTCGACTACCCGGAGAAGGACCCGCAGGTCGTGTTCGACCCTGACCCGAAGATCGTCCGGCGCGGCAAGGTCGCCGTCGGGGACTGACTGAGCCCGCGAAGGAAGAACCCGCGCACAGGGCCCGTCGGGGACTGACTGAGCCCGCGAAGGAAGATCCCGCGCACAGGGCCCGTCGGGGAATGTCCGCGCGACGCCGCGCATTGCACAGGGTATGAGCCACACGAATGATCCGACCGTCATCACGCGCCTGCTCTCGGATCGCGGGCGGTGGGCCGTGGTGGGCCTGTCCTCGAATGCCGGACGCACCGCGTACGGGATCGCCGCCTACGTCCGGGACCTGGGCCACGAGATCGTCCCGGTCCATCCGAAGGCCGAGACGGTCCACGGGCAGCAGGGCTACCCGGACCTGGCGTCAGTGCCGGGGGAGATCGACGTCGTGGACGTCTTCGTGAACTCCCAGCTGGCTGGCGGCGTAGTGGACGAGGCCATCGCAAGGGGGGCGAAGGCGGTCTGGCTGCAGCTGGGCGTGATCGACGAGGACGCCGCCCGGCGGGCCGCGGACGCCGGTCTCGACGTGGTGATGAACGCGTGCCCGGCCATCGAGGCGCCGCGGCTGGGGCTGCGCTGAGGCGACCCGCGCCGGGGATCAGTACCCGGTGGAGGCCAGCCCCACCATGGCGATGATGAAGACGAAGTAGAGGACCACGAGTCCCCCGAAGATGGCGAGAGAAATGAGGCCCAACTTCTTGGCGGAGGCGCTCGCGGCCTCGGCCTCTGCGTGGTGCCCGGCCGCCCACAGCGGGTAGACATCCGAGGCGCGGGTCATCGCGACGAACGACAGCGGCCAGAAGAACAGGAGCGAGGCCACAGCCCACCCGATGTTCGACGGCGGGCCGGGTCGAGCGGACCCGGGCGGACCGGTGAACGCCCCGGTGCCCTGACTCCCGTAACCGGGGTGCTGGCCGTACGAGGGTGCGCTCTGGCCGTAGGACGAGTCCTGCCAGTAGCCGGACTCCTGACCCTGAGACGGGCCCGCACCAAACGGGGAGTCGGAGGGGGAACCGGGGTAGCTCGGGTTCGTCATGGCCGAATCGTATCCCCGGAGTGAGGTCGGCCGAAACACCCTCGTGCAGAACGCACGACTTATCCGGCCGGAGTGGGGCCGGACGCCTCCCCCACCGGGGTCAGCGGGGGGCGACGAGGAGTTGGTACTCGGGGAAGCGGATGAGGAAGCGGCGGACATAGCTGCACACCGGCCGGACCTTGTTCCCGTCCAGACGCATCCGGGTGAGGACCAGACTGACCAGCAGGCGAGCGATGCCCTGCTGACCGAAGTGCTCCTCGATGACGGTGTGGAGAAGGATGTAGACCTCGCCGTCCTTCTCGTACCCCACCAGGCCCATGAACGTCTCGCCGTCCCACAGTTCGAACCGGTCTCTATCGGTGTTGTGGACCAACACCAGTGACTCTACTCGGGACATGGGGCTCCTTCGGCAGGGTGTGTTCCACACGTGATCCTACTCGCCGGGGTACGCTCGCCCGGCACAATTTCATACTCGTCCACACGGGAGTCCGCTTCGGAGCGCGGGCTGAGAGGACGGCCAGCCGGGTCGTCGACCGTTGAACCTGTCCGGGTCATGCCGGCGTAGGGAGAAGTGAACATCATGGGCAGAAACACGTCCACCACCAGCGAGAACACTGCCTTGATCGAGGCAGTGACCTGCGGGCCCATCCATTCCAGCAGCAAGTCCTACCTCGAGGTCCCGGCGGAGGGCAGCACGCTGAGCGTGCCCGTCCGTCGGATCTCACTGACCAACGACACGACGTTCGACGTCTACGACACCTCCGGCCCGTACACCGGGTACGCCGACGCCGGGGAGTGCCACGACCTCGCCTCCGGACTTCCGCCCACTCGCGACGGCTGGGCCCACCCGGAGGCCGTCCCGGCCTCGCCCGAGGACCCCACGCCGGTGCGGACCCAGCTGGCCTGGGCCCGCGCGGGCCACATCACCCCGGAGATGCGTTTCATCGCCGCGCGCGAGGGGATCGACGTGGAGGTGGTGCGGACCGAGGTGGCGGCCGGCCGCGCCGTCATCCCGGCCAATCACCGCCACCCGGAGAGCGAGCCGATGATCATCGGCAAGCGCTTCCTGACCAAGATCAACGCCAACATCGGCAATTCCGCGGTCACCAGTTCGATCGCGGAGGAGGTCGAGAAGATGGTGTGGGCGTCCCGGTGGGGCGCGGACACCATCATGGACCTGTCCACCGGGCGGGACATCCACGAGACCCGCGAGTGGATCATGCGGAACTCCCCCGTTCCCGTGGGGACCGTGCCGATCTACCAGGCACTGGAGAAGGTGGGCGGCGATCCGACCGCGCTGACCTGGGAGCTCTACCGCGACACCGTCATCGAGCAGTGCGAGCAGGGCGTGGACTACATGACCGTCCACGCGGGTGTGCTCCTGCGGTACGTCCCGCTCGCCGCCAAGCGCGTCACCGGGATCGTCTCGCGCGGAGGCTCGATCATGGCGGCGTGGTGCCTGGCGCACCACCGCGAGTCGTTCCTCTACACCCACTTCACCGAGCTCTGCGAGATCCTCGCACGCTACGACGTGACGTTCTCCCTCGGTGACGGCCTGAGGCCCGGATCGATCGCGGATGCCAACGACGAGGCGCAGTTCGCCGAACTCCGCACGCTGGGTGAGCTCACCCGGATCGCCAAGCGCCACGGCGTCCAGGTGATGATCGAGGGCCCCGGGCACGTGCCGATGCACATGATCGTGGAGAACGTGCGGCTCGAGGAGGAGTGGTGCGAGGAGGCGCCCTTCTACACGCTGGGGCCGCTGGCCACGGACATCGCACCGGGTTACGACCACATCACCTCCGCCATCGGCGCCGCGCGGATCGCGGAGGCGGGTACGGCGATGCTCTGTTACGTCACCCCCAAGGAGCACCTGGGCCTGCCCGACCGGGATGACGTCAAGACCGGCGTGATCACCTACAAGATCGCCGCTCACTCCGCGGACCTGGCCAAGGGGCACCCGGGCGCGCAGGCCCGCGACGACGCGCTGAGCACCGCGCGGTTCGAGTTCCGTTGGCGGGACCAGTTCGCCCTGGCGCTCGACCCGGACACCGCGCTGGCCTACCACGACGCGACCCTGCCCGCCGAGCCCGCCAAGACCGCCCACTTCTGCTCGATGTGCGGTCCCAGGTTCTGCTCGATGCGCATCTCCCAGGACATCCGCGACTACGCCGCCCAGCACGGCATGGACACCGTCGAGGCGATCGAGGCCGGGATGGCCGAGAAGTCGGCCGAGTTCACTGGACAGGGATCCCGCGTCTACCTGCCGATCACCGAGTAGTAGCCGGCCGGGGCACGGCAGTAGCCGGTCAGGGCGTGGCGCGGGCCGGCGTGCACTCGCGGGCCGTCTCGAAAGCCTGCTGCAGGCGCTGCGTCGTGGCCGCGTCCTGCCGTCGGGGGATGCCGTCACCGGAGATGAGCATCGCGTCCCAGTCGGCATCGGTCACCAGAGACCGATCGGGACGCGGCTCGTCGGAGGCCGGGACGTCCACCGTCACGGTGAGCACACCGGTGTGCCCGGCGGGCTCGCGGTTGAGGTAGTACACGAAGTTGCCCAGACCGAAGTGGACGTAGGCGTCCCCGACCCAGCCCGCGCCGTTGACCCGGTGCGCGTGGTTGCCCAGGATCACGTCCGCGCCGGCCGCCTCGAGCTCACGGGCCGCCGCGATCGCCTCGTCGCCCGGGCACGTGTAACCCTCGAGGCCCCAGTGCACATAGGCGACCACCACGTCGGCCTCCTGCCGCGCCTCGCGGACCGCCCGCAGCAGTCGATCGCGGGGCAACGCGGACGCGATTCCCGGTCGCCCGGGTCCCGCCGCGTAGTAGCTGGTGGTCTCCTCCACGATCTGGGAGGCACTGACGAACGCGACCTTGACACCCCGCACGTCGAACACCTCGGGCGCGAAGGCCTCGGACTCGTCGCGACCGATTCCGATCACGGGGATCGGCGACTGGTCGATGGCGTCGAAGGTGTCCGCGAGACCGACCTCCCCGAAGTCGACGGCGTGGTTGTTGGCCATGGTCACCACATCGACACCCGCCCCGGCCACGGCATCGAGCGCACCGGCGGGCGCCCGCCAGGTGAACGGCTTGCCCGGCACCGGCGTCCCCCGCTCGGTGAGCGCGGTCTCCAGGTTCACCATGGACACATCCGCCCGACCCAGGCTCGTGCGCAGCTCCGCCAACGACTCGGGATCGCGGGCCAGAGGAGCGAGATGGTTCTCGAAATGGACGTCGCCGGCGAAGGCCAGAGTGATCTGCTCGGCAGGCCGCACGGGAGGGGCGACGGGATCGACCTCGTCGTCGTCACCGGTCGGTGCGCTACCCACCAGACCCGCGCCGATCGACCGGGCGCCGTCGACCGACACCGCGCCCCGCCCCAGGGCGACTCCCCCGAGCATGCCGGCGGCCAGCCCCACGACGAGCCCCACCGCCGTCCCCACCGCCAGACCTCGTCGGGCACCGCGGCCACGGAGAACCGTGCGGCGGGAGGCCGAACGCTCGGCGCGCGCGGCGGCGTCCCGCGCCCTCGACGCGGGGGTCGATATCGATGCCATGCGGCGCGACTCACTCCACTAGATCGGGCGACGCCGGCTACGACGTCGCGGGGCCAGCCCCGACGCGAGGTCGAGTCGGGTGCGCGGACTCAGGCGTCCCGGCGCAGGGTGATCACCAGTCCTGCGACCCACAGCGCCACGCAGACCGCCGCGAACCACGCGAAGGCCGGCCACTCGCCCCACGTGATGAACCCGCGCGCGGTCTCACCCTGGGTCCAGTAGTCACCGTTGGCGAACGGCATCCAGCCGGCAATGTCCTGCCCCACCCGCGGGATCAGCGAGACCATGCCCTCGAGAGCCAATGTCCACACCAGGAACAAGGAGATCGTACCGGCGGCGTTGCGCATGATGTACGCCAGCCCCATCACGGCGACCGTGCCCAGCGCGGCGTAGACCGGGAACCGTACGAGGTACGTCAGCCCGTCCCCTGAGAACGGGGTCCAGGAGTCCAGTCCGGACAGGGCCCCCGCCACCAGTAGCGAGAGCACCACCGCAACGGCGGTCACGACCATCGACATCACGGTGAACAGCACGGTCTTGGCCACCACCGCAGGCCACCGCGACGGAGAGGCGAGGAAGGTGGCCTTGTTCGTGTGGTAGCGGTACTCGCCGGTCACGGCGACGATCGCCGCGATCCACGCGAGGATCACGGTGAAGGCGCCGACTCCCAGGATCGCGAACAGCGGGTCGCCCCCGCCGCCGGGTTCCCCGACGATCGGGTCCCCCGCCGAGGGCTGCTCGAACTGGCCGATGATCGCGGCCAGGCCGAGGGCGAGGGCGATGCCCAGGCCGTACAGCCAGTAGGCGCTCTTGGTTGTGGTGACCTTGATCCACTCGGACTTCAGCAGGTTCATCGGGTGGTCTCCTGACCGTGGTACTCGACGTCCTGATCGGTGAGCGCCATGAAGGCCTCCTCGAGCGACGCCCGCTTCTCGTGTAGTTCGTGGACGGTGATCCCCAGGCTGGCTGCGAGCTCACCGACCTGGGAGGCGGGCAGCCCCTCGACGAGGAACGCTCCGGCCTCGGGGTCGAAGGTGGCGGTGATCCCCTCCTCCCGGGCGGCGGCGGTGAACTCGTCGACGTGCGGAGTCCGGAGGAGGACGGAGGACGTGGCCGCGGAGAGGAACTCCTCGACGGATGTCTGGGCGCGGAGCACCCCCCGACCGATGACGACGAGGTCCTGGGCCGTCTGTGCCATCTCCGACAGCAGGTGGCTCGACACGAGTACCGTCCGGCCCTCGGCGGCGCGCGCGTGCATGAAGCGGCGGATCCAGAGGATGCCCTCGGGGTCGAGACCGTTGACCGGCTCGTCGAAGAGCAGCACCTCGGGGTCGCCGAGCATGGCGGTGGCCAGCCCGAGACGCTGGCGCATGCCCAGCGAGTAGCCGCCCACCTTGCGGCCGGCCACGTCGCTCAGCCCGACCAGCGACAGCACCTCGTCGACGCGGGTGGCGGGCAGACCACCAGCGGCAGCGATCATCTTCAGGTGCGCGCCCGCCGACCGGTTGGCGTGGGTCCAGGACGCGTCGAGCAGGCACCCGACGGTGTGGGTCGGGCGCTCGAGTTCCCGGTAGCGCCGGCCGTTGATCAGCGCCTCACCCGAGGTGGGGGTGTCCAGGCCGACGATCATCCGCATGGTGGTGGACTTCCCGGCCCCGTTCGGGCCGAGAAAGCCGGTGACGACACCCGGCCGGACCACGAAGCTGAGGTCCTCGACCGCCGTAGCGGCGCCGAAGCGTTTGGTGAGATTGCGTACCTCGATCATGGTCTCCAGTGTGCATGCCGGAGCGCGGGAAGCGGGCTCCTCCCACTCAGCTCCCGTACAGGTGTGTCAGGGCTTACGCTCGTCCCATGGATGACGACCGCCCTGATCCCGGCCCCGAGCTCCCGTCGATCCGCGCCTCGGACCACGAGCGTGAGGCGACGGCGAGGTTCCTCCAGCAGTCCTACTCGGAAGGGCGCCTGACCCTCGCCGAGTTCGACGAGCGGACCACCAAGGCCTACGGGGCCCTCTTCCAGTCCGACCTGGCCGAACTCACCCGCGACCTGTCCCCCGCCCGTCGCGACGGCGGGGCCGCGCCCGCAGCGCACCGCGATGCGGCACCCGCACGCAGGGTCACCGGGGGGAGCGGTCCGTCGACGTCCCTGGCGTTCATGGGCGGGTGCGAGCGCAGGGGCGCGTGGACGGTTCCGGCGGAGCACACGGCGTTCGCCATGATGGGCGGGGTCGAACTCGATCTGCGGGAGGCCGCTCTGCAGGCACACGAGACCACGATCCGCGCCTTCGCGATCATGGGCGGGGTGGAGATCTACGTGCCGGACGACATCCACGTCGTGGTCGAGGGCCTCGGTCTGATGGGCGGGTTCAGCGAGGAGGCCGGCAGGTGGAAGCCCGACCCCCGGCCGGTCCGGCAGGCTCCCCCGGGCGCGCCGGTCGTGCGGGTCACCGGGCTCGCACTGATGGGCGGCGTCGAGGTGCGCCGGGTTCCCCGCACGCGGTAGTCGACGCGGGCCGCGCAGGCCGTCTGGTCCGCGCAGGCCTCAGTCCACCGGCGGGTTGGCCTCAGTCCACCGGCGGGCTGGACGCCCGGGCCCAGAACCGCTTGGGGATACGCCCGGCAGCGCGGGCGGCGTGACCGGCGCGGACGGCCTCCCGCATGGCGGCCGCCATGAGCGGCGGGTTCTCGGCGCGGGTCACCGCGGTGGCCAGGAGGACCCCGTCGCAACCGAGCTCCATCGCCAGGGCGGCGTCCGACGCGGTCCCGATCCCGGCGTCGCAGATCACCGGGACCCCGGCGCGCTCGACGATCATCTCCAGGTTGTGCGGGTTGCAGATGCCGAGCCCGGTGCCGATGGGGGCACCGAGTGGCATGACGGCCGCGCAGCCCACGTCTTCGAGCCGGCGGGCCAGCACCGGGTCGTCGGTGGTGTAGGGCAGGACCACGAACCCGTCGTCGACGAGGTCCTCCGCGGCCTCCACCAGCTCCAGGGCGTCGGGCAGCAGGGTGCGCTCGTCGGCGATCACCTCGAGCTTGACCCAGTTGGTGCCCAGGGCCTCCCGTGCGAGCCGCGCGGTCTTGACCGCCTCGGCGGCCCCCCTGCAACCGGCGGTGTTGGGCAGCGGCCGGATGCCCAGCTCGCGCAGCAGCCCGAGCAGTCCGAGCCCGTCGGAGCCCAACCGCAGGTCGACCTTGCGGATGGACACGGTGGTCAGGGCGGTCCCGGAGGCGATGAGCGCCTCTCGGAGGACCTCCTGGTTGCCGGCGCCGCCGGTGCCCATGATCAGCCGCGAGCCGAGCTCCTCGCCCGCGATGACCAGCGGCGAGTCCATGACCGCGACAGGTCCGGTGGGGGAAGCCGGGCCGGTGGGGGCGGCCGGGCCGGTGGGGTCAGCCACCCTGGACCGCCGTGAGGACGTCCACCTCCGCGCCCGCGCCCAGTGCGGCCTGGTCCCAGCCCGAGCTGGGCACCACCACGCCGTCGACCGCCACGGCCACACCCTCGTCGGGGAGGTCGAGTTCGGTGACGAGCACGCGGACGGTCGCGCCGTCGGCGAGCGTGCGGTCTTCGCCGTTCACGGTGACGATCATGGGGTCTCCTGCTTCACGGTCGTGGCGTACCGGGGTGGTGACGTGTGCCCCCAGCGTAGTGGTCGGTGTCCGAGACCTCATCCGCGGCGGACGCGGTCGGGCGAGGCCGCCAGCGCCGCCGGCGGACCCGGTCGGCCCTGCAGGTGCGCCACGACCGTCGCGGCGGTCACCGGGGTGAGCGCGATGCCGTTCCGGCCGTGCCCGGTGGCGTGGACGAGGCGCGGGTCCGTGGGATCGGGGCCGAGGAACGGGAGATTGTCCGGGGACATCGGACGTAACCCCGCGATGGTCTCCGCCAACTCGAACTCGCCGATCCCGGGGAAGACCGTCTCGGCGTCGGCGAGCAGGTCGCGCACCCCGGCCACCGTGACCTGCCGGTCGTCGCCGTGTTCGTACTGCGTGGCGCCCACGACCAGGCCGCCCTCGCGGGGGACCAGGTACAGCGGCCGGCCGCGCACGAACGCCCGGACCACCCCGCGCGGGGGGTCCTCGCAGCCGGGTCGGGCACGCAACCGGAGGACCTCGCCCTTGACCGGTCGGACGGGGAGCCCCGCCAGCGCGGCGGACCCGGTGCCCGCGGCCAGGACCACGTGGTCCGCGTCGACGTGGTCGAGCGAGGACACCGCGCTGCGCACCCAGGTCACACCCTCGGCGACGCAGGCGCGGGTCAGCGCGGCCAGAAGGACGCGGTTGTCGACGGCCCCCTCCGAATCCATGCGGTACGCCGCGCGGGCGACCCGGGCCAGGGACGGCTCGGCCTCGCGGAGTTCCCGGCGGGTCACGCGGCGCAGGTCTGCCGCGGTGATGCCGGGCGCGGACCCCGATCCGGAGCGAGTTGCGCCCACCGTGGGGTCGGGCTGGCGGGCGGCCCAGTCCATGGCCATGTCGAGGTCGCGGGCGTCGGCCTCGTCGACGGCCAGCATGTGCGTGTGCGCCGCGGTCCGGACGGGAGGGCCGGGCGGGACGTGCGGCTCGAGCGCGCGGAGCATCTCGGGCCACCTGCGCAGTGAGTCCACGCCGAGTGCGAACACCGCCTCCTCCCCCGGCCACGCCTCGCTGAACGGGGCGAGCATTCCGCCCGCCACCCACGCGGCGGCGGAGGCGGGTACGCCGCCGGGCCCGGAGTCGTCGGGCTCGTGGACCACGACCTCGTCGGCGGCCCCGGCGCGTGCGACCTCCCATGCACAGGCCAGGCCGATCACCGATCCGCCGACGACGGACACGCGACGGGCTGCACTACGGGCGCCGGTGCGCGGGTCGGCGGGTCCGGGGTCGGCGGTCACGACGGCCAGCCTATCGGGGCCATCGCCTACGGTTACGCACATGACCGCTCGCGCCGACCGCCTCCGCTCCCGCCTCGCCGACGCCCGCCTCTACCTCTGCATCGACGCGCGCCGTCACCTCGACGAGCAGGCTCGGACCGAGGGGTGGTCCGGCGACTTCCCCGCGCTGCGCCGGGACGTCGAGGCGGCACTGGTCGGCGGGGTGGACATCGTGCAACTCCGCGACAAGAACTCGCCCGGCGAGCGCGACCTCGGACCGCTGGAGGCCGCCCACGAACTGCGTGCCCTGGCGGTGATGCGCCAGGTGTGCGACTCGCACCGCGCGATGCTCGCCGTCAACGACCGGGCCGACGTGGCCGCCGCCTCCGGGGCCGACGTGCTGCACCTGGGCCAGGACGACCTGCCGCTGGACTGGGCGCGCCGCATCGTGGGTGACGACGTGGTGATCGGTCGCTCCTGTCACGCCACCGGGGAGGTCGACACCGCGGACACCGATCCGCGGGTGGACTACTTCTGCACGGGCCCGGTGTGGCCCACCCCCACCAAGCCCGGCCGCCACGCTCCGGGCCTGGACCTGGTCGGGCACGCGGCGTCGCGGGCGAGCCGCCCCGGGTCGAAGCCCTGGTTCGCCATCGGCGGGATCGACCGGCAGAACCTGCCCGAGGTGCTGGCCGCGGGCGCCCGGCGGGTGGTGGTGGTCCGCGCGATCACCGACGCGGACGACCCCACAGCCGCCGCGCGCGAACTCCGCGCGGAACTGGACTGAACCGTCGCCGACACGCGGGCCGGCGGGTCCCCGGTCAGTCGGTGAGCTCCTTGGTCAGCGTCCTGCGCAACACCTGCCGGGGCTTGGCGTCGAGGTCATCCCCACCTCGTCGTCGTCGCCCTCTCCGGCCCCAAGAGTCCGGCGCCAGGCCCGGCACCAGTGTGAGCACCCTCCCCAGTCCCCCGGCCGGCCACTCGACGTGGGCGTGTTCGACCTTGACGGTGGCGCGGCGGCCGCGCATCACCAGGGTCATGACCCCGTTGTGGAACCAGATCCCGTCGGTGACCTCCCACCTGACACGTGGCTCCCGGACGCCCACGGCCTCGGCGAGCCGACGGGTCAGCGCGGGCGCGGGAGACCGCACCGAGATCCGGTTGACCATCCGGATCGACTTCTGTAGAGGATTGCGGAACGGGGACATGACCAGCTGGTGCACCCGCGTCGGCGACCCGGTCACCCGCGGCGCGGTGAGCTCGACCTCCTCGAGGTAGGAGCAGTGGACGTCGCCGCCCAGCATGAGGATCGAGGCGGGAGCGCGCCCGTGATCCCCGGCCGCCACCTCGGTGAGCAACCCGATCAGGTCGTCGAAACTGTTGCGGAAGGCCGCCCAGTGCTCGAGGTCCACCGTCAGCCGCACCCATTCGCCGATCCGGGCGCTCAGCGGCTTCTCCGGCCGGTCGCGGCTCACCGCCTCGTTCCACCCCTCGAGATGATGCAGCGCCGGCAGCATGAACGCGGGCAGGGACGACGCGATCACCAGGTGGTCGACCTCGGCCCCGAGGCAGGCCTCCCGCGCCCACTCCCACTCCTGCGGGTCCATCACGCGCCGGTCGGCGGGGTCCAGCCGGCGGGAGGCCCGCACGTCGAGCATCACCACCCGCACCCGCCCGAAGTCGCGACTGAAGCTCCACCGCGCGGTGCCCCGGTCGGCGTCGGCGGACAGGGCGAACTCGTCGAGGATCCGTTCGCGTTCGGCATCGGACCGGGCACCCCGGACCGCCCGGTACACCTCGTCCTGCTCAAGCTCCCGCGGCGCGAGATTGCCCAGGTGCTGGTAGACGAAGTAACTGGCGAACGCCCCCCGCACGCGGTCGCGCCACCACGGCTGGGCCGTCATCTCGCGGCGCCAGGCGTGGGAGGAGTTCCAGTCGTCGCGCAGGTCGTGGTCGTCGAGGATCATGCAGCTGGGCACGGTGGACAGCAGCCAGCGCACGTCCGGGTCGCGCCACGACTCGTGGTACAGCCAGGAGTACTCCTCGAAGTCGCAGATCTCCCCGGACACGTCCCGGTCCCCACCGTCACCGGCGGAGTCGCGCACCGACCGGGGCCCCTCCCCGGCCCGACGGCGCGCCGCCAGCCGCTCGGTGATCTCCCGGCTGGGGATGTCGGCGTACACCTGGTCGCCGAGGAGCAATATGGCGTCGGGCCAGTCGTCGTGCGCCGTGTGGGCCATCTGATGCGCGAGCGCCACCAGGGCGTCGGCCCCGATCCGGCGAAGCGCCACCGGGGTCTGGCTCTCCCCGCGGCGACAGGACCCGAAGGACAGGCGGACCGTGTCGTCGGCGCGCGGGGTGCGGATGACGCTGGGGCGGTCCGGCTCCAGTGGCCAGGCGGGTACACCGTCGAGCGCCACCTCGTAGGGCGTCTCCACGCCCGGCTCGAGATCACGAAGGTGCAGCACCGCGAAGTGGTGCCCGTGGACACCCCACGACTGTTCGGAGGCCTCGCCGTCGCCGGCGCGGATCGTCACCGTGCACGGCGCGGACACCTCGACCCACACCGTCGCGTCCGTGCTGTCGACGTACCGGAGCATGGGACCGACCAGGATCTCGGGCGCCGTGGGGGGCTGACTCATTGCACCAGTGTGCACGCGGGCCGGGGGGTGCCGGGCGCGATGGGTGCGGCAGGGGTCGTCAGGGGCAGTCAGGGGCCATCAGGGATCGCCGGAGCTAGCCGAGAAGGGCGCGGGGTCCGACGGCGACGACGTCCTCAGGCAGCCTGGCCCGCAGTCCCCGGTCGGCCGTCACCACCACCACCCGGCGGGACCCGCCCGCCGCGCCCGGACCGGTGCCGTCGGAGGCGGGGTCGGAGGCGGGGTCGGAGGACAGGCCGGCGGCCAGGTCGGTGGCCAGTTCGACGATCGCGTCGTCGCCCGACCCGGGCGCGCGGTGGACGACGAACGACCCGGAGTGCTCGGCCCAGCGGGCCGCCCCCTCGATCACGGCGTGGGCGCGGGCCACCCAGCCGAACCCGTCGGGCAGCTCGATCGTCCGCGGCATGGCCGAGCCCAGCTCGTCGAGCAACGTCGTGGTGGCGCCGGCCCGGTCCCTCCACCACCCGTCCGGTCGGGAACCCAGCACGTTGGCCACGTCCACCACGAGTTCCACCGGCCGGGCGCGCAGACCGTCAGCCCAGGCGCGGGCGAACGCGGGCATCAGCGGCAGCTCGTCGACCAGGGTCTCGGGCACCCAGCGCAGTTCCAGGCTCTCGTTGTTGGGCACGGTCTCCAGCGGCCGCGGGGCGTCGGCCACCACGGTCGTGTAGGTCCACTCCACCGCGTCGGTCGACTCCTGCACCAGCGGGGGGATCGTCCGGCCGCGGTCCCCCGGATCGTCCGAGTGTTTCTGGTCGGGCCGCAGGCGGCGCATCATCTCGGCCACATGCCGCATGTCCAGTCCGGGCCGGTGCCACACCGTGCCGGGCATCCGCGAGGTCACCCGGACGGCGCGGACCACCACGTCGGCGGGCCGGATCTCGGCCTCCTCCTGGGTCTCCCGCAGGGCGGCCTGGGGCGCGTCCTCGTAGGAGTCGCGCGCGCCCCCGGGCAGGGCCCAGGTGTCGCCGGACGCCGTCCACACCGCGCGGTGCTGCAGCAGGACGAGCGGGGTATCGGGGTCGGTCGGGTCGGCCGCGCGCAGGAGCAGGCCCGCGGCACCGAAGCGGCCCCACCGTCGGTCACCGCCGGCCGACACCACCCAGCCGTTCCCGTCACCCTCACTCGTGGCCACTGGTCCTCCACTCCACCGGACGCCTCACCGGACCGGATCCGCCCCGGATAGGGCGGAACTGCGTACTCCTCGACCAGTCTGCCCGACGTCGCCCCGCCACTTCACTAACCTGGAACACACGCCACCGGATCCTCGACACCGGCGGGGAGAGAACCGGGAGGTGAGAGACCAGATGGGCCTCCCGACCCTCACCAGGAGCAGCGACGCCGGACCCGGCCCCCGACCCGGTTCCGGTCCGGGCGCGCGTTCCGGGTCGCCCTCGGGTCCGGGTGCCGGGTCAGGTGCCGGAACGTCCGGGGGGTCCGGTTCCGAGAAGATCGCCGCGAGCCCCCGCCGGCCGGTCCGCCGCCGGGCCGCACGGTTCTGGAACGACGTCCTCACCACACCGGGGCGGATGTCGGTGTTCGCGGTGGCGGCGATCGTCACCATCCTGCTCGGCGGAATCGTGGCGTCGCAGACCATCACCCAACGCCAGAGCCACCACGAGACCCTGCTGGCCGAGGTCGAACCCGTCGCCAACGCCTCCCAGACGCTGTACAGCTCCCTGACCATCGCCGACTCGGCAGCCAACACCGCCTTCATCACCGGCGGGATAGAACCCGCCGAGCTCAGGGAGCGGTACCTCCAGGCCATCGCCACCTCGTCGGCGTCGATCATCGCCGCCTCCCTGGGCCTCGACCGAGCCGACGAGGAGTCCATCGACCAGCTGGCGCACATCAACGCCCAGTTGACCACCTACACCGGACTCGTGGAGACGGCGCGGACCAACAACCGGGTCGCCAACCCGGTCGGCTCGGCGTACCTCGCGTCGGCCTCGACGCTCATGCAGGACACGATCCTGCCCGCGGCCGCCGACCTGTACGACCGCCAGTCCACCTCGGTGGGCGAGTCGGACCGCGAGTGGTCCTCGCCGCCGTGGGGGTCGTTCATCCTGCTGGGGATGGCGATCGCGGTACTGGTGCTGCTGCAGCAGTGGCTGTGGAAGATCACCGGGCGGCGGATCAACCCGGCGTTGGGGCTGGCCTCGCTGCTCATGGTGGCGACCTTCCTGCTCACCATGATCGCCGGCTTCCTGGCCGCCAACAACAACGCGCGCGGCCTGTCCGAGGGCGCGGCACCGATGAACGAGCTCACCCGGCAGCGGATCGACGCCCAGAAGGTCCGCGCGCAGGAGACGCTCAACCTGGTGCGCCGGACCGATCCCGAGGGGTCGGCCGCCGAGCGGGCCGCCATCCTCGGCGGCGTCCGTGACTCGTTGACCGTCTACCTGGACCCGGACGAGCAGTCCCGTAGCCGCATCAGCCTGGACGGCGACGGTGCCGTCACCAGCGCGATCGAGGCCCTGGACGACTGGATGGCCGCCCAGAACCGCGCCGATTCGCTCTACCAACAGGGCGACTACCAGGGGGCCATCACCATCTCCTCGGGCCAGGAGGAGGGCGATTCCGGTGCCGCGTTCGACGAGTTCGACGAGTCCATGCAGGACGCCATCGAGGAAGCCCGCGACACGCTGCGCACGCGCATCGACAACGCCCGGCGCACCTCCGCCACCGGGCCGGACCTGATCATGGCCTTGTCCGCCCTGGCCGCGTTCGCCGTGGTCGTGGGCATCGCACCCCGGATCAGGGAGTACCTGTGAGCGCGCGGATGAGGTGGTGGGCCGGGCGGCGGACCGCCCGCGTGGTGACCGGGGGCGTTCTGGTCGCCGCCCTGGTGCTCGCCGGAGCGTGCGGGGTCGACGACGACGAGGCGCGCGGCGGCGACGGCGGGCCGGACCGGGAGATGATCTCCGAGTCGGATCACGTGGGGATCCCGGAGGTGTCCGCGGTGATGCCGCTGCCGGCCGGAGCGGTGATCAGCACCGACGGCCCGACAGGACTCCCCCAGGTGACCCCCGACGAGTCCTGCGACCCGCTGCCGAGCCTGCGCCCGGACGACGCCCCGCCCGAGGAGCGCGTCCCGCGCATCAGAGACCGGGGGCGGCTGATCGTGGGACTGGACCAGGGCTCCAACCTGTTCTCCTTCCGCGACCCGGGCACCGGGCAGCTCACCGGCTTCGACGTGGACCTGGCCCGCGAGATCGCCCGGGACATCTTCGGCGATCCCGGCCAGGTCGAGTTCCGCTCACTGACCTCGGTCAACCGGATCGAGGCATTGGAGAACAACCAGGTCGACGTGGTGATCCGGTCGATGTCCATCACGTGCGCGCGGCGCGAGCTGATCACCTTCTCCGTGCCGTACTACCAGGCCTACCAGCGCGTGCTGGCGGTGCGGGGCTCCGGGATAACCGAGATCGAACACCTCGAGGGCCGACGGGTGTGCGTGGCGGCCGGCACCACCTCGGCCTCCCGACTGTGGGAGGAGCTGCAGCGGCTCACGGTGCTGTCGGTCAACACGTGGGCCGACTGCCTGGTGGCCATCCAGCAGAACCAGGTGGACGCCATCACCACGGACGACGCGATCCTGGTGGGCATCACCGCCCAGGATCCGTACCTGGAGATCGTCGGGCCGCAGCTCAACGCGGAGCCGTACGGGGTGGGCATCGCCAAGTCGACCCCCGGCAACAACACCGACGGGCTGGTCCGGCAGGTCAACTCGACCCTCGAGCGGATCCGGGCCGACGGCACGTGGAACCGCATGTACTCCACGTGGCTCTCAGGGCTCGGCCCGAGCCCCGGGATGCCCGAACCGGCCTACGTGCCGGAGGAGCCGAGATGAGCTACCGGAAATGGGATGACGGGCCCGCGGTCGACGAGCCGACCGCCGGGACCGAGGCCACGTTCCGCCCCGAGCCGGGGTCGGTCACCGGCGCACTCGAGGTGACGGGCGCGGCGGGGCACACGGAGGCGGTGGGGCACACGGAGACGCGGGGGCACACAGAGGCGTCATGGGACACCGAGGCGACGGAGTCCACGTCGGCGGTCGCCGCCACCGGGGCGATGCCCGCCACAGGTGCGATGCAGGCCACCGGGGCGATGCAGGCCACCGGTGCGATGCAGGCCACCGGGGCGATCTCCGCGACCGGGGCCGTCTCCATGACGGGATACCTCGAGGACACCGCGGGGTCGGGCAGCACCTCGGACGCATCCGGCAGCCCGGACACCCGCGACGACGAGGCGGGTGCCGTCACCGGGCCCGTGGCCACCGCGGACACCACCGACGACCCCGAGTCGCGTACCCGATCGGTCCCCGCCGAGCGGCCCTCCGCCCGGACCGGCGAGGTCACCACCGGCGACCGAACCGGATCCGCACCATTCCGGATGCGGCAACCCAGCAAGCCCGAGGACCGGCCGAGTCCGGCGTCGGAGGGGCTGGTGGACCTGCCGTACATCATCCCGGTGGACCCCAACTCGGCCATGCTCTCGCCGGAGGACATCGAGGCCGAGTGCGAGGCCTCCGGCGGCCGTCTCCCGAGGCCCGAGCTCCGACCCGGCGACGTGGTGGCCGACCAGTACGAGGTGCGGGGCGCGCTCGCCCACGGCGGGATGGGCTGGATCTACCTCGCGTTGGACCACAACGTCTCCGACCGGTGGGTGGTGCTCAAGGGCCTGCTCCACGCCGACCAGGCGGAGGCGCAGGAGGTGGCGGTGGCCGAGCGCGAGATCCTGGCCGAGCTCTCCCACCCGTCGATCGTCCGGATCTACAACTTCATCCACGACGACTGGGCCACCTCGCCCACACACGGCGGGTACATCGTCATGGAATACGTCGGCGGCCCCAGCCTGCGGGACGTGCGGCGGTCGGCGCCCGGCCGGGTCCTGCCCGTGGAGAAGGCGATCGCGTACGTCCTCGAGGCCCTCACAGCGCTGTCCTACCTGCACTCCGTGGGACTGGTATACAACGACCTCAAGCCCGAGAACATTATGCTCACCGAGGACCACGTCAAGCTCATCGACATGGGCGCCGTCTCGGGCGTGGGCGACTACGGGCACATCTACGGCACCCCGGGCTTCCAGGCACCGGAGATCCCCGTGACCGGCCCCACCATCGCCTCCGACCTGTACACCGTGGGGCGCACCCTGGCCTCGCTGATCGTCCGGCTCCCGGTGGTCGACGGCCGCTACGCCGACGGGATCCCCTCCCCCGTCGAGGAGCCGGTGTTCAGCCGGTACGACTCGCTCTACCGGTTCCTGCTGCGCTCCACCAACGAGGACCCGAACATGCGGTTCCGTAGCGCCAACGGGATGGCCGGGCAGCTCATGGGGGTGCTGCGCGAGGTGCTGGCGCTGCGCACCGGGAAACCACACCCCGCGTTCTCCTCGGTGTTCTCGCCGCAGCGGTCCACCTTCGGCACGCTGTTCACGGTCGAACCGACCGACTTCCTCGTCGACGGCCACGCCCGCGACACCACCCTGACCGGGGCCGAACTCGTCGACGCCCTGCCCGTGCCGCTGATGGAATCCTCCGATCCCGCCGGGCGCATTCTCGCCGCCACCTCGTACACCTCCGTCGAGCAGCGGATCGACACGCTCCGTGAGCTCTACTCCGACTCAGAGTCCGAGGCCCACGAGAGCGTGGGCGTGATCATGTCGCTGACCCGCGCCTACCTCGAGAGCGGCGACCTCGCGGCGGCCGAGGCGCTGCTGGAGGAGAACGCCCACCGACTGCGCTCGGAGTGGCGCCTGGTCTGGTACGTCGGGGTGATCGCCCTGCTCAAGGGCGACCCCGTGGGCGCGTATCCCAAGTTCCAGCAGGTCTTGTCGGCCATGCCGGGCGAGAACGGCCCCAAGTTGGCGCTGGCCGCGACGGCCGAGCTCATCCTCGACGTGTGCCCGGAGGGGGACCGGACCCGCTGGGCGCGCTCGAGCGAGCACTTCTACCGCACGGTGTGGTCGGTGGACCGGGCGGCGGTCAGCTCCGCGTTCGGGCTGGCGCGTCAGCTGCAGCGGCGCGGAGAGGTGTCGGCCGCGATCGAGGAACTGGACCGGGTGCCGCCCAATTCGCGCTATTCGGCGCTGGCCAACCTCACGGCGATCCTGCTGCTGTGCCAGGGGCGGCCCCTGCAGGAGACCGAAGAATCCCACCTGCGGGAGGCCGCGCGCCGGGTCACCAACCTGTCCGCCGGCGAGCACCGGGCGTTCCAGATCCGGCTGACAGTGCTCACCACCGCGCTCGCCTGGATCCAGCTTCCCGGCAACGAGCCCTCGCCCTCACCGTTGATGCGCGGGGTGCCCTTCACCGAGTTCGGACTGAGGACGGGTGCCGAAACCGTGCTGCGGACCCTCGCGCGGTCCACCGAGACGCGTCAGCAGCGCTTCCGCCTGGTGGACCAGGCCAACAGCATCCGGCCGAGGACGATGTTCTGACCCGTCCCGGGGACCGGATGCTCAGTCCTCGGGGGCGCTACGCCGCCGGGAGGCCCACAGGATCAGGGTCACCCCGGCCGCGGCGGCGGTGAGCGCCCACAACAGCAGGTCGGTCGCGCCCACACCCGTCTCCGCCAGGGATCCGCGGACCTGCGAGTTGGCGCGTGCCCACTCCGACGACGGCGCGCCCTCGCGCGGCGTCACCGAGTTCACCGGGATCTGCCCGGGGCCGTCGGCGCCGTCGGGTCCGGCGGGCGAGGGCGTGGACCGCGGCGGCGAGGGGGGCGCAGAGCTGGGGGCAGAGGTCGCAGGAGTTGACGTGACGGGAGCGGCCGGGACGGAACCGGATCCGGCCGACCCGCCGCTGGAACCGCCGGCGGACCCGTTCCAGGGCCAGCCGGGCAACCCGCCCTGCGACCCGCCCAGTGACCCGCCGATCGAGCCCCCCAGGGACCCGAGCCCCGGCCCCAGGATGAGCCCGATCACCCCGACGATCACCACCGGCCAGATGACGTCCGGTAGGTCCGCGGACCCGCCGCCCGACGCGGGCCGGATCATCAGGCGACGGACGGAGGTGTACGTCGCACCGTCGGGCAGGGTGACGGTGAACTCGACGTCATAGGTCCCGGCCCTCGACGGGGTGCCCACCAGGACGCCGTCCTCGAGCCGCAGGCCCGGCGGCAGAGTCGAGGCGTCCACCGCGAGCACGGCCCCCTCGGGCGTGCGCGGCAGGAACGGTTCGGGCCCGAAGGATCGCCCGACCGTGCCGTCGGGAAGTCGGTTGACCGGGTCGGTCGGGTCGGTGCCGAGCTGGTCCTCGACGAGATCCGGCAGGCCGTCACCGTCGGTGTCCACGACCCCGATGTCGGTGAACGACACCCAGATCATCGGACTGACGCTCTGGCGTTGCGCGTAGTTCTCCACGTCGCGGGGCACCGATACCTCGTCGACGACCCTCGCCGTCTGGCCGGGTGCGAGATCGAGTGCCGCGACCGTGGTGCCGCGGGCCGGGGAATCGGCTGACCGGGGGGTGTCGGCGCCGTAGAGGGTCACGGTCCGCGAATCGGAGCCGACGGCGCCGGTGATGGTGCTGCTGACGTCGAATTCGGCCGCGCCCGAGACCAGATAGTCGCCGACCCCCACGGCGTACCGCCCGGTTCGGCCCGTGTCGGTGGCATTGCGGACGTGGTAGGTCCGGTCGATCGACTCTCCCGGCGACATCGAGCACGGGTCCACCTCGGGGGTCCCGCCGATCGCGCCCTCCGGGTCGGAGAGCGCGGGCCCGCCGGCGAGGTCGCACCCCCACGATCCCAGGACGAGGTCAGGTGCATCCGTCCAGGTGGAGCCGTCGAGCGAGAATTCCAGGTCGGTGTGCGCGTCCAGTGGCGCGGCGGTGATGGCGCGGGCGACGGATGCCCCGCCGAGCACCAGGGTGACCGCCGTCGCGAGAGCCACCGGGATCAACCCCACCGTCCGACGACCTCGCGACCGGCCGGGCCGCGTATCGCGGGCGGGCTCGGTGACACGCGGAGATCGTGGGTGCTTCGGCATCGACCAGCTTCGTCAGGACCGGGCTGAGGCCCGGGGGGTGGCCCCCACTGTAAGCGTAAGGACGTTCTTAGGTAAAGGTGTCCCTGTCACTCCCCCAGCCCCAGGACCCTGTCGCACGCCCGGGCGATCGCCAGCTCCTCGTCGGTCGGCACCACCAGAACCGTGACCCGGCTGCCAGGCGTCGAGATGACGCGTTCCCCTGAACCGTTCTCGTTGGCCTCCGGGTCGATCTCCACCCCCCAGCCACCGAGAGTGGACAGGGCGTCCGCACGCAGGCGGGCGACGTTCTCGCCCACTCCCGCGGTGAACGTGATGGCCCCGACGTCGCCGAGAACCGCCCAGTAGCCGCCGATGTAGCGACGCAGTCGATGGATCACCACCTCGTAGGCGAGCACGGCGTCGTCGTCGCCGGCATCGACCCGTGCGAGCAGTTCCCGGAAGTCGCGGGCGCCCGCCAACCCCTCCAGCCCCGACCTGCGGTTGAGCAGGGTGGAGACGTCCTCGGGCGACATGCCCCGGTCGCGGATGAGGTGGATGATCAGACCGGGGTCGAGGTCGCCGGGACGCGTGCCCATGACCAGGCCCTCGAGCGGAGTCAGGCCCATGGAGGTGTCGACCGCCCGCCCGCCGGCGATCGCCGAGGCCGACGCCCCGTTGCCGAGGTGCAGCACGATCTGATCGAGCTCGTCGTACGGCCGACCCAGGATCTCGGCGGTGCGGCGAGAGACGAACTCGTGGCTGGTGCCGTGGAAGCCGTATCGGCGCAGGTCCCATCTGCTCGCCACCGCGCGGTCGATCGCGTAGGTGTGAGCCGCGGCGGGCAGGGTGTGGAAGAACCCGGTGTCGAACACCGCCACGTGCGGCAGGCCGGGCAGCAGCTCGCGGGCCACGCGGATCCCGCGCAGGTTGGCGGGGTTGTGCAGCGGCGCCAGCAGATCGAGCTTCTCGATACCCGCCTCCACCTCGGGTGTGACCTTGACCGGATCGTGGAAGTCCGGCCCGCCGTGGACCACCCGGTGACCGATCGCCTCGACCCCCAGGTCGGTGGGGTGGGCGCCGAGCTCGCCCGCGAGCTCCAGCACCCGGCTGAGCGCCACGGTGTGGTCTGGGACCGCCGCCTCCACGCTGCGCTCCCCACCCGGCGAACCGGCCAGGTCACCGCGCCGCACGGTCAGCGTTCCGACGGGCTCGCCGATGCGCTCGACCAACGCCCACGCCAGCTCGGAGTCAAGCGCGGTGTCGAGGATCTGCAGCTTGAGCGAGGAGGAGCCGGAGTTGATGACGAGGACGCGGGTCACGACTCGCCCTCGCGGGCGCCGGCGGTCCCCTGAGCCTCAACTGCTGAACCCTGCGCCCGAACGCCTGAACCCTGCGCCCGAACGCCTGCACCCTGCGCCTGAACGCCTGCACCCTGCGCCTGAACGGCGGTGATGGCGACCGTGTTGACGATGTCCTCCACCAGCGCGCCGCGGGAGAGGTCGTTGATGGGCTTGCGGAGCCCCTGCAGTACCGGCCCGATCGCGACGGCGCCGGCGGTGCGCTGCACGGCCTTGTAGGTGTTGTTGCCGGTGTTGAGGTCGGGGAACACCAGGACGGTGGCCCGGCCGGCCAGCGGTGAGTCCGGCATCTTCTTGCGGGCCACCGTCGGGTCGACGGCGGCGTCGAACTGCAGCGGTCCGTCCACCACGAGGTCCGCCATCGGGTCCCCCTCCGCGGCCGCGGCGATCCGTGCGCACACGATCTCGGTGGCCTCACGCACCTTGTCGACGTCCGCTCCGCTGCCCGAGTCGCCCGTGGAGTAAGACAGCATCGCGACTCGCGGGTCCACACCGAACCGGGACGCGGTCTCGGCGGAGGACAACGCGATGTCGGCGAGCTGCTCGGCGGTCGGGGCGGGGACGACCGCGCAGTCGCCGAACGCCAGGACGTGGTCTGAGAGGCACATGAGGAACACGCTGGACACGGTCTTCACGCCCGGCCTCGTCCGGATGATCTCCAGCGCGGGTCGGATGGTGTGCGCGGTGGTGTGCGCGGCACCCGAGACCATGCCGTCGGCGAGGCCGGTGTGCACCATCATCGTGGCGAAGTAGGAGATGTCGAGCATCCGGTCGCGGGCCACGTCCAGCGTCATGCCCTTGTGCTCGCGCAGCTCCGCGTACTGCCGGGCGAACGGTTCGGCGTGCTCGCTGCTGCGTGGGTCGAGGACCTGCGCCCCGGACAGGTCGATGCCCAGTTCATCCGCGCGTCGCTGCACGGCCTCGGGGTCGCCGAGGATCGTCAGGTCGGCGACATCCCGGCGCAGCAGCCGGCCGGCGGCGTGGAGGATCCGGTCGTCGTCGCCCTCCGGCAGCACGATGTGCCGCTTGTCCGCGCGGGCGCGCTCGAGGAGCTGGTGCTCGAACATCTGCGGCGTCATGACGTCGGGGGTGTCCACACGCAGGCGGGCGAGCAGTTCCTCGGTGTCGACGTGCTTCTCCATGAGGCTCAGTGCCGTCTCGACCTTGCGCCCGGAGCCGGAGTACACGCGTCCCCGGGTCTCGGCCGCCAGGCGGGCGGTGTCGTAGGTGCCGTGGTCGGTGCACACGATCGGCAACGTCGAGCGCATGCCACGGACCAGTCGATCCATCGCCGCGTTCGGCATCAGGCTCCCGTTCCAGATCATCCCCGCCAACGAGGGGAAGCCCTCCGCGCCGTGCGCGGTGAGCACAGCGAGAACGGCGTCGGTCCGGTCAGCGGGAACGATGACGACCATGCCGTCCACCAGCCGCTCCAGGATCCGCTCACCGGTCATCCCGCCCACCATCAGTGCCATGACCTCTCGGTCCAGCAGGGCCGGGTCACCGGAGTAGAGGGTGCCGTCCACGGCCTCCACCAGCTCCCCCATCGTGGGCGCGGTGAGCAGGGCCTGGCTCGGCAGCGTCCAGGCGGGCAGGTCCAGGGGCGCGAGCTCGGCCTGGATTGCCTCCAGCGCGCTGGGGTCGCACCGGTTGACCACGATCCCCACCGGGTGGGCGTGCTCGACCCTGAGCTCCTCGAGCGTCAGCCGGGCGTTCGTGCCGATCTCCCCTGGTGTCCGGTCGGCGCCGCGGATCACCAGGAGCACGGGCGCGCCGAGGTTCACGGCGAGTGTGGCGTTGAAGTCGAACTCGGTGGGACTGGGCACGCCCGTGTAGTCGGTGCCGAGGATCACCACCACATCGCACTGCCCGGCCACCACGTGGTACCTGTCCACGATCTCCGCCAGCGCCGAGTCGCGGTCCTCGTGAACGCGGTCGTTGGTCACGCCGATGCAGTCCTCGTAGTCGAGGTCCACGGTGGTGTGCTGGAGCAGCATCTCCACGATGCGGTCGCGCGGGGGTTCGGTGTCCGTGCCGGTGCCGGCATCGGCATCGGCATCGACGACGCGCGGCGCGACGGTGACCGGGCGGAACACCCCCACCCTCTGTACGGTCCCGGCGAGAATGCGCAGGAGGCCGAGGGCGACGGTCGACTTCCCGGTGTCGCCCTCGGGGGCCGCCACGTACACAGCGGACGACGACAGGGGCATGTCGGTCACCGGGGACGGAATCGTGGGCGCGTCGGTCTCGGGCGGGAGAGTCTCGGATACGGCGGAATCGGGCACGAGGGCATTGTGACAGCGCGAGCCCGCCGGCACACCTCGTACACGCCATGCAGACCCGTCGCGCGCCCCGACGCGCGGCCGCGCCGGCGAGATGCCGGGAGGGGCTGACGCGCTGCTGCCAGGGGCCGGGTCAGACATCGGTGAGCCTGTCGACGCCGGGCGGCAGCCACCTGCAGCGACCAGGCGAGCCCTGGTCCGCGACGGTCGTCCACGCCGACGGGCCGTCGCCGACGAACGCGTGATGCACGGGACAGCCCAACGCGCCGTTGGCGACAGTCGTGGGTCCGCCTCGCGACCACTCCCTCACGTGGTGGAACTGGCTCCCCCTGGCCGGTGCGGCGCAACCCGGGAACGTGCAGCCTCCGTGCGCGGCGTGGAGGACCAGGCGCTGGATGGCGGAGGCCAGGCGCCGGTCGGGGTGGGCGTCGACGTCGATCCGGTGCAGTTCCTCGCGGCCGTCGCGCAGTAGCGAGACGAACCACGGCAGCGACCCGGCCATCGAGACGGCCTGGCGGACGCTGAGCTGGGTGCCGGAGTCGGTCTCCACGAGTGCGGCGGGTTCCTCGAGTTGCTCAGGCGTCACGCGCACCACGATGGTGGCGATTCCCTTGGGCCGGGCGGGGTCGACGGTCGACCCGAGCGCCCACTGGTGCACGAGCGCGTCGTGCGCCCGCTGCTCCGGGGTGCGCTCGTCCGACCCGGGCTCACATGCCACGGCCCCGCCGGGTCCGCCGAAGTCGCACAGCGCACGCTCGACGAGCGCCCGGGCGCGAGGAGTCAGAGTCATGGTCAGCGTGCTGGTGCCGTCGGTGCGGACCGCGCCGAGCCGGGCGGAGCGCCGCCGCTCCTGGTGTTCCTCGCGGTCCTTACCGCGGTCGGGACACAGGGCGGCCACCCGGCGGGCGGCTTCCGCCCGCAACTCCGCCGGGGCGACCATGCGCGCGAGCTCTGTGAGTCCCTCGGCGAATCGGGTCTTTGCCGCCCCGCCCATCGTGCCGGGTAGTCCGGAGACAGCCCTGGAGATGATCCGCTCGTGCTCGGCGGTGATCTCTCCGACCGCCGCCGCCCGCCCGGCCGGGGTGGCCTGCCTCCCGCCCGCCTCGATCCGCCCGTGTACGACGCCTCTGGCCAGGCCAAGCTTCTCCGCCAGCATCGCGGCGACTCCCCCGGCGGAACGACCCTTCTGTCTGTGCAGGCCCGCCAGTTCGGCAGTGGCGCGCGCTCCGGCGGCCTCCAGCCGGCGGGCCACGATCTCGGCGCGTCCCACGGCGTCGACCAGCACGTCCGCGTCTTGATCCGACCAGTCGACCTGGCAGAGGCTTTCCACGGAGGCCTCGAGGAACGCGAGAACGTCGGCCAGCGTGGCCGTCTCCGACCCCTGCTCCGGCGCGTCCCACACTCCCTGTTCCATGGCTCAAAGTATAGAACACACGTACGACACCGAACGGGAGTCGACGAGGGACCGCCGGTCCAGGATTCGCGAGAGATGGTCGGTGCCGGCGAGGAACCGCCGGGTCGGAACTCCTAGTCGACGACGACGAGGGCCAGCCCGAAATCGCCCGCCGCATCGGTCCACACCGCCTGACCGCCGAAGCCGTGTCCCGCGAGTTCGTCGACGAGTGCGTGGGGCTCGAACTTCCGGGCGATCTCGGTGCGGATCCCCTCACCGGCGGCCAGCGTGCGCTCCCGCCCGAGGGTCGGGAAGTCGATCCGCACGTCGCGCACCGCGCGCAGCCACATCTCGATCCGGCTCTCCCGGGCGTTCCACACGGCCTCGTGCCGGAAGTCGCGGCAGTCGAGGCCCGTGCACTCGACGGTCCGCGCGATCACGTCGAGCATGTTGAGGTTGAACTCGGCGGTGACCCCGGCGGCGTCGTCGTAGGCCGCGACCAGCCGGTCCGGACTCTTGACCAGGTCGAATCCCACGGCCAGCCGGTCACCCGGGGCCATGATCCCGCGCATCATGCGGAAGAACCCGGCGCGCTGCGACTCGCTGAAGTTGCCGACGGTGCCGCCGAGGAACAGCACCAGCCGTCCGCCCGGCTCACCCGGCAGCGGGCCGTCGAGAGCGGTGATGTCGCCGATGACCGGGTCGATCCGCAGACCCGGATACTCCTGCTCGAGCGCGCGGGCGGTCTCGAAGAGCATCTCGGTGCTGATGTCCAGGGGCACGAATCCCGCATCCGCGCTCCCGGCCGCCAAGACGTCGAGCAGCACCCGGGTCTTCTCGCAGGTCCCGGCCCCGAGCTCGACCACCGTCGAGGCCTCGCCCACGATGTCGCCGGCCCGGGCCCGCAGGATCTCGGCCTCGGCCCGGGTGGGGTAGTACTCCGCCACGCGGGTGATCTGGTCGAACAGCAGGCTGCCCTTCTCGTCGTAGAACCAGCGCGGGGGCAGGGTGGGCGGGTCGGAGAAGAAGCCTTCGAGCAGGTCCGACTCCAGCGCGGCGGTGTCGGGGTCGGTGGACTCCGTCGTCGTCGTCGTCGTGGTGGTCGTCGTCGTGGTCGTCGTCGTGGTCGGGTTCTCGGTGTCGGTCATCGGGCGAGCCTCAGTCCCGTCGCCGCCCACCGGGATGAGGCGGGGAAGAAGTTCCGGTAGGTGGGTCGCGTGTGGCCCGCCGGGGTGAGGGCGCTGCCACCACGTAGGACGTGCTGGTCGGACATGAACTTGCCGTTGTACTCGCCGGCGGCGCCCTCCTCGGTGACGAACCCCGGGTAGGGCAGGTAGGCGCTGGCGGTCCATTCCCAGACGCCGCCGATCGTCCGATCCGTGGCGGGTTGCGGGTGGCAGCGGTCGGGGTCGAGCTCGTCGCGGATCTCCCAGCCGGCGGTGGCGACCTCCCACTCGAACTCGGTGGGCAGGCGGGCCCCGGCCCACCGGGCGTACGCGTCGGCCTCGTAGAAGGACACGTGGCACACGGGTTCGGCGTCCACGACCGGACGGCGACCCGAGAGGGTGAAGGTGGTCCACTCGCCGTCGGCGGCGGGAGCCCCTGCGGTGCCCGCGGACGCGCTCACGCCGACACCGTCCTCGCGCCTCCAGTACCCGGGTGCGTCCCAGCCCTCGTCCTGCACGGCGGCCCACCCGTCGGAGAGCCACAGCTCGGGGCGGGCGTACCCTCCGTCGGCCATGAACTCCTTCCAGTCGGCCACCGTGACCTGGCGGGTCGCCACCTGTCCGTCGGGGATCCACACCCGGTGACGCGGGCGCTCGTTGTCGTAGGAGAAGCCGTCGGCGGGATCCAGCGCGCCGACCTGCGCGACCCCCTCGACGACGACGAGCCAGTCCGTCTCCCCCGGCGCCGCGGCGACCGGGTCCGCGGACCTGTGCACGTAGACGGGGTCGGTCGGATTGTGCGAGAACAGGTGTTTGGCATCCATGAGCATCAGTTCCTGATGCTGCTGCTCGTGGTGGCGGCCCAACTCGAGCAGCTCCAGCCCACGGTCGTCGACCCGGCCCGCCTCGAGCGCGGCCACCACCGCGTCGTCGACGCGTGCCCGGAAGTCGCCGATCTCCGCCACCGACGGGCGGGTGATGAGCCCGCGCTGGGGTCGGGGCTGCCGCGGGCCGACGGCCTCGTAGTAGGAGTTGAACAGGAACCGGAAGACCGGCTCGGGTGAGGAATAGCCCGGCAGCCGACCCAGCACGAACTCCTCGAAGAACCACGTGGTGTGCGCCCGGTGCCAGGCCGCGGGGCTGGCGGCGGTCATCGACTGCGGGACCTGGTCCTCGGCGCTGAGACGGGAGGCCAGCAGGTCGGTGAGCCGGCGGACGTGCAGGTACTTCTCGACCGCGGCCCCGGCGCTGCGCCCCGGAACCGTCTGTGGCCCTTCGGTGGTGACATCTCCGACAGTCATGGGATCTCCCCCGGGTTCGTGGTCGGCGGTCGGACTGCCGCCAGACTAACCACGGGGTGGTTCGGTGCCCACCGCTGTTCGGATGACCCGGCCTGCTAGATCGCACCGCCGGGGAACGGCACCGGGGCCGCGGCCGTGAGGTTGCGCCGCTCGTGCTCGAGGAGCCGGAGGCGGCACTCGGGGCAGTTGCCCATCCCGCCGTCGGCGCGGATCACCCGGTGCACCGGGATGACGAACGGCACCGGCACGAGGGTGCACAACCGCCCCACCCGGCGGGCGTTGCGGGGCCGGCCCGCGTCCACGCTGACCTGCCCGTAGGTCGAGGTCTCCCCGTACGGGATGTGCTGGATCTCGCGGTAGGCCTCGCGGGAGAACGCGTCGTGCACTCCGGCGGCGGCCCAGTCCACCGGAACGGTGAACTCACGCAACCGGCCCGCACAGTAGGCCTCGAGCTGCTCCGCCACCCGGTCGAGGTGCTCAGCGGCCGCGCCGGGCTCGGACCTGTTCACCTCGTCGTCGTCGGACGGTTCCACGGCCAGCCACGACGCGACGTCCCCGTCCACGCCACTCGGGTCCGGCCCCACCTGGTCCAGGCGCGCCAGGCCTCGCGGGGTGGCCTCGACGATCATCCGGCCGGCGGCCGTGTCGAGTACCCGGACGGACCTACCGGCGGTCCCGCGGGGCGACGTCACGCCTCACACCACGCTCGGCCGGTCCGGGTTGGTCACATCGGCGCCGGCGGAGTCGAGGAGCTCGAACAGCGCGTCGGCGCCGTCGCGGGCGACCGCCGACATCTCGGCGGAGGTGATGGGCACGGCCTGGAGCCGGGTGAGCAGTGGCCCGGTGCCGTCCGGGCCGCCGGTCTCGTCGACCACCTGCAGGTCGGGCCACAGGAACGGCGGGGTGAGGACCAGGTGTTCGCAGCGTCGGCCGGAGTCGACGAGCCCCACCGCGCCCGGGATCACCGCGCCCGGCGCCACATGGATGGACCCGGTCGCCACGGCCAGCGCGCACGCGTCCAGGACGTCGGCCATGGCGCGGTGTCCGGTGCGGCCGACGGTGACGAACTCACTGCGGATCTGCCGCCCGTCGGGCGTGGTGACGTTGGTGGGGAGCTCCCGGGCGCCGACGGTGGCGTAGGTGGTGAACCCGGGCGCGGGGACGTTGTCGACGACGACGATGTCGCAGTGCCACTCCGTGGTCTGACCCTCCTCATCGGCTTCCGTCTCGTGCGGGTAGCGCAGGACTCGTACCGAGTCGACCACGTCGAGGAGGCCCTCGAGGCCGGAGAGATCAGCCTTGTCCGGGCCCGGGACGGTGCTCGCGCCGCTCACGCCAGGTCACGCAACCGCGGCTCGAGGTCGGTCTTGAACAGGTCCAGGAACCGCTTCTGGTCGTGGCCCGGCGCGTGGAACACCAGGTGGTTCAAACCGGCGTCGACGTACTGCTTGACCTGCGCCACCGCGTCGTCGGGGTCCGAGGCGACGATCCAGCGCTTCGCGACCTGCTCGATGGGCAGCTCGTCGGCCAGGCGCTCCATCTCCCGCGGCGAGTCCACCGAGTGCTTCTGCTCGGGGGTCAACGACAGCGGCGCCCAGAAGCGGCAGTTCTCCAGTGCCGCGGCCGGGTCGGGGTCGTAGCTGATCTTGATCTCGATCATCCGGTCGATCCGGGAGGAGTCACGGTCGTTGATCCCGGCACCCTCCTCCACCGCCGGCAGGAGCTTGTCGGTGTAGAGCTCCATGCCCTTGCCCGAGGTGCAGATGAAGCCGTCGCCCACCCGGCCGGCGTACTTGGCCACCACGGGTCCACCGGCGGCGATGTAGACCGGCACGCCACCCTCGGGCACGTCGTAGAGGAACGCGTCCTTGGTGGTGTAGAAATCGCCGTCGAAGTTGGTGGTCTCGCCGGTCCACAGCTCGCGCATGAGCCGGACCGACTCGCGCAGGCGGGCGAACCGCTCCTTGAACTCGGGCCACTGCCCCTGGTGGCCCGTGGCGATCTCGTTGAGCGCCTCGCCGGTGCCCACGCCGAGGAAGATGCGGTCCGGGTAGAGGCACGCCATGGTGGCGAAGGCCTGCGCGAGCACCGCCGGGTTGTAGCGGAACGTGGGAGTGAGCACGGAGGTGCCCAGCTGCAGCCGCTCGGTGCGCTCCCCCACGGCCGTCATCCACGCCAGGGAGAACGGGGCGTGGCCGCCGTCGTGGCGCCACGGCTGGAAGTGGTCCGAGACCGTGGCCGAGTCCATACCCGCCTGCTCCGCCAGGACCGCGTACTCGACCAGGTCGCGCGGGCCGAACTGCTCGGCCGAGGCCTTGTAACCGAGCTTCAGGGCGGAGGTGGGGGGCATCGACGACTCCTCGTGGGTTGTGTGAGTGACTTCACCGACGCGGTGGTCGGGGCACTGCAGCCGAGTATGCCAGCGCCGTCGCGCCGGAGGTCCGGACTTGACAGCCGTGGGGTCTCAGCCTAGCGACCTCGCAATATGCTGACAGAAAACTGAGAAAACTTAGGCTTGCTCATTAAAACCGACCCGCGGCGGCGCCGCTGCGAACCGCTCGGTCTACCACACTGCTGAGATAAGAATCCGTCAACGGCATTCCATTGTGAATAAATATGTGCAATCCTCATGCGGGACCTTCGCGGTCCGAAGTCGATCAGCGTTCGAATCCGTACGGGGCCGACACTCCACATCAGTTCTGGGCCCATCCGGTGGCCCCCATGGAAAGGCGCGTCTCTTGAACGCCAACGAACCCCTCACCCCCGACGCCCAGCTCAAGCAGCAGGAGCGCAGCCGCAAGCGCAAGGCGATCCTCGCCGGCGGCGTGGTCCTCGGCCTCGGTGCCGCTGTCACCCTGGCCGCGTGGTCGGATGATGTGTTCGCGAACGGTACGTTCGGCACCGGCACGTTCGAACTCCAGGGCAATGTCTACGGCGCCCCTGAGTCGACGTACGAGAACTACGACACGTCCCCCGGTGACGCACTCACCTTCGTGCTTACGCCGAACAACATGGCGCCCGGCGACACCGTCTACGCCCCGATTTCCATCGCCACGTCGGACCAAACCTCGACCGAGGCTCTCGTCTCCTTGACTGGCGCTACCGCCCCCGCAGATCCGAATGCTGCTCGCCTGTTCAACAATCTCACCTTTGAGATCAATACGATCGCGGAGGGCGGCATCTGCAACCCGGCCGTCTTCGGCGCCGGCACAGAATTACTCGGACCGGGCGCGCTCACACGAGACCTAGCAGACGCATTCACCGTGGCCGCCAATCAGGACACCGAGCAGCACCTCTGCTTTGCGGTAACGCTGCCGGACAACGAAACGACCGGCGCGGTCGACATGCAGGGCTTGTCGACCGGCCCGGTCGTCTGGCAGTTCACCGGCGAGTCCGTCACAACCAACTGATCGGCTTGGAGTCCCGTCACAGTCTTGAACCATGGAGTGTCGAGCCGTCTGTCAGCCACTCCCGGTTCAGGTAGCACGTGACTTTCCAACGCTGCTCTGAGTGGGGCGACTCTTACCGCCCCACTCAGTTCGTTTCACACCTTGGAAGGCCCCTCTGTGACCGATCCCGATTCCACTTCCCGCGCGGCTGACCACCGTCGTCGCCTTAGGGCACTTCTAGCGGGCGGTCTCGTGTGCGGGCTCGGCGCCGCCATGACGCTCGCTGCTTGGTCCGACGACATCTGGGTCAACGGTCAGTTCCGGGCCGGCCAGTTTAACGTCCAGGGAAGCGCGAGCACCACCTCGACTCACACGTGGGGCGAGTACTCGACGCAGGGGAATAGTGCGCCGCTCGCTTTCTCGTCAGTGGTACCCACGATTGTCTCGCCGGGGACCAGCTACTACGCACCGTTCAGCCTGGCAATAGACTCGACCAAGGCCGACTTCAACGGACAGGTCCGAGTCTCTGAGTACCTCGGGACGGGCGATCCGGCGCTTCGCTCCAAGCTCACGTGGAGCGCCACTGTCGTCCCCGGTCCCGGCAACTGCACTGAGGCCGGGTACCTCGCCGGCACCGCGCTCGTGCCCAGTGCTCAGGGCCCGGCCACGGACACGCTTCAGCCGGTCTCCCCTGCTTCCGGCACTGTGACTTTGGACAAGACGCTGAACACCACTGCCACCACTCCCAAGACAGTGTGCTTCAAAGTCACAGTGGCGTCCCAGGGTTCGGGCGACGATCCATCGACCAACCCGTACGGCACCGGGTCCGCGGGTCTCGTCTGGCACTTCACCGCGACTTCCGTATAAGTACTTGTCGCCAATTCGCAGTTCGGAGGGAGGAGCGGGATGAGCACACATCATCGTTGGTGGCGCCAGACCCGTGTCCTCGCCGCAGCGGGCCTCGTGCTGGGCTTAGGCTCGCTGGCTACCGTCGCTACTTTCCAGGACAGCACGTGGGCGAACGGCCAGTTCGCCTCGATTCGCGGCGGGATCGAAGGATCGACGACCTCGACTAACGGGGTTAACGGGACGTGGAGCAACCATTTCACCTCCGGCAGTGCCGCGGTGATGGAGATGAACCCATCCACCGGCCTGGTTCCCGGCGCGACGGTGTACTCCAAGTTCGCCCTGCGGACGAGTTCTGGCGTGACGAATCCGGCCACGGTCACCATGGGGACCGGCATTGTGACTCTGAACGGCAGTTCGACCCCGACAATGGTCGACGCGGTTCGAGTCCGTGCGTACATGTCGCCCAACCACACCTGCAACTCCACCACAGTGACCCAAACCGGGGGAGTCTCCTATCTGCGGGGCACCGCCATGACCTACACCACCGCAGGAGCGGTGATCACCGGGCCCACGATCACTCTCCTGGCAGGGACGGACACCACCGCCGGCCCGGGCCGCACCGTCTGCTTTGAATTCAGCCTCGCCAACAACGCGACCGCCGACGCGGCGAACGGCGCCGACTTCTCGGTCACGTGGCCCTTCACCACGATCATCGGAACGTGACCACGATGACCCACACCACACTCGGCCCTCGACACGCGGCACCGACGACCCCACGCAGCCCCCGCATCGGGAAGTGGATAGGCGAGCGAATTCTCGATCTGCTCGCCCTCGGTGGGGTCATCTGCATCATCGCTGTGGTCGCCGCGTTCGCGTTCAACATCTCGCTCATCATGTTCAAAACCGGCTCGATGAGCCCGACCATCCCGACGGGTTCCCTGGCACTCGTCCGCGAGATCCAGGCCTCGCAGGCGGAGGTCGGGGACGTCCTCACCATCGACCGCCCGGGGCAGCTACCCGTCACACACCGCGTCGTGTCGACTGCCCATGTCGGTGGCGGTGAGTATTCCATCGAGATGAAGGGCGATGCCAATGACAACAAGGACCCCGCCCCTTATCAGGTCACTCAAGCACGAGTGGTGATCTATTCGGTCCCCGAGCTCGGCTACCTCGTCTCCAAGGTGTCTGATCCCCGCGTCATGGCGGGCATGACCATCGCCATGACACTGCTCGTCACCTGGTCATTCTGGCCACGGAAGAGGAAGACCTGATGTCCGTCCACACCCGTTTCCGCGCCGTCGGCCTCGCAACCCTGGCCGCCGTCACCGCCCTGTCCGTGGTGTCGGCAAGCACGGGTGACGGCCTCGTCGCGCAGACTGAAGCCGCCTACACAGACAGCGAATTCGCCAAGGCGGGCGTTGCCGCTAAGTGGCCACTTGCATACACACGCGTGGTTGGCGGTAGCGCCTACTCTTCGACCACCATCAATGGTCAGGGCGACAACGACCCCTACTCGAAATCCTTCGAGTACGAGCAGGGACTGACCGGGAACACCGCGATCGGGCAACCCGGTGACCCCCAGTGGAAATCCTATTGGAGAGGGCCGATGCTTCTGGACGATGGCGCCTCAATGAACAACTACGGCCCCTTGGATCCGGATAAAGCTCTCAACAATCAACAGGGAAACGTAGCGAACAACAGGTGGCAATCGCCTTACCCCGTCAACTTTGTGAGGCCTGGTGGTTTCAGATGCCAGTTTATTAACTCCTCATTTGCGGACTCCGCAACCTCCTTGAACCAATGCGAGACGGCAGCGAATTCGTACGCAGCCGCCAGCCTCAACACGAGGGCGTTTGGTTTCGGAATTCGCATTAACATTGGTTCACCTCAGACAATCAACGCTGTCGACATCAAGACCTCCGCCCGGTGCAGTGTGTCAACTCAGACAAACGGCAAACTCGCAGAGGCTGGTACCCCCTCGGGAAGGATTGATATTGGCGTCGAGAGCATCAATATCGATGACCGTCTTGCATATTCGCAAGATTTCCATACCCTTTGGCAAGGGAACCCCGGGCCGCACTCACTTTCAGACTTCATGAGAGTCCAGTGGGGAGGCACCCAACCCACTTACTTTCGACATATGCCGGTCATTACCTTGCGAGAAAGTCAGGACCCGCCCCACGCATTCTCTGAAGTAGGGTTGTATATTGAGAGTTGGACCGCTAGGAATTTGAACTGGAGCCAGCAGGACTACCTAGCTGCGAAAATGTACTTTGTGCTTTCCCGTTCCGAATGCGGGGTGAAGCGAGTCACGGACAACGCTCTGCCCGCCAAGAGCGCGGTGTTCCCACTCAATGGAATGCCCGGAGGAAACTCTCGCACTGCATACAACGGATCAAGCTATACCCCAGACTATTGGGGCGGCGGGTTCACGGTCACCTCACAGCCAGCAAGTCGGAGGGCCCTCGACGCCGATCCGGAGGCTCCCATCACTACATCGCTCCCTGAGGCAACCACGGTGACGTCCCCGTTGGAGGACCCCACGGCGTCGGAGATCACGACCTCAGCGCCACCAGACCCGTCGGCATCCAACCCCGCCGAGCCTGCCGGAACCAGCATCGTGACGTCCACCAAGCGCGAGTCCACCACGACGACGAACGACACCACCACCGCGCAGACCACCACAACGTCCGCATCCCCAACAACCGCCATGCCCACCGACCCCGGCACCCTCTCGGCGTCCGCGGACACGACGACGGTAGGAACCGTCGAGGTGGACGGCGATGACCTCGACGTCGTCGTCAAGGGCGACAAGGTCCCAACCGGGACCCGCACCGCCCTGACCGCGCTGGACACCTGGATCAACGAGGGCATCCGCCCCAGCGGGGACTGGAGGACTCTCACCTCGAGCGACCCGGACTCGGACGGGTGGCGCTGGGCCACCGTCAACCAGAAAACCGGGACGGTCGTCTACATCCGCTGACACCCGCTGCAACACGCAGGAACTGTCGTGAGATTCGTCACTCGCCGCAGGAAATGTAACGATTCGGCCACCGGCGACCATACTCTGGATGAAGCGGCGATCATGGCGGGCCAGCCCGTGCCGGAGCCCCCTCCTCCGGACCGGTCGCCGAGTAATGGCTTTCGGAGGAGCTATGCGGATTCGACACGCGGCCACCGCGCTGGTCGCCCTCGGTTCCGCTTCCGCCTGTGCACTCGGCACCACCCTGGTCATGCAGGACCGCGAGGACGATGCCCGCGAGTCGGCGCTACGAAGCTCCTCCTGGTCAGTGCAGGCATCCACCGACTTCGGCACCACCTGGACCGCTCCCATCTCCACCTACGGCGGGCACTTCCCCGTCCGCGTGGACACCGCCGCGCTCCGCAACCGTTCCGCGTACCAGCCCCTGACCCTGCGGACGAGCGTCGATTCCCGCTCGGAGGCCCACGTGGTGATCGGCAGGGGCGCGCTGGTGGAGGGCGACCCCACGACCGCCGCCGACGTCCGGATCCGGGCCGTCACCACCAACGGAGGCGCCTGCGCCGCGCCCACGTTCAGCAGCGGCACCCCCAGCATCCTGGCCGGTGACGCGACACTGCCGGAGCCGGTGGACGCCGCCACCGTCGACGAACCACTGGTGTTGCCGGCCGCCACCCGCACGACCCCGGGAGCACCCGTCACCGTGTGCCTCGAGCTGAGCATGGACTCGGCGTCCCCGGCGCCCGACTCGGTGCTGATGCTCGCCTGGCCCATCGAGATCACCCGCGCGGACGCCGGAACCTGACACGCGCGGCCCGGTTCAGGAACCCTCCTGGATCGCCTCACGCCGTCGCGCGGCCATCCGGTACGCCTGCTCGTGCGCGGCCATGACCTTCCCCGGATCCGCGCCCTCGACGCGCGGCGGCGGCGACCGGGGTTCGTCGATGGCCGTGCGCACCGCCCATGTCAACGTGCCGGGGTCGCGGGGGTCGTACACCTCACCCGAGTGCTCGTCCGGGTCGCAGCGGTCGAACCACTGCTCGCGGAGGAAGCCCACTGCCGGGAGCACGGGCGTCACCCCCAGGTCCCGGCACAGCTCCAGCCAGGTGGAATGCGTGGCGAAACGATACGGCAGCACACACACGTCCAGGGCGGCGAACTCGGCGAGCACGGGCCCCAGGTCGCGGGCCTCGTAGCGGATCAGCCGCACGGATTCCCACCCGCCTTCCGCCGCGAGCTCGGCCACCAGGTGGTGCCCGCCGCTCTCCCGGTCCTCACCACACGCGTCACGCCACGCCTGCGCCTCCACGACGATCCGCAGGTGCGCGTTCCGCCGGCCGGTCGCCACCGGCGCCAGCAGGTCGAGGAGCTCGGGCCCCTCGATGTTCTCGCCCATCCGTTCCAGCAGCACACCCACGACGGTGTCCCCGGGTGCCCGGAGGTGCTTGGACGCGCGGATGGCCGACGAGATCTCGGCCTCGTCGAGCAGCCGGGGATGCGGCACCACCATCGCCTCCACGCCCCACCGCACCCACAGCTCCCGCGCCGCGACCTCGGTCAGGGTGAGTACCTGCACAGCCGCGCCGACCAGAGTGCCGGTGTACCCCCGGTGTGGCTCGGAGTCCTCGTGGGAGGGGTAGACGATGTCGTGCACGGTCAGCACCATCGGGACCCCGGCGTGGGACAGGTGCTCGATGACGTCCCGGGCGCTCTCCGGATCCAGGTAGTCGTAGCCGAAATGCACGTGGGCCACGTCCACGTGATCGAGGTCGCGGTCGGGGGCCGGGCCGTCGTCCTTCACGTACGTGCCCGGGTGGGATTCACCGTTGACCACGCCCGGGCGCATCGGGACCATCTCGAGGCGGCCCGACGACGCCAACCCCGTGATCCGGCGGACGGCCGGGTGCGCGGCGGGCAGCACCGCCACCCTCGTCCGGGACGCGCCGCCATGTGACCGCATAAAACTTAGTTTAGACCCCTACGCAAGTCCTCGATGAGGTCTCCGGCGAATTCCAACCCCACCGAGAGGCGGATTACGTTGTCGGTAATGCCCACCGCGGCGCGCGCCTCCGGCTCCATGGACGCATGGGTGGTGGTCGCGGGATGGGTCACCAGGGACTTGGCGTCACCGAGGTTGTTGGAGATGTCGATGACCCTCAGCGCGTTGAGGAGTGAGAAGCAACGCTGCTTGCCCCGGTCCACCTCGTCGTCGTCGAACTTCAGGCCGAACGTCACGACCGATCCGCCGCCCGACATCTGCTCGGTGGCCAGGTCGTACTGCGGGTGCGAGGGCAGCATCGAGTACCGCACCCAGTCCACCGCGTCGTGCGACTCGAGGAACTGCGCCACCTCCAGCGCGTTGGCGGACATGCGCTCGACCCGCAGGCTCATGGTCTCCAGGCCCTTGAGCAGCACCCAGGCGTTGAACGCGCTCATGCCGAACCCGGCATGACGCATCAGGTTCTGCACGGGTCCGGAGATGTACTCCTCCGGCCCCAGCACGGCCCCGCCCAGAACGCGGCCCTGGCCGTCGATGTGCTTGGTGGTGGAGTAGACCACGATGTCCGCGCCCAGCTCGAGCGGCTTCTGGTGCAGGACGGTGGCGAAGACGTTGTCCACCACCACCTGCGCGCCGGCCGCGTGCGCCAGCTCGCAGACCGCGCGCACGTCCACCAGCTCCTGCATGGGGTTGGAGGGGGTCTCGAAGAACACGGCGTCGGTCGGCTCGCTGAGCGCCTCGCGCCACTGGTCCAGGTCGGAGCCGTCCACGAACACCGTCTCCACGCCCCAGCGCGGCAGGATCTCGTTGCAGATCACGAAGCACGAGCCGAACAGCGCTCGGGAGGCCACCAGCCGGGAGCCGTTGCCCAGCAGCGCGGCCAGCGAGACGAACACCGCCGACATGCCGGAGCTGGTGGCGAAGCACGCCTCGGCGCCCTCGATCTGCCGCAGGCGCTCCTGGAACATCGCCACGGTCGGGTTGCCGTAGCGGGAGTACACGAACCGCTGGAGGTCCCCGTTGAACGACGCCTCGGCCGCCTCCGCCGAGGAGTAGACGTAGCCGGAGTTGAGGAACATCGGCTCGGCGGTCTCCTCGAAACCGGTGCGCATCTGCCCGGCCCGCACCCCCAGGGTGTCGGGGTGGAGTCCGTCGGGGAGCTCGTTGTTTCTCATCCGCTGCTTTCTGAGTGTCGTCGGTGGTGCGGTGGCGGGCCGGGCCGGGTCAGGACTGTCGCCAGGGCAGTCCCGCGACCTTCCACCCGTTGACCGAACCGCGGTGGCCCGCCGCGTCCGGGTCGCCCTCGAATCCCTCGGCCACGTTGTAGGCGGGGCCCAGACCGGCGGCGGTGGCGGCGCTCGCGGCGGCGGCCGACCTGTGCCCGCTGCGGCACAGGAACAGGACCGGCGTGTCCGCGTCCACGCCCGCCTGGCCGAGTTGCTCCAGGAAGCGGTGGTTGGGCTCGCCCGCCGAGGTCATCCACTCGATTCCCACCGCGCGCCTGCCCAACTGGGACAGGTCGGCGCCGCCGACCCACTGCCACTCGGCGCTCGTGCGCACGTCCACCAGGACGGCAGAGGGGTCGGAGGCGAGAAGATCCCATGCCTGCTGCGGCCCGAGGTCCCCGGCGTAATCGCTCATGGGCCCTGATTATGCTCCCCCCGCCACGAGTCCGCCCGGTCGAGGTCCGCCGGGCGCGCCCCCGTGCCATGATCGGGCCATGTCCCCCACCCCCTCCGCCGCCCCCGTCCGAGTGGCCGTCGTCGGTTCCGGACCGGCGGGCGTCTACGCCTGCGAGGCCCTCCTGGCGTGGGCTGACCAGCACGGCAGGGACATCGTCGTGGACTGCATCGACAAGCTGCCCGTGCCCTACGGCCTACTGCGCCACGGGGTCGCCCCGGACCACCCTCGCATCAAGGGCATCGCCCGCACCCTGGAGTCGATCGTCACCGACCCGCGGATCCGCTTCCTCGGCAACGTCGAGTTCGGACGCGACCTCACCCTGGACGACGTCCCCCGGCTCTACCACGCCGTCATCCTGGCCACCGGCGCCCTCGCCGACCGCGAACTGGGCATCCCCGGCGAACACCTCGAGGGCTCCTTCGGGGCCGCGCAGTTCGTCACCTGGTACGACGGCCACCCGGACGCCGACCGCAACTGGGCCCTGACCGCCGAACGCGCCGCCGTGGTGGGCGTGGGCAACGTCGCGCTCGACATCGCGCGGATGCTGGTGCGCACGCCCGAGCAGCTCGAGGCCACCGACATCCCCGAGCACGTCCGCGAGGGCTTCGGCACCAGCGCCACCCGCGTCGTCACCGTGACCGGCCGCCGCGGCCCGGCCTACGCCAAGTTCACCCCCCTGGAGCTGCGGGAGATGGACAAGGTGGAGGGTGTCACCATCGTGGTGGACCCGGCCGACCTGGAGTACGACGACGAGGCGCGCGACCACCTGGAACACGATCGCCGGGCCGGGCAGGTCTGCGATCAGCTGGCCAAGTGGGCATCCGCGCAGGCGGAGGCGGGTCACGAGTCCGCCGACGCGGCCGAGGAGGCCGCGCTCGCCGCCGGCGGGCGCGTGGTGCGTTTCCGCTTCCACCGCAGTCCCGTCGAGATCCTCGGCCCCGACGGGTTCGTGACCGGCCTCCGGCTGGAGCGCACCGAGCCGGACGGGACCCGGGTGCGCCCCACCGGCGAGTTCGAGGAGCTCGCCGTCGACGCCGTCTACCGCGCTGTCGGATACCGCTCCGACGCGCTGGAGGGCGTGCCCTTCGACGACCGGACCGCCACCATCCCCAACGACGGCGGCCGGGTGCTCACCGAACCCGGCGGGGAGCCCGTGCAGGGGCTGTTCGTCGCCGGGTGGGTCAAGCGCGGGCCCACCGGCGTGATCGGCACCAACCGCCACTGCGCGGTGGACACGGTGCACGCCCTCACCGACGACATCGAGGCCGGCACCCTCTTCGACCCCGCCGACACCGACCCGCAGGCCGTCCGCGACCTGCTCGCCGAGCGGGGCGTGTCCGTGATCGACGGGACCGGGTGGGCGGCGATCGACTCCCGCGAGCGTGCCCTGGGCCAGGAGGCGGGCCGCGAGCGCACCAAGCTCGGGGGGCGGGAGGAGATGCTCGTTGCGGCCCGCGTGCGCGCGGACTCCCCCGACACCGACACCCCCTAGAGGCGGGCCTCTGGCGATCCGGCGGTCACTCGCGGCCCGCCACGAGCCTGCCGATCTCCGCCAGCGACACGGTCCCGCGGTCGAAGTAGGCCGAGTGCGCGCCCCGGGTCGATGCGGGTCCGGATCCCGGCTCGGTCACGTCCACCCTGAGCCCCCCGAACTCCTCCGTCCCCGGCCGCGCACCCAACACCCCGGTGGACGACCACCACGGCACCGGATCCCACCGCGAGGCCACGCCCACCACCTCCTGCTCCCCGGCCGGTCGCGCGGTCCCGCCCTCGTCGACCCACTGGTCCGCCACCGAGTCGACGGTCGCGCCGGGACTGCCCACGTGGATCATCCGGTCCGCGGCCAGTCCGCGCGGGTCCGCCGCAGCGGAACCCAGGACCGCCGAGCCGTAGCTGTAACCCACCGCGGTGTGCGGGGAGTCCACGCCGTCCATGCTCTCGACCGCGTCCAGGCCCGCCGCGAAGGTCCGCAGGTCCTGGGCATGCGCACGCGCGGGCGCCGCCGAGAACCCGGCCGCGGCGAGGTCCCCCGGGGCGTCGTAGCCCTGCCACGACACGGAGACGCACGACCCGGTGGCCGGGTCCGCACCCGCGTCGCACACCGCCCCCGCGCGCTCGGAGGTGCGATCGATCGACTCGACCGACGAGCCCGTGCCGGGGATCAGCGTGACCACGCTGTCAGCGCCGTCGGGATCCCCGCTCGCCACCACGGCGCGACCGTCCGGGTGCAGTGCCAGCAGGTGCCGATCGGGGTCCTCGGCGAGGTGCTCGCCCAGTGCGACGAGCCCGGGGGTCGTCCCCCACTCCGCGAGCCTGCGCAGTCGCGTCCGGTTGATCGCGTCCCGCGTGGCGGAGGACAACCCGGCCACCGACCCCAGCTCCGGGTGGTCGCGGGCGAGTCGTTCCCTCTCCGCCGGACCGAGGGAGTGCCACAGCCCGGCCACGGCGCGGGGATCGTCGTCGGTCGTTCCGGACAGGTCGAGGCAGGCCACGGTCGCGGCGTCCGAGTAACCGGCGAGGGAGTCGGCCGCGTCGCGCAGTCGTACCGCCAGGGCCAGATCGGCATCCCGAACCTCCGTGACGTCGCCCCCGCCCGGGCGCTCGCGCTCGTCGTCCGCCCAGTTGATCAGGGCCCTCGACAGTCTCGAGCCCTCCACCCGCAGCACGTCCGCCAGGTAGAGGCAGGCTCCGGAGACCATCCTGGCCTCGGCGGCGGCGTCCCCCACGCGCCCGCGGGCCCGCGCCCCCGCGTGGCCGGACCAGCCGCCGGCCCCTCCGAGCCTGCGGCCCACCGAGTCCAGGTCCGCTGCCGTGTCGGCGATCTCCCGCCCCACCGCCGCGGCCCGGGATTCGGCGTGGTCGAGGGCCACGACCAGCGCCTCAGCCCCCTGCGCCGGCGACACCCCGGGCCACCTCCTCGTCGACCCCGACCAGCAGCTCGGCCGCGCTCTCCATGCGACCGGCGATCTGTTCTGTCTCCTGGACCCCGTCCCGAGCCCTGCGCACCAGCAACGCCGCGCACTCCGCCAGGGCCGCCCCGCTGAGCACCCCACCGGGCGGCCCGGCCCCCGTCCCGCCCGCCGCGGCAGCCGCCTGCTCGAGCGCCGCGGCCAGCGATCCCGCCTGGTCGGCCGCACGCACCCCGGCCTCACGAACCCGGGCCGCCTCGGCCACCACCGCGACCCGCTCGAACGCCACCAGCGCCGCGGCCACAGGTCCCGACCCGCTCGATCCCGCCATCAGTCCCGCCCCCTCCGGGCCCGACAGTCCGGGCCGCTCGGGGATCCACGCTAGGGGCGCGGCCGCGCCGGATCCGGCCCGCGAGAGGGGTCGGTGGATAGATCGGACGACCATCCACAGGCTCAGTCCAGGTCGGGTTGCTCGGCGTACCGGTTGCCGGCGTACATGCGCACCATCACCGCGACGAGCCCGACGCCGAACACCGCCATCCCGCCGAACAGGAACTCCTCCGGTATACGCTGTCCCGGCGCATCGACGGCGATCACGATCCCCACCTGCATCGCCACCAGGAGCGCGAGTGTGACCACCACGATCAGCCACAGGTCCTCACGAACCAGCCGCTCGAACCTGCGCAGCCTCGGCGCTGTGGCCGTCCACCACTCCTTGTTGGGGCCGTTGATGAACTCGGGCGCCCGGAGAACGAGCAGGGACGTGAGCGGGATCAACACAAACACCGTGAGCGGCAGCAGCGAGGAGAACGCCAGAGCGCCGGCCTTGCTGGACCAGCCGTCCGGCTCACCGCCCGAGCCGAAGTGAATAGGGACGCGCTCCGGCAGGACCACCACCTGCCAGGCCAGCACCGCCAGCCAGACCACAACGGTGGCCACGACCAGAATCAGGATCCAGGGGCTCGTCGGTTCCTTCGGGAGCCCGCGGGCCTCGTCGGCAACCGAATTCGTCGTCGTCATCTACCGGAGGCCTCCCGACCCTGCGGGGGTGCGGCGCACGTCCTACCTCACCACCGTCACACGCGAGGCGGCCTCGCGGGCCCGCTCGCGCGCGGTCTCCACGTCCTCGGCGGTGGCCACGGCCACGCCCATGCGGCGGAACTCGCTGGCCGAGGGCTTACCGAACAGTCGCAGATCCGACTCCGGCACCGCGAGCGCGCGGGCCACACCCTCGAACCCGACCCCCTCGGCCGTCCCGCCTGCGGAGCCGTCCTGGCCGGCGCCGCCGATACCGGACCCGCCGTAGATCACCGCCGACGCGCCCGGGCTGGACATGGTGGTGACCACCGGCAGGCCCAGGACGGCCCGCGCGTGCATGTCGAACTCACTGAGCACCTGACTGCGCAGCGTCACCAGGCCGGTGTCGTGCGGCCGCGGGCTGACCTCGGAGAAGTAGACGTCCACGCCCTGCACGAACAGCTCCACCCCGAACACCCCGACCCCGCCGAGCGCGCCCGTCACCCGCGCTGCCACCGAGCGCGCCGAGTCGTAGGCGTCCTGCGTCATGGCCTGCGGCTGCCACGATTCGACGTAGTCGCCGCGCTCCTGCCGGTGACCGATCGGCTCGCAGAAGTCGGTCCGGATCGCGCCGGTGGCCGGGTCCACGCTGCGGACGGTGAGCAGGGTGATCTCGTACTCGAAGTCCACGAACGACTCCACGATCACGCGCGCCCCCGTCACCCGCGCACCGGACTGGGCGTAGGTCCACGCCGCCTCCACGTCCTCGGGGCCGTGGAGGGAGGACTGTCCCTTTCCCGACGACGACATCGTGGGCTTGACCAGGCACGGGAACCCGATCTGAGCGCACGCCTCCTGCAGCTCCTCCAGCGAGGAGGCGAACGCGTAGCGGCTCGTGGGCAGACCCAGCTCCTCGGCCGCCAGGCGGCGGATGCCCTCGCGGTCCATGGTCAGCTGCACTGCGCGGGCGGTGGGCACGACACGGGCCAGCCCGTCCTGCTCGATCTGCGCCAGCGCGGCGGTGGCGATGGCCTCGATCTCCGGCAGGATCACCTGCGGCTTCTCGAGTTCCACCACCCGGCGCACCTCGCCCGAGTCGGTCATGTCGATCGTGTGGCTGCGGTGGGCGACCTGGTGGGCGGGGGCGCCCGCGTAGCGGTCCACCGCGATCACCTCGACCCCCAGGCGCTGCAGCGCGATCGTCACCTCCTTGCCCAGCTCGCCGGAGCCCAGCAGCATCACTCGGGTCGCGTCCGGGGTGCCCGGCGTGCCGAAGCGGTCGACGACTGGCGGGGCGAGGGGATCGTGCGCTGCGGTCATGGCGCCCACGCTAGTAGACCTCCGTCGCCGGCCTCTATCGCGTGCTCCCCCGCTCCCGCGGACCGGCAGAAGATAACGTGTGTGCAACGCCACACGAAAGGGCACACCTGTGACCACTGCCTCCTCCGGCCCCCTGGCCGGCATCCGCGTCGTCGAACTCAACGGAATCGGCCCCGGCCCCCACGCGTGCATGATGCTCGCCGACCTGGGCGCCGACGTCGTGACCGTCATGCGCCCCGGTGAGCTCGCCAGGTCCGCCGACGGCTGGGCGCACATCACCCGGCGGGGCCGGACCGTGGTGGAGGCCGACCTCAAGAGCGAGGACGGGCTGGCGCAGGTCCGGGGCCTGATCGCCAAGTCCGACGTGCTGGTCGAGGGCTTCCGCCCCGGGGTCACCGAGCGCATGGGCCTCGGCCCCGACGAGTGCCTCGAGTCCAATCCGCGGTTGGTCTACGCCCGGATGACCGGTTGGGGCCAGCACGGCCCGCTCGCGCACACCGCCGGCCACGACCTCAACTACATCTCGCTCACCGGGCACCTCAACGCCACCGCCCGCAAGGGCGAGCGCCCGGTTCCGCCGCTCAACCTGGTCGGCGACTTCGGAGGCGGGTCGATGTTCCTCATCCAGGGCATCCTCGCCGCGATCATCGAGCGCGCCACCTCAGGCAAGGGTCAGGTCATCGACACCGCCATGACCGACGGCGCCTCCGTGCTGGGCCAGTTCCAGTGGGCCATGCGCGCCCGCGACCAGTGGTCGGACGTCGCCGGGACCAACATGCTCGACACCGGGTTCCCGTTCTACGACGTGTACACCTGCTCGGACGGCAAGTTCATGGCCGTGGGCTGCCTCGAGCCGCAGTTCTACGCGGAGTTCGCGCGACTGATGGGCATCGACGGCGAGGACATGCCCGGGCAGTTCGACATGGACCGCTGGGACGAGCTGCGCGAGATCATCGCCGGGAAGTTCGCCGGGAAGCCCCGCGACGAGTGGGCCGAGCTGTTCTACGGCACCGACGCCTGCACGACCCCGGTGCTGACCTACACCGAGGCGCTGTCCCATCCCCACATGACGGCGAGGGAGACCTTCGTCGAGGTCGCCGGGGACATGGGGCCGGCGCCCGCGCCGCGCTTCTCGCGCACCCCGGCGCCTGCCGTCCCGGCCGCGCCGCCGCATGAGGTGACTCCGGTCGAGCAGGTCTGGGCCTGACCATGAGCGGGTCGGGGCCGGGAGCCACTCCTCACTCGCCGGGCAGTGGCTCCCGCACGCCGGGTTCAGGCTCCCGCACGCCGGGTTCGGGCTCCCGGGTGGCCGGGATGACCCTGGCCGTGGACCCCGCCTCGGCGGAGCCGCCGTTCCGCCAACTCAAGGGGCAGATAGTCGAGGGCGTCCGGCGTGGGGTGCTCACCGCAGGGACTCGGCTGCCCGCCGTGCGCACGCTCGCGGAGGAGGTCGGCGTCTCCAGCGCCACCGCCGCCAAGGTCTACCGCGAACTCGAGGAGTCGGGGGTACTGGAGGGCCGCGGCCGCTCGGGGACGTTCGTCTCGGCGGCCGATCTGCCCGGCGCGGTACTGGCCCGGGCCGCGGAGGAGTTCGCCGAACGTGCAGCGGGCTCGGGATTCGACGCCGAGGAGGCCGTGGCAGCTCTCCGCAACGCGTTCCGCCAATTGCCCTAGAGATCGCGACCCCGCCTGTCGCCACCCGCCTGTCGCCACCCGCCGGCCATCCCCGATCCGGCGGCCACCTCGATCCGGCGGCCACCCCGATCCGGCGCGATCCTGGATGCATCGGCCGAGTGGGCCCGTCCCAGAACGTGACCGGGATTCAGTGAATGCGACCGGGTCACACGGAATGCTCCCAGCCCTGCTTCTCGAAGGCCCCGCGAACGAATCTGGTGAGCGTCCGCGGGGTGTGCAGCAGACCTTGTGTCACCCGCCTCACCTCCCATCCCAGTGACGCCAGCCGCAGCATCGCCACGGAATCGCCGTCTCGACGGGCCCGGGTCAGATGCTCGTTGCCGTCGTACTGCAACCCGACCTTCCACCGGCGGTTACCCAGGTCGAGTCGCGACACCAGCGCGCCGGACTCATCTCGCACCTCGACCTGCGACTCGAACACCGGCAGATCAGTCGCCCCCATGATCAACCGCAGTTCGGACTCCTTGGGCGACTCGGCCAACGGATCCACGGCGGGCAGCAACCCCAGCACACGACGGACCCCGGTCTGACCTGCCATGGCGAACGCCGCCGCCGCGATCGCATCCGGATCAGTGCCGCCTGTGCGACACATGGAATCGAGCGCCGCGACCGCCCGGACATCAGACGCCATATGCCGGGCGAGGTCGATTGCGGTCCTGGCGGGGGTCGTCACGGCCATCCCCTGCCACAGCAGATGGTCGGGAGTGGCGGTCCACTTGCGGACGACGATCCCGGGCGGGGCCCTGCGCCAGGTCGGCCTCCAGAGCTGGACCTCGTCGCGAACTAGCTCCTCCCCGAAGTACGCCTCCCCGGCCAGGTGCCCGGCGGCGCCCCCGCAGATCACCGAGCGTGGGCCACCCCATAGCCAGGCCGCGCGGATCTTCTGCGCCGGGTCGAGTTCGGCTGACGCTCGCACGTAGACCCTCGGGTGCAGTCGACGGAAGCGGGTGCGCAGATCCTGTCTTGTGAGGATCCCCGCAGCCAGTGCGCTGTTGACCAGGAACGGCTCGCCACCGTAGACGGCTCTGACGAAGGCCGCCTCACGCCTCGGCGGTCGCGCAGGGTCTGAGCGCGCAGGGTCTGAGTGTGTCGGTGGCATGACCGCATGGTGCTACGCGGGGGCTCGGTTATCGGGGCGTAATCGGCCCGCTGTGGACGAAGCGGACGACCATCCACAGCCTGAACGCGGTCACAGCGACCGCGTCGATGGAAGCTCCCGATCAGGAGCGACTACGAGCGAACCGCGAGAACTCATCTCGATTCGAACATCTTCGGCGAGTTCTGGAACGGACTCACCCGGCCGATACCTTCGAGAACGCGCCGAATCGCCGGGCCGGGCGCTCGGGGTCGGGGCCGGGCGCTCGGGGTCGGGGCCGGGCGCTCGGGGTCGGGCGCTCGAGACTGTTCCGCGAACGGCGAGACAGCAGGTAATGCGGGACGGCCCTGAAGCGATAATGCGGACATGATCATGACCCGAACGGCCACCGCTGCCGCCGCTCTCGCTCTGACCGCCGCCACCACCGTGGCCGTGGCCCCCGCTTACGCCGCTCCTGCACCCGCGCAGCAGGGCCACGTGGCCTACGTCGCGCAGGCTTCCGGGTCCGCGGACGGTGGCTCGCTCGACAACCCCATCGTCGGAGCCGGCCTGCTCATCCTCGCGGGAGTCGGAGTCTCCATAGCTCTGGCTGTCGGCGCGGGCGTGGCCGGCGGGGCGTTTCCGTTACCGCAGATCCCGGGACTGCCGAGCTGACGGAATCGACCTGCCGGGATCGACCGACGAGTCGAGGTGACCGCGGCCCGGACAAGTTATCTGGTGTCGGGAGATCCGCTCGAGCCGAGCACCGCGGACCCAAGCGTGAGCGCCCCGAGGTCCAGCGACCCTCCCCCATCGGACTCGTACGTGAACTCGTACACGTAGAGATACTCGTGGGCACACAGCGCCATGACGCCTGCGGCGAAGTCCTCGACGGCGGACAACTCGACCTGCCAAGTGCCGGATTCGCCACCCGAGAGTTCAAGCAGGTCAGCGCGGACGGTCCCGGCGGTGGTCGCGGCGACAAGCGCGTCGGCGTACCCCTCGGGCCCGTCCAGTCCGCCCCCGGCTGCGAGATTTTCCTCGAGGCTGCGGATCAGTGCGGCCGGACCCACGAGCAGTTCGCACTCGACGTCCAGGTCGGTGTTGTTGACCAGCGAGCCGGCAGCGCCATCCGCGTCAGTCGAGTCGAGCGACAGTGTGAGGGCCCGCGGGGCGACCGAACCGGCGGTGGCCGAACCCGTGTCGACTGACTGTCCCCGGGCGATCCCGGCGCCTCCACACACAGCGGCGGCCCCGAGGGCGACTGTGGCAGCTACGGATACGACTCGGTTCACGCGCACGAGAGTGTCCTTCCGCCCGCGATAGACAGGCGAGGGATGGATCCCGTGGGATGACCGCTCTGAGCGGCCCGCCTCTCCCGCTGGCAATTGAGCCCGGACTGAGGTGAATACAACCACGCATTCGGCGCGCCGTGGGGATTCGGACGTCGAACCCCGCCAATCGTCACTCTGGGCGAGCCAGCCGATGTGAGGACAGCGGGCGCCAGCACCTCAGCACTTGCCCCCCTCAGCTCAGGATGTCGCGCCGCACCACGTTCTGGTCGCGGCCCGGGCCCACCCCGATGTACGACATGTGGCAACCGGCCAGCTCCTCGAGCCGTAGCACGTAGGCGCGGGCCTCCGGCGGCAGATCGCTGAACTCGCGCGCCCCGGTGATGTCGACCTCCCAGCCGGGCATGGTCTCGTAGATCGGCGTGGCGTGGTGGAAGTCGGTCTGCGACATGGGCATCTCGTCGTGCCGGACGCCGTCGACGTCGTAGGCCACGCAGATGGGGATCTCGCCGATGCCGGTGAGCACGTCGAGCTTGGTGAGGAAGTAGTCGGTGAACCCGTTGACCCGGGCGGCGTAGCGCGCGATCACGGCGTCGTACCACCCGCAGCGCCGGGTGCGGCCGGTGTTGACGCCCACCTCGCCGCCGGTGACCTGCAGGTATTCGCCCCACTTGTCAAAGAGCTCGGTCGGGAACGGCCCGGCGCCCACTCGCGTGGTGTACGCCTTGACGATGCCCAGCGAGTGGGTGATCTTGGTCGGCCCGACGCCCGACCCCACGCAGGCGCCGCCGGCGGTGGGGTTGGACGAGGTGACGAACGGGTAGGTGCCGTGGTCGACGTCCAGCATGGTGGCCTGGCCACCCTCCATCAGCACGGACTCGCCGCGCTCCAGGGCCTGGTTGAGCATGAGGGTGGTGTCGCTGACCATGGGTCGAAGCCGGTCGGCGTAGGAGAGGAAGTACTCCACCATCTCGTCGACCTCGACCGCGCGGCGGTTGTAGATCTTCACGAAGATCTGGTTCTTGAGGTGCAGCGCGCCCTCGATCTTCTGCCGCAGGATGGACTCGTCGAAGACGTCCTGCACGCGGATCCCCACCCGCGAGACCTTGTCGGCGTAGGTGGGGCCGATGCCGCGGCCGGTGGTACCGATGGCCTTCTTGCCCAGGAACCGCTCGGTCACCTTGTCCAGCGCCTGGTGGTACGGGGCCACCAGGTGGGCGTCGGCGGAGATGCGCAGCCGCGAGGTGTCGGCGCCGCGGGCCTCGAGGCCGTCGATCTCCTCGAACAACGCCTCGAGGTTGACCACCACGCCGTTGCCGATCACGGGCACGGCGGTGGGCGAGAGGATCCCGGCGGGGAGGAGTTTGAGCTCGTACTTCTCTCCGCCCACCACCACGGTGTGGCCGGCGTTGTTCCCGCCGTTGGGCTTGACCACGTACTCGACGCGGCCGCCCAGGATGTCGGTGGCCTTCCCCTTGCCCTCGTCGCCCCACTGGGCGCCGATCAGGACGATCGCTGGCATGGTCTGCTTTCACCTCGAAGAGAGTCGTCTTTCGGTGAGGGACGAAAACCGGCCCGCAGGCAGTGATTTCCGCGCACACCAACGGTCCAGGGTACTTGGTTCCGCCTGGCACACCCTAGTCGGTCACTCCGACACCCTCCGGAAGCTCACCGGCGCTCCCGGCAGGAGTTGGGACAGTGCGTCCGACGACCGCGAGGTCAACACCCCGATCACCGGGTACCCGCCCGTGACGGGGTGGTCGGGTCCGAACACGACCGGTGAACCGTCGGCCGGGACCTGCACCGCGCCGCGCACCATGCCCTCGCTGGGGATCTCGCGGGTGCTCGACCGGGGCACGGGTCCGGCCGGATCGATGCGCACCCCCACCCGGTCCGCGTGCCCGCTGACGTGCCCGGTCTCCGCCAGGACGCGCCAGGCCCCCGGCGGGAACAGGTCGTCGCGCGGGCCGGGGATCACGTCGAGGACGACGGGGTCCGGCCCACCTCCCCGGCCGCCGGGTCCCGCGCCCACCCGCGGACCGGTGCCCCCGCGCGGACCCATGACACCGCGGGGATCTCCTCCCGCCGCGTGCCAGTGATCCGCCCAGGGGCCCACCACGGCGTCGCCCACCGCCAGCACGTCGCCGGCCACGAGGGGCGGCGGCCCGAGCCCGGAGAGTGTGTCCCGCGAGCGACTGCCCAGGACCGGCGGGACCTCGATCCCGCCGCGCACTCCCAGGTAGGTGCGGACCCCGGTGTCGGGTCGGCCGATCTCGAGAGTCGAGCCGGCGTCCAGCCTCAACACCTCGCCCGTGGCGGCGGTCCGTCGGGAACCGGAGGAGGTGGTGACGACGACGAGGCCCCGCGCCCCCGTCACCGCGACCACGGCCGGGGAGTCCGTCATGAGCACCAACCCGCCCAGCAGCAGCTCGAGCACCGCTGCCCCGGGGTCCGTCCCGAGACAGCGCAGGGCGAGCGCGGCGGCGGCCCGGTCGGCGGCGCCCGAGCCGGTGACCCCCAGCGCGGCGTGGCCCGGCCTGCCCAGGTCCTGGACCAGCGCCGCCGGGCCTGCCCGCAGGATCATGAGGCTCATCGCGGGACGTCCCGTGGGCCGGCTGCCCTGAACCGGACGCGGTCGCCGGGCGCCAGAAGTGCCGGGTCCGGCCGGTCAGAATCCCAGAGCAGGGCGTCAGTGGTCCCGATCAGTCGCCAGCCGCCGGGTGAGGCCCCCGGGTAGACCGCGCAGAAGCGGTCGGCCATGCCCACCGACCCCGCCGGGACCCTCGGACGTGGGGACCCGAGCCGCGGCACTGACGGCAGCGGTTCGGCTACGCCGCCGTGACCACGAGGACCGGGGCCGCCGCCGATCAACTCCCGCTCGTCGACGAGATAGAAGAAGCCGGGCGCGAACCCCCCGAAGGCGGCCCGCCAGGTGATCGAGGTGTGCTGGCGTACAAAGGTCTCGGTCGAGACCCCGACGAGATCCGCGACGTCGGCCAGGTCGGGGCCGTCGTAGCGGACATCGAGGACCACCTCGCGGACCTCGACGTCCGACCCCGCCACCCCGGCACGCTCCACCCCGGCACGCCCAGCCCCGGGACGCTCGGCCTGAGGTTGCTCGGCCCCGGGATACTCGGCCTGAGGTTGCTCGGCCCGGGGGTCCCCGGCGAGCAGCTCTTCGAGTCCGCGGCGCAGCGCGGGCAGCGCCGAGGCGTCCCGCGCGGTCACCAGCACCGTGCGGGCCCCGGCCACCACGTCCACGGCCTCAGGGTGCAGCCGCTCCACCAACCCGGCCACTCCCATGGCCTCGGCCAGATCAGCACAGTCCAGCAACAGCGCGGCCTCTCCGCAGCGGCGGATCCTCGTCGTCGTCATCCGGGGCCCGTCCCCCCTACCGGCCCGGTCGCCGGGGAACGGGCCGGCCGACCGGCTGCGCGAACGGCGCCACCTCCACCCCGGCCACCTCGAGCGCGTGGCGGACGCGACGCGCCAACCCGAGCGCACCGGGGGTGTCCCCGTGCACACAGACCGACTGCGCGGTCACCACGACCTGAGTCCCGTCGTCGGCGCTGATCTCCCGCCCACTCGCCATGGCCACCACGCGGGCGGCGACCTCGTCCGCGTCGGTGAGCACCGCGCCGGGCCGTCCGCGGGGGACCAGCGTCCCGTCGGCGCGGTACCCGCGGTCCGCGAACGCCTCGGTCACGGCGGGGATCCCCACCGACCCGGCGTGCGAGAGCACCACCGACCCCGGCAGCCCCAGGATGGGCAGCGGCTCCTCACCGGCGAGCTCGGCGTAGCGGAGGACGGCGTCCACAACACCGGCCGCCTGCTCCGAATCGTGGACGATACGGTTGTAGAGGGCGCCGTGGGGCTTGACGTACCGCACCCGAGTCCCGCGGCGACGGGCTGCCATGTCCATCTCCACCAGCTGGAAGTGCACGTGGTCGGCCACCTCGGCGCGCGAGAGCTCCATCTCGGTCCGCCCGAAGTTCGCCGCGTCCCTATAGGACGGGTGCGCACCCAGCGCCACGCCCCGTTCGGCGGCGGCCGCGGCGGTCGCGGACATGGTGGGTCGGTTGCCCGCATGGAAACCGCACGCGACGTTGGCGGAGGTCACCACGTCCAGCAGCGCCGCGTCAGCGGGATCCGGCCCGGATCGCGCGGCCAGCGACCGCGACCACCGCGGCGTGCCCCGGCGGGCCTCCCCGAGGTCGCAGTTGAGGTCGATGCGGTGCACTCTGTCCATCCTGCCGTCATCGTGGCCCGGGTTCGACCCTGCGCGCCGGTGAGTCCATGATGGATGCATGATCGTCATCCGCTGCGGCTCGGCGCCGGTACCGACCGTCCTGGGCGAGCACCCGCGCGTGGAGTGCAGTGAGGTGCCCACCAAGGACGATGTGAACCGCGCGCTGTACGAGATCGGACATCGACGCCGGGTGGTGGTGTGCGGCACCGACGCCGGCCTGGCCGCGCTGCTCACGCGACTGCTGCGGACGGAGAACCTGGACATGGAGGTCGCGTACGTCGCCGAGGACCCCACTCCGGCCACCCGCGCCTACGACCTGCCCACCGGTTCGGCCGCCGCCAAGCTCGGGGTCCGGGGCGAGGCCAGGGAGGTACCGCTGATCCGGGACGAGACCGGAACGGTACTGGTGGGCGAGGCCACCGTCACCGGACCGGGCGGCGCCCACCTGGTGGGCGAGGCGTACGCCGACGACGAGCGGATCTTCTCCGGGGAGATCGACACCCTCACTGTCCGCCCGACCCCGCAGCTTCCCGGTGTCCGCGCCACAGCGGCACGGCCGCGCAGGGTGCTGAGACGCTCCTGGCTGCCGGCCCGCGCCGTTCAACTGGGGACGGAGGCGGGGGTGATCACCCGTGACGGGGTCACCGGTCGGCGGGCGGTCAAGAGGACCTCTTTCTATCGTCATACCGAGCCATGGAGGCTCGTGTCGCCCTGAGCGGGGGCATGACGGTGGCCGGACGGTCGGGGGACTCGGGCCACTCCTCCAGCAGTTCCGGCTCCACCGCGGGCGTGCGCACCGTGGGGGGCAGCGTGGCCAGCGCCGAGATCTTGCTCAGCCCCGCCACCTGCATCATGTCCACGAGGATCGAGCGGATCTGGGCCAGCATCACGGTCTCCGTCAGGCCGGAGCCCGGAACGAGCTCACGCTTGGCCCGCGCCGCCACCGCCCGCAGGGTCCGGTGCACCTCGGCGTCGGTGGGCGCGTCGGGATCCGCCGCCACCCGCCGGGTGAGCAACTCCAGCGCCTCGCCCAGCCCCGCGATCAGCGAGCTCAGGGCCGGCGGGACGTCCACCTGGTCGTCGACCGCCACGATCGCCCGCCGGGCCAGGACGCGGATGTTGCGGATGCCGTTGTCCAGCGGGTTGAGCACGCTCGTCAGCACGATCTCCTCCGGACGGCGCCGACGGTAGAACGGCGAGATCCGGACCAGTTCGCGGGCACCCGCGAGTTGCTCGGCGATCTCGTCGACCGCCGGTTGGGTGTCGCGGGCCTCCTGCAGGGCGGAGCGGATGAGGTCCGAGTCCCTGTGTTCCAGCCCCTCGGCGACCTCCGCCAGCACCGACGAGGCCACGCCCAGCAGCGAGGCCGCCTCGCGTCGGGCGCGGCGCAGCGGATGGACCGGCATCAGCGCCATGGCCACCAGTGCCACCACCCCGCCGACCGCCGCGTCGACCATCCGCTCGTAGCCGCCCGCGCTGCCCGGGGGCAGGAGTGTGGCCACGAGGATCGCCGACGACGCGGCCTGCGTCCCCACGAGCGCCCCGCGGTCGAGGAACACCGCCGCGGACATGGCCAGCACCACCACCGCGGCGATCTGCCACGGGCCGGAACCGATCTGGGCGATCAACAGGTCGCCCAGACCCACGCCCACCACGACGCCGATCACCAGCTCGATGCCGCGGCGGATCCGGCGCCCCATGCCGGTGCCCAGTGCCAGGGCGGCGGCGATGGGCGCGAAGAACGGCGCGGGGTGGCCGAGTACGTCGTGCGCGAGGAACCAGGCGATCCCCGCGGCGAGGCCGCACTGCAGGATCGGGAGGAACGCGTACGCCAGCCGTCGGGTCCGCGTCCTCAGCGGGACCGGGAGCGCGCCGTAGACGCCCTGCGTTCGGGCGTCCAGTCGGTCACGCCAGGCCGAGAGGCGCGGCGGCGTGCGGGTCCGACTCATTGACCAGGTCCAGACAACGGATGTACTCCTCCTCCTCGCCGATCGACTGCGCGGCGCGGGCCAGGGCGGCCACACACCGCAGGAAGCCGCGGTTGGGCTCGTGGTCGAACGGCACCGGGCCGAAGCCCTTCCAGCCGTGACGACGCAGTTGGTCCAGGCCCCGGTGGTAGCCGGTGCGGGCGAAGGCGTAGGCGCTGATCACGTCGCCGCCGTCGAGGGCGCGCTCGGCGAGCTCCGCCCACGCGATCGACGCGGTGGGGTGTGAGGCCGCCACCGAGCGGGGATCCTCCCCAGCGGCGATGGCGTCCTCCGCCTCCGGGTCGCCGGTGAGACGGGTGGGCGGGGGGCCGAGGAGATCTCCGAACTGGGTCATGCCCCCATTGTCCACGAACCTACGACAACCGACCGGGGTCCGACCCCCGCCGCTGTTCTCGGGGCGACACCCGATGCGCCACCCGGGCCACCCCGAGCGGTCCGCGGAGGGATCCCGGCGCCATCCGGTCCTGGCGGCTCCCGGCCCGGATCGCCCGCCCCGGTGAACTCTCCGTGACCGATCAGTGGGTTTTCTTACGCACGCGCCCGCGGGTGGGGTGAACTGGACGCATGCATTCTGCCGCCCATCCCGGTGCCTCGACCTCCCCCACCGGCCTCGACCGACGGACCGTCCTCAAGGCGGGTGCCCTGGCCGGAGCCGCGGCGGGTACCAGCGCCCTGGCGGGCCGGTCCGCGGTCGCGGGTGCCGACGTGGGCGTCTTCCGGCACGGCGTCGCGTCCGGCGACCCGATGCCCGATCGCGTCATCCTGTGGACCCGCGTCACCCCCGCACCGGACGCGGTCCCGGGATCCGGCCGCGGGGCGCCGGTCGCCGTCAGCTGGGAGATCTCGCTCGACCCCGGTTTCTCCCAGGTCGTCCGATCACGGTCCGTGGTGACCGACGCCGGCCGCGACCACACCGTCAAGTTCGACTGCACCGGCCTGGCCCCCGACCGCTGGTACCACTACCGCTTCCGTGCCCTCGGTCAGACCTCGCACACCGGCCGCACCCGCACCGCGCCCGCCCACGGCGCGCTCCCCGCCTCCGGCCGCTGGCGCATCGGGGTGGTCTCCTGCTCCAACTGGGAGGCGGGCTACTTCTCCGGCTACCGCCACCTCGAGGCGCGCGGGGATCTCGACGCGATCGTCGAACTGGGCGACTACATCTACGAGTACGGCCGAGGTGAGTACACCGGCAAGTTCGGCGCGGTCCGGCCCCACGATCCCCCGCACGACATCGTGACGCTGGCCGACTACCGGATCCGCCTGGCCCAGTACCGCACCGACCCGGATCTGCAGTCCCTGCACGCGCACGTGCCGTGGATCGTCACGTGGGACGACCACGAGCTCGCGAACGACAACTGGTCCGACGGCGCCGAGAACCACCACCCGCACCAGGGGCCGTTCTCCGACCGCAAGGCCGCCAGCTCCCAGGCCTACTTCGAGTGGATGCCCGTGCGCCCCGAGTCCCTCCGCGACGGCGGTCACCTCTACCGGCGGTTGCGCTGGGGTTCGCTCGCCGAGATCAGCATGCTCGACCTGCGCTCCTACCGCACGGAGGGACCGGACCGCTTCGACGGTCACGCGATCGATGTCACCGGCACCATGACCGGCGCCGCCCAGTTCGACTGGCTGGCCCGCGGGCTGAGTTCGTCGACCGCCCGGTGGAACGTCATCGGCAACTCGGTGATGATCACGCCCGTGCTCCTGCCCCCGCTCGAGCCACAGACCACGGCCGCGCTCACCGAGCTGCTGGGCGTCCCGCGTGAGGGCATCACCTACAACCCCGACCAGTGGGACGGCTACGCGGGCGAGCGCCGCCGGTTGATGGAGGTGATCCGCGCCGCCGGCACCCGCAACACCGTCTTCCTCACCGGCGACATCCACACCTCGTGGGCCAACGAGGTGCCGTTCGAGCCGGCGAACTACCCGGGCGCGGGTGTCGGCGCGATCGAGTTCGTCACCCCGTCGATCACCAGCAACAACATCGACGACATGGTGAACCTCCCCGAGGGCAACCCGTTGTCCCAGACCGCGCAGGGGGCCCTCACTCAGGTCAACCGACACGTGCGTTGGGTGGACCTGGACCGCCACGGCTTCACGGTGGTCGAGTTCACGACCGACTTCGCCCACGCCGACTACTGGGCGCTGGTCGCGCGCGAGGACCCCGCCAGCGGCGCCTACCCCATCGCCAGCTGGCGGGTCCGGCACGGCACCGATCAGCTGGAGCCGGCCGGCCTGCTGCCCTGATCCGGCTCGCCAGGAACCACGCGGGGCTGCCCGGGGCGGCGCATGAGCGCGTGCCACCGCGGGGCGGCACTCACACCCGACTCACAACGTCGTGGACTACGGTGGCGTGTCGATGCGCCCCGCCCGGGGGCACGACGCGGTACCGGGAGTGATGGATGACGACGACGAGCCAGCAGCCACCCGAAGACGGGCCCGATCCCGGGGATCACACGGGCGGGCGTTCAGCAGACGCTGCCCGCGGCGGCGCACGTACCGGCGATGGCCGGCGAGGCGGACTCCGTGTGGCGCTCGTGGCGGCGGCCGTCGTCGTAACCGCGGTGGCCGCCGCACTCGTGTGGCTCGTCGCGGCCGGGCCGATGTCGTCCTCGGATCGCGCGGAGCGCGCGGTCGAGCAGACTCTCCGCGACATGACCGCCTCGGACTCGTTCGCCGAGTTCAACAGCCATCTCTGCGCCGAGAACCGGGTGCCGCAGGACCTGGTCGACAACATCACCGCCTCCGGCGAGCAGACCGGCACCGACCTCGACGCGATGCTGCGCGAGTCCATCGCGGGTTCGTTCCCGCAGGATCTCGAGGTCACCGGGGTCGAGATCGAGGGCGATGTCGCCACCGCCACCGTGGAGTCGGAATCCGACGAGTCCGCGCCGGAGCAGGTACGGATGCTCAATGAGGACGGCGCCTGGAAGGTGTGCGAGCCCGGCGTGGGAATGGGTGCGGTGCCTCAGGGCGATCAGCCCGGCTGAGTTCCCGCCGGCTGATCGCCCTGAGTCTGATCGCCCTGAGACACGAGGGCACGCCACGCGCCGCACACACGAGCCGTGCAGGAGTCAGGCGGGGTGGGTGCGGTGGGCGCCTGGTGGGTTGGTGAGGTGGCCGTCGTCGGTGATGAGGCGCTCGAGGTGTTGGCGCCATCGGTGGTCGAGGATCCGGTCGCGCGCTTGGGCCAGTGGGCCGTGTGGGGTGGTGCGGTGTTCGTGTCCGGTTTCGGTGATGATGGTCAGTTCACCGAGTGGGCCGGGCCGGTAGGCGCAGTGGCCGAAGGTCTTCTCGCGGTGGTGCTTGCGGCACAGGCAGATCAGGTTCCACTCGGCGGTGGGTCCGCCCAGTTCCGGGCGCAGGTGGTCGAAGGCGATGACGTGGTCGATCTCGCAGTCGTGGGCGTCGACGGTGCAGCCGGGGTGGCGGCAGGTGCCGTCGCGCAGCCGGATCCTCTCGGCCAGCGCCGGGGTGATGAAGTACTTGAGCACCGCATCCGGTGTGTCCTGAACGCCCGGTTGCGGGTCGATCAAGTCGAACCGCACCTTGGCGTCGCCGCCGGAGAGCAGTTCCTCGCACAGCCAGTCGAAGCTGGCGTAGGCGCCGTTGACGAACTGCACCCGGTTGGGCAGGCCCTGCGCGATGCTGTCGATGACCGAGATCCGGATGGGCTTGTCGGTGCCCCACGACGCACCCGGCCGCGGCCCGCCCGGCGGCGGACCGCCCGGCCGCGAAGCTCCTGGCCGCGGACCGCCCGTGCCGGCGGTCGCGCCATCTGTGTTGTCGGCACGGTGGGTGTCCTCGGGGTCGTGCAGGGCGGTGCCGATGTCGTCGGTGTTCGGGTCCCCCAGGGCGCTCAGGGCATCGGCGCGCAGTTGGTCGCGGGTGCGGGGATGGCCCGAATCGCAGGCGGCGCGGGCGGCGGCGTCGATGCGGCGGCGGAGTTTCTCGGCGTCCCCGCTGGGCAGGTGGGCCCACATGCTGGTCATGCCGTCGCGGCCGGGGCGGAACCGGACGGTGCGCTGCTCGACCGCGGCGTCGACCGCGTCCTGGGCGGCCCGGGAGTCGTGACGTTCCCTTGATGCGTCGACCGCGGTGTCCAACGCTGCGCGACTGGGCCGGTGGCCGCCGTCCAGGTCCCGGCACAGGGCTCCGATGACCTCTGATTCCACTGCCGCGATGATCTCATCGGGGATGTCGGCCAGCCGGCAGGCGGTGTCGATGGCCAGTTGCTCAGGGAACAGTCCCCGATCGACGGCCTTGCGCAGCAGCGGAAGGCGGGTGTGGATCTGCACCCCGGCGGTCACCAGACGACCGGCATGCCACCCGGTCAGCGACATCGCCGCCGCCAGGTGATCACGCGCCCGATCAGCCGGATCCAGGCGGGCGTAGGCAGGACGAGAATCGGCGGGGCCGGAATCGCCAGGCTCCCGGCCGGGGCCTGACCCCCGCGCCTCCCGATCGAGCCGGCCCATCGCCTCCACGAGGTGATGCGCGGCCTGCAGGCGGGTGGCCGCGGCGAGGTTCTGCGCCAGAGTGGCCGACCGCGCCACCTCGCTCAACGCCTCGGCGCCCAGCGTGTCGAGAGCCTCCGGCACGGCGCGAAGCGCCCCGAATGCCGCCGAACTCGTCGTCGTCATCATCGGATCCACCACCGCACCCCCCTCCGCCAATCAGACTCGCCACCATTCGAACGTGTGATCCATCTTATCGCCCGGGGCGGAACAGCACAAGTGTTCGATCCAGAATTGCCGGGCATGGCGCCCAGACCACCCGGTGATCACACGACAGCGGCGCCTCTCCACTGGAGGAGAGACGCCGCTGGTGGCACCGACCCCGTCGGGTCGCCGTGAGTGTGATCAGGCCGAAGCCGCTGGTCAGGTAGAGGCGCCCTTGGACTTGCCGGCCGACTTGAGGTCGTTGCACGCCTCGACGACCCGCTCGGACATCCCCTGCTCGGCCTTCTTGAGGTACGAGCGCGGGTCGTAGACCTTCTTGTTGCCGACCTCGCCGTCGATCTTCAGGACTCCGTCGTAGTTGGCGAACATCTGACCGGCGATCGGGCGGGTGAACGCGTACTGCGTGTCGGTGTCGACGTTCATCTTGATGACGCCGTAGCTCAGCGCCTCCTCGATCTCGCTCTTGGCCGAGCCCGAGCCGCCGTGGAAGACGAAGTCGAACGGCAGGTCGCCCTGGTTCAGCCCGAGCTTCTCCACCGCGACCTCCTGGCCCATCTTGAGCACCTCGGGACGCAGCACGACATTGCCCGGCTTGTAGACGCCGTGGACGTTGCCGAATGTCGCGGCGAGCAGGTAGCGCTGCCCGGTGTTGCCGGCCCCGAGCGCGTCGATGGTCGCCTCGAAGTCCTCACGGGAGGTGTAGAGCTTCTCGTTGATCTCGTTCTCGACACCGTCCTCCTCGCCGCCCACGACGCCGATCTCGATCTCGAGGATCTGGTTGGCGCTGGCCGTCTTCTCGAGGAGCTCCTTGGCGATCTCGAGGTTGCGGTCGAGCGGGGTGGCCGAGCCGTCCCACATGTGCGACTGGAACAGCGGGTTTCGTCCGGCGTCGACGCGCTCCTGGGAGATCTGGATGAGCGGGCGCACGAAGGTGTCGAGCTTGTCCTCGGGGCAGTGGTCGGTGTGCAGCGCGACCAACACGTCGTACTTCTCGGCCACGATGTGCGCGAACTCGGCAAGTGCGACCGCGCCCGTCACCATGTCCTTGACGTTCAGGCCGGAACCGAACTCCGCTCCACCGGTGGAGAACTGGATGATCCCGTCCGAGCCCGCATCGGCGAATCCCTTGATGGCCGCATTGATGGTCTCGGAGGAGGTGCAGTTGATCGCGGGGTAGGCGAAACCCTCCTGGCGAGCCCGGTCGAGCATGTCCTTGTACTGCTCCGGGGTGGCGATAGGCATTGACGATCCTCCAGATTTCGGCACTGTGACTCATCCCATCCTACGAGGTACCGCGAGGTGGCGGGCCCCGGAGGACCAGCGGGGGCACGCCTTCAGCGGTTTCCCAGCAGAGCGGGTCTACGATTCCCGAGGTGAACACGCACCTGGTGGCCGAACAGGCCCAGCACGTCCTGGCGCTCGGTCCCGGATTCATGGACCCGGAGTTCTGGCTGTCCGGCGACGGACCGTTCGGCAACGCGATACTCCCGGCTCTCCTCGCCGTGGTCTTCATCGAGTCCGGTCTGCTGTTCCCGTTCCTCCCGGGCGACTCACTGTTGTTCACCGCGGGACTGCTCACCCAGCAGGACAACCCCTTCGCACCACTGTGGGTGGTGCTGGTGGCCGCCCCGATCGCGGCGTTCCTCGGCGACCAGGTGGGCTACTTCATCGGCAACCGGTGGGGCCACCACCTGCGGGAGCGGCCGGACGGGCGGATCTTCAAGCAGGTCTACATCCGCGAGGCCCACGAGTTCTTCGACAAGTGGGGGCCGGCCACGATCATCCTGTGCCGCTTCGTGCCGATCGTCCGCACCTACGCGCCGCTGGTGGCGGGCATGGCCGGGATGCGCTACCGCGTGTTCGTGCTGTTCAACATGGTGGGTGCGGTGTTGTGGGCCGCGGGGGTGACCGCACTCGGCGCATGGTTGGGGCAATTCGCGCTGATCAAGGAGCACATCGACCTGATCCTCATCGGGATCGTGTTGGTCTCGGTCACACCGATGGCCATCACCGCCGGGCCGAAGCTCGTCGACCGCATCCGCAACGGACCCTCCGCGCCGGCGGTCTGAGCCGGGTCTCTACCGTGGTCGTCCGCCCCGCCAACGGAGGGCGGCGACCGTCGCCCCGACCACCAGGACCACACCGATCCCCTGTAGTCCCGGGGAGTCGTCCGCCCCGCCGAGGACGATCGCCACTCCCCCGAGGCCCACCACGCTCAGCACCCCGACGAGGACCAGGGCGAACCCCGCTGCGCTCCTCATTCCTCCACCCATTCCAGCAGGTCCCCGGGCTGACACTCCAGCACGCGACACATGGCCTCGAGCGTGCTGAACCGCACCGCCTTGGCACGCCCGTTCTTCAGCACCGCGACGTTCGCCGGCGTGAGTCCCACCCGCTCCGCGAACTCACCCACGCTCATCTTGCGCCTGGCGAGCTCCACGTCGATCCGCACGACGATCGGCATCACACCACCGTGTCCATCTCGGACCGCAACGAGGTGGCCTGCCGGAGGAGTGCCCGCATGACGACCATGAGCAGCGCCGCGACGGTGATGATGACGACGACGAGGAAGAGCAGCAGCGGCAGTCCGGGATCGTTCGCGTTGACGCCCACGAGCACCAGGACGAGCACGAGCATCCCCCAGGCCGCGACGATCGCCCCGAGGATCACGTCGACCCAGATCAGTGACGCGTCGGTGAAGATGCGGTCGTCCTTGACCAGCGTGAGCAGCTTCCAGGTGGCCACCACCACGACCTGGATGCACAGCACCCAGTAGATCGACACCGCCGTCAGTGGCCACCGCAGGTGTGCGTCGCCCGGCGATGTCTCAGCCATGTGCGCGAACTGCCTGGGCAACGACATGGTCTGCAGCAGGAGCAGTACCGCGAACAGCACCACCAGGGACACCCGCAGCGGCAGGACCGCTCGTCTTTCGATCTCCATCTCACGACTATGGATGATTACCTATCGAAAATCAATAGCTATCTCCTCGGCCGTTCGCAGCGTGCTCGCGGACCCACGCGTGCATCGCGATCCCCGCGGCCACGCCCGCGTTGATGGACCGGGTGGAGCCGAACTGGGCGATCGACACGGTCTTCGCCGCCCGTCGTCGCGCGTCGGCGCTGACCCCGGGACCTTCCTGACCGAACAGCAGCACACACTCGCGCGGGAGCCGGGCGGTCTCGAGCGGCTCGGCGCCGGGGAGGTTGTCGACGGCGACGACCGGCACCCCCTCCGACTCGGCCCAGTCCATCAGCGCTGCCACGTCCTCGTGGTGGCGCAGGTGCTGGTAGCGGTCGGTGACCATCGCCCCGCGGCGGTTCCAGCGACGTCGCCCCACGATGTGCACCTCCGCCGCGAGGAAGGCGTTGGCCGTGCGGACGACGGTGCCGATGTTGGCGTCGTGACCGAAGTTCTCGATGGCCACGTGGAAGGGGTGCCGCCGGGTGTCGAGGTCGGCGACGATCGCTTCTCGCCGCCAGTACCGGTAGCGGTCGACCACGTTGCGGCGGTCGCCCGAGTCGAGCAGGTCCGGATCCCAGCGGTCGCCCGTGGGCCGCGGCTCACCGGGGCGCTCGAGCTCCCACGGTCCGACGCCCACGAGCCCATCGCCCCACTCGGTCGGCCCGGCGGCGGGATCCGCCGTCGCCACCTCGCGGTCGGCAGCGGGGCCGCTCACGAGGTGAGTCGTCGATTGACCAGCCTGATGACCCGCCCCGGCCCGATCTGGGACGCCAGGTACATCGCGGTGGCCTGCGTACCCACCGGCCGGTGGACCTCGCGACCGAGGGCGCCGCGGATCCGACCCAGCACCCCGGACGGGGTGCGCCGCGTCTGCTCGGCCAGCCCGAGGATCTCGCCGGCCACGTCGGCCTCGGTCAGGCGGACGCCCATGTTCCGCATCCCGGCGGTGTCGACGCCCTCGAGCATGCCGGTACCCACGTAGAGCGGCCACACCGAGCACACCCGGATGCCCTTCGGACCCCATTCGAGGTCCAGCGCCTCGGTGAGGCCGCGGACGGCGAACTTGGTGGCCGAGTACACGGCCATCTCGGCCTGGCCGTAGATCGCCGAGGCCGAACAGAGGTTGACCACGGTCGGGGCCGGGGCCTTCTCCAGGTATCCGAACGCCGCCCGGCAGCCGTACATCACGCCCTTGACGTTGACGTCCACCAGCGCGGAGTCCCGCTCGTAGCTCGCATCCGTGAACGGCATCCCGTACAGCAGCCCGGCATTGTTGACCAGGACGTCCAGCGCGCCGCCGGAGCGGGCGGTCAACTCCGCCAGGGCGGACTCCCAGGCGGCCGGGTCGGTGACGTCCAGCGCGCCGGTCACCACGCGGTCGTCCCCCCGCGCCCACTCGCACGGTTCCAGGTCGAAGGCACCCACGAAATAGCCGGCGTCGGCGAACCGGCGCGCGGTGGCCTCGCCGATCCCGCGACCGGCGCCGGTGATCAGGACCGTGCGGATCCCGGTACCGCCCGGTGAACCGGGGCCCGCAGCACTCATGCCGACCGCCCGGCCGTGCGGGCCGCGGCCGCCGTGCCCGTCAGCAACAGCAGCGCGGCGGTGGCGTAGGTGTCGATCACGCCGACGTCCAGGCCCCGCGCGAGCGCCGATCCGCCCTCGGTCTTGCGCCTGAGCAGGATCAACGCATCGCTGAGCAGGAACACCGGCCCCGCCACGGCCAACACCGAGGCGCCGGGCCCGGACCGACGATCGACCGAGGTGGCCAGCGCCGACAGGGCCGCCAGCAGCCCCCCGTACGCGGCCAGTGGGGCGTTGGCCCGGTCCTCGGACAGCAGGATCGCACCGGCGGCGCCGGCCACCACCCCGTGGACCGCCGACTGGACCGGCTTGAACCTCAGACCCGACCGGAGCATCAGCCCGCCGAGCGCGAGATGCCCCACCCCGAACGCCGCCGCGCCCGAGACCAGGCGCGCCTTCGACCGGCTCGCATGTCCACCGCCGAGCATGAGGATCACGTCGCCGGTGGTGTACGCAGCGCCGGTGACCGAGAGCAGTGCGGTGTCGACGGGGCCGAGGCCACCACTACCCGCCCCCGCGCCTCCCTGGGCGCCCTCACGCAGAGCGATGGTCAGCGCCGCCGGGACGATGAGCGGCTTGCAGAGCTTCTCCAGCGGGCCGAATCCGGTCGCCTTGGCCACCTCCGTGCCCGCGGCCGCAGCGAGGAACGCGGGCCCCTCCGGGCGGGAGGTGTCCATGAGCGAGAGCACCCGCTCCCGCAGCGCCTGCGCCAGGACGGTGGGGAAAGCCCTCGCCGTCGTCCTATCGGACGCCGTCCCCTCGGTCGTCATGCGTCTCGTCGTCGTCCACTCGGCGGTCATGTCACTCCAGTCCCAGGTCGGTCAGACCGAGCAGGGCGCGGTACTCCACGCCCTCGGCCCGGATCACGTCATCGGCGCCGGTGGCGCGGTCGACGACGGTCGCCACGCCCACCACCTCGGCGCCGGCCTCGCGCAGGGCGGCCACCGCGGTGAGCGGGGAGTTGCCGGTGGTCGTGGTGTCCTCGACGACGAGGACCCGCTTCCCCACGATGTCCGGCCCCTCGATCCGGCGCTGCATCCCGTGCTTCTTGGCCTCTTTGCGGACGACGAACGCGTCGATCGGCCGGCCCCGCGCGTGCATGATCGCCGTGGCGACCGGGTCGGCGCCGAGGGTCAGTCCGCCGACCGCCTCGAAGTCCCAGTCGTCGGTCAGTTCACGCAGCAGACGGCCGATGAGCGGCGACGCCTCGTGGTGCAGGGTCGCGCGTCGCAGGTCCACGTAGTAGTCGGCCTCGCGGCCCGAGGAGAGGGTGACTCGGCCGTGGACGACGGCGAGCTCGGCGACCAGCTCGGCCAGGCGCGCTTTGGCGGTCGAGTCGACGGTGGCGGGGACGGACATCGGGCTCCTCTGATCGGCCGCGACGGTGGCTGCGGCGACGGTATCGGTACCGGGGTCGACTCTAGACGCGCGCCACGACAGAACACGACAGAAGGAGGACGGGCCGGTCGCGTGATGCGACCGGCCCGTCCTCCTTCAGCTCGAGGCCACGCTCAAGCCAGTGACGATCAGGGGTCCAGGGGGTCCCCGTTGTCCTCAGCCGGCGGCTCCTCCTCGACCGGTGGCTCCGGATCGACGGGGTCCGTACCACTGCTGCCCAGCGAGCCGAGAGACCCGGTCGCGAGGCTGCCGCTGTCCTCGGGGATGACGACCGGCGGGGGCCACCCCTCCTCGAAGGCAGACCACGCGTAGAGCTGGCCGGTGCCCTGCGCGGCGGCGGAGTTGGTGCCCTGCGCGCACATCGTGAAGTAACCGACCAGATCCGAACCGCGGGGCTGGGTGGCCGGCGGCCCGAGTGCGATCGTCCGGGTGACGGTCTGCCCGTTGGTCACCGCGAACGAACCGGTCGTGCCGTACAGCCCCTCGACCTTGGCCCTGGTGTTCTGCTCGGTGATCTGCGAGCGCAGCTGGACGGCTTCGCTCGCCATGTCCCCGAGGCTGCCCTGCGGGAAGAACTTGGTGAGCGGCCACAGCGGCATGGTGATCGTCGACCCCGACGCCGTGATGCTGACCATCTCGGCCCTGACGTTCTGGTAGCGCGAGTAGTACAGCGCCGACATCTCCACGACGGGCGCCGTCGAGACCGTACCGCCGGGCCGCGCACCCGCGACCGTGTCCTGGTTCGGTGCCTCGCAGAAGACGGGACGGGCAACACCATCAACTCGGGCCTGCAGAAGAACAACAACCAGTCGTTCCAGCTGCCCGAGGTCACCTTCAGCATGCGTGCGCCGAACACGCCGAGTCAGCAGATCGTCTTCGGCCTTGCCGGGGCGGGGGCCACCGCCGCCACGGATGCGGCGTCGACGCAGTTCCAGTACACCCGAGGGACCACTGCGGGCGGCACCGGCACCACCGGCGCCCAGGTCGAGTGCGCTGTGAGCGCCAATGCCGCCGCGCTCACCACCACCACGATCACCAACGCCCCGTGGGTTCCGTTCGAGTGGAACACCAACCTGAACGTCCAGGCCCAGCCCGGCACCCTCGACGAGGATTCGCTCGCGGTCAACGTGGTCACCTCGTTCGTTCGGCCCGCGAACAACTTCCCCGAGGGAACGATGGTCTCGATCCTCCGTGACGGTGTCGAGGTCGGGGAGGTCGCCATGCCGGCGTCCGGCACCACTGTCTCGTTCCCGGACGACATTCCGCGTACGGCCGACACCCAGGTGTACCGCTACACGGCCGTGGTGAACAACACCGACGCGCTCGGCGACACGTGGGTCGGCGCGACCGCGACCTCGTCGCCCGTCATCGTCACCGGGACCAACCCCGGTGCCGGCGGCGGGGGCGGTACCGGTTCGCTGGATCCCGGTTCCGTGGTCAACCCGATCGACGGCGCCATCGGCGGCTCGCTCACCTCGAGCCTGTCCGACTCGGCCGGATACGACGTCGCCCCGCTGTCGAGCCCGACCGTCACCGGTCTCCTGAGCTCCGCCAGCTGACACACCCCACATCAGCGAGAGGACCCGTCCGCGCATCCGGCGCGGGCGGGTCCTCTCGTTGCGGAAGGTCAGTCCCGGATATCCGGCGGCAGCTGGAGGCGGGTGGTCTGCTCGACGTCCGGTTCCACGCCCGGGCGCTCACGACCGGAGCCCGTGCCGGTCGAGGCCGCAGCCGACGGCTCCGCGTCCGACGCCTCCTCGTCCGGCTCCGCACGGCGATGTTTGCCGCGTCCGGCCCGTGGGGGCGCGGGTGTCACCTCGGGCCGGAGCCACACGGGGGTCTGGTCGTCCACCGGCTGCGCGTCCGATGGCTGGGCGTGGCGCCCACCGGCACCCGAGTCGAGATCGGAGCCGCCGTCGATGCGGGCCGCGTCGAACCGCTCCACCTCGGTGCGGATCTCGTCCTCGTCGTCCTCCGACCCGAGCGGTTTGATCCCCGACCCTCCCGTGGCCACGCCCGCGGCCAGCGGCGGGACCGAGGCGTCCTCGGGATAGGCCTGACCGGCACCGCGTGTCGGCCGGGACAGGGGCGGGCGCGCGGGCAGGTGGTCCGCGGCCACGTCTCCGCGGGCCGGCAGCGGCCCCGAGGGCTCCATGATCTCGGCGAAGGGGTCGGGTTCCTCGGCCACGGTGTCCTCCGCGACGCCGTCCCCGAGGTCGGAACCGGCGGCCTCCACCGGAGCCTCCCCGGCCGTCGGTACCGGGTCCGACCCCGGCTCGGCATCGGGGTCTCCGCGGTCGGCCACCACGGGGACGTCGGCGAGATCGCGCGCACCCCTGCGCTCGGGCACCAGCCGCAGGTGCCCGGCGCGCCGGGGTTCGGGCTGCGGGGGCTCGGGCTGCGGAGGTTCGGGCTGCTCGTCCGGGTCCTCGACATCCCCGCGCTGGTCATCCCGGCCCTCGGCGGCGATGGGCTGTGCGGGGACCGCGACCGGCGTCTGCCCGGTGATGTCGTCCGCAACGTCCGAAACGTCCGGAACAGAGCTCGTCACCGATGTGGCCGCCGATGCGGTCGTCCCGTGCGTTCCGGTCCCGATCTCGCCGTCCATGCCCACAGTGGGGTCCGCCTCCGGGCCGGCCGCCGCCCCGGGCGAGCCCGGGTCGATCTCGAGGGGCAGGGCGCGGGCCCGGCCACCGATGGGCGGGAACGGGGCCAGCACATCGGCCACGGAATGCAGGGCCACCACGACGTCGTCCCACGTGGACGGGTCGTCGACGCCGTCAATGGTCGCCGCCACCCACTCACCCTCGGCCCAGATGCGGCGCACGTCGACCGGGACGTCACCGACCGCGCTGGTCAGACGATCGCGGTCGATCAGATCGAGTCGGCCGTAGTCGGAACTCCGGGCCTCCAGCGACGCCACCTCGCCCGCGTCGTGGAACCCGGGCTCGGCGTCGACATCGGCGCGGCTCAGGTCCAGGACCACGTCCGAGGCCGTGTCCCGGCGTAGGGCCAGGACCGTCCGCCCGCCGGTGACGCCCATGATCGCCCGCCGCCCCCGGAACATCCCGTGCGAGACCGTGCCGAGCGCGCTGAGACCCCCCGCGAAATCGCCGTGCCGGAACTCCGGCGCCGGGGTGGGGGTGGGTTCGAACTCGCGGTCCTCCAGCCACCGCACCACGGGCGAATCGGCGAGCGGGTCGACGGCGGGCAGCACCTCCTGCTCGGGCAGACGCCCGTTCTGCCGGCGCGCCGGGAGGAATCCCCGGACCCGATCGAGCAGACGCGGCGCCGACTGTGCGGTGGGCTCGGCCGTCGGCTCAGCGGCGGGTTCGGCCGTGGGTTCAGTGGCGGACCCGGCGCCGGGCTCGGCCGCGTGGTCACCGGCGTCCGTTTCGGGGCGCGCTCCCTCGGGCCCGCCCGCCTCAGGCTCCACCGGGCTCGCAGGCGGGGACGCGGACTCGTGTGCTGCAGCGACCGGTTCCACTGCGACCGGTTCCTCTGCGTCCGGTTCCGCCGGTCCCGGTTCCGCGCTACCCGGGCCTGACGCGCGCTGGAACGGCGCCAGCTGCGGAGTCCCGGAACCGCCCGCGTGCTCGTCCGGGGACTCGTCGACCTCACCCGCAGGCGGGGCGACGGGCGGGGCCTCGTCGTCGTCGGACAGGGCCCCCGCCCCCGCCGACCCGGAGCCGACCTCCGGCGGGGTCCCACGCGACGCGGCGCCCCCGCGTTGTCTGGCGTCCAGACGCAGGAGGATGAGCGCCGCGGCGAGCAGCACGAGGGCCAGGAGGAACCAGAACACGACCATGTCCACAGAGGGTAGTCAGCGCTGGTGGGGTTACCCGCCAGGCACCGCGGCGCTGCGTGACCTGGACGGGCCCGGGAGCCGGCGGAGGCGCGGGCTAGCGGGGGTCCTCCCCCAGGGCGATCGGCCGCCGACGATCCGCCGACCACTGCGACCACGACCCCGGGAACAACCTCCCCGCCTCGATCCCGGCCACCTCCATCGCCGCGAGCGCATGGCAGGCGTGGATGCCGGAACCGCAGTAGACCACGGTGTCCTTCCCGCTGGTCACGCCCACGTCGGCGAACATCTGACGGATGCGCTCGGCGGGAAGGAACCGACCGCTCTCGTCGAGGAACGACGAGGTGGGCAGATTGACGGCGCCCGGGATGTGGCCGGCCCGCGAATCCATCGGCTCGGTGTGGCCGGCATAGCGCTCGGCCGCGCGGACATCGATCAGGACGCCCTCCTCGGGGCTTGCCTGCGTCTCGTCGATGTCGGCCGTGCGCATGTGATCGAGCCTGAAGGTGAAGTCGCCGCGTTCGACCGGGTTGCCCGGCCCCACCGCCAGGTCCTCGCCCTCGGCGATCCACGCCTTGAGACCGCCGTCGAGGAGGTAGACGTCCTCCTTGCCGGCCCAGCGCATCAGCCACCAGGCGCGCGCCGCGGAGGTGTTACCGGAGTCGTCGTAGATCACCACGCGACTGTCGTTGTGCACGCCGGCACGGCGCAGGGCGTCCTCGAGATCATCGGGCGAGGGCAGCGGGTGGCGGCCCTCGCGGACGTTGCGCTGGCCCGCGAGCTCGGTGGGCAGATCGACGTACTGCGCACCGGGGATGTGGCCCGAGTAGTAGTGCTCGCGCCCGCGGGCGTCGCCGAGCCGCCAGCGCACGTCGAGGATCACGGGGGTGGGAAGGCTCGCCACGTCGCTGATCAACTCGCGCGCCGTGACGAGGAGGGGACTGACCTGGGTGTCGGATGCGGGTGCGGTGGCTCTGGTCACGGGTCCATGGTAGTCGCGATGACGACGAGGCGGATCCCCTCATCGGGGACTGATCCGTCACTCCGCGGGCGCGGGGGCGGGCGAGGAGGTGTGGGCGGTGCGGGACGTGGGCGGTCACCCGGGCACGAGTTGGCGGACAGGATTCGCGTCGGGGCCGTTCCCGATCGCATCTCCTGTCCGCCAACTCGTACCCGCCGGCTCGTTCCCGCCAGCTCAGGCGACGGGCGTCAGCTCAGCGTGAGCGACTCGCCGTCCTCCGCCAGCGAGACCCGCACGGTGTCGCCGTCGCGGATGTCGCCGCCGAGCAGGGCCCGGGCCAGCTTGTCGCCGATCGCCTGCTGCACCAGCCTGCGCAGCGGGCGGGCGCCGTAGGCAGGGTCGTACCCGCGCCGCGCCAGCCACCCCTTAGCCGCGTCGTCGACCTCGAGGGTCAGTCGCCGACCCTTGAGCCGCCGTGCGAGCTCGTCGATCTGGATGTCGACGATCGACTCGAGCTGCTCCTCGCTGAGCGAGTCGAACATCACCACGTCGTCGAGCCGGTTGATGAACTCCGGCTTGAAGGCGCGCTTGACCGCGTCCATCGTCTGCTCCCGCGATCCACCCGCCCCCAGGTTGGAGGTGAGCACGAGGATCGTGTTGCGGAAGTCCACGGTCCGGCCCTGGCCGTCGGTGAGCCGGCCGTCGTCGAGCACCTGCAGCAGGATGTCGAAGACGTCCGGGTGCGCCTTCTCGACCTCGTCGAGCAGGACGATCGTGTACGGACGCCGCCGCACGGCCTCGGTGAGCTGCCCGCCGGCCTCGTAGCCGACGTACCCCGGAGGGGCACCCACCAGCCGCGAGACGCTGTGCTTCTCCGAGTACTCGCTCATGTCGATCCGGACCATGGCCCGCTCGTCGTCGAACAGGAACTCGGCGAGCGCCTTGGCCAGCTCCGTCTTGCCGACACCCGTGGGGCCGAGGAAGAGGAAGGAGCCGGTGGGCCGGTCGGGGTCGGCGACCCCGGCCCGCGACCGTCGCACCGCGTCGGACACGGCCCGGACCGCCTCGCCCTGGCCGACGACACGACGCGCGATCTCGTCCTCCATGCGCAGGAGCTTCTCGGTCTCGCCCTGAAGCATCTTGCCCACGGGGATCCCGGTCCAGGCGGAGACGACCTCGGCGACGTCCTCCGGGCCGACCTCCTCCTTGAGCATCGCGTTGGTGGCGGCGTCGTTCTCCTCCGCCTGGGCGAGCTGCTTCTCCAGCTCGGGCAGCCGTCCGTAACGGATCTCGGCGACCCGTGCGTAGTCGCCGTCCCGCTCGGCCTTCTCGGACTCGGTGCGCAGCGCGTCGAGCTCCTCCTTGACCTTCTGCACACCCTGGATGGCGGTCTTCTCGTTCTGCCACCGGGCGGTCAGCTCGGCGAGCTTCTCCTTGGAGTCGGCGAGCTCGGACTGGAGCGCGACGAGCCGATCCTTGGACGCCGCATCGGTCTCCTTCTGCAGTGCCACCTCCTCGATCTCGAGTCGGCGCACGATCCGCTCGGCGGCGTCGATCTCCTCCGGTCGGGAGTCGATCTCCATCTTGAGCCGGCTCGCGGCCTCGTCGACCAGGTCGATCGCCTTGTCGGGGAGGAACCGCTGGGTGATGTAGCGATCCGACAGCGCGGCCGCGGAGACCAGCGCGGAGTCGGTGATCCGCACGCCGTGGTGCACCTCGTAGCGCTCCTTGAGCCCGCGCAGGATGCCGACCGTGTCCTCGACGCTCGGCTCCCCCACGTAGACCTGCTGGAAGCGGCGCTCGAGGGCGGCGTCCTTCTCGATGTACTTGCGGTACTCGTCGAGCGTGGTGGCACCGACCAGGCGCAGCTCCCCGCGGGCGAGCATCGGCTTGATCATGTTGCCGGCGTCCATCGACCCCTCGCCGGTCGCGCCGGCGCCGACGATGGTGTGGACCTCGTCGATGAAGGTGATGATCTGCCCCTCGGACGCCGTGATCTCGTCGAGCACGGCCTTGAGGCGCTCCTCGAACTCACCGCGGTACTTGGCGCCCGCGACCATCGAACCCAGGTCGAGCGAGAGCAGGGTCTTGCCCCGGAGCGACTCGGGGACGTCGCCGTCCACGATCCGCCGGGCCAGCCCCTCGACGATGGCGGTCTTGCCCACGCCGGGCTCGCCGATGAGCACCGGGTTGTTCTTGGTGCGGCGGCTCAGCACCTGCACCACGCGCCGGATCTCCGAGTCGCGCCCGATGACCGGGTCGATCTTGCCCTCACGAGCCCGGGCCGTGAGGTCCGTGGAGTACTTCTCGAGCGCCTGGTACTGGTCCTCGGGGTTCTCGGTGGTCACGCGCGTGTTGCCGCGGACCGTGGCGAACGCCTGCTTGAGCGCGTCCTCGGTGGCCCCGAGCTCGCCCAGGAGCTTGGCGGCGTCGCCCCCGGTGTGCCCCGCGGCGATGCCGACCAGGACGTGCTCGGTGGAGACGTAGTCGTCGCCCATCTCGGACGCGAGGGTCTGGGAGAAACTGATGACGGCGAGGGCGTCGCGGTTGAAGTTGGGGGCGGCCAGCCCCGAGCCCGACGCGCTGGGGTAACTCGCGGTGAGGGCCTTGGCCTGCGTGAGCGCCAGTTGCGGGTCCACCCCACATGCCTGGAGCAGGGGCGTGGCGATCCCGTCCTGCTGTTCGAGCAGCGCCACGAGGAGGTGGCCCGGACGGACATCCGGGTTCCCTGCCGCCGAGGCGGATTGGACGGCGGCCGACAGAGCCGCCTGGGTCTTGGTCGTGGGGTTGAACTGGCTCATCGACCGGTCCTTTCTTCGACGTGTTCTTGAGCGTACTCGGGTCAATACCGGCCCACATCAGGACCGGACAGTCCGTACAACTGCCGAACAGTTGAGTCTATTCCGCTCAAGTCAAAGAATCCGGTGTGAACGCCGCCACCACGTGAGTAAATTCTTAGCGGTACCGCGAGGCCCCTCCCTCGCATCGACCCAGGACAGGCCCCCGTTGACCCCCTCACCCCACCCCGCGCCGTGAACTGGCAGCGATCTGTTCATCCCGCCGTCAGCTTCTCCGCCTACCTGCTGGCGATCGTCGTACCGCTCGTCTTGGCGCTGGCGGTCGTCGGATCCTCGCCGGCCCTCCTGGCGATGGTCCCCGAAGAGCACCGCGGCACCGTCGCCTCCTTCGGCGAGGGCGCAGCCCGCGTGTCAGGCGGGGACGGCGGCCTGTTCAGGCCGGCCCACGCGGATGCCGCCAACTCCACGGTCCCGGGCACGGCCGTCCCGCTCCGGGGCGAGTGGTCGCCTCGCCGCGCCGCGGACATCCAGCCCCCTGCCGGGCTGATCGCGGGGGTCGACTACGCGGTCGAGGCCACCGAGGACGGGTACCTCGCACATTGGCCGTGCGAACACGAGATCCCCGTGCGCTCCTACGACGCGCCCCCGGGCAGCGAGTCCGACCTCGCGTGGGCGGTCGAGACCCTCGCCTTCGCCAGCGGCCTCCCCCTCAGGTATGCGGGGCCCGGTGCCGAGGGAGAGCGCGAAGGCGACGGCGCCATCTCCGTGACGTACGGCGACCACCCCATGTTCCACACCCATGGCGCGGCCGGGGTCGGCGGCGCGGCTGTCTGGCCCCGCGGCCTGATCCTCCGGGGGTCGGTGACCCTGCAACCGGAACAGATCACCCCGGTTCCCGGGGACGCCTGGAGTAGGAGCCTGACTCTGCACGAGCTCATGCACGCGGTGGGTATCGACCATGCGGGCGAGTTCCGCACCGAGATCATGACGAGCAGACGGATCAGTGACACGCAGACGATCCTGGGCCACGGCGACCAGTTCGCGCTACGACTCGTCGGCTGCCTGTGACGCGCGGAGTACCTGCGACGACCCCCCTCAGAGGGTCGTGACGACCTCGTCGTAGTCGAGTCGCGGCAGCCGGTCGAGCCAGGCGTTCTCCGCCGGCGTGCCGATGTTGATCGCGACAAGGACGCGGTGGCGCCCGTCGGGGAAGAACTCCGCGGCGATCCCCTCGGCGTCGAACCCGGTCATCGGGCCGGCGGCGAGACCCGCGGCGCGGATGCCCAGGATGGTGTAGCCGACCTGCAGGCTCGCGTTGAGCTCGGCCGCGCCGACCCGCGCGGCCTCGTCCGCGAACAGATCACGGGCGCCGGGGAAGTGGGGGAAGAGCCGGGGCAGTTCGTCGTGGAAGTCCACGTCGGCGGCGAGCAACGCGACGGCCGGCGCGGCGGCGGTCTTGGCCCGGTTGCCCTCGGCCAGGTGCGGCAACAGTCGGGCCTTGGCCTCCCCGGACCGCACCACGACGATCCTCAGCGGCTGGTTGTTCATCGACGTCGGGGCCCACTTGACCAGGTCATAGATCGCGCGGAGTTGGCCGTCGGTCACCGGCTCGTCCGTGAATGCGTTGGCGGAGCGGGCCTCCCGGAAGAGCAGGTTCTGCGCAGCGGAGTCCAGTTGCAGGGCGGTCGAGGCCTCAAAAGATGTTGTTATATCTACTATAACCGCGACGGTGCTCCGCTGAATCCCGGCCGAATAGTGATGTCCGTCACCTCGCGCGCCTACGCTCACCTCATCGACCGCTCACCTCGTCGTCGTCATCCCCCGGAGGTCTCCCATGCCCACCCGCACCCGACCCGCCAAGCTGGTCGCTCCGGTCGCCACCGCCGCCCTCGTCCTGGCGTCACTGACCGGCTGCAACGCGATGGACCCCAACCAGGGCGGTGACACCACCTGCGGCGACTACATGGAGATGCCGCCCGAGGACCAGCGCGAGGTGATCACCACCTTCCTCGACGAGAAGGGGCAGTCCGATCCCGCCGGCATGGAGGTGACCTTGACCCAGGAGTCGGCCAAGCTCTACTGCGGAACCGTGGGCCAGGCGAGCGACCCGATCCGCAACATCGATACGGGGTAGCACCGATACCGGGTAGCACCCCACCACACCCAATGGCCCGCCCGCTACGAACTATTGGTGACAATGGTCGGTGTGGAACGGGAGGCGATCTGATGAGGAACGGCGTCGTCGTCGACATCGGCGGCAGCGGAACGCGGATCGGTGCCGTGGTCGACGGCCGCGTGGTGGGAGTCCACGGGGCCGAGGTGGCCACCGCCGAGGATCTGGCCGCGGTGATCCGGGCCGTCGATCCCCTCCCCAGCGGCGTCGGCGTGTCTGTCAGCGGGCACGTCGACGCCGACCGTGGGGTCATCGAGGCCTCCCGCGCCGCCGCCTGGGCCGAGGGGCCGATGCGCTCCCAGTTGGTAGCCCTCCTGGACGCCCCGGTGTCCGTGATCGGTCACGGCGACGCCCACGCCCTGGCCCTGACCCAGCTGCCGGACGTCGAGTTCGGCGGCATCGCCATCTCCCTGGGCACCACCCTGTCGTTCGGGGCGCTCAACCGCCACGGTGCGCTCATCCACCCGTGCGGGCCCACCGGGTGGGACCTCGGGCACTGGCGGCTGGTCGTGGACGGCGGCACCACCGAGGCGTGGTGGGGTCTGGGCGGGCACGGGCTCTACGACCTCGAGCGGGAACACGGCGACGGTGCCGCCGAGATCTACGCCCACCGGGTGGGCTCCTTCGTGGTGGACGCCGTCCAGTTGTTCCGGCCGCGCACGGTCCTGCTCACCGGCGGGATCGTGGTGGGCCTGGGCGAGGCGCTGCACGGGCCGGTCGCCGAGCAGTTGCACACGCTGCCGCACACCATCCCGACGCCGCGGGTCGTGTTCTCCCCGTCCCGGGACACGGCACTCTTCGGGGCCGCGGTGGCCGCGGGGTTGGCGATGCCGGCGGTGCGGTGATCACCCGCGCCGCTACTCGATCAACCCCCGCAGGTCGTCGGCCGTGAGCGCCGCCGAGAAGTGCTCCCCGCTGTCCAGCACGGAGGCGAAGAGCTCGGCCTTGCGCCGCTGCAACTCCACCACGCGCTCCTCGATGGTGTCTCGCGCGACCATCCGGTAGACCAGCACCGGTCTGGTCTGGCCGATGCGGTGGGCCCGGTCCACGGCCTGGGCTTCGGTCGCCGGGTTCCACCAGGGGTCCAGCAGGAAGACGTAGTCGGCGCCCACTAGGTTGAGGCCCACTCCCCCGGCCTTGAGGCTCAGGCAGAACACCTGCGCGCCGCCCTCCGTGAACCTGCCGACGGCACCTGCCCGGTCGGTGGTCCTGCCGTCGAGGTGAGCGACCGTGATGCCCTCGGCGAGCAGCCTGTCGACCACCGTGTCGAGGTAGCTGGTGAACTGGCTGAACACGAGCGCTCGGTGCCCCTCGGCCACGACCTCACGCAGCGACGCGATGAGCTCATCGGTCTTGGCGGAGGGGATCGATACGTGGTCGGGGTCCACCAGCGAGGGGTCCAGGCACAGTCGGCGCAGCACGGTGAGGCCGGCGAGGATGCTGATGCGGTTGGAGTCGAAGTCGTCGAGCAGCGCCAACAGCGACGCCCGCTGACGGGCGAGCTCGCGCTCGTAGACCCGGCGGTGCGCGACCGAGAGTTCTACCTCCATCACCGCATCGGTGCGTGGCGGCAGCTCGCCGGCCACCAACTCCTTGCGGCGCCGCAGCAGGAACGGTCGCAGTCGGCGACGGAGACGGCGCAGTGCCTCGGCGTCGCCGTCCTTCTCGATCGGGGTCCGGAACAGCGCGCGGAACTCCTTGGCGTCGGGCAGCACCCCCCGACAGGACAGGGCCGCGATCGCCCACAGTTCGGTGAGGTTGTTCTCCATGGGCGTGCCGGTGACCGCGAGCAGGAAGTCGGCCCGCAACCCGGCGAGAGCGGCGAACAGCTTGGACGAGGGGTTCTTGGCCTGCTGGGCCTCGTCCAGGATCACCCCGGCCCACTCGATCCCCGCGTACGCCTCGGCGTTCAGACGCAGGACGGTCGCGGAGGTGACCACGATGTCGTGGACGGCCGCGTCCTCGGCCACGGTCGTGGGCGACTTGCTCTCCGTGGCCGAGCGTCGGGCCACGCGCAGCGAGGGCACGAACCTCCGGGCCTCGGCCTCCCAGTTGGGCACGACCGACGAGGGCGCCACCACGAGGAACGGCCCCGGCGAACCAGCGACCGCCTCGGCGCCGGAGGCGGGGGCGCCCGCCGTCTCGTGCGCGTGCGCGATCAGCGCCAGCGCCTGGACCGTCTTGCCGAGCCCCATGTCGTCGGCCAGGATCCCGCCGATCCGGTGACGCCACAGCATGGCCAACCAATCCAGCCCCTGCTGCTGATACGGCCGCAGCTCGGCCTCCAGCGCGGCGGGCACCGGGACCGGTTCGGGGGCGTCCGAGGCCAGCTCGAGCAGGGCCTGCGCCCGACCGGTCGGTGGCGCGAGATCGTCGGCCAGCTCGGCCAGGTCCGCCCACAGTCCCGCCTGGCCGAGCCCGATCCGGATGTCACCCGCCTCTCCGGTCTCGCCGGACCGGGCGGCCGAGGCCGCGAGCGCCTCCTCGAGAAGCGTGCGCAGCTCGCCGAAGCGCTCGAGGTCCACCGGGACCAGCACGCCGTCGTCGGTGACGAACTCCGACTGCCCGCTCACCACCGCCCGGAACACCGTGGCGAACGGCACCGGCCGCCCCTCGACCGTCACGCCCACCGACAGCCCCAGCCAGTCGATGCCGGACCGGTCGTCCTCGGCCGCCACACTGATCCGCGGCCCCTCCGCGGCCCGGCGGATCTCCGGGACCCCGTCGCGCACGGTCACCCGGACGCCGTCGAGAGTGCGCAACGCGGGCACCCCGTCCGCCAGCAGCACAGCCGCGTCGTGCCCGGTGACCCGCCAGGGCCCGGGCGTGACGACCCACCCCCACCCGGCCTCCTCGACTCTCACCGCGAGCTCGAGCGATTCGCGGTCGGCCAGGATCGGTCCGGCGGCACCGAGGTCCCCACCTGTCAGCGGACGACAGCGCGTCGTCTCGGTGCCGTCGCTCATCCGCAACACGTCGAGCCGGGACCACTCCGCGACGAGGTCCGGCCCGTCCGCGGAGTCGGGCCCGGCATAGCGCCGGATCACCAGTTCGAACTCGACGCGGTCTGGTTCCGGCAGCTCCAGGCGACCGGCTCGGTCGACCACCGGGAACGCGTCGACGAGACCGGGGAGGAACTCTCCGCAGAACTCGGCGACGGACTCATCCGGGATCGTCAGCTCACGCCATCGGCGCAGATCGCGGGCCACCCCGTGGTCGAGCCGCCCGACCGGGCAGAGCTCCAACACCCTGTCGCGGACCACCGCGACCAGGTCCCCGCGCTCCCCCACGAGGGCGCCGGGCAGGGGGCGGTCGGGTTCCTCGTCGTCGTCGGGCATCGCCTTGGCGCCGTCGGCGTCGGCGTCGGCGTCGGGCAGTATCTCCGCCGCGGCGGTGACCACCACCTGCAGGCCATCGGGTGACCAGGCCGTGAGCCCGACGCGCCGGCGTGGCCCGGGCCGGACGTCGTGCAGGCCGTCATCGGGAACGATCTCGACCTCGGCCTCGGCGGCGGTGGAGATGAGCGGCCACAGCGCGGGGACCTCGGCATCGCACAGGTCCAACCACACCCTGGCCTGACGACGACTACGGGCCAGCGCGTCCACCGCGCGGAACCAGCTGGTCTGCGCGGCGCTCATGTCCGCGGTCCACCCGTACCGCAGCCGGTCCCATTCCACCCCCGCCGACTTCCACCGCCCGCCCCTGCCCGGGACCACGATGCGCGCACGGAGTCGGTTGCCCAACCCGGGCCGCAACCCACCGGTCCAGCCGTCGTCCACGGTCTCGTCCGCCACCACCGACAACTGCAGTCCGTAGACCTCGGACTCCCGCGGTCGGGCCTGCTGCGCCGTGCCGTGCATCATCTCTTCGACCCGCCGCCGCCATTCAGGTACCGGTTCCCCGCCGCCTACCCCGCTGTGTGCGCCGCCGTCCGGATCCGCGCCGGCGAACAACATGAGCGCCGCGGCGTGCTTGCACCGCATCGCCACCGGGCACGTGCACGTGCTGAGCTTCGGCCGGGACCAACCGCTCGCATCGGGATGCCCGAAGGCGACCTCGGTCCGATACCGGCGCCCGCCGCTGCCCGTGACCAGTGCGGACAGCGTCCGCGAACCGGGGTTGTAGCTCACGTCGCCGATTGCGTCCGGGTTCACATAAGGGCGCGCACGTGCCAGGGCCGCCGTCCCGACGAACCGCTCGACCTCGGACTCGGGGACCCTCACGCTTGACCGCACGCACCCAGAGTAGGGGCGACCCACGACATCGCGGCGGGCGAGTTGGGCCACACCATTGACCCGGTCCCCGCCGCGACCTAACATGAAACCAAATGGTTTCATATCACACGCGCGGGGTGGATCTCAGTGACGACGACGTGGATCGGTTGTTCCGGGCGCTGGCCGACGCCACACGCCGGGACATCGTCCGTCGCACGCTCACCGACGAGTGCTCCATCTCCGACCTCGCCCACCACTACGACATGTCGTTCGCGGCGGTCCGCAAGCACGTCAACGTCCTCGAGGAGGCCGGACTCGTGACCGACGACCGCCACGGACGCGAACGCCGGATCCGGGGCAACCCCGAGGCGATCCGCAGGGCCCAGACCCTGTTGGACGGCTTCGAGCGCCTCTGGCGGGGGCGCATCGACAGGCTCGACGCCCTGCTCGCCGACGACTGACCACAAGCACAATTCACGACCACCACCGAGGGAGAAGGATCCGATCATGCCAGTGACATCCGTGGACAAGGACCTCGAGGAGCTGACGATGACCATCGTCGCCGACTTCCCCGTGACGGTCCGCCGGCTCTGGGACGCGTACGTGGACCCGCGCCAGCTCGAGAGGTTCTGGGGACCGCCGGAGTGGCCGGCGACCTTCACCCGTCACGACATCTACCCGGGCGGCCGGTCCGAGTACTACATGACCGGGCCGGACGGAGCCCGCAGCGGCGGCTACTGGGAGTACCTGTCCGTGATCGAGGGGGGCTCGTTCGAGATCCTGGACGGTTTCACCGACGAGGACGGCCGCCCCAACCCCGAGATGCCGACGATGCGCGCGGTGTTCTCCTTCGAGGAGACCGATAGCGGCGCCCGCCTGACCACCACCACGTACTTCACCAGCCTCGACCAACTCGAGCAGCTGCTCGAGATGGGCATGGAGGAGGGCACCCGCTCCGCGATGGCACAGATCGACGACGTCCTGGCAGACCTGCGCTCCTTCGCCGCCGACCGCGCGACCGCAGCGCAGCTCCTCAGCGATACGCAGGTCCGGATCAGCCGGGTCCTGCGCGGCACACCCCAACAGATCTGGGACGCCCACCACGACCCCGCACTCCTCCGACTCTGGAGCTTCGGACCGGACGGGTGGTCGATGACAGTCTGCGAGCCGGCCGCGGCACCGGGCGAGCGGCACCGCTACGAGTTCTCGCCCGCACAGGGAGTGGAGGGAGAGACCTTCGCGCTCACCGGCGAACTCCTGGAGTCCGACCCCCCGCACCGGGAGGTCTTCACCGAGACCATGGAAGGAGTCGATGGCCCTCCCACGCACAACGAGCAGACCCTCACCCCGGTCGAGGGCGGGACCCTGGTCTCCCTCGTCGTCACGTATGCCAACAAGGAGATGCGCGACATGATCCTGGGCACGGGCATGACGGACGGCATGGAAGCGGGTTACCGGCGGCTCGAATCGGAGGTCCTGTCCCGCGCCTGAGCGGGCACCGGATCTCATCCCCCCACCGCATCGACAACGCGCACCGGAAGGACCCACATGCGCACGCTCATCATCACGGCCTTCATGTCCCTCGATGGGGTCATGGAGGCACCCGGCGGCGAGGAGGGCTATCGCAACGCCGGTTGGACGTACAAGGATGTGGCCTTTGACGAGGCCGCGTACGAGATCAAGGGACGCGAGCAGGACCAGGCCACCGCCCTCCTGCTCGGTCGCCGCAGCTACGAGGCGTTCTCGCCGGTCTGGCCGGAGATGACCGAGGAGTTCGCCGGGTACAACGCACTACCGAAGTACGTGGTGTCCACCACCCTGACCGCCGACGACCTCGTGGACAACTGGGGACCGACGACCATCCTGGGCTCGGTCGAGGACGTAGCGCGGCTCAAGGAGACCGACGGCGGCCCGATCCTCGTGCGCGGCAGCGGAACCCTCGGACACTCCCTGGCCGAGGCGGGCCTGGTCGACCGGTACCACCTCCTGGTCTTCCCGCTCCTGCTCGGCGCGGGACGGCGCCTCTTCGGCGCGGCCGACGTCGACGCCACCTCGCTGGTCCTCACCGAGCACGAGGCCTACGGCAACGGCGTCCAGAAGATGATCTTCGACGTCACCCGGACCGGGAGCACCTGACGGTCGGCGCCGGCATGCGCTACACGCGGTCTTCGAGCGCCGAGACCTCCGGGTGCGGATCCGTGGTCGCGGCCTTGCGGGCGACCACCCGCTCGATCACCAGGACGACCATCACCACCAGTACACCGGCCACCGCGGCGGCCACCACCATCGGCAAGGTGTCGTCGGGCGCGAGCATCCCGCCCTGATCGTCCTGCCACGGCCACAGCGCCCGCAGCGATCCGAGCATCAGGCCCACCATGACGATCAGCGTGGGCTTGCGGAAGTCCTCGAGCAGTCGGTCCAGCACCTTGACGAACAGTGCGATCCCCACGAAGGCCCCGGCGGCGAACACCGCGATATACCCCAGGTCGCGGTTCTCCACCGCGGCGAGGGTCGGGGCGTACAGCCCCATGGCCATCAGCAGGAACGAGCCGGACATCCCCGGCAGGACCAGTGCACAGATGGCCACGGCCGCAGCCATGAACACCAGCAGGTAGGACGGTTCCGAGATGGTGCCCCCCGGCAGACCCGACAGGACATAGGCCAGCACTGCGCCCGCCAGGAACAGCAACCCGAGCACCCAGTTCCGCCCACCGGGCGTCTGACGCGCCATCCCCAGGGGTACCGCGATACTCGCGGCGACCATGCCCAGGAACAGCCCCCGCGAGATCTCGGGGCTGCCCTCGACGAAGCCCCTCATCACGCCGGCCATGGTGAACACCATCGCCAGCATGCCGACCGCGAGTGTGCCCAGCAGCCAGAGGTCGGCGTGCCGGAACGCCGCGCGGGTGCGCTCCCTGCGTTCAGGACCGAGCACCGCGGAGCGCATGCCGTCGACGATGTGGGCGCCCGTGTCCAACAACCGCGGGTAGACGCCCACCACGAGTGCGACCGTGCCCCCGGATATCCCGGGGACCAGTTCGGCCATGCCGATCAGGCTGCCACGGGCGACATTGACCACCGCCTCGATCGGGCCCGGACGGGCCGGGACCGGGGTGGCGGGGTCGAGATCGGCATCCGACACGGGGTCGTGATGGACCGATTCCGCGCTCGCGACGGGCACGGCACCGCCCGGCATGGCCGTACCCGACGTCTGTGCATCCGGGGTGGTGTTACCGGGATCAGGGTCGGACGCGGGACGTGGTGACTCGGCAGACATAACCACCACTATCACCGACAACCCGCCCCGGTGCCCAGTCACCACCCCGCCGACGGGCCATCACTGTGACCAACCCGTCACCGCCCGGCCGACTACGATGCGGGGGAAGTGGCGCACCGCGGTCAGGTCGCGCACGGTGGTCACGGCCAGGGCGAGAAAGGGAGCGCGTCATGCCGATGCACTATCCCCCTCTCGCCGACGGCACCTACCGCTACGGCGATCCGCCCCGTCCACTGCCCTCCCCCGTCCCGGGGCCCGAGGCGACCGGGCCCGAGGCGACCGGGCAGCACCTCCAGCACGAGCCGACCCCGCCGGACGGCCGCCCCGGCTACGGCGCCCCACCGGCGGACTACCCACCGAGCGAGCGCACGAGCGGCAGGACGGCGGCCGCGGTGATCGTCGCGGGGCTGGCCCTCGTCGTCGTCGTGGTCCTGGGATTCGCGCTGTCCGGCCCCGGATCCGACTCCGGCAACGGCCCCACCGACCAGGTGCGCGGCCCGTTGCCGCCCCAGGCCTGGCAGGCCCCCGAGCGCGCGCCGGGCGAGTTGTTCGACGTCGAGGGGCGGTTCACCGTGATGGCCTCCCCGGGCGAGCCGGTCTCCGGCGACGGATCCGGCTGCGACCTGCCCGTCACGCTCTCGGACATCGGCGAGGGCACGCGGATCACGTTGACCGAGGGCGTGTCGACCACCCTCGGCAGCACCATGCTCGCCTACGCCGGGGGCGATCTCTCCTCCTGCACCTTCACCTTCGATTTCGGCGCGGTCCCCTCCGGCGCGCCCTTCTACCTGATCGAGATCCCCGGGCGTGGGCAGCTCACCTATACCGAGGACGAACTGCGCGCGGGCGTGGACATCACGCTCGGCCGGTGATGACCGGATCCGCCACGCCGGGACCCGTCGGCCCGGTCCCGTCCGCGATCGTGGACCTGCCCGTCACGCCCGCCGGCGACGTCCCCCGGGAGGCCCACCTGCTGGACTCCGGCCACCACGGCATCTCCATGAACCCCCAGGGCACCAAGATCTGCGTCGCGGGCACCATGAGCGACTACGCCACCGTGGTCGACCGGGAGACCCTGCAACACGGGCCGCTGGTCTCGACCGGCCTCAAGTCCTACTGGGTGACCACCGACCTCACCGGGGAGAACTGCTTCGTGTCCTGGGCCAAGAGCAACACGGTCAGCGTGCTGTCCTTCGAGACCGGCGAGGAGGTGGCCCGGATCCCCGTCGGGTACCACCCCCAGCGCATGCGGATCGGTGTGGCGCCGCAGGACTGGGGCGGCAACCCGGTGCCGCTCCCCGCTCCGGGAAACCCCCTGCCCGTGTTCTCCTGACCGCCGGGTCCGGCGCCGGCGGCTATCCTGGGGCACCGGCGGACGCCGACGGCAGGTAGTGAGGAGGCGCGGAGGTGGTGAGGATCCCAGGGGAGGACGACGACGCCTTCTCCCGCGCCACGGACGTCGAGCGCCTCGTGTCGGACATCGACCTCTCGCCGTATCTCGGCAGGGCCGCCGACCCCACGACCACGCCGCTGGCGGACCCCGTCCCGGTCTCCACGGCCACTCCCCCGCTGTTGGCCCTCCGCGATCTCCTCGCCGACCCGCGCTTCATCGGGTTGTTCGCCCGTGCCCTGCGCGAGGCCGACCCGGATTTCCGCGAACTGTTCCCCCGCGACGCCTCCGGGGTGCTCGGCGAGTTCGTCCGCGCGATGACGTGGGCGCTCGAGACCGTCGAGGACGCCCGGGGGGACGAGGCCGAGGTCGCCCAGGTGGTGGAGTTCGCCCGCCACCTGGGCGCCGACCACCGCAAACTCGAACTCTCCGCCCGCCACCACCAGCGCTTCGGCGAGGCCCTCGCCAGCACTCTCCGCCACCTGGCCGGTGGCGGCTGGGATGACCGGTTGTCCACCACGCTGGGCACCGCGTACCGGGCACTGTCGACCGCGCTCCAGGAGGGCGCGGCCGCCGGGCAGGGGCCCGCGAGGGTCGGCGCGACCGTCGTCGAGGCCCTCCGGCCGACCCGCGACGTGGCGGTGGTCAGGCTGATCACCGACGTGATGGTGGACTACCACCCGGGCCAGTACCTCAGCGTCCTGACGCCGTACACGCCGGGCGTGTGGCGCCGGTTCAGCCCGTCGATCCCGGCCAACCCGGCCGGCCAGATCGAGTTCCACGTCCGCGACGTCCCCGGTGGCGCGCTCAGCGGATCGCTGGTCCGGGGTGTCGGGGTGGGCGACCGGTGGGTCCTGGCGAGGCCCCTCGGGCTGCTCGAGGTGGACCGCACCGAACCCGTCCGCGACGTGCTGATGGTGGCCGGCGGCACCGGCATCGCCCCGCTGCGCTGCCTGCTGCTGGACATGATGCGCCACGGTTTCAACCCCCGCGTGCACCTGTTCTACGGCGCGCGGCACCCCGGCGACCTCTACGATCTGCCGACACTCGTCGACCTGGCCGCCACCGCGCCGTGGCTCACCATCCAGCCGGTCTCCGAGGAGGACACCGACCCGTGGTGGGCCGGCGCGCGTCAGGACCTGCCCCGCACACTGCACCGGCGTCAGACGGGGACGCTGGTGGACGTGGTGACCGGCTGGGGTTCGTGGGCGGATCGCCAGGTACTGCTGTCCGGGTCACCGGAGATGCTGCGCGCCACCGTCCGCGGGATGGTCGCGGTCGGCACCCCCCGCGAGAACATCAGGTTCGACCGGCCCTGACCCGCGGCCGGGTCGGCCCGGGGTCAGGACTCCTCGACGTCCGCCCCGGCGCGGTCGCCGCCGTCCTCCGCGGCGTCCTCACCCGCGGCCGCGCCCTCCTCGACCCCTCCGGCGCCCGGGTCCCCCGGTGGCGCGGGGGGCGTGGTCACGGTCGTGGGAGCCGTGGGCGGGGTCGGGCTGGTCGGGCTCGCGGGGGTGGTCGGGCTCGGGGTGGTCGGGCTGGGGGTCGGTGCCTCGCAGGGCTGGAAGACGCGGCGGAACCGATCCGGCACGCCCAGCTGCTCGAGTTGCTCGCGGCACACCTCGGACGTCGGCTCCGCCAGGAACTCCCACGTGTCCTCTCGCCACGAGAACAGCTCGAGATCACCGTCCTCGCCGCTGACCAGCAGGAAGCGACCGTCGCACTCGCGCACGGTCGTGTCGTCCCCCAGCTCCTCGGCCACGAACTCCGGCGAACAGCGCTCGGCGACCCCGGGCGGGCCGGTCGTGGTGGGCGTGGTCGGCCTCGGGGTGGTGCGCGGCGTCGAGGTGGTCGTCTCCGTGGTGGTCGTGGGAGTGGCCACGGGGTCGCGGTCACCCCGGCCCGCACTGACCAGCCACACGATCAACCCGGCCACCAGCACCACGGCCAGCAGCAGCGCCACGATGACCCAGGGGGTCTGACCCCCACCGGGCTCCCCACCCTGACCGCCGTCGTCCCAGCCGTCACCACCGTCGACCGGGGGCGGGACGTCCCCGGGCGGAGGCACGTGGGGCTCCGGGGGCATGTCACTGATCGGAGGAGCACCGGTCGGGTGGGCGCCGAGGGGCGCCGCGGCGGGGCCGGCGGGGTACTGCGACCAGGCGGTGCCGGTCCCGTCGCCCTCCACCGGCGGGAGGTGCTCGGTCGGCGGATCGGCCGGCGGCATCTGCTGCGTGGGCGGGTCCGCGGGCGGCATCTGCTGCGTGGGCGGGTCCGCGGGCGGCATCTGCTGCGTCGGCGGATCCGCGGTCGGGTTCGGCACGGTGGGCGGGTCGACCTCGCCCCCGCCGCCGGCGCCTTCTGTGCCGCCGGCGCCGCCCGTGCCACCCTCGTCGCCGTCCCGTGGCCCGGTCACCGCACGACCTCCGGGGCCGACTCCCCGGTGGCCGACTCCTCGGTGATCCTGCCGTTCGCGAGCACGGGGATCTTCTTCCGGATGTCGGTCACCTCGTCGTCGTCGATCTCGAACAACACCAGCCCCGCCTCGGGGCCCGCCTCGTCGCGCACGGTCCCGTCCGGCCCCACGAGCACGGAGTGCCCGACGCCGGTCGGCACGCCGCGCGTGACCTCCACCCCCTCGAACCCGGGGTCGGCCTGGCCCACGGCCACCAGGAACGTGGTGGCGTCCAGCGCGCGGGCGCGGGCCAGCAGCCGCCACTGGTCGACCTTGCCGGGGCCCGACCCCCAGGACGCGGCGCAGATCGTGATGCGTGCCCCGGCCGCCGCGAGCTGCCGGTACTGGCCAGGGAAGCGGATGTCGTAGCAGACGCTCAGCCCGATCCCCACGCCGTCGACGGTCACCACGCGGGTCGCGTCCCCGGGCTCGACGGTGTCGGACTCGGCGAACCCGAACGCGTCGAACAGGTGGATCTTGTCGTAGCCCAGGTGCAGCTCGCGGTCGGGTCCGCCCGCCGCGTCGCCCCCGGCCGGTCCGGTCACCAGGAGGGTGTTGCGGACGCGGCCGCCCTGACCGGGCGTGAACATGCCGACGACGACGACGACCCCGTTCTCCCGAGCGATCTCGGCCACCTCGGTCGCCCACGGGCCGTCGAGGGGCTCCGCGACCTCGTCGAGCCGGCCCGCCCCGAAGGCACGCATGGTGGCCTCGGGCAGCGCCACGATCCGGGCCCCCCGGGCAGCGGCCTCGGTCACGGACTCGCGGACCAGCCGGAGGTTGTCGGCGGGGTCGCGTCCGGACAGGATCTGGGCGGCGGCGATGCGCACGGCGGTCCTCCTGGGGCTCTCGGGGTCGGGCGGTCTCCGGCCAGGCTGTCTCCGGCCGGGCTGTCTCTCCGGCCGGGCGGCCGTCCCCGACGCTACCCGCGCCGCAACGCCCGGGTCGCCCGTGGCGCGGACCGCCGGAGCGCCCGGGCACCCCGCTCCCACATCGCCCACACGAGCAGCCCCACGACCACCGACGCGGCGAAGGAGAGCCACACGTGGCCGGCGTCGCGGATCGGCGGGTAGACGAGGAAGTGGGTGAGGTAGATGAACAGCGAGGCAGCGGCGAGCGGGGTGATCACCCGCACCACCGGGCGCGGCAACCGGATCGACGGGACCCAGATCAGGGCGAGCAGTCCGGCCACGATGACGACCTCGCGCCCCGGGTCACCGAACCACCCCGGCACGCACAGCAGCGCGACCGCCGAACACGCGACGCGGAACCACACCGCGCGACCGGGCGAGACGGTACGACCGGGAGCGGCACAGCGTGCGATCGCCCAGCCCAGGCCGAAGAGCCACAGCACCGCCGGCGCCGAGTACCAGACCTGCGGGCCGCCACCGAGGTCGATCACACCGAACCGCACGGTGAGCCCCGCGGCGACGAACGCGGCCGGGAGCGCGAGCGGCCACCGGCGGTCGAGGCGACTCACCGCCGGAACGGCCATGAGCGCCGCCACGAGCAGGAGCCCGTAGACCACCGCCTCGATGAACCACATCTGCCACGGATTCCACCAGCGGTCCTCCCACCACGAGCGCGGCCCGAACACGTTGGTGGCCAACAGCGGCGAGTACCAGTGGTAACGGCTGGTCAACGGGGTGACGATCAGCAGCCACAGCACCGCCGGCACCGCGATCCGGCCGGCCGTGCGCAGGACCCCACGGGCGCGGTCGCGGGCGTCCGCGGCGTGGAGCCGGAACCTCGCCAACGAGTACCCGGCGAGCGCGACCAGGACGTGGGCGCCGCCGATGATCGCGATGGCCCGCGTGTGGGAACCGACGATCGCGAGGATGAACAGCGCGCGCAACACGATCGAGGTGTCCACGCGGGACCACGCCCGCCACGGCGCCCACCACCGCGCCACCGCCGGCACGGAGACGCGGGCCAGGTCGTCGAGCTCCCCGATCGGCCACAGGTGCCAGTCGCGGGGCAGGCCCGGCACCCGGTCCTCGAGCCTCGTCGACAACACGACGTAGGTCAGCGAGTCACCGCCGAGGTCCACGAACGAGGCCTCGGGGTCGAGCTCGAGGACGTCCAGCCCGAGGGCGTGCGCGATGAGCTCGCCGGGGGACCCCGCCGCCTCCGCGGGGGCGCCGCGGTCCCGGGCGGCGACGAGCTCGCGCAGCGCCATCTGATCGATCTTCCCCGCCGGGGTCCTCGGCGGCTCGTCCACGACGAGGACCTCGACCGCCGAGGCGGGCAACCCCGACGAGGCGACCGCGCCCGAGGACGCGTCCCGGACCCGATCGGCCTGCCTGGTCACCACCACCAGTCGGTCCGGCTCGCCCACACACCACGCGTCCAGGCCGCGCTCGGCCAGCGCGGCCTCGACGCGCCCGAGATCGATCCGGTGGCCGAAGATCTTGGCCTCGCGACCCATGCGGCCCACGATCTCCACCAGCCCGTCCGGGGCGATCCGCGCCAGGTCGCCGGTCCGCAGCTCGGTCAACTCGGGGCCGCGGGCCAGATCGTCCGACTCGCGGGCATACCCCATCATCACGTTGGGGCCGGTGTAGACCAGTTCACCCGGGGCCTCGGGATCGGAGTCGTGCGGCCGGTCCACGCGGAAGGCGCCGCCGGGGATCGCGACGCCGATCGCCCCCGCCCGGCTCCGCGCGAGGTGCGGCGGGAGGTAGCCCATGCGGGCGGTGGCCTCGGTCTGGCCGTACATCACCACGAGCTCGGCGCCCCTGGACTCGAGCCGCTCCGCCAGTGTGCGCACCTTCTCCGGGGCCAGCCGGCCGCCGGCCTGCGTGAGGTAGCGCAGGCGGGTGAGGTGGTCCAGCCGGTCCAGACCCACCCGCTCGAGCAGCTCCACGGTGTGGGGGACGGCGGCGAAGGTCGTCACGCCGTGGGCGCCCGCGCGCTCCCAGAACGCGGGGCTCGCCACGGAGTCCTCGTTGAGCACGACCGAGGCGCCCACGAGCAGGTGGCTGTGGATCACCGACAGGCCGTAGCAGTAGTGCGGCGGGAGGGTGGTGATGGCGCGGTCCCCGGGCTCGATGCGCAGGTACTCGGCGATCGCCGCGGCGTTGGACAGCACGGCCCGGCGCGACTGGCGGACGAGCTTGGGCGACCCGGTGGACCCCGAGGTGCTGAGCAGCAGGGCCAGGTCGGGGTGGAGCTCGTGGCGCGGCGGGGTGTGGTGCGCGGAGGCCGCGATCGGTTCGCCCGCGCCCGCCACCACGTCCGGGGTCCACGAGTCGACGAGGCTTCGTGTGGCCGCGCTCTCCGGAGGCAGGAGCAGGATCGCGTGACCCGCCTCGTGCGCGGCGAGGTAGTCCACCAGGAAGTCGCAGGTGTTGCCCGCGACCAGGCCGATCATCCGACGCCCGGACGCCACCGCCGGGTACTCGGCCGCCCGGGCGGAGACCCGGAGGGCGAGATCGGTGTAGGTGAGGGTGGTGTCGTCGCTGATCACGGCCACGGCCCGCCCGCGGGCGGCGAGGGGCCCCGCGAGTCCGCCCACCCGCTCGGTATGGTCCACCTGCTGGATCGTCACCGGACCACTGTAGAAGGTAAGGCTACCCTAGGACAATTCCTTCACCATGCGGGCGGCTCGGGGTTCAGCGGTCCTCGCGCTGGTGACGGGGCCGCCAGACCACGACCGAGGTGGAGCGCGGCACGTGGACCAGCTCCCCGCCGGCCCGGCCCCGCGCCGACCCCGCGCGGAGCTCCGCCAGCTCGTCGACCAGCTCGCGGACCCTGGACTGCAGCGCGTCGACCTGGTTGGTCAGCTCGATGATGCGCTTGATCCCGGCGAGGTTGACGCCCTCGTCCTGACTAAGCCGCTGCACCTCGCGGAGCAGGGCCACGTCGCGGAGCGAGTACCTGCGACCGCCGCCGCTGGTGCGTTCGGGGGTGACGATCCCCAGCCGGTCGTAGGTGCGCAGGGTCTGGGCGTGCAGTCCGGACAACTCCGCGGCCACGGAGATCACCAGGACGCTGTCGTCGGGGCCCAGGTCCCCCACGTCCCCCCGGGGGCTCATGCCGACCCGGCCCAGCCCGACCGTGGATCGAAGCCGGCCGCCCGCAGCGCCTCGTCGTACGCGGCGAGCTCGGCCTCGGCCATCCCGGCGGGGGGCGTGGCCACCCGGAGGGTGACCTTGAGGTCACCGGTGCCGGACTTGCGTGCGATGCCGCGCCCACGGACCCGCAGGATCTGTCCGTCACGCGACCCGGCCGGGATCTTGACGGTCACCCGGCCGGTCAGGGTGGGTACCGACACCTGCCCGCCGCGCACCAGCTCGGGGTAGGACACGGGCAGATCCACGAGGAGATCGGCGCCGTCGCGGTCGAACACGGCGTCCTTCTGCACGGTGACGGTCACGTACAGGTCGCCCGACGGTGCACCGCGGAAGCCGGCCTCGCCCTGGCCGGAGAGCCGGATGCGTTGGCCGTCCTGGACCCCGGCGGGCACCTTGACGTTGATGGTGCGGGCACGGTCGGTGACGCCGCTGCCCGCGCAGTCCGGGCACGGATCGTCGATCTTGGACCCGGTGCCGCCGCAGTCGGTGCAGGGTTCGGCGAAGCCGAACGCCCCCTGGGTGCGCTGGGTGACCCCGGCGCCGTGACAGGTGCCGCACACCTTGGGGCTGGTGCCCGGGCGGGCACCGCTCCCGTGACAGGTCAGGCACGGCGAGGCGGACGAGAGCCTGATCTGCACCGTCTCGCCCAGAGCGGCCTCGCGGAACGACAGGGTGAGAGCGGTCTCCACATCCTGGCCGCCCTGAGGACGCTGTGCCCGGCCGCGGCCCGCGCCGGCCCCGCCGCCGCGGCCGCCGCCCTGGTTGAACAGGCCGCCGAAGAGATCGGAGAAGCCCCCGGCCCCACCGGCTCCGCCCGCACCCGCGGCCCCTCCGAAGAGGTCGCCGATGTCGAAGTCACCGCCGGTGGTGGTGTATCGGCCCCCACCGGGAGGCGCGAATCCGCCGAACCCGCCGGAGGACACCTGCGCCCGGAACTCGTCGTACTCCTTGCGCTTGGCGGGGTCGCCGATGACGCTGTTGGCCTCGCCGACCCGCTTGAACTTCTCCTCGGCGGCTTTGTTCCCCGGGTTCTTGTCCGGGTGGTTGTCGCTCGCGAGCTTGCGGTACGCCTTGCGGATCTCGTCCGCCGTGGCGGACTTGGAGACGCCCAGTTCGGCGTAGTAGTCCTTCTCGACCCATTCGCGCTGACTCACCAGACGCCTCCTTTCCCTATCGGTTCCTGATCAGTTCCTACTTACCCGAAATCTCACTTTTCCACCTCGACCGCCGGTGTGCGGGTGACCGCACACCGGCGGCGGTGGAGGACGAGCGGATCAGCGGACGGTGACCATCGCCGACCGCAGGGTCCGCTCGCCGTGGCGATAGCCCTTGCGCAGGATCGTGCCCAGCACGGGCTCGGAGCCCTCCGACTCGTCCTGCACGGCCTCGTGGACGGACGGGTCGAACGCGTCGCCCTCCTCGCCGAAGGACTCGACCCCCTGGGAGGCCAGGACCGCGTGGACCCGGTCGGCGAAGGCCTTGAGCGGCCCCTCCTCCAGGTCCCCGTGCGCCCGTGCCCGCTCCAGGTCGTCGACGATCGTCAGGAGCTCGGTGAGGACCGAGCCCTTGGCGGTGTCGATGATGGCCTGTCGGTCCCGCTCGACGCGGCGGCGGTAGTTGGCGAACTCCGCCGACACGCGCTGCAGGTCCGCCGTCCGCTCGTCGAGCTGCGCCTGCAGCGCCGACGTGGCGTCGTCGTCGGACGACCGGTCGCCGGCGGCGCCGTCGGTGGTGGGGGCGGGGTCGTCCTCGACGATCTCGCCCTCCACCGCCTCCGACGGAGCGGCGCCGGTCTTGTCGTCCACCGCCTGCGCGGCGGCCACGTCCTGCGCGTCACCGCCCGCCCAGGCGGCCTTGTCCGTCTCCGGACCGTCAGCGTGTGGTGTGGTCACTGGAACTCACCCCTGGCTGTCTCGTCGTCCTCTGCGGCCGCCTCGACCTCGTCGGGCTCGACGCCGGCCGCACCTTCGGCCACGATCTCGGCCTCGGGGGCGACGGGGGCGTCCTGGACAAACTTCTCGTCCACGGCCTCCTCGTCGGTGGCCTCCGGGTCGCCGGGATCGGGGATTCCGGTCGCGTCGGTCACTTGTCGTCCCCCTTGGGCTCGTCCTCGTCCACGACCTCGGCGTCGACGACGTCGTCGTCAGCGGAACCCTCGGAGGTGGGGTCGCCGGCCTCGGCACCCTCTGCCGCGGCGGCCTCGTAAATGGCCTGGCCGACGGCCTGGGCCTCGGTGTTGACCTTCTCCACGGCGGCCTTGATCGCGTCGACGTCCGAGCCCTCGAGTGCGGTCTTGGCCTCGGCGATCGCGGCCTGGAGGGACTCCTTCTTGTCCGCGGGGACCTTGTCCTCGTTCTCCGAGACGAACTTCTCCGTCTGGTAGATCGTGGACTCGGCCTGGTTGCGGGCGTCGGCCTCCTCGCGGCGCTTGTGGTCCTCCTCCGCGTGGGCCTCGGCGTCCTTGATCATCTGGTCGATCTCCTCCTTGGACAGGCCCGAGCCGTCCTGGATGATGATCGTGTTCTCCTTGCCGGTGCCCTTGTCCTTGGCCGTCACGTGGACGATGCCGTTGGCGTCGATGTCGAAGGTGACCTCGATCTGCGGCACGCCGCGCGGCGCGGGGGCGATTCCGGCGAGCTCGAACGAGCCCAGCAGCTTGTTCTGCGCCGCCATCTCGCGCTCACCCTGGAACACCTGGATCTGCACCGACGGCTGGTTGTCGTCGGCCGTGGTGAAGGTCTCGGACCGCTTGGTGGGGATGGTCGTGTTGCGCTCGATGAGCTTGGTCATCACGCCACCCTTGGTCTCGATGCCCAGCGACAGCGGGGTCACGTCGAGCAGGAGCACGTCCTTGACCTCGCCGCGGAGCACGCCGGCCTGCAGCGCGGCGCCCACGGCGACGACCTCGTCCGGGTTGACGCCCTTGTTGGGCTCCTTGCCGCCGGTCAGCTCCTTGACCAGGTCGGACACGGCCGGCATGCGGGTCGAGCCACCGACGAGCACCACGTGGTCGATGGTGGACACGGCGATCCCGGCGTCCTTGATGACGGCCTGGAACGGCTTGCGGCACCGGTCGAGCAGGTCCTGCGTGATCTTCTGGAACTCCGAGCGCGACAGCGTCTCGTCGAGGAAGAGCGGGTTCTTGTCCGCGTCGACCGTGATGTACGGCAGGTTGATCGAGGTGGACTGACCGCTCGACAGCTCGATCTTCGCCTTCTCGGCGGCCTCACGCAGACGCTGGAGCGCCATCTTGTCCTTGGTGAGGTCGATGCCGTTCTGCGCCTTGAACTTGTCCACGAGCCAGTCGACGATCCGCTGGTCCCAGTCGTCACCACCGAGGTGGTTGTCACCGGAGGTCGCCCGGACCTCGACGACGCCGTCGCCGATGTCGAGCAGGGAGACGTCGAAGGTACCGCCACCGAGGTCGAAGACCAGGATGGTCTGCTCCTTGTCGCCCTTGTCCAGCCCGTACGCCAGTGCGGCCGCGGTGGGCTCGTTGACGATGCGCAGGACGTTCATGCCGGCGATCTGGCCGGCGTCCTTGGTGGCCTGACGCTGGGCGTCGTTGAAGTAGGCGGGGACGGTGATGACGGCGTCCGTCACCTCCTCACCGAGGTAGGACTCGGCGTCGCGCTTGAGCTTCTGGAGCGTGCGCGCGCTGATCTCCTGCGGGGTGTAGTTCTTGCCGTCGATCGAGTCCGACTTCCAGTCCGTGCCGATGTGGCGCTTGACCGAGCGGATGGTGCGGTCGACGTTGGTGACCGCCTGGTTCTTGGCCGGCTGGCCCACGAGGACCTCGCCGTTCTTGGCGAACGCGACCACCGACGGGGTCGTGCGCGACCCCTCGGCGTTGGCGATCACGTTGGCCTCGCCGCCCTCGAGGACGGCGACGCAGGAATTGGTGGTGCCGAGGTCGATACCGACTGCACGTCCCATGATGTTCTCCTTCTCTCCGCGCCGTTACCGCGCGGACGGGGGGTGGTCCGAAACTCTGTTGTTCAGCAGACCCGGCTCAAGGCTCGGATCAGTGACTCCACCCTGCCTCTCGGCGGTGGCGCCGTCAACCCAAGTTGAGTCCGGATCGCTGAGGTTTGACGCCCTGTACAACTGGGGACCGGCCCGATCCATTCCCGGGGTGATCCAGATCACGCGGAAACCTGCGCCCACCCGACTCAATCCGACGTGGCGCCCATCCACGCGCCCGCACGCCCGCACGCCCGCACGCATCCTCAACGACAAGACCGTTCCGCACACCCGCCTCCCGGGCGATGCGTGCGGAACGCTCTTCCCGACTGGGGAACGGACGACCTGAGCTAGATGACGCCCTGCGCGAGCATCGCGTCCGCGACGCGGCGGAAGCCGGCGATGTTGGCCCCGGCCGCCAGGTCGCCGGGCATCCCGTACTCCTCGGCGGTCGCGGCCGTGGTGGCATAGATGTTGGTCATGATGCGGTCGAGCTCGGAGTCGACGCGCTCGAAGTCCCACTGCAGCCGACCGGCGTTCTGGCGCATCTCCAACCCGCTGGTGGCCACACCGCCCGCGTTCGCGGCCTTGGCGGGCCCGAACAGGATGCCCTTCTCGCGGATCACCTCGACGGCCTCCTCGGTGCACGGCATGTTGGCCCCCTCGGCCACCAGGCGGCACCCGTTGCCCGCCAGGGTCCGCGCGGCGTCGCCGTCGAGCTCGTTCTGCGTCGCGCAGGGCAGTGCGATGTCGCACTTCACCTCCCACACCGAACGCCCCTCGACGAACTCGCAGTCACCCCGCTCCTCGGCGTAGACCGAGAGCCGCTCGCGTCGGACGTCCTTGACGTCGGCGAGAAGGTCCAGGTCGAGGCCCCTCTCGTCGACCACGTATCCGGAGCTGTCGGAGCAGGCCACGACGGTGGCTCCGAGTTGCGTGGCCTTCCTGGCCGCGTAGAGGGCCACGTTCCCGGACCCGGAGACGACAACGCGGGAGCCGTCGAGGCTGAAGTCGGTCTCGCGGAGCATCTCGCGGACGTAGTAGACGAGCCCGTAGCCCGTGGCCTCGGTCCTCGCCCAGGACCCGCCGTAGCCGATCCCCTTGCCGGTGATCACCCCCGCCTCGTTCCGGCCCGTGATCTTCCGATACTGGCCGTACAGGTAGCCGATCTCGCGGCCGCCCACGCCGATGTCCCCGGCGGGCACGTCCAGGTCCGCCCCGATGTGATGGGCGAGTTCGGCCATGAACGACTGGCAGAAGCGCATCACCTCGCCGTCGGTCCTACCGTGGGGGTCGAAGTCGGAGCCGCCCTTGCCACCTCCCAGCCCCAGGCCCGTGAGCGCGTTCTTGAAGACCTGCTCGAAGCCGAGGAACTTGAGGGTGTCCTCGTCGACGGACCGGTGGAACCGCAGACCACCCTTGTACGGACCCAGGTCGGAGCTGAACTGGACCCGGAAGCCGCGCTGGACCTGGATCACTCCCGAGTCGTCGACCCACGGCACGCGGAAGGACACCACTCGTTCGGGTTCGACGATCCGTTTGAGGATCCCGCCCTCGACGTACTCGGGATGCTGCGCGACCACGGGGGCGAGCGACTCGAGCACCTCGTGCACGGCCTGTCGGAATAGCTTCTGCCCGGGGTTGCGGGCCACCACGGACTCGAGCGCATCGTGCAGTGCGGCGTCGGCGTCGGACATGGGACCTCCGGTCAGGGGCTGCGGTCTTGGGGGCGATCTGAGGGCTGCGGCGTGAGGGCTGGGGACTACGTGTACGCGGACCACCCGCCTCGGGCGACACCTCGGACCGAGGTTCCGCAGGCCGGTGTCACGGCCGGAACCGCGTCGCCGCCGTGCCGCAGCCTAGCGTCTGTCCGCTTCCACCACCGATCCAGGCCGCGCCCGGACCCGCGGCGGACCACCCCGGGCGAAATTCCCCGCGGACGTGGATCCGGCCATACGATCTACGGTCACGGACCCGGCCGGTTCCCTTCCCGTCCCGATAGGAACAGTGACCCCCATGCGCCACCTCCCCCGCCGCCGCACCTGGAGTATCGGCGCCCTCGTCGCCGTGGTCGTGGTCGCGGCTCCGATCGCCGCCCAGGCCCAGCCACGCGACGGCGCCCCGGCGGTGGACGACTCCCGCGCGACACCCGCGATCGTGCACGAGTCCCTCGAGGACGCGCTCGCGGAGGTCGGCACCACCCCGGCCGGCTTCCGGACCCAGTCCGTCCTGGCCGACCGCCTGGCCGATGCCTCGGACGACTACACCGTCCGGTTCCCCGAGGCCTTCGCCGGCGTCAGGATCGTCGGAGCCGCCGGCCAGGTCGCGGTGGTCCGGGGCGCCGACCAGGCGGAGCCGTTGATCGCCGACGCCCGGTCCCGCGGGTTCACGGTGTACTCCGCACCCACGCCGGCCCGGCAACTCGACCAGACGGCTGAGCGGGCACAGGCCTGGGCGGATTCCCTGCCCCCGGCCGAGCGGGACGGGGTCACCGCGATCGACGTGGACCCCTCCACCGGCGACGTCACCGTGGTGGTGGAGGACTCGGGGGCCGCGCCGACTCCCCCCGCCGACCTCGGGGCGGGCGTGCGCCTCGCAGGCTTCCGCCCCGCCCAGGGTTCGCTCGGGTCGGGGACGGCGACGTTGCCCGACACCCAGAGCCCCACGATCCCGGACCCCGGCACCCTGCTGCCGAACTCCATGGTGGGCGGAACCCGCATGTACGTCCTGTCCCCCTCCCGCACCGTCGCCAACTGGTGCTCCCTCGGGTTCAACGGAATCCGCGACGGACGGGTCGTCAACATCACCGCAGCCCACTGCAGCTCCTTCACGGACCCCGCGACGGGACGACCCGTGTTCCGGCCCGGCACGATGTCGGAGGACAGCACCTCGCCGAGGCTCGGGACGTTCACGTCCGCAGAGGCCGACGAGGCCCTCGACGCGGCCCTGATCACCGTCGACCCCGAGGACGATCCACGTTTCCGGAACTCCCACGTCCTGGCCGACGGTCCGCAACCCCTCCCCCTGTCGGGCACGCAGTCCCCGGTCAGGGGGCAGACCCTCTGCAAGTTTGGTCAGAAGACCGGTTACACGTGCGGGAAGGTGTCCGGGATCGACTCGGCGACCCCGGGTGGGGTCAGGAACGTCACGATCGAGCTGTGCGCGATCGCCGGCGACAGTGGCGGTGTGGTGTTCTCCGAGACCCGCGCGGTGGCCGTGACGAGCCTCTCCAACGCCTTCGACCGTTATGACCAGCCCTACCCGAGCTGCGGGGTGGCCCGGACCGATCTCGCCGCGCGCGGGGCGGTCCCCCTGATGGTCGGGGTGACCGTCGGTGCGATCTCGGCCCGCTTCCCGGGACTCCAGGTCGGCGCGTCATGACACATCAATCCCACTAATCACACGTGTCACACTGGACTCAGTAATCACATCTCCGTAATCTTGGCCGCAACTGGTCGACCTGAAGTCGTCCACCGTGCATCACGGAAGGCCACCATGCGCACCACCTCGAAGTTCGCCGTCCTCACCGCCGCCGCGGCCCTGGTCGTCACCGCGACTCCCGCCGGCGCGGCCCCCGCCCCTGCTCCCGCCCCCACGGCGCCCTCGACGACGCAGGCGCTCCCCGCCCTCGACGCGGCCCTCGGATCGCAGTTGACCTCGCTGGTCGAGGCCCTGCGCCGGGATCTCGGACTGACCCCCGAGCAGTTCCTGGACCAGGCCGGGATCGGTGAGCGACTGGCCGAGTCCCGCCCACGGTGGGAGAAGGCGTTCCGCGACTCCTTCGGCGGCGTGTGGCTGGACGAGGAGGGCACGGGCCTGGTGGGCGTGGTCGCCGGGGAGGCCGGCGACCTGCTGCGTGCCGAGGCCACCGACGCCGGGTTCACCGTGCAGGACGTGGCCCTGACCACCGAGGAGCTCACCGCTCGCGAGCGACAGGTGGGCAAGATCGTCGACGACCTCCCGGAGGACCTTCGATCGCTCGTCACCGGGGTGCGGGTCGACCCCACCCGCAACACCGTGGTCGTGGCCACCCGCGGCGGGGAGGCCGCCCAGCTGGGCAACCTCACCGCCCGGCTGAAGGACCTCGCCGAGATCGACATGACCGAGGCCCCCGACCCCGCGTGGGACACCGCACCGTTCGGCAGTGAGGCGGGCGGGACCCAGTCCGACGGCGAACCGACCACCCAGGGGCTCGAACCCGCCACGACCCGCGCCGGCGCACCGGGCCCGACCGCCACCGGTGGCAACTCCGGATCGCTCGGCAGCCTGGCCCTGCTCAACCAGACCGGCGTCATCCCCGAGGGCCCGATGCGGACGATCGTCGAGCTCCTGTCCGGTCTCACTCCCGGCACCGGCTCGATCATCGACGGGATGAGCCAGACGATGGCGGACCCCGTCACCCCGGTCCCCGAGAACCAGACACGCGCCGACGGCCCCGCGCCGACCGGCCCCATCGCCGGGGGCACCGCCTACTCCGTCGCGGTCCCGGGCGGGATCCTCGAGTGCTCCACCGGGTTCAACGGCGAGCTCGACGGCACGCCCGTCGTCGTCACCGCCGCGCACTGTGCGGGCGCCGACGGCACCCGCGCCGCGTTCGCCGACGGCGAGGAGTTCGGCACCATGACGCGGACCCAGCGCGACGGCATCGACACGGCGCTCGTGGCCGTCGACCCGGAGCTCGCCGACCGCTTCCGCACCAACCTGGTCGGCGCCGGCCCCGACACCACCCAGGCGATCACCGGCACAGCCGACCCGGTCGTCGGACAGAAGGCCTGCAAGACAGGGTTCCGGACCGGTTTCTCCTGTGGCACCGTCTCCGAGGTCGGCGCGATGATCGACGTCGCCGGCTCCCGCACCATCGCCAACGCGTTCACGGTGGATCTCTGCGCCCTCCCCGGGGACAGCGGCGGCGTCGTGTTCTCGGGCGACAAGGCCCTGGGGATCTCCAGCGCCTCCAACGTCGCCGAGACCGGGACCTGCGCCAACGCCGACGCCGTGGCCAGGGAGAACGGGTACGTCCCGCGCCTGTCGGCGGTCCCGATCTCCGACGTCCTGGCCGCGCATCCCGGTCTGACGCTGCGCACCAACTGATCCAGAACGACCCGCGGGCCCCGTCCCACGAATCGAGTGCACTCCGCTAAGGGGAACCTCAACTCGTGGGACGGGGCCCGCGTGGCTTACCTTTAACGACAAGACCGTCGACGGGCACCCCTGGGGTCGTCAGGTGCTCGTGCGTCGAGAAGTGCGACGAAAGGCCGCGAACCATGTCAGGCGTGACCATCACTCTCGGGACGATCGGTGTCCTGCTCAGTTTATTTGCTTGGGCCTCATTCATCGGCGGCGTATCGCGGATGGTCCGGAGCATCCTGCTGGGCCAGAAGGACGGCTTCAACCGGTTCGGCTCCCCGTTCTTACGGATGAAGAACACGTTCGTCGAGGTGGCCGCCCACACCCGGATGGCCAGGAAGCGGTCGGTCGGCTTCTTCCACTGGTTCGTCATGATCGGCTTCATGCTCGGCTCGATCGTCTGGTTCGAGGCCTACATCCAGACGTTCAACCCGCGCGGCGGCTGGCCGTGGCTGTCGGATCAGACGTGGTACCACGGGCTCGACGAATTCCTCGGCCTGGGCACCGTCATCGGCATCACCGTGCTCATCATCATCCGCCAGGTCAACCAGCGTCGGGGCCTCAACCGCTTCAACGGTTCCGACCGCAGGGCCGCGTACTTCGTGGAGACCGTCGTCCTCCTCGAGGGCCTGGGCATGATCTTCGTCAAGGCCGGCAAGCTCTCGCTGTACCGCGCCGAAGGCCAGGACTTCCACTGGTCGACCGACTGGGTCTCCGGCCCCATCTCCACGGTCCTGCCGGCCAACGAGCTCATGGTCTCCATCTTCGCGCTGATCAAGCTGCTCACCGGCATGATCTGGCTGTACGTCGTCGGCCGCAACATCACCTGGGGCGTCGCCTGGCACCGCTTCTCCGCGTTCTTCAACATCTACTTCAAGCGCGAGGCCGACGGCCGCACCGCGCTGGGCGCCCTCAAGCCGATGACCATGGACGGCGAGGCGCTGACCATGGAGAAGATCGAGGAGCGCACCGAGGCGGACGAGGACTTCGAGCCCGTCCTGGGTGCGGGCGCGATCGAGGACTTCTCGTGGAAGGGCTGGCTGGACTTCTCCACCTGTACCGAGTGTGGCCGTTGCCAGGAGCAGTGCCCCGCCTGGAACACCGGCAAGCCGCTGAGCCCCAAGCTCATGATCATGGCCCTGCGTGACCACGCCCACGCCAAGGCTCCGTACCTGCTCGCCGGCGGTAAGACCACGATGGGCGAGGAGACGGGACTCGTCGACGCCGAGGGCAACCCGGACGAGAAGAAGCTGGCCAGGATCCCCGAGGCCGCCCGCCTCGAGGCCCAGCGCCCGCTGGTCGGCCACACCACCGCCGACGTGTCCGACGACCCGATGGCCGCCGGCATCATCGACCCGGAGGCCCTGTGGTCCTGCACCACCTGTGGCGCCTGCGTCGAGCAGTGCCCGGTGGACATCGAGCACGTCGATCACTTCATCGACATGCGTCGCTACCAGGTGCTCATCGAGTCGGAGTTCCCCACCGAGCTCGCCGGCCTGTTCAAGAACCTCGAGAACAAGGGCAACCCCTGGGGCCAAAACAACTCGGGCCGCGATGACTGGATGAAGACCCTCGACTTCGACATCCCGGTCATCGGCTCGGACATCGAGGACTTCTCGAACACCGAGTACCTCTTCTGGGTCGGCTGTGCCGGTGCCTTCGAGGACCGCGCCAAGAAGACCACCCAGGCCGTCGCCACGCTGCTTCACACGGCCGGCGTGAAGTTCGCCGTCCTGGGCCAGGGTGAGACCTGTACCGGTGACTCCGCCCGCCGCGCGGGCAACGAGTTCCTGTTCCAGATGCTCGCCGAGCAGAACATCGAGACCATGAACAACGCCTTCGACGGCGTGCCCACCGGCCAGCGCAAGGTCGTCGTGACCTGTGCCCACTGCCTCAACGCGCTGAAGAACGAGTACGGCGACTTCGGCGGCGACTACCAGGTGGTCCACCACACGCAGCTGCTCAACCGTCTCGTGCGGGAGAAGCGACTCGTGCCGGTCGCCCCGATCGACGGCGGCGTGACCTATCACGACCCGTGCTACCTCGGCCGGCACAACAAGGTCTACGAGGCCCCGCGTGAGCTCATGGACGGTTCCGGAGTGACCCTCACGGAGATGCCCCGCCACGGCCAGCGCTCCATGTGCTGTGGCGCCGGCGGCGCGCGCATGTGGATGGAGGAGACGGTCGGCAAGCGAATCAACATCGACCGCGTCGACGAGGCACTGTCGACCAAGGCGACCAAGATCGCCACCGGCTGCCCGTTCTGTCGGGTGATGCTCTCCGACGGCGCCACCGCGCAGACCGACGGCACCGAACTGGAGGGTCAGGTCGAGGTCGTGGACGTGGCCCAGCTCCTGCTGGAGTCCGTCACCCGCGACGGCGGTCTGCCGGGGCCCCGCGAGGCCGCATGGCTGGAGCAGCCGAAGCGCGAGAAGACGTCCGCGGAGAAGGAGGCCGCCGAGGCCGAGGCCGCGACGCCTGCCGAGGCCAGGACCGCGGTCGCCGAACCCGCCGGAACACCGGACAACCCGGTGATCGACGAGGGCGAGGGCGCCGAGGTGGCCGCCGCCGGCACCGCGGGCACCGTCAGCGCCGCCGAGTCCGGCCCGTCGGCCGCCGACTCGAAGGGCACGCCCAAGTCGGGCGGTCTCTCGCTCGGCGGTGGCGGAAAGGCCCCCGGCGGGCCCAAGGCGCCGGGCGGAGCCAAGGCACCGGGCGGAGCCAAGGCGACCGGTGAGTCCACGACCGAGGCGCAGTCCGCGGTCAAGGATGCCGAGCGCACGGAGGAGACCAGGGAGGCCGCCGCGGGTTCCGCACCGGCCACCACCGGCGCTCCGAAGTCCGGCGGTCTGACCCTCGGCGGCGGCGCCAAGGCCCCGGGAGCACCCAAGGCGCCCGGCGCACCCAAGGCTCCGGGCGGAGCCAAGGCGCCCGGCGCCCCGAAGGCTGCGGCGCCCACCGCAACCGAGACCGCTGCGGCGGAGCCCGCCGGTGACGCCGAGCCCGCCACGCCGGCCAAGCCCGTCGTCGGCCTCGGGCTGAAGGGTGGGGGCAAGGCGCCCGGCGCACCCAAGGCGCCCGGCGCACCCAAGGCACCGGGCGCGCCGGCGGAAGAGGCTCCGGCTCAGCCCGCCTCGGGGTCCGGGTCAGAGCCCGCCGTGGACGCGGACACCGCGTCACAGCCCGACTCCGCGTCACAGTCCGACTCCGCGTCGCCGTCGGACACCTCGGCCGAGGAATCGGAGTCCGCCGCCGCGACCACCGAGGCAGCTGCCCCGGCCGCACCCGGGAAGGGGAACTCGATCCCCCGCTCGACCAAGCCCGGCGGCTACGGCCTGTCCCTGGGCTGAGCACCCCCCAGGCACCTCTGCGGGCCGTGATCGGACACCCCGATCACGGGCCGCAGGTGCATTGACGGGTCCCGCCGTCAGCAGGGGTGGTGCGCCTGCTGGACCTGGTACACGGGGGTGGGCACGCCCTCCATCCTCGCCTTGAGCTGCAGGGCCAGGTACTTGGAGTAGTGGCGGGACTGGTGCAGGTTGCCTCCGTGGATCCAGAGCTGCTCGACGTTCGTCGGCTTCCACATGTTGCGGAGTTCCCCCTCCCAGGGCCCGGGGTCCCGCGTGGTGTCGGAACCGTATCCCCAGACCTTGCCCACCCGGTCGGCGACGTCCTGCGACACGAGATCGGTCAACCACTGGTTCATCGAGCCGTACCCGGTGGCGTAGACGATGAGGTCGGCGGGCAGGATCGTCCCGTCGTCCAGCTCCACCCCGTCGGCCCGGATCCGCGTCACCTGCCCGCGTGCCAGCGCGACCTCGCCGTCGATCACCAGTTGGCTGGCACCGACGTCGATGTAGTACCCCGAGCCGCGCCGGAGGTACTTGAGGAAGAGGCCGGACCCGTCCTCCCCGAAGTCCAGCTCGAATCCGGCCTCGCGGAGTCGGCCGTAGAACTCCGAGTCCTTCTCCGCCATCTGCTCGTAGACGGGGATCTGCACCTCGGGGAGCAGGCGGTAGGGCCAGGAGGCGAAGAGCATGTCGGCCTTCTCGGTCGTCACCCCCGCCTCCAGTGCGTCCTCGGAGTACAGGGGTCCGAGCGCCAGCGACATGAGCGACTCGCTCCGCGCGATGTGGGTGGAGGACCGCTGGACCATGGTGACGTCCGCTCCGTGGTCCCAGAGCGCGGCGCAGATGTCATGGGCCGAGTTGTTCGAGCCGATCACCACGGCCCGCTTGCCCTCCACGTCCCCCTCACCGGTGAACTCCGAGGAGTGCCACTGCTCGCCGGTGAACGAGTCCGCGCCCTCGACGTGCGGGATGTTCGGGTAGCCCGAGACCCCGAGGGCGAACACCAGCTGGGTCGGGCGGAGCTCCACCTTCTCGCCTCTCCGGTCCACCTCGACCCGCCACGTCCCGGACTCCTCGTCGAAGTCGGCGGTCAGACACTGCGTACCGGACCAGTAGTCGAGCTCCATGATCGCGGTGTAGTGCTCGAGCCAGTCCCCCACCTTGTCCTTGGACGGGAAGACCGGCCAGTCATCGGGGAAGGGGATGTACGGGAGATGGTCGTACCAGACCGGGTCGTGGAGGTGGAGTGACTTGTAGCGCTTGCGCCACGAGTCGCCGGCCCGCTCGTTCTTCTCGATCACGATGGTCGGCACGCCCAACCGCTTGAGCCGGGCGGCGAGCCCGATCCCGCCCTGGCCTCCGCCGATGATCACCGTGTACGGCTGCTCGGTGTACCCGAGGGTCTCCTGGCGCTCCTGCTTCTTCTCGAGCCACGTCGTGCGCCCCCGGCGGATGACGTGCTCGACGCCCTGGTCCCGGGTCCGGCGCCTCTTCTCCTCGTGGCCCTTGAGTTCCTGCATCGTGGTCAGGAGGGTCCAGGCCTTGCCGTCGCGCAACCGGAGGTGGGCCCATCCGCGGCCGACCGCGGTCTCGAAGGTCACCCACGCCTCGGTCACGTCACCCGACGCGCTCGCGGGGTCGTCGAGCCTCCAGGCGGAGGGCGAGACCGCGGCCAGCTGGGATTCGAGCATCTCGCGGATCTCCTCCCGCCCCTCGAGCGTCTTGAGGTTCCATGTGAAGGCGACGAAGTCGCGCCAGTAGCCCTCGGGGTCGAACAACTGCGCCGCCCGCTCCGCGTCCCCCGCCCGGAGGGCCTCGTCGAACTCCCCGAGCCACCTCTCGACCGTGGCGTCGGCGCCTGAACCGGCGCCGCCCGCCCCACCCCGGTCGGCCGGTGCATCTGTCGTCTGGGTCATGTCCGCTCCTTCGTCTCGTGTAGCTTCGGCAATGACGTAGATCACACTTTCTTCCCCAGGGGGTGGCAATGTCGTTGCACCCGGCCCTGCGGTTCTCCGACCCCCGGGCCTTCGCCGAGCGCTCCATCAGGGCCCACGGAATCGCGCTCTCCGGGGGCGCGACCTCCGACCTCGATTCGCGGGTTCTACGGGCGTGGAGGCGCAGTGGCGCGGCCGGGATCTCGCCGGATCAGGAGCTGCCGGCCCGGGTGCTCACCCGTGAACAGGTCGCGGACGCGCGCCAGCGCACACCCCTGCGTCACATCGCCGCGGACGTGGTGGCCTCGGTGTCCGACACGTCCGCCGCGGGCCGCCACCTGGTGGTCCTCACCGATTCGCGGGGGTGTCTGCTCTGGCGGTCGGGAAGTCCGCACGTACTCCGCCGCGCCGACTCGATCGCGTTCGCCGAGGGCGCGGACTGGTCCGAACGGGGGATCGGCACGAACGGCATCTCCCTCGCGTTGGAGACCGGGACGTTGACCCACGCCACCGCGGGCGAGCACTACGTCCGGGCCCATCACGGCTGGACCTGCACGGCCAGTCCCGTCCGGGACGCCCGCGGCAGGATCCTCGGGGTCCTCGACGTCTCCCATCCGGTCCGCTTCTCGAGCTCCGAGACGGCCGCGCTGGTCCGTTGCGGTACCCGGTTGGCCGAGACGCTGCTCGCGAACGGAGTGGGTGGGCCGTCCCCGGACGACCCCCGCCCGCCGGACGCGGGCTCGCGCCCCGGACCCGGCCCCGACGAGAGCACGGATCGGGGCGACAACCCGGTGACGGAGATCCGTCTGCTCGGGTGGAGGCCGTCGGTGATCCGGGCCGACGGGTCGACGGTCGACCTCACCCCGCGAAGGGCGGAACTGCTCGCGCTCCTGGCGTCCCGGGAGGCGTGGACCGCGCGCTCCCTGTCCGAGGCGCTCTACGGGGACAGGGACGCCACGGCGACCGTCAGGGGCGAGGTCCGCAGGCTCCGTCAGCTCACCGGCCTGTCGATCGACTCCCAGCCGTACGCCCTGGCCTCCCACGAGCGAGGCTGCGTGGACTTCCTCTCGGTGGAGCATCCCGACGATCTCCTGCCCCTCTCGGAGATCCCGGCCATCATCGACCTGCGGTACGGGATCTGAGGCCACGGGATCTGACACCGCGGTTCGGCGCGGCCGGAACCACGTCCGACCGAGGTGGCACAATCAGCAGTCATGACGCCGGAGAACACGGGACGCACGCTCCACCAGCCGCGCACGCTCGACCAGTCGTCCAAGCTCAAGGACGTCCTCTACGAGATCCGCGGCCCGGTGCTGGCGCGGGCGAACCAGCTCGAGGCGGAGGGTCACCGGATCCTCAAGCTGAACATCGGCAACCCCGCCCCCTTCGGGTTCGAGGCGCCGGACGTGATCATGCGCGACATGATCGCTGCACTGCCCCACGCGCAGGGCTACTCGGAGTCCAAGGGCATCCTGTCGGCCCGTCGAGCGATCTTCACGCGGTACGAGCTGGTCCCCGACTTCCCGCAGCTGGACGTGGAGGACATCTACCTCGGCAACGGCGTGTCCGAGCTGATCACCATGACGATGCAGGCGCTGCTGGACGACGGCGACGAGGTCCTCATCCCCGCCCCGGACTACCCGCTGTGGACCGCCATGACCTCACTCGCCGGGGGCAGGCCCGTCCACTACCTCGCAGACGAGCAGGACGACTGGAACCCGTCGCTCGAGGACATCGCCTCGAAGATCACGCCCAAGACCAAGGCCATCGTCGTGATCAACCCCAACAACCCCACCGGGGCGGTCTACTCCCGGGAGGTCCTGCAGGGGATCGTGGACCTGGCCCGCGAGCACAGTCTGCTCATCCTGGCGGACGAGATCTACGACCGGATCGTCTACGACGAGGCGCAGCACACCTCCATCGCCTCGCTCGCGCACGATCTGCTGGTCCTGACCTTCAACGGCCTGTCCAAGACGTACCGCGTGGCGGGCTACCGGGCGGGCTGGATGGCGATCACCGGCCCCAAGGCGCACGCGGCCGGGTTCCTCGAGGGCCTGGAGCTGTTGGCCTCGACGAGGTTGTGCCCCAACGTGCCCGCGCAGCACGCCATCCAGGTGGCACTCGGCGGGTACCAGTCGATCAACGAGCTGATCGAGCCCGGGGGCAGGCTCCACGAGCAGCGCGGCATCGCGTGGGAGAAGCTCAACTCGATCCCCGGGGTGAGCTGCGTCAAGCCGATGGGCGCCCTCTACGTGTTCCCCAGGCTCGACCCGGAGGTCCACGAGATCCACGACGACCGCCTGTTCGCGCTGGACCTGCTCGAGCGCGAACGCATCCTGGTCACCCAGGGCACGGGGTTCAACTGGCCCGACCCGGATCACTTCCGGGTGGTCACGCTGCCCGCCGGCCGCGACCTGGCCGTGGCGATCGAGCGGATCGGCAACTTCCTGGCCTCGTACCGCCAGTAGTCCGGGCGCTCAGTGCCGCGCGCCCACGGTCGCCCGGTCCAGTTCCTCCGGGGTCACGTCGCGGGAGAGCCACACCGCTGCCGCGGTGGTGAGCGGGACACACAGGGCGAGGGCGATCGCGCCGACGAGCGACCGCATCAGCTCCACGGCCACGACGTCGGAGGTGAGGATCGACAGCGGCGAGCGGGTCCCCAGCGAGAACAGCAGCAGCAGCGGCAGCGCCGACCCGGTGTACGCCAACACCAGGGTGTAGACCATCGAGGCGACGTGGTCGCGTCCGACCCCCATCGCCGACCGGAACACCTGGACGGGTCCGGCGTGCGGGTCGAGGTGGCGCATCTCGAACACGGTCGCGGACTGGCTCACGGTGACGTCGTTGAGCACGCCCAGGGCGCCGATGATGAAGCCGGCGAGCAGCAGTCCCGTCAGCGAGACGTGCTGCACGAACACCTGGACCTGGGTCGTGGAGTCGCCGCTGAGCCCGGTGATCCTGGTGGTCTCGATGACCACCCAGCTCAGCAACGCCGCCGCCAGCATCGCCGACAGGGTGCCGAGCAGCGCGGCGTGCGTCTTGAGGTTGATCCCGTGGACCACGTAGATCACCAGGTAGAGCACGGCGGAGCCGCCGACCACGGCCACCAGGATGGCCGGGTTGCCGTCGAGGATGGAGGGGAGGACGAACCCCACGACGACGACGAGGGCCACCGCGATCCCGATCAGGGCCCGCAGTCCCTTCCACCGCCCGACGGCGACCATCACCACGGCGCCCACGAGGAGCCACAACGCCATGGGCACGGTGCGGGTGAAGTCCTCGAAGGCATAGGTGTCGGTGGCCCCCTGGGGGGAGCGGCCCAGCTGGATCTGGTCGCCCTCACCGAGGTCCGGGGATCCGGGCCCGGGTGGTATCTCCAGCAGGACCTGTCGGCCGGCGTCCGGGCCGGTGTCGAGTCGCACGATCGAGCGCGGACACTCCGGGCCGGGGAACCGGGGCTCGAGCGGTGGACCGGGCAGCACCCGACCGTTGTCCGGGGAGCCGCAGGGTGCCACCTCGGTGGACACGACCTCGCCCCGCTCGGTCACCACCGAGGACCCGGACGACTGGGCGAAGTACGGGTCCAGCTCGGGGTCCTGGAAGGTCGGCCACAGCAGCGCCACCCCGATCATCGTCGCGACCGCGCCCAGGATCAGTCCGACCACCGTGATCCGGCCGGCGCCGCCGGACGGAACGAGGCGGGACCCGTGTCGGGGGCGCTCGACCCGGTGCCGGTGCCGGGGAGGGGTCGCTGGCCGGTCGCTCACGCGGGTAACCCTAACCCGCGCCGGGCCCGGTCGGAGTCGGAGGACGGTCGGAGCCGGAGGACGGTCGGAGTCGGAGGACGGCCACCCGGGCGCGGTCGACCGGTCAGCTGGCGCTCACCCCGCGGCCGAGGGCGCGGTAGGTCCAGCCGGCGGCGCGCCAGTCGTCGGCGGGCATGCAGTTGCGGCCGTCCAGCATGATCCGCCCGCGCGCCACCGCCGTCACGGCCGCCGGGTCCAACTCGAGGAACTCGGCCCACTCGGTGGCCACCAGCACCACGTCCGCACCCTCACACGCCTCGATCGCCGAGTCGGCGTACGCGAGCGTCGGGAACAGGGCCCGCGCGTTGTCCAGCGCCTGCGGGTCGTACACCACCGCCTGCGCCCCCTTGAGGGACAGCATCCCGGCCACGTTCAACGCCGGGGAGTCGCGCACGTCATCGGAGTCCGGCTTGAACGCCGCCCCCAGCACCGCGATCGTCTTGCCGATCAGCATCCCCCCACACGCCTCGGTCGCCAGATCGACCATCCGCTCCCGGCGCCGCATGTTGATCGAGTCCACCTCCCGCAGGAACGACATCGCCTGATCGGCACCCAACTCCCCGGCGCGGGCCATGAACGCCCGGATGTCCTTGGGCAGGCACCCCCCACCGAAGCCCAGACCGGCACCCAGGAAGCGCCGACCGATCCGCGGATCCATCCCGATCGCGTCCGCCAACACCGTCACATCCGCGCCCGCCGCCTCACACACCTCCGACACCGCGTTGATGAAGCTGATCTTGGTCGCCAGGAACGCGTTCGCGCTGACCTTGACCAACTCGGCGGTCGCCAGGTCCGTCACGATCACCGGACACGGGTCCGAGTCCAGGATCGGCGCGTACGCCCCGCGCACCGTCTCCTCGACCGGCCCACCCGGCTCACGCACCCCGATCACGATCCGATCCGGCGTGAGCGTGTCGGCCACCGCGAAACCCTCCCGCAGGAACTCCGGGTTCCACGCCACCTCGACGTGCACCCCGGCGGGGGCGTGCCAGTCGGCGATCTCCTGCAACCGCGCCGCCGTCCCCACCGGCACCGTCGACTTGCCCACCAGCACCGCATCCGCGGTCAACAGCGGCGCCAACCGGGCCACCACGTCCTCCACATACGAGGTGTCGGCCGCGAACTCCCCCTTGCGCTGCGGGGTACCCACCCCGATGAAGTGCAGGTCCGCGAACTCCGCGGCCTCGGCATAATCCGTGGTGAACCGCACCCGACCGGCCTCCACCTGCCGCCTCAGGATCTCCGGCAACCCCGGCTCGTAGAACGGCACCTCACCGGCCCGCAGGCGCTCGATCTTCGCCTCGTCCACATCCACACCCAGCACCTCGTGACCCAACTCGGCCATACAGGCGGCATGGGTGGTCCCCAGATACCCGGTCCCGAACACGGTCATACGCATAGCGCAGTTCTACCGTCCCCGGACGACCTCCCGGGAACACCGGGGTGAACGCGGGACGAGCGTACTGTGGCCGGGCCCGGGTCGCCGACGGGCCCGGGTCGCCGACGGGCCCGGTTCGGCAACAGTCCCGGTCAGCGGAAGTTGAGGTACGCCTTGGAGGCGGTCGGGCCGCGCTGTCCCTGGTACTTCGAGCCCGTCGCGGCGGTGCCGTACGGGACCTCGGCGGGGCTGGACAGCCGGAACAGGCACAGCTGGCCGATCTTCATCCCCGGCCACAGCGTAATGGGCAGGTTGGCCACGTTGGACAGCTCGAGGGTGATGTGCCCCTCGAACCCCGGGTCGATGAACCCGGCGGTCGAGTGCGTGAGCAGACCGAGTCGACCGAGTGAGGACTTTCCCTCGAGCCGGCCCGCCAGGTCGTCGGGAAGGGCCAGGCGCTCGAGGGTCGCCCCCAGGACGAACTCGCCCGGGTGCAGCACGAACGGGTCCCCTGACGCGGGTTCGACGAGTTCGGTGAGGTCGTCCTGCTGCTGCGCCGGGTCGATGTGGGTGTAGCGCGAGTTGTTGAACACGCGGAACAGGCTGTCCAGTCGGACGTCGATGCTCGACGGTTGGATTAGCGAGGAGTCGAGAGGGTCGATCGTGAGCCGCCCGTCGGCGAGCTCGGAGCGGAGGTCACGGTCGGAGAGCAGCACGGTCTAGAGGGTATCGCGACCCCCCGGCGAGCAGGCGGAGCTGGGTGCCCAACTCGGTGACGCTCACGCACGCCTCGGCGAAGGGCAACCGCTCCCGGTGGATGCGCCCGTCGCGCCCGACGAGCTCGATGTCCACCCCGGCGCGGTCGATGCCGACCAGCAGTGGCCGCTCGGCCGGGAGGCAGCGGCACACGCGCAGCGCCATCCGCGGCACCACCTGGCAGCGCGGGTCGTTGAGATGGTCAAGCCAGTGCCCCTCGAGGTCGGCGAAGGGGTCGGGCCCGGAGGTCGCCAGGTCCTCGGGGTCGATGTCGGTCACCCCGTCGTCGTCGGTCAGCACGATCCGCTCCGCGCGGAGCCGGACCAACGCGACACCGGTCCCCACGTCCAACAGGACGGGGTCCGGGAGGTCGCGGGCGATCTCGCCCGCGGTGCGGCGCTGGGCGCGCACGCCCGGCAGCTCCACACGACCCTCGACGACGACGATGCGGCGACAGCGCCCCTCGGCCGCTCCCCCGATGATCTCGTCCAGGACCTCGAGCCTCGCCCGCACCCCGCCCACGCCGATCGTGACCGCGTAGGCCGTCGGTAGCGCGACCCAGAGGTCGGCGGTCCCGGGCACCTGGTGCACCAGGCCCACCCCGGGAGGGGTCACGGCGCCCGGGCCGGAGGGTAGACCCAGGGTGGCCCGGGGGCACCGGCGCAGCGCCGAGCTCACTCGTTCCGCGGGCTCCGGGACAGGCCCCACCAGTGATCGCATGCCATCTCCTCGTCGACAGTTCCCGCACCGCTCCGACGCCTCCAGGGAAAGGCGCCGGAACGGTCCGGGGGCGGGGACGTGACTACCCGCAGCGACTAACTTAGGTAAGGCTTACCTCTAGCGCAAGGGTTTTGTGCACACCGGCGGGAAAATGTTGGAGAAGACCCGAGCCGGACTCACCCGGCGAGGCGGTCCAGCTCGCTCTGCACGTCCTCGGAATCGCCGCAGACCAGCGCGAACGGGATTCTCACGACCTCCCTGGGCCCGGTCGCGGAGCCGACCGAGAGATCCAGGCCGAACCTGTCGATGCCCACGATCCACGGGCGTGTGCCGGCGATCTGGCGGCCGGCGCGGAGAGCCAGTCGCGCCGCGAGTCCGCTGTCGGCTCCGAGGCGGCGCAACCACGCCTGCTCGTCGATGCCGATCGGGTCGACCGCCGCCGCTGCGAGGTCACCCCGGGGGATCGCGTACGCGCCGTCAGCACACAAATAGGAGACCCCGAGCGGCTGCAGTTCGCTCAGCCTCAACGATCCGGCCTCCCCGTTCGGGCCGGGCCCGCCGTCGGCGGCGACCAGCCTGCGTCGCCGCGGTGCCGAGGACGCCGTGACGATCCCGGAGATGGTGACCACACCCCGCGCCACGGCGCACTCGTCGTCACACGGCGTGGCCCGGACCCCCGCGGCCGGCTCCCCACCGCGCCGGTCCCGGGCCGAGGGTCGACCGTCGACCGCGAAGGACGGTCCCGCCCCGGGCCGCCGACAGCGGCCCGTGCACACCGTGTCGACGATCTCGACCGCGGCCGAGCCTCCCACCGACGCCACGCCGGCCGACTCCCCCACTTCACGGGACATACCGCCGACGTCCACCACCAGTACGATCACGCCGTCGTCGCGGACCCTGGCGGACCTCAGCGGCCGGGTCAGGAGGCCCGAACCGACGGTGCCTGCGGCGCCGCGCGCCAGGACGGTCCGCACACGCTCGGCGATCGGCCGCTCCGTCACGTCGTCCATGCTCGTCCTCCTGGCAGGGTCGCCCGCCCGGCCGGGCACCCGGCCACTGAAACGGACTCTCATCCATTTCAGCGTCGTTCACCGCCGGTTCCATACCCGTGTCCGCGCCGGATCCTCGTGAGACCGGCCACACCACCGCCCGCGTCCAGGCACCCCTGGCGGGACCGCGGATATGCGCCGCACCCCGCTCACGTGGTGGAATCGGGGGCATGGACGAGTTCAGGGAAGAGCCTTCGAAGTACATCTGGCGATGGACCGTCTGGTCCTGGGTGTGCGTGGGCATCGCCGCCCTCATCGTGATGATGGGCCTGACCGGCGGCGGTTCGCTCACCCCGTGGATCATCGGCGCGCTCGCCGTCGCGGTCGTCGGCGGCGTCGGGTTCGGGTTCGTGCCCCGGGCCTCGCTCGGCCAGACCAGGCGGCCCATGACCACCGGGGCCAAGCGGAAGGCCGCCCGAAAGGGACCCCGGAACAGCTGACGGCCGGAGGCTTCGTGCTAATCTGAACCCGCCTTCGGGCAGCATCGCCGATGTAGTTCAATGGTAGAACTTCTGCTTCCCAAGCAGACAGCGCGGGTTCGATTCCCGTCATCGGCTCAGAGATCGAGGCCCTCCCGTCACGGGAGGGCCTCGAGTCGTCTCACCGGGTGCTCAACGCGGTCAGGAGTCCGGCCCGGGCCGCCCCGGCTCGGTGCGTCCCGGCTCGGTCCGTCCCGACCCCGCCCCTGACGACCCGCCCCTGCCGTTGCCGTTGTCGCCACCGCGGCGACGCAGGAGCTGGAATCCGGGGATGCCCTGGACGGCCTCGAGACACTGCTGCGCCACCTCGAGGATCTGGTGGACCTCGGGAGCCACGGTGTCCAACGAGGCGAGCACCGGCATCACGTCGTTCTCGAGACTGTCTCCCAACGCGGGCAGATGGTCGATGAACTGCACGACCGCCTTGATCTCCTCGGAATCGACCGATTCGAGGATCTCGTCGGCGATCGGTTCCAGCAGCGCGATGGTCTTGTCCGTCCACACCAGCACCTCTGTGAGGCGGGTCGCCACCCTCCTGGCGGTCTCCGGCGAGAGTTCGGCGTCGACCAACAGTGCCTCGACGACGGGCTTGACGGGCGCCAGCGCGGACTCGGCGAAGTCGACCATCGGCACGATCCGGTCCATGAGCCCGCCCGCCGAGGTCACGAGCCCGTCCGCGGTGTCGACCGTCGAGCCGACGCGCACCACGACCGCGTCCGCCGAGTCCACCGTCGAGTCGACCCTGAGCACCACGCTGTCCGCGACGTCCACGGTCGCACCGATACGAGCCACGATCCCGTCCGCCGAGTCCACGGTCGACCCCACCCTGCCGACGATCCCGTCAGCCGAGTCCACGGTCGACCCCACCCTGCCGACGATCCCGTCAGCCGAGTCCACGGTCGACCCCACCCGGGCGACGATCGAGTCGGCGGAGGAGACCGTGCGCTCGACGTCGTCGACCACCCGGTCGGCCCGCGAGACCGTGGTCCGTACCCCGTCGACGGTCTCCGCGGCCGTCACCACGATCCCGTCGATCGACGACACGGTCCGCTCGACCTCGTCCAACAGTCGCTGGACGCGCCGCACGATGGACTCCACGTCCTCCAGGAGCGCCATCACCCGCGCGGGCAGGAGGAGGAACTCCCGCGCCATCGAGAGCTCCCACTCGACCACCCGGAACGCGCTCTGGACGAGGGACGACGGGGACGGGACCCGCACCTGCATGTCAGCCATGGATCGATTCTGCCCGAACATCCCACCCGGGACCTCCCGATCAGCGCACCATGGAGGAAGCGGCGGGCGGACAGACCGGACAGCGTTCCCGGAAGGGGCACGAGATGAACGCACAGCGGGTCACGACCTTCGATGATCTACGGCTCGACGACGCACCCGAGTACGGAGGGAAGTCGGCCAATCTCGGGGAGATGACGGGCGCCGGGCTCGCCGTGCCGCCCGGGTTCGCGATCGGCCAGTCGGCGTATCTGGAGGCGATGGACGCCGGCGGCGTCCGCGCGCGCCTCCACACCGAGCGGGTGCCGGAGGAGGGACTCACCGAGGCCGAGCTCATCGCCAGGTCACAGGACCTGACGCGGACCGTCGCGCAGGTGGAGCTGCCGGCCCGGCTGCGCGAGTCGATCCTCGAGCACTACCGCGCGCTGGGCACCGACGTCCCGGTCGCGGTCCGTAGCTCCGCCCCCGCCGAGGACGCCGGCGACACGTCATTCGCCGGGATCCACGAGTCCTACACCGACGTCGTCGGCGGGGACGCCCTGCTCGACGCGGTCCGCAGGTGCTGGTGCTCGCTGTGGTCCCCGCGGGCGATGACCTACCGGGCGGTGTCGGGGTACGACGAGGAGCCCTCCATCGCCGTGGTCGTCCAACGGATGGTCCGCTCCGACACCTCCGGGGTGGCCTTCACCGCGGACCCCCGCACCTCCCAGACCGACCGGGTGGTGATTGAGGCGGCCTTCGGACTCGGGGAGGTCGTCGTGGGCGGGAAGGTCGAACCCGACACCTACGTCGTCGCCAAGTCCGACCTGCGCATCCTCACCGCCCACGTGGGCCGGAAGGTCGCGCGGATCGTCGCCGGCCGCACCGGGGACGGGCTGGTGCCCGTCCCCGAGGAGATGCAGACCGCCCGCGTCCTCGACGACGAGCAGGTCCGTGCCGTCGCCCGGCTGGCGATGGCGTCCGAGGCGCACTACGGCACACCGCAGGACACCGAGTTCGCGATCGAGGACGGCGAGCTCTACCTCGTCCAGGCCCGGCCGATCACCACCCTCGCGGGTCGGGCGACGGCCGGGGATCCGGCGGGCGGGGCGGGCGACGCCGGGACCGCGACCGACACCGACGTCGACCCGATCGTCGAGGGACTGGGCGCGGGCCCGGGCACGGCCACGGGACGGGCGCGGGTCCTGCGCGAGCTCGCGGACGGGGCCGACCTCGCGCCCGGCGAGATCCTCGTCGCCACGATGACCGACCCGGACTGGCTGCCGATCCTCAAGCGGGCCGCGGCGATCGTCACCGACGAGGGCGGGGTCACCTGTCACGCGGCGATCGTCGGCCGTGAGCTGGGCCGCCCCGTCATCGTCGGCACCCGGTCGGCGACCACGGACATCCGCGACGGCCAGACGATCACCGTCGACGGCACCGCCGGTGCGGTCTACCCGGGCACCGTGCGTCCGGCCGCCGCCGAACACGCCCCCGCCGACGCAGGTCGGGCGCCCGAGGTGAGGACCCGCGAGGTCACCGCGACCGCGGTGTACGTCAACCTCGCGACCCCCGACGCCGCGGCCAGGGTCGCCGCGATGGACGTGGACGGGGTGGGCCTGCTGCGCGCGGAGTTCCTCATCACCAGCGCGCTGGACGGCGTCCACCCGCGCACGCTCATCGCCGAGGGGAGGCAGGAGGAGTACGTCGACCGGATGGTCTCGGGGATCAGCACGATCGCCGCGGCCTTCGAGCCCCGGCCGGTGGTCTACCGCGCCACCGACCTGCGTTCCAACGAGTTCCGCGGACTGCTCGGCGGGGAGGTCGAGGCCGAGGAGCGCAATCCGATGATCGGCTACCGCGGGTGCTTCCGCTACACGCAGGAACCGGACCTGTTCCGACTGGAGCTGGACGCGTTGGCCCGGGTTCGGCAGAAGCACGGCAACCTGCACCTGATGATCCCGTTCGTCCGCACCGGGTGGGAGCTCCGCGCCTGTCTGGACATCATCGACGCCCACCCCCTCGGGCGCGACCCGGGCCTCAAGCGGTGGATCATGGCCGAGGTCCCGTCGGTCGTCCACTGGATCCCCGAGTACGCCGCGATGGGCATCGACGGGGTCTCGATCGGGTCCAACGACCTCACCCAGTTGACGCTCGGGGTGGACCGCGACTCCGAGGTGTGCGCGGAGCTCTTCGACTCGATGGACCCGGCGGTCCTGGCGTTCATCGACCAGATCATCGACCGCTGCCACGAATCGGGACTCACGGTCTCGCTGTGCGGGCAGGCCGCCTCGACCGACCCGTCGATGGCCGAGCATCTCGTCCGCAGGGGCGTGACGTCGGTGTCGGTGACCCCGGACTACGCCGAGATCACCCGGCGGACCGTGGCGCGGGCCGAGAAATCGATCCTGCTCGATGCGGCCCGATCGGCCGCGCGCCGCCCACCAGGCAAATAAGAGTCTTTCCTCACCTTGGACGGATCGCTGACGACGCACTAACATCTGTCTTGTTACCGACGGGTAGGTTCCGGTGCGCCCATGGACACCAGTGCCGACCCGCGCGGCCACCTCCATTGCCACGACACCGCACTCCGATCGGAGAAGACCGTAATGGGTCACTACAAGAGCAACGTCCGCGATCTCGAGTTCAACATGTTCGAGGTCCTGCGCATGAACGAGGCACTCGACGCCGGCGAGTTCGGCGACATGGACACCGACACCGCCCGGGGCATCCTCTCCGAGGTCGCGACCCTCACCGAGGGCCCGGTCGCCGAGTCCTTCTCCTCGGCCGACCGCAACCCGCCGGTCTTCGACCCCGAGACCCACTCGGTCTCCCTGCCGGAGGACTTCAAGAAGTCGTTCCGCGCCTGGTACGACGCCGGCTACTGGTCGATGGGTCTGCCGGAGGACCTCGGCGGCATGCCCGCCCCCCGCGCGATGGTGTGGGCCACCGGCGAGATGATGCTCGGCGCCAACCCCCCCGCGTTCATGTACGGAGCCGGCCCCGCCTTCGCGGCCGTGCTGTACGAGAACGGCACCGAGGAGCAGAAGAAGTGGGCCGCCACCTGCGTCGAGCGCGGGTGGGGCGCGACCATGGTGCTCACCGAGCCCGACGCCGGATCCGACGTCGGGGCCGGCCGCACCAAGGCCGTCAAGCAGGACGACGGCAGCTGGCACATCGAGGGCGTCAAGCGGTTCATCACCTCGGCCGACTCGGACGACATGTTCGAGAACATCTTCCACCTGGTCCTGGCCCGCCCCGAGGGCGCGGGCCCGGGCACCAAGGGACTGTCGCTGTTCTTCGTCCCCAAGATCCACTTCGACTTCGAGACCGGCGAGCTGGGCGAGCGCAACGGCGTGTTCGTCACCGGCGTCGAGCACAAGATGGGCATCAAGGTCTCCACCACGTGCGAGCTGACCTTCGGCGGCCACGGGGTCCCGGCCAAGGGCTGGATCGTCGGTGACGGCGAGCTCAACCTGGGCATCCGGCAGATGTTCGACGTGATCGAGCACGCCCGGATGATGGTCGGCACCAAGGCCATCTCCACCCTGTCGACCGGTTACCTCAACGCCCTGGAGTTCGCCAAGGAGCGCGTCCAGGGTGGCGACATGGCCGAGATGGCGGACAAGAACGCCCCCCGCGTGACCATCACCCACCACCCGGACGTGCGCCGGGCGCTCATCCGCCAGAAGGCGTTCGCCGAGGGCCTGCGCGCGGTGTACATGTACACCGCCGCCCATCAGGACGTCGAGATCGCCCAGCGCGTCTCCGGTGCCGACGGCGAGCTCGCCCACCGCGTCAACGACCTGCTCCTGCCGATCGTCAAGGGCGTCGGGTCCGAGCGGGCGTACGAGCTGCTCACCGAGTCGCTGCAGACCTTCGGCGGATCGGGCTTCCTGCAGGACTACCCGATCGAGCAGTACATCCGCGACGCCAAGATCGACTCCCTCTACGAGGGCACCACCGCGATCCAGGCACAGGACTTCTTCTTCCGCAAGATCGCCCGCGACCGCGGCACCGCCATCGGTCACGTCTCGGCGCAGATCAAGAAGTTCCTCGAGGCCGACGGTCCGGCGGAGCTGACCGCCGAGCGCGAGGTCCTGGCCACCGCGCTCGCCGACGTCGAGGCGATGGTCGGCACCTGCTTCGACCACCTCCTCGCCTCGCAGGAGGATCCCAAGCACCTCTACACCATCGGTCTGGCCTCGGTCCGTCTGCTCATGGCGTTCGGCGACCTCATGATGGGCTGGCGACTGCTCGTCGGCGCAGAGGTCGCCCTCGGGGCACTGGACGGCGCGTCGGACGCCGACAAGGGCTTCTACAACGGCAAGATCGCCGCCGCCAAGTGGTTCGCGAACAACGAGCTCCCGCTGATCACCGCCACCCGCGGGATCGTCGCCGGCCTCGGCAGCGAGCTCATGGAGCTGGACGAGGCCGCGTTCTGATCCACCGCTGACCACGCCCCGCGTTCCCCGGGGGTTGTGCATCGTGTTCGGTCCCGACACGCCGCACGACCCCCGGGGATCCGTGCATTTCGGGTGCATCACCGGATCCGCGGCGGTGCTGTGCGGTGCGGCGGGACTGGTCAGTTGCCGGGCAGGACCGGTATCCGGAACTCCGGCAGACCCGGGATCCGTATCGCGTCGTCCGGCACCGGCGGCGGCGCGACCGGGCCGGGCGGCTCGTCCGCGGGTGCCGGACTCTCCACCCTGCACTCGATCCGGACCCGGGGCGCATAGGTGGACGACACGGTGTCGGTGCTGACCGTCTCCTCGCCCCGCTGGACCACGCGGGTGACCCGGGCCGTGTACCCGTCGGCACCCGGGTCCGGGGTGCACCCGCCGCTGGTGACGACGCGGGTCTCGGCGCGCCGGAGGTCGGCCCGGGGCGCGGTCGAGACCCGGACCGTGTACTCGCGGGTCCCCCACAGTCTGACGGTGACCGAACCGCCACCACCGGAGGCGTCGATCACGAGACCGGTCCCCTGATCGTTGCGGAAGCCCACGTCCGCGGACGCGGTGGCGTCGCGGCCGGCGGGGAACTGCGCCCCGTCGACGCCTCGACCCGTCCGGACCAGCCCCTGCGCCCCGGACTCGAACGCCGCGTTGAACAGGGCGGTGGCCACCGCGTCGGCGGAGACGTCCCCGGAGACGGTGCCGGCGACATCGGCCATCGAGAAGGACTCGCCGGGGGGGACGAACTGCCCGGCGAGCGAGGCGATCATCGACTGCGCCCGGCCGCTGGCGCCCACCGCGACGGTGAACTCCCCGACCGGCTCGCGGATCCCGGCCCGCTCTGCCTCCTCGGTGGTGAGCTCAGGATCCCGGCCCACGTAGCCGACGGGGAGCACGCGCGGACCCTGGACGTCGGTGAGCTGTCCCGGGAGTGCGCCGAGCAGCGGACCCCACGAGACCGTGCGACCCTGGACCGCGGGCACCACGGAGGCGGACGACCCGCTGAAGGAGAACGAGGCGTCCCGGCCCTCCTGCTCGGTCTCCTCCATCAGCGGCTCCAGGATCCCCTTGGCCGCGTCTGCGTCGAACCGGGGTTGCAGCTCGGACCCCTCGCGCACGAAGGTCAGATACTCGCCGATCCGGTCCCGGGGGAACAGCACGGGCACGGCATCGGGGCCGTCGGCGTCGACCATCTCCAGCTCGCGCTCGGCGGGGACCGCCCGCTCCCTGCCCGGGGGAGGAGGCGGGGCCGGCAACCTGGTCGTGACGGTGGTGACGGGCGGCTCCGTGCCGTCCTCACGCATCCGCGAGGCCAGCAACGTCACGTCGCGCCCGGCGGCGGGTTCGGCCACGTCGCGGATGAGCGCGCGGACCTGGTCGGCCTGCGTCTCGGTGGGGGTGTAGTCGACCACGAGGTCGACGCCGTCGTCGTCGAGCCAGTGGGCGAGCACCGCGTCGCGCGAGCTCTCGATCCGCAGACGCTGGCCGTCCAACGGGATGGCGGAGCGGACCTCGTCACGGTCGAACCAGATGGCGCCCTCACGCGGGTCGAAGTCCGCCTGCAGGGCGAGTTTCTCCAGGAACTCGGTCAGCCGCGCGTCGGGGATCACGCTGGCGATGCCCACCTCGGTGGACCACACCAGGCTGATCAGCCGGGTGAACGGGTTGAGCGGCTGCTCCCCCGCCCGGTCGAGGGTGCCCTGCCAGTCCACGGACAGCCCGACCGATCGGGGATCGAGGGTGGTGGACACGACGCCGGCCCGCAGGTCGACCTCCTCGTCGACCCGTGGCCCCAGCTCGCGGATCAGGAGCTGCTCGGCGTCGGCCGTGCGCATCCCACCGACCTGGATCCCGGCCACCTCGGCCCCGCGGGGGACCCGTCCGATGCTGTGGACCAGATCGAAGCCGTAGAGCACCGCCAGCCCCATGAACACGCCGACACCCGTGTGGATCCACCGCGACCGCACGCGGTAGCGCCGCCGGTCGGCGGCCGCGGGATGGGGGCCCTCGCCCTCGACCACGACGGGCCGGGCGGGTCCGGCGTCGCCGGTGGTGGTGGAATCGTCCACGGGTTCTCACGCCTCCTCACGAGCGGGGGACTCTCGACCCGGCGGGGCGTCGACCGGGGTTATCCCACCCGAACCACTGTGGCGTCCACTATGACGGACCGGTACCGATGAGTGCAGCCCCCGCGCCGTACGCGGGGGCTGCACTCATGAAACGACCACCCGGCGGGGACGCCGGCGGGGTCAGCGCGTCGGGCTCACCGTTCGACGATGGCCGTGACGCCCTGACCACCGGCGGCGCAGATGGAGATGAGCGCGCGGCCCGAGCCCTTCTCCTCCAGCAGCTTGGCGGTCGCGGCCAGGATGCGGGCCCCGGTGGCGGCGAACGGGTGCCCGGCCGCCAGCGAGGAACCGTGGACGTTGAGCTTGCTGCGGTCGATCGATCCGAGCGCGGAGTCCAGACCGAGTCGCTCGGTGCAGTACTCCTCGGACTCCCAGGCCGCGAGCGTGGCCAGGACCTGCGAGGCGAACGCCTCGTGGATCTCGTAGTAGTCGAAGTCCTGCAGTGTCAGGCCGTTGCGCTCCAGAAGCCGCGGGACCGCGTAGGTGGGCGCCATGAGGAGCCCGTCCGGGGTGCGGCCGTCGTGGCCGTGGATGAAGTCCACCGCCGCGGTCTCGGAGTCCACCAGGTAGGCGCGGACGGGGAGCTTGTTCTCCTCCGCCCAGGCCTCGCTCGCCAGCAGGACCGCGGAGGCGCCGTCGGTGAGCGGGGTGGAGTTCCCGGCCGTCATGGTGGCCTCGGTGCCGTGGGCCTCGGCGTCGCGCTTGCCGAAGACCGGCTTGAGCTTGCCGAGCTTCTCCTCGGACGAGTCGGGACGCATGTTGTCGTCCCGCGGCACGCCGAGGAACGGGGTGACCAGGTCGTCCTGGAAGCCGGACTCGTAGGAGGCGGCGAGGTTGTGGTGGCTGGCCGCGGCGAGCGCGTCCTGGGCCTCGCGGGTCACGCCGAGCTCGCGGGCGGTGATGGCGGCGTGCTCACCCATGGACAGTCCGGTGCGGGGCTCCGCGTTCTGCGGCTGCTCGGGGACCAGCGACTGCGGACGGATGTCGCCGAGGAGCCTGAGCCGGTCGACCGTGCTCTTGGCCGAGGTGACCTTGATGAGGATCTTGCGCAGGTCGTCGTTGACGGCCAGCGGGGCGTCGGAGGTGGTGTCGGTGCCGCCCGCGATCCCGGCGTCGATGCGGCCGACCGCGATGGCGTCGGCGACCTGGATGGCCGTGGCCAGGCCGGTGCCGCACGCCTGCTGCACGTCGTAGGCCGGGCTCGAGGAGTCGAGGACGGAGCCGACGACGGATTCGCGAGTGAGGTTGAAATCGCGGGCATGCTTGAGGACGGCGCCGGCGGCGACCATGCCCATGCGCTTGCCCTGCAGGTTGTAGCGGCTGGCGAGACCGTCGATGGCGGCCGTCAGCATGTCCTGGTTGGAGGCGTCCGCGTACTTGCCGTTCGATCGCGCGAAGGGGATTCGGTTGCCGCCGACGATGGCGACCTTGCGGGGGCTTGTGGTCACGTGTGTCACTCCCGTTTGTTCTCGGTGTCCGGTGGCCCGTAGCGCGGCCCGACTAGTATTGTTACTCAGCAGTAAGTTACTTGTCGACCCGTAAGACCGCACCTCTCCAGGAGATGATCGCCATGGCACAGGGCAACCTCGACCTCTATTCGCAGTTCGTGACCTCGGCCCCCGGGTCGTTCATCGCCGGCAAGGTCGGCCTCCCGCAGCCCGAGCAGCTCCGCCGGCACGAGGCCGGGCAGCCCGCTCTCCACGGCCCGGTCCTGGTCGGCGGCGAGGGCCGCCTGGTCGAGCCCGTCCGCGCGATCCTCGAGTCGGACTACGAGCTGGCCGGCGCGGACGCCGAGGGCAAGTTCGCCGGCCTGGTCTTCGACGCCACCGGCATCCGCCGCACCGAGGACCTCAAGGCCCTGTTCGACTTCTTCAACCCCGTCGTCCGCCGCGTCGCCGCCAGCGGCCGCGTCGTGGTCCTGGGCACCACCCCGGAGGAGACCGGGTCGGTGGAGGAGCGCATCGCCCAGCGCGCGCTCGAGGGCTTCACCCGCTCGCTCGGCAAGGAGATGAAGCGGGGCACCACCGTCCAGCTGGTCTACGTCTCCGCCGACGCCGACACCGGCGCGTCGGGCCTCGAGTCCACCCTGCGCTTCATCCTCTCCGGCAAGTCCGCCTACGTCGACGCCCAGGTGTTCCGCGTGGGTGCCGGCGCCGCGACCGCCCCCGGGTCCTGGGACCGCCCCCTCGAGGGCAAGGTCGCCGTGGTCACGGGCGCGGCCCGGGGCATCGGTGCGGAGATCGCCGCCGTGCTCTCCCGCGACGGGGCGCACGTGATCTGCTGTGACGTCCCCGCCGCCGGCGAGTCCCTCTCCGCGACCGCCAACAAGGTGGGCGGCACCTCGCTGCCGCTCGACGTGACCGCCGCCGACGCCGCCGAGGTGTTGGCCAAGCACGTGCAGGAGCGCCACGAGGGCGTCATCGACATCCTCGTGCACAACGCGGGCATCACCCGCGACAAGACCCTGGCCGGCATGGACTCGGCGCGCTGGGACTCGGTCATGGCCGTCAACCTCGTCGCGCCGGAGCGGATCACCGCCGAGCTCGCGGAGAAGGGCGTCCTCACCGAGGGCGGCCGCGTCGTGGGCGTCTCCTCGATGGCCGGGATCGCCGGCAACCGCGGCCAGACCAACTACGCCGCCTCCAAGGCCGGCGTGATCGGGTTCGTCGACGGCGCCTCCGCCGAGCTGGCGTCCAAGAAGATCACCGTCAACGCCGTGGCCCCCGGCTTCATCGAGACCCAGATGACCGCGGCCATCCCGTTCGCCACCCGCGAGGCCGGACGCCGCATGAACTCCATGCAGCAGGGCGGTCTGCCCGTCGACGTGGCCGAGACGATCGCCTACTTCGCCAGCCCCGCCTCCTCCGCGGTCACCGACAACGTGATCCGCGTGTGTGGCCAGTCCCTCCTGGGCGCGTGATCGAGGTGGATCGCTCGTCGTCGGAGAACACCAGGTCGGAGAACACCGTGGAGTACACCCGCCTGCCCGCCATCCCCAACCTCCTGGCCCAGTACGGCAAGGCGGCCGTCGGCTCTGTCCCCGTGGTGGGCGGCAAGCGCGACGGCACGTCGATGCCCGACAAGGGCGTCGAGGTGGCCGGCGTGCGCGTGGACGTGGCCAATCTGGCCGCCTACGCCCGCGTCTGCGACCTGCGGTTCGGTGACGCCCTGCCGCTGACCTACCCGTTCACGCTGGCCTTCCCCCTGAGCATGCAGCTCATGTTGGACCCGGCCTACCCGGTCCCGGCCATGGGCTCGGTGCACCTGACCAACGAGATCGAGTCCCACCGCCCCTTGCGGGTGGGCGACGAGCTCTCGATCCGCGCGCGGGCCGAGAACCTGCGGGAGCACCCCGCCGGGTTGCTGCTCGACATCGTCACGGAGATCCGTACCGGCGACGACGACCAGCCGTCCTGGGTCCAGCGGTCGGGCCTGCTCTCCAAGCGCCGGACGTCACTGACCCCTCCCAAGGACGCACCGCGCCCGCCGAGGCCCGAGCCGCCCACGGCCGCGGAGATCGGTGACCCCACCGTGGTCAGGTCGGTGTCCGAGTCGCTGATCTCCGAGTACGCGTCGGTGTCCGGGGACCGCAACCCCATCCACGTCTCCAAGGTGGGCGCCAAGGCGTTCGGGTTCCCCAACGTCATCGCGCACGGGATGTGGACGGCCGCCACCATGCTCGGTGTGGTCGAGGGCGCCATCCCCGAGCGGGCGCGCTACTCGGTGGAGTTCGGCAAACCCGTCGTGCTGCCCGCGAAGCTCGCGATCTACGCCCGGCGCGGGGCTGTTGCGGGCGCCCGGCCCGACGCGGGCGCCGGCACCGGCACCGGCACCGGCGATCCGGCCTGGTCGCTGCGGGTGCGCAACCCGCGCAAGCTCGGCACAGTGCACGCCACGGCCACCATCGAGGAGCTTTAACCCCTCCGGTCGCGCATCGCCCCCCGACCCCGGTCACCCGCTCCCACCAGGGCAGGTGACCGGGGTTTTGTGGTCGGTGCGGTACCGCACCTGAGAGTTTGTGCATATGGTCTGTGTCACACCGCAAGTCGTCCGCACATCGCAGAGGAGCCGCAGATCGTAGTGGCCGGGGTGGCCGTGGCGGCCGCCGTCGCCCTCGCGTTCCCTGCCGTGGCACATGCCCAGTTCGGTTCCCTCGGCGGCGGCTCGGTGGACACCGGTTCCATTCCGCCGGACCTGCTCTTCCCGCCGGAGGTGGGCGTCGGTGCAGGCGAGGGCGTACGGGTGGTCGAGGGCCCCGCCGTCACCACGACGACCGTCATCGACCAGCTCAACATCCCGTGGGACGTGGTCCGCACCCCGGACGGCACCCTCCTGACCGGCGAGCGCGGCGGCCGTATGGTCGCGCAGCTCGCCGGCGGCGAACGGCGGGATGTCGCGATCGACCTGCCCGGCCTGGTACGCCAGTCGGAGAGCGGCCTGATAGGCATGGCCGTCGATGCCGGATTCGCGCAGAATCGCGAGATCCACGTGTGCTACTCCCAGAACGCCGGGGGGACCCGCGACAACCGGGTCACCACGTTCCGGGCGGCCGAGGACTGGTCCGCGCTCACCAGGGTCCGCGACGTCGTCACCGGTATCCCGCTGGGCGCCGAGGGCATCCACAGCGGCTGCCGTCTGCTGGTCGACGACGACGGGTCGATCTACATCGGCACCGGCGACATCTACAGCGCCACCGACCCGCAGGATCCCACCTCACTCGCCGGAAAGACCTTGCACGTCAACCCCGACGGGACTGCCGCTTCGGGCGACTCGGTGATCCACACGATCGGCCACCGCAACGTCCAGGGACTGGCTGTCCAGCCCGGCACCGGCCGTGTCTACTCCGCCGAGCACGGACCGGACCGCGACGACGAGGTGAACCTCCTCGAGCCCGGCGCCAACTACGGCTGGAACCCGAACGTGAACGGTCAGTACAACCAGAACGTCCCGATGACCGACACCGAGCGGTTCCCGGACGCGGTGGAGGCCGTATGGTCCTCGGGTCGCCCGCCTCTGGCCCCGGCGGACATCGAGTTCCAGCAGGGCGAGGCGTGGGGCGAGTGAAAAGGCAGCCTCGCCATGGCCAACCTCAGGGAACAGAAGCTGGTCCTGTTCCGCCTCTCCTCCGATGGCCGGTCGATCGTCGACGCCTCCGTGCTCCTCGAGGGTGGCTTCGGCCGCCTGCGTTCGCTGACGCCCGAGCCGGACGGCTCACTGCTTGTCACCACCTCCAACGCGAACAACCGGGACGAGGTCTTCCGCGTGAGCCCGGCACAGTGACCCGGGGTCAGAGCAGCAGGACCTGACGGGCGGCGTCGACCAACGCGACCGCGTAGCCGGCGCCGTGGCCGGCCGAGTGGGTGGCCAGCGGGTGCAGCTGATGGAGCGGCACCCGCTGCTGCCACCCCTCGCGCAGCGGGTGGCGCTCCTGATAGCCGCGCAGGATCTCGTTCAGGTACGGCGCCCCGAACAGCGCGAGCATGGCCAGGTCGGTCTCACGGTGCCCGCCGTGCGCGGCGGGGTCGATGAGCACGGCCTCGACGGCGTCGGCCCCGGCCGCTGCGCGCGCCGGCGCCCACAGCACGTTCCCCGTCCACAGGTCGCCGTGGAGGCGGGCGGGGTGGTCGTGGGGGTGGTCCACCTCCCCGGCCGCGATCCGGTCGCAGGCGCGCTCGACGACGGCGAGGTCGGCTCCGCCGAGCATCCCCATGTCCACGGCGATCGCCACGAACGGGCGCACCCTCTGCTCGGCGTAGAACTCGCCCCACGACCGGGTGGGCCGGCATTCCTGGGGACGGTCGCCGATGAAGCACCGGCCCGCCCAGCCGTCGGCGGGTGCGCCCCAGTCGGCGGCCCCGGCATCGTGCATCACCGCCAGCGACCGCCCGAACCGCCGGGCCGCCTGCGCCGTGGCGCGACCGGCGGGAAGGGGTTCGAGGGCGATCTCGTCGTCGTCGACCCCCAGGACCTCCACCACCCGGGGCCCGCCGGGCGCCGCGGCGAGCCAGGCCAGTCCGGCGGCCTCGTGGCGGTAGAAGTCGGGGCCGTGACGGGAGCCCCTCTTGACGAACGGCCGGTCCCCTCGTGTCCCGTTCATGCGCGCGCCGCTTGCCGCTGGTCGGACCGACCGAGCAGCCGACCGGCCAGCAGGGTCATCAACACGCCGCCCGCGAGCACCGGCAGGACGGTCCACCGCATCCCGGCGTGTTCGGCGATCAGGCCGACCAGTGGCGGGGAGGCCAGGAACCCCAGGCGCATGACCCAGTTGAGCACCGCCAGCCCCGTGCCCGGGGTCAGGCCGGGGACGGAGTCGGCACCCACCATCGCGCCCGGGATGACGGTGGCGATGCCCCACCCGGCCAGCGCGAAGCCGGCGAGTAGCACCACCAGGAGTGCGGGGCCGTCCAGGACGAACGACGCGGTCATCGCCGCACCCGACCCCGCCACCACACACGCCCCACCCATGCGGCCGACGTGCGCGGCGCCGACTCCGTCGACCAGCCGGTCGCCGGTGAGGCGGCCGATCAGTTGTGCACCCTGGACCGCGATGAAGCCGAGGCCCGCCAGCCCGGCACCGGCCGCCGCGACCTCGCGGAGATAGAGCGCCGACCAGGTCTGCGCGAAGTCCTCCACGACCGCCGCGCACGAGGCGAGCAGGCCGAACGCCACCAGCAGGAGCATTGTCCGGCCCCCCGGGATCCGGCGGTGCGAGGCGGGGGAACCGGGTGGCGTCGCCGGCCCCGGGGCGCGATCCAGGTCCCGGCCAAACCGGTCCTCTGCCCCCGCAGCGCCCAGCCGCAGGGGGTACGCGGCCAGCACGGCGACCGCGCAGACGACGCCGGCCGCGCTCATCTGACCCACCACCGTCACCCCGGCCCCGGCGGCGACCGAACCCCCCGCGGCGCCGAGCACCGCCCCGAGAGACCAGACGGCGTGGAATCGATTGATCAGGGACCGACCGTGCAGGAGTTGCACGCGGATGCCGTGGGCGTTCATGGCCACGTCGGTGACGGCGTCGCACACGCCGAACAGCAGGAGCAGCCCGGCGAACACCCCCACGGCCGGGGACAGCCCGAGGACCGCGGCGACGAGCGAGGCCACGACCATCGTGGCCACCGCCACCGCCCCGTCCGAGCGTCTGCGCATGAGGACCGGGGCGACGAGCCCTCCCACGAGTGCGCCCGCGGGGTAACACGCCATCGCGAGGCCGAACGCGGCCGGACCCAGGTCGAGGGCGTCCTTGAGGTCCGGGAGACGGGGGACGATGGCGCCGAAGATCGCCCCGTTCGCGGCGAAGAGCAGGGCGGTGGCGACCACCGGGCCCCGCAGAGCGGTCCCGCGTCCGCCCGGGTCCACCACCTCCCTCGTCGCGATCACGACCGTCAGACTACGTCGTGCACCCACGCCGGTAGCGTTGACGACGGTAACGGTCGGACGGGCGGGCGGGAGCACGACATGTACGGGGTGACGGCAGGGATCGAGGCCACGGACGACGGCCGCCACGTGGTGTGCAGCGTGCCGCTCCCGGTGGCGCCGGGCGTGGTGTGGGACGCGGTCTCGACCGGCGAGGGAATCTCCTCGTGGTTCGTGCCGTGCGCTCTGGAGCCGCAGGTGGGAGGCCGGATCGTGCAGTTCGCCGACCCCGGCGCCCCGGATCCCACGACCGGTCCGGAGGCCGCCGCCGAGGCGATGCTCACCGCCACCGTCGGCGAGATCACGGTCTTCTCGCCCCCCGCCGGCACCGCGCCGGGGGAGTTCACCTTCGAGGAACGTGACTGGATGGGGGAGGGGATCCCGGTGCCCCCGTGGACGACCTCCTGTGAGGTCGCCGACGACGGCGAGGGCGGCACGGTGCTGACCCTGCGGTCCGGGTTCGCCTCCGGCGGGCAACTCGCGGAGGAGTCGGTCGACGGCAGCGTGAGCGGCTGGGCCCAGTCCCTCACCGTGCTCGCGCACCGGCTCACCCACCGACCCGCCGACGGGGTGGTGACCGTCCACGCGGCCACCGACCCCGTGCGGTCTTCGGTGCCCGACCTGTGGTCGCGGGTGCTCGGACGACTCGTGGCCCCCGCGGCCGGGGTCGGCGGTGCGCACGGGAACGGAGAAGCCACCCGGTCCGCAGAGGTCGCCCGGTCCGGTGAGGTCGGGGGCATCGTCGCGACGGAGTCGGAGGCCTCCGCGTTGATCGTCCTCTCCGCGCCCGTCGACGGTGTGATCGAGCTCTACGTCTTCCCCGCCGGGGACACGCCCGAGGACGCGACGAGCAGCGCCGCCGTCGCCGTCCGCGCGTACGAGTACGTGGACGTCCCGGGCGGGTCGGGCGCACCGCTCGGTGCCGCCGCGGTCGACGGCGTGGAGCCCACCTGGGACTCCGAGCGCTGGCGCGGATGGCTCGAGGGCCTGGTCACGGACTGACCCGAGGGTGGCGCCCGATCGTCGACGAAACATCGACGTCTGGTGCGACGATGTCCACCGAGACAGCAGTACTGTGTCGGGGAGCACCAGCCGTGCGCCGACCACGAACCGCACGAACAGCACACCGACGAGGAGCACCATCTGCAATGGCGGATTCCAACGACACCGTGACCATCGCGACCAGCGAGGGCGCGCCCGGCACGACCCTCCTGGGCATCGGCGCCTACCGTCCACGTCGCGTGGTGAGCAACGAGGAGATCTGCGAGACGATTGACTCGAGCTCCGAGTGGATCTACGAGCGCTCTGGGATCCTCAACCGCCGCGTGGCGGAGCCGGACGAGACGATCGTCTCCATGTCGAGCGAGGCCGCCAAGAAGGCCGTGGCCTCCGCCGGCATCGATCCGGAGCTCATCGACGCGGTGATCGTGTGCACCTCCACCAACTGGACGCAGGTGCCGCACGCGGCTCCGCAGGTGGCCACCGATCTCGGCCGCAACGGCATCGCCGCGTTCGACCTGACCGCCGGCTGCGCGGGGTTCGGCTACGGCCTGGCCGTGGCCACCACCATGATCCGCGGCGGCGGCGCCCGGTACGTCGTGGTGGTGGGCGTGGAGAAGATGACTGACGGCATCGACTTCTCCGACCGCAACACCGCCTTCATCTTCGGCGACGGCGCGGGCGCCGTGGTGGTGGGCCCGTCGGAGACCAACGACGTCAGCCCGGTGGTGTGGGGGTCCGACGGCGAGAAGGGCGACGCCATCCGCCAGACCAAGGACTTCAAGCAGTACGTGGACGAGGTCGATGCCTCCGCGGCCGCCGCGCGCGAGGAGGCCGTGCTCCAGCCCTACCTGGTCATGGACGGCTCCAAGGTGTTCCGCTGGGCCGCCGTGCAGGTGTCCAAGGTGTGCGCGCAGACGCTGGAGACCGCGGGCGTGACCGCCGAGCAGATCCAGGCGTTCATCCCCCACCAGGCCAACGGGCGCATCAACTCGGCCATGGCCAAGCACCTCGGACTCCCCGACTCGGTGGCTATCGCCAACGACATCGAGCAGACCGGCAACACCTCGGCGGCCTCGATCCCGCTGGCCATGGAGGCCATGCTGCGCGACGGCGAGGCCCAGCCGGGTCAGGTCGCCCTGTGCATCGGCTTCGGCGCGGGACTGTCCTACGCCGGCCAGGTCGTGCGCCTGCCCGCCGCACCGCCCGTCGACTGACGGCTCCTCGGCCTCAGGTCCGGTGCGTCCCGCGGCCCCGGTTCACCAGAACCGGGGCCGCGGACCTGCCTGATGGACGAGCGTTCATGAGAGAGTGATCTCATGCACACCTCACGTCTCCGTCGCGGCGCGGGCCCGGCGACCACCGGCGCCGTGGCGGCCGCCGCAACAGTCCTGTTGAGCTCCCTCGTCGCCCCTGTCGTGGCCGGATCGACCCCGGCGATCCCCGCCGCTCCCCCGTCGACCGGCTCCACGATCGAGCAGGCGGGCGGCTCCACGCAGACGCTGGGGCAGAACATCGCAGGTCAGATCAGTGGCGAGGGTCTCGGCCCGTCCGTCTACGCCGGCACCGGAACCGGTCCGGCGCGCTACGTGGCGCTGGGCGATTCGTACGCCGCCGTCGGCCGGGTGGCACCGGGATCCTGGGGCGCCGGGCCCGTCGCGTGTGTGCGGACCGACGACGCCTATCCCACGGTCGTGGCCCGCGAGCTCGGTGTGGGGACGTTCATCAACGCCAGCTGCGGGGGAGCCACCGCCGACGACTTCCTCGAGCCGGCGCGCAACGGGGCGCCGCCCCAGCTCGATGCCCTGGATGCGCGGACCGACCTCGTCACCATGACCATCGGCGGCAATGACGTGGGGTTCGCCGCGGTGATCGTGGCCTGCGCCGTCCGGCCCAACACCGCCCCGGAGTTCCTGCCGATGGTGGACTCGGTGACCTCGCGACTCGCCGAGGGCTTCGATGCCACCACCGGGTGCTCCGACGTGATCGACCGCCAGGCCGCGCGGGCTCTCGAGGAGCTCGACGGGCGTATGGACTCGGTGTACGCCGAGATCGCCCGGCGCTCCCCCGACGCCCGCGTGGTGACCGTCGGATACCTCTCCGCGATCCCGGACGACCGCACCCTGCTCGCCTCGCCCGACTGCGCACCGTTCATCGCGATCCCCGAGGCCGAACGGGACAAGGTCCGCGGATTCCAGGAGAGCATCAACCGGGTGGTCCGCGACGCGGCTCAGCGCAACGGGGCGACCGTCGTGATCCCCGACGAGCCCGGACACTCGATGTGCACGCCCCCGGAGACCCGGTGGGTCGACTTCACCGGCCTGCAGACCTCCTCGGTGCCCGTTCATCCCACGTCCGCCGGGCACGCCCACGTGGCCGGTCGGGTGCTGTCCGCGCTGTCGGGGTAGCGCCGACGCCGGCCCACAGGAATAGAATTTGCTTAGTTGCCACAACTACCAACGGTGGGGCACCCGGGATAGCAGACTGCGGTCATGTTCACTCCCCTACCCCGCCGCTCCGCCGGCGCACGCACCCTCACCACGACCCTCGCGCTGGCGGCCTCCCTCGCGCTCGCTGCCGCGCCCGTCGCGGCCGCACAGTCGACCACGCAGACGGACGGCACGATCGCCGTCGGCGCCCTCGGATCCACGGCCGGGACGCCCCTCCCCGCGAGCGGCTCGCTCGGTTCCCTGGCCCAGCCCGCCTACGCGGACTACGTGGCCCTGGGCGATTCGTATGCGGCGCTAGGCGACAGCCGCGAGTCGGCGGGCGGGCCCGCGGCATGCGGTCGGAGTCTCGCGAACTACCCGAATCTCCTCGACCCCAACCCGGCGGTCGGCGACCTCACCGACGCCACGTGCGGTGGGGCCCAGATCCCCGACCTCAACGGTTCGCAGTCCACGGGCGTCCCGCCGCAGTTCGACGCCCTGAACTCGACCACCGACCTGGTCACGCTGTCGATCGGCGGCAACGACGTCGGCTTCGGCACGATCGTCGGCTGCATCACGCAGGGTGCTCTCCCCACCGATCCCCGCGCGCCACGCGACTGCCGCACCGAGCTCGGCGGGACCGTCGCCTCGGACATGGCCGAGGTCTTCGGCGACGGCGGGGAGATCGACGAGGTCTATGCGGCTATCGGCGAGGCCGCACCGGGCGCGACCGTCGTCGCCACGCAGTACATGCCGTTGATGCCCGAGTCGGACGAGGACGGTTGCGCGTTCACCGATGCTCTCACCGAGGACAACCTCCAGTGGGCCCGTGAGGTGGCGGAGTCGATCAACGACGCCGTCGACGACGCCGCCCAGCGCAACGGCCACATCTCGGTCCTGCCGACCGACGAGGTCGACCGCAGCGCCTGCGCCCCGGCCGACCAGCGCTGGACCGACTTCCTCGGGGGCGCACCGACCAACGCGGCCGCGTTCCACCCCACCGCCCTCGGCCAGCAGGCCATGGCCGACGCCATCGCCGCGGCGATCTGACCCCGCCGACCCCACCGCTCCCGACTACCGCCGCCCCCGGCGACGAACACCAGCGTGAGCCGATGCTCGCGCGGGGGCTCATCGCCGGGGGCGGCTGCGTGTCAGCTCATCCCTCGAACAACCCCTGTCCGACGTACCCACCCTCCGGCGCACCCGGCGGGAGCGCGAACACCGCCGACCCGATCGGGACGGTCCACGTGTTGAGCGCGTCCTGCTCGGCGAGCCGCCGCTGGACCGGGATGTAGGTGCGCACCGGATCGGCCTGGTAGGCGGTGAAGATCAGGCCGCTGTTGCTGATCCGGCCCGGCTCCGGCGGGTCGTCGTAGGTGTACGGCCGCCGGAGCATGGCCTCACCGCGATCGCGCTGCCGGGCCCGGGCCATGTGCGACTCCGGCGGGATCACCGGCAGACCGACCTCGTCGACGGCCTCGAAGTCGGCCGGATCGTGCTCGTGGACCCCGGTCAGCGGCGCACCGGACTCGATCCGCCGGCCCATGCTCAGCTCGCGGGAGGTGCGGTCGATCTCCTCCCACGTGTCCATGGTCATGCGGATGCGGCGCAGCACCAGCGAGGACCCGCCCCGCATCCACCGCTGGGTCTGCCCGTCGGCGGACCTGCCGTCGGAGAACAGGACCCGGTCGAAGTCCACGTCGTCGGGCCCGGGGTTCACGGTTCCGTCGATCTGACCGAACAGGTTCCGCTGCGTGCGACCGGTCGGGTCGGTGCCCACGGCCTTGCGGAACCCCCGCTGCGCCCACTTCTGCTCGGCCACGCCTCGCACACCGGACGCGAGGATCCGGGCGGCGTGCGAGACGACGAGCGGGTCGTCGGCGCAGATCTGGAGCAGCAGATCGCCTCCCGACCACCGGTCCTCGAGCTGGTCGATCTGCGGGAACGCCGGCAACTGCCGCAACCACGACGGCCGCTTCTCCGGCATGCGCACCGCGTCGAACAGCCCCGGACCCAACCCGATGGTGACCGTCAGCCGCGCCGGGTCCCGGGCGAGTTCGGGTTCGAGGTCGGCCAGGCCGCCGCGGCCGGAGGTGAGCCGGGCGGCGTCCTGGGACCACGCCCGCAGGACACCCTGGACCTCGGCGCGGGTGGCCCCCGCCGCGAGGTCGAACCCGAGGAAGGCGGCGTGCGCCTGCGGCGGCGTGGTGATGCCGGCCTGGTGTGGGCCGTGGAAGGGCTCGGTCGCGGCCCCCACGACTCGCGAGTCGGCGACGGTCTCCCAGTCGGGGACGGCCTCGTCGTCGTCGAGGAGCCCCCGCCCCGCGTACCCGGCGGCACCCCCCACCGCGCCGCCGACCAGTCCACTGCCGATCACGGCGCCCCCCACCACGGCTCCGGCACCCCGGGTGAGCACCGACCGTCGCGACAGACCGCGCGAGGCCCGGTCAGCCATCGTGATTCATGGCGCCGTGGTCCATGGCTCCGTGGTCCATTCCCCCGTGGTCGCCACCGACGTACTCCTCCTCGCCGCCACGGAAGTCGCGGGCGGAGACGGTGACGTCCTGCTCGGTGCCCCCGCCCCGGACGCCGCCGGAGAACTCCAGGGTCAGGGTGATCTGCTGGCCGGTGGTGATGGGCTGGTCCAGGTCCATGAGCATGATGTGGTTGCCGCCGGGCTCCAGGATCAGCTCGCCGCCGGCGGGGACGAGGAAGCCGTCCTCCTTCTCCTGCATCATCATGCCGCTGCCGCCGGGGACGGTCTCGTGCAGCTCGGTGCGGCCGCCGAGGTCGCCGGAGACGCCGGTCAGGTGGAGGTCGTCCTCGCCGGGGTTACGGATGGTGCCGAAGACCCCGGCCATGTCGGTGCCGGTGGCCTTGGCCCAGCCGTCGTCGAGGATCACGACTCCCGCGGCCTCGGCGCTGGTCGTCTGGTCGGTGGCGCCGGTGGTCCCGGGCGAGTCGTCGGAGGCGCAGGCCGCCGTGGACAGGGCGAGGGTCAGTGCGGTGGCCGCGGCGAAGGCGGCACGTTTGTTGAAGGCACGGGTGTGGGAGGCACGGGTGTGGGAGGCACGGGTGTGGGAACGCATGGGTGTGTCAGTCCTTGGTGTGGTGTGTGAGGTCGCCCGCCGGCGCGTGGCGCGGGCGGTGCAGGAGGTGGGATCACACAGCCACGGGCGGCGCGCGGGTGCCTCCGCGGGCCAGGAGGAACCGGCCGCGCGGGGCGCCGGCGTCGTAGGAGGAGACGAGCGGGGCGACGACGACGAGGTGGGCCGTCGCCAGAAGCGGCATCACCCGCGCCGCCACCCAGGCCAGGGTCACGGACAGGACCGCCACCAGGCCGAGGGTCACGGCGATGGCGGCAAGGTGTGCACCGAGCATCCCGGGGGTCAGCAGCGTCGCCGGGGAGGCGACCACCTCGGACCCGGCGCCGTCCATGGCGGCGCGGACGAGGGCGGGATCGGTCACGTGGTGGCCGAACGCGGCGTGGGAGGAGCCCGGGGTGGCCGAGTGCGTGTGCCCGGGTGCCAGCAGGAGGTGGACGACTCCCTGGCCCGCGATCAGGCCGGCCCCCGCCACCGGGATCGGGGACCGCTGCCGGGCGATGGCAGCGGTGGCCGCCCCCACGCCCGCGCTCGCCGCCGCGATCAGCAGGATCTGACCGGGGCTCGGGGCCACCGCGACCGTTCCGGCGGCCAGGCCGTGGGCGGCGATGCCGAACACCGCGCTGACCACCGCGACGACGACGCCGACGACCGCGGTCACCACGGGGGGCACCTCGGCTCGGAAGCGGTCGGCGGGCATGCCCCGATTCTAGTGCTGCGCCGAGCGGGGGCCTATCCGCAGTGGCCGGTCCCACTCTCGGCGGACTCGGTGGTCAGCTCGATCCGGGTGCGCTCCTCGTCCGCCAGTCCCGCCTCCAGCCTCGCGAGCATGTGGGGGCGCATCTCGGGCAGGTCATCGACCGCGAACCAGCGGACGTCGGTGTTCTCGCCGTCGGCGGGGTGCGGGTCGCCGTCGAGGTAGGTACAGGCGAAGGTGTGGTCGAGGTACTGCGCGCGGTCACCGTTGTCATAGGTGACCATCCGCGAGACGCCGATGGAGGCGACGCGGTCCACCCGGATGCGCACGGCGGCTTCCTCCCGTGCCTCGCGGACCGCGGCCTCGGCGGGATGCTCCCCCGGGTCGACGATGCCGGTGACCGGGGTCCACCAGCCGTTGTCGGCCCGGCGGACCAGCAGGACGCGCGCGCCGTGGGGGTCGCGGATGACGGCGGTGGCACCCGCCAACCAGAGGGGCGCGGTGCCCACGTGACGGCGGAGCTCGAGGACGAAGTCGGGGACGGACATGACCCAGAGCGTATCCAGACCCCGGGAAATGCAGCGATCCCCGCCGACCGTGTGGTCGACGGGGATCGCCGGAGAACTATCCGATCGCTGACTCAGTCAGCGTCGATGAGGACGAACCTCAGTTCTGCTCCTCGACGGGCTCGCACTCATCCCGCTCCATGGAGCCGTTGTCCTTGAGGAACTCGATGGCCTCCGGCGGGAGGTTGCAGACGAGCCCCACGTTGATCTGCGGGAGCGGCGGGAGGTTGACGCCACCGGAGACGGCGAGGCCGATGCCGATGCCGGCAGCGGCGAGCGAACCGACTGCGAGCAGAGTCGCGGGGTCGGAGGAGCCGCCGTTGGCGGAACCGGTGATGATTACCTCTGAACCCTCGAAGGTGGAACCGAGGTCACTCGAACCCGGGAACTCCGAGGACAATCCGGTCAGCGAACCGAACAGGTTCTCGAGCGAACCCGGAGCCTCCGGATCATCCGAGCTACCCGGCAGATCCGACGACAGACCCGTCAACGAACCCGTCAGAACCTCAACCGAACCCGGAGCCTCCGGATCATCCGAGCTACCCGGCAGATCCGACGACAGACCCGTCAACGAACCCGTCAGAACCTCAACCGAACCCGGAGCCTCCGGATCATCCGAGCTACCCGGCAAATCCGACGACAGACCCGTCAGGTTCTCAAGCGAACCCGGAGCCTCCGGATCATCCGAGCTACCCGGCAGATCCGACGACAGGGTCGCGAGCGAACCCATCGCGACCTCAACCGAGCCCGGAGCCTCCGGATCATCCGAGCTACCCGGCAGATCCGACGACAGACCCGTCAGGTTCTCGAGCGAACCCGGAGCCTCCGGATCATCCGAGCTACCCGGCAGATCCGACGACAGACCCGTCAGGTTCTCGAGCGAACCCGGAGCCTCCGGATCATCCGAGCTACCCGGCAGATCCGACGACAGACCCTGCAGAGCAGCAGAACCCGTTCCCGGGGTCGGCAGAGGTTCCGGCATGGTGGAACCGAGAGCCGCACCGAGGTCGAGGGCGAGCTCGCCGGAGCCGAGGGCCGCACCGAGGCCGAGGCCGAGCTCGACACTCTGAGCGTTGGCGACGCCCGGCATCGTGCCGAGCGCGAGTCCGGAGGCGGCGATGACGGCCATCATCCGCTTGGAGTTCTTCATAGGAATTGCCTTCCTGTTGTTGGTGACGACCCAGCGACCCGGGTTACCCCCTAGTCGCCCGGTCCGGCGTGCCACCCTGGGGCGCTCACCGTCGGATCGTGTCATCACCCTATCGAGCAATTTTCTGGACTTGTTACAAGAAGTCTCGTTTAGGCACAGGTAATACCCAGCCGCGCGATTACACCCAGACTCCGTGGTCCGGACGATGATTGCTGCTGAAGGGCGCCGCCCCTGCGACTACCTCGACTTATGTGAACCTTAATAAGTGAGCTTTTGATTATAGATTGTTCGGCGGGGCCTCTATTAGTGACATTGATCACTTCTCACCAGAATTCTGCGGACTCGCCGTCGGCAAGGCACCCGACAGGGTCCCACGTGGCCGAATGTGAGGCTAACCTCGGATAAATCTGTCCCCGATCCAGGAGCGCCATGACACCGAACAGCAGCGGGGTTCAGTTCCCCACCGATTCCGCCGGGAACCGCTCGTCCGGGCGGCTGGCCAAGCAGGTCGTCGCCGACGCACTCGCCACCGTGGACCCGGCAGCGGGAGACCGGGTCCACAAGATCAAGGACTGGCGCAAGGGATACATCCAGCCCTTCACCGAACTGGTCAGTGCGGGCGTCGCCGATGCCGCCGCGTGGGACGGGGTGGCCCGCGCGGCTCTCGACTCGCTGCAGTCCAGGATGGTCGGCGTCCACGAGGTCGACGGCCAGATGGTCGAGACCCCGATGACGGACTACCTCGCCGTCGTCCCCTCCCGATCCACCCCGGGGACCGAGACGGTCCACGGCACGGCGGCCCCCGCCACGGAACTGTCCATCCCCTACCGCGGCGAGGAACTGTCCGGTGCGATGCTGCGCGCCCGGCTGGACACGTGGGTCGACGCGGGGGTGATCGAGCCGAGCTGCGCGGACGCTCTCAGGTTGGTGCAGGACAACCCTGAGTGGCTCTCACTGCCGGGCCGCGCGATGCTCGTGCTCGGCCTTGGTTCCGAGATGGGGCCCGCCGCCCGGTTGTTGCGCTGGGGCGCCGACGTCCTGGGCGTCGACCTGCCCTCGAGCCCGGTGTGGGACCGGTTCCGCGAGCAGGCAGCAGGATTCGCGGGCAGGCTCCACTTCCCCACGGACGCGGACGGCCGGCCGGGCATCGACCTGCTCACCCAGCTCCCCGAGCTTGCCGCCTGGGCCCGGTCAGCGGCCCCGGCCCCGCTCACGGTGGGCAGCTACTTCTACGCGGATGGCGGAACCCACGTCCAGCTCTCGTCTGCGGCCGACGCCCTCGTCGTCGACCTGTTGAAGGACGGAACCGCCGACGCCCTGGCCTACCTCGCCACCCCCATGGACACGTTCGTGGTCCCCGCCGACGTCCGCCGGGCTTCGGACGCGGCACTCGCGGCGCGCAAGGCCACCGACGTCAAGAAGATCGTCGGCGCTCTGACCGGACAGAAGGTCTTCCACCGCAACTACGAGAAGGGGCACGGTCCGGCCGTACACGATGCGCTGGTCCCCCAGCAGGGTCCCAACTACACGCTCGCCAAGCGGGTCCAGCGCTGGCGCGCCACCACCGCGTTCGCGGACGGCCACACCGTCTCCGTCAACGTCGCCCCCGCCACCGACACCCGCTCGGTCACCAAGAACAAGATCCTCGCCGCCACCTACAAGGGGGCGCACGCGTTCGGCATCGAGATCTTCGAACCCGCCACCTCGTCGGCTCTGCTCGCCGCGCTGTTGGTCCACGACCTCAACGTGGGACGGCCGGACGTCGGGGTGCAGTGGGAGCACGAGTCCCACGGGGCGGCCTCGGGAGGGTTGTGGCGCCAGCCCTACCTGCCGCGGACCGCGCTGCCCGTGGCCGCACTGCTCGGTACCGTCAAGAGGTAGGAACACGCCCCGGACCGATCTGCCGGTCCGGGGCCCGCCGGTGCCGACAGAGTAAGGACCCCGCCATGCCGAACCCGTTCTCCAAGAGCTGGAACTACCTCAAGGCCTCGCTCGACAAGAAGGTCGACGACAACGCGGACCCCAAGATCCTCGTCCGCCAGGCCATGGACAACGCCCGCCAGCAGCACAAGTCGGTGACGGACCAGGCAGCCGCCGTGATCGGCAACGCCAAGCAGCTCGAGATCGCCATGGGCACCAAGTCCCGGCAGCTCGACGAGGTGCAGGGCCAGATCCGGCAGACCCTCCAGGTGGCCGAGTCGGCGCGTGCCGAGGGGGACACCGCCCGCGCCGCCCAGTTCGACGCGCAGGCCGAGCAGCTGGCCGGCCGGATGGTCACCCTGGAGCAGGACCTCGAGAACACCAAGCAGCTACACGGCCAGGCGGTGCAGGCCGCCGAGCAGGCCAAGCAGGCGGTCAGGGAGTCCGACCAGCGACTGCGCGAGACTCTCGCCCAGGAGGACCAGCTCCTGCTCCAGGCCACCCAGGCGGAGATGCAGCACCGGACCGTCGATTCCATGTCCTCGCTGGAGGGGGTCGGCGGCGGCAACTCGCCCACGTTCGACGAGATCCGCGCCAAGATCGAGGGCCGCTACACCACGGCGCTCGGCAAGCAGGAGCTCGCGGAGGCCACGGGGTCCCCGTCCAGCGCGCAGCTCGACGCCGCCGCGTTCACCCGCGAGTCGGAGGGCAGGAGCAAGCTCGAGCAGATCCGGGCGTCCATGGGGCTGAGCGGTGGCGGCACCGCCGTCGAGGGCGCCGGGGCGGGTGGCGCCACCGACCGGCAGCTGACCGAGGGCGCCGGAGCCGACGGTTCCGCGGACGCCGCGACGCCCACCGAGCAGACGGGGACGAGCCCCACCCCGCAGGACGCCGGGACCCCGGAGCCGGGCCCCTCCGACCTCTCCGGGCCGACGCTCCCCCGCGACACGAGGGAGTAGAGGGTCGCGCGCGGCGGGGGCGGCGCACTATTGTCGTCAGGTCACCGTCTCGAGCCTGTTCGACGGTCGAATCCCCGTTCCGCTCGACCTAGGAGCCCCGTGTCCGACCGCCGCTCGTCCGCCGTCCCCCGTTCTCTCTCGACCCGCCGGTCCGCCCCGGGGCTCGCCCGGCTGCTCGCCCCGACACTGGCGCCCGTCCTGGCCCTCGGGTTGATCGGCGGCGTGGCGGTGCCGGTCTCCGCGCAGTCGCTGCCGAGCTCGTCGGGCTCGTCGGGCTCGTCGGGCAATATCGGTTCGATCAATGAGCTCGGGGGCAGCGTCGACCCGTCCAGCGCCGGCGCCGGCTCGGCGACCATCGGCTCGACCGGGTCCACCGGGACGCAGTCGTTGGCGGGCCTGGGGACGCTCCCGCCACTCGGCACCGGTTCACAGAACACACTGGCCACCCCGCCCATCGGGATGGAGGCGGAGCCGGTCACCGTCTCCGAGGTCCGCCACAAGGAGATCGGCGACCCACGCGTGGCCGGCGGCGACACCCGCTTCGAGCGGTGGTGGATCGCGTCCGAGTCCATGAACCGGGTGCTGCCGGTGGAGATCTGGCGGTCGGCGTCCGACGCCCCTGCCCCGATGCTCTACCTCCTCGACGGCGTCGACTCGCCGTCGCCCAGCGGGTGGCTCCTGCCGGGGGGCGTCCAGGACGCCTTCGCCGGCGAGCACGTCACCCTGGTCATGCCGGCGCGCGCCGACGGCTCCCTGCACGCGGACTGGCAGAACGACGACCCGGTCCTGAGCCGCAACGCCTGGCAGACCTTCCTCACCGAGGAGCTGCCCCCGCTGCTCGAGTCGGGCGAACTGCCCTTCACTGGCAAGCGGGGTGTCGCCGGGTTGTCGATGGGGGCCGCCAGCGCGGTCACCCTGGCCGAGCGTCGCCCAGACCTGTTCACCGCCGTCGGCGCGATCGCCGGCTGCTACACCGCGCGCGACGATCTCGGATTCGTCCTGGCCAAGATCGTCACCGAGACCCGCGGCGGGAACATCGCGAACCTGTGGGGTCCGCGGACCGACCCGGCCTACGCGGAGAACGACGGGCTGCTCCACGCCGAGAAGCTCCGCGGCAAGACCCTGTACCTCGCCACCGCGACCGGTATGCCCGACGCCACCGAATGGGACCGCAACGGCCGTGACCTGCTCCGGTTCTCCCAGGGCACCGGTCTGGAGATCGCCACCCACGCGTGCACCGTCACCATGGACCGGCGCCTCGACGAATTGGGCATCCCCGCCCGGGTCGACTACCTGCCCACAGGCCTGCACAACTGGGACAACTTCGGCCGTTTCATCGCGCCGATGCGCGATACGCTGATGCCTGCGCTGCGCTGACACCACTCTCGGCGCCCCTCTGATCGCGAGGAGACGCCATGTCCACCACGCCCACGGCCTCCGGATACCTCGACGACTCGGGGGCCGTCGTGTTCCCCCGCCGCCTGCCCATGTCCCGCGAGCAGGCGTGGGCCGCCGTCACCGATCCGGCCCGCACCGCCAGGTGGATCGGCCCGTGGTCGGGCGACCCGGCGTCCGGCACCGTCCAACTGACCATGACCGCCGAGGACGGCGATCCCGTCGACGGTGTCGAGGTGGTGACCTGCGAGGCGCCGGGCCTCCTGGTCGTGCGGACCGGTCCGGGCGGGTGGCTCCTCACCGTGAGGATCGAGGGCGACGACGACGAGGCCGTCATCTCCCTGGAACAGGACATCGCGGACGCCGAGTCCGCCTCCTCGATCGGTCCCGGGTGGGAGTACTACCTGGACCGGTTGGTCGAGGCCGAGGCGGGACGGGATCCGGAGGCGCTGAGCTTCGAACCCGACTACTACCCCGGCCTCGCCGAGCACTACCGGGCCCTGTTGGGCGGCTGAGCGGTCCGGAGCGGCTCTCTCCGCTCCCTCCACGTCATCCTCATCCCCATCCCAGACGCCATCGATGACACCGCACGTCCCGCCGCGCCGCCGCCCCGCCGCCCCGGCGCCCGGCGCCCGGCGCCCCGGCGCGTCATTCGCATCGGTCGTGGTCGAACCACCATGTCGTACCCCGTTGCTAGTGTTTCCCTATCGAACACACGAGCGATCGCCTCGCTATCGCAGAAGGGGGAGCCGGATGTCGGCAGAACACGGTTCGGGGATCGCGGCGGCCGGCCTGGCCGCCCTCGACGCCCTCCGCACGGAGAACCGCGCCGCTGCCGCCCGTCTGCAGGCCTGCCACGATCTCCTGGCACTGTGCGAGGAGCAGCAGTTCGCCCGAGACGTCGAGGCCGGGTACTACGACCCCGACGGGCCAGAGCGCCCGCGCGACCACGCGGTGCTCGACCCGTTCGACGTCGCCTGTGCGGAACTGGTCGCCACCTACGGTGTTCATCACCACCGCGCGTCAGCGATGCTCACGCTGGCCCGGGATCTCGTCATCAGCTTCCCGAGGATCGTCGAGGCGATGGGGTCCGGCCTGCTGGACGAGCGCACGGCGGGGATGCTCGTCCGGCAGATGCGGACAGTCGATCCCTCCGTCCTGGACGCTGTGCACCGACTGGTCGTGGACTGGCTGCTGGACTCCGTCGACGCCGGCGAGCGACCCGGCCGCAACGCGATCCTGGCCAAGACCGACAGCATCATCGCGGACTTCGACCCGGAAGGGGTCCTGGCCCGGCGTGCTGCCGCGGCGTGTGAGCGTCGGGTCAGCGTCCGGCGCGGGGTGGACGGCATGGCCGAGCTCCGTGCGCACCTCACCTCGACCGAGGCGTCCGCGATCCACGAGGCGCTCGGGCACACCGCCGGGGAGCGGTTCGATCGCGAGAAGCGGGCCCGGATCGAGGCCGTCCGCACCGGCACCGGGCCGGCGTACGACCCGCATCCCCGTACCCGCCAGCAGCACCGGGCGGATGCCCTCGTCGATGCGATCCTCGGTACCGGCGATCAGGGCGACGGAGACGGCGACGGAGCCGGAGCCGGTGGCCGGCACGCGGGCAGCGGTCCGGCCGGACTCGCGCCCGGGCCGCAGATCAGACCGATCATCACCATCCTGGCCCCTCGCGGGCCCGGCGAGGAGCCCGAGGTGTACCTCCCGCGAGGCGGCCCCGCGTCGATCGACGCCCTCATCGCCCTGCTCGCCCGCAGTGTCGGCGCCCACATCTTCCTGCCCGACCCCGAGGCCGGGTCCGCGGACTCGGTCGGCGGTGCGCGCCGCTACCGGATCAGCGCCGAGCTCGCCCGCCGGATCCGGCTACGCGACGGCACCTGCCGTCACCCCGGATGTTCGGTCTCCGCCGAGGACTGCGACGTGGATCATGTCGTGCCGTTCGACCATTCCGAACCGGACCGGGGCGGCCAGACCGTCGAGGCCAATCTCATGTGCCTCTGCCGGCGGCACCACAGGTTCAAGACCTTCCACACCTGGTATTACCGACTCCTGCGGGACGGAACGCTGACCGTCGTCACGGAGAGTGGTCACACCATCACCACCCTCCCCGACGGCCCCCTGGCTAAGTGGCGGGACCGCACGTGCAACGGGTCCGAGGCGCCTCCCGGACCCGGCTCCCCCGACCGCCCCTGGCTCCGCTCCCGGCCCCTCAGCACCCACTGGTACAGGCGGGCGTGCCGGATCGCCGCGCAGCGACGCGAGAACGCGGCCGCGGCTCGGGACGACGGGCTGGTCGGTGACGACCACGACCCCCCGCCCTTCTGATGCCTCGACCCGCCCGGGTCAGCGGTGCTTGAGCAGAACCGCGCGGATCCCCTCGTGGAATCCGTCGCGCAGCCGCACCCGCTGCGCCTCGGTCAGGGTGAACTCGTTGAGCATCTGACAGGCGAACTGCAGTAGAGGGCGGTCCACCGCCGGTGGGAGCACGCCCCCGGAGAGCAGGTGGGCCTGGTCGCGCTGCTCCTCGGTCGCGGCCTGCTCGTACCACCAGGTCGCGTACTGCTGGCCCACGTCGAACGGGGTCTGCTCGCCGGACGAGGTCCACACCTCCTCCGAGAGGGGCACGAACTTGGAGCGGAGCGGGCGGCGGTGAGGGGCCATCATCGACGGGCTCGGGCGCGACGCCCCGTTGGGCGGAGGGCCCGGCGTCGACGTCCTGGCCTGCGCACGAGTCGGGGACGGCGGCTGTGACTGGGGCTCGGATTCCTGGGGCTCGTCTTCCCGCACCTCGCTGTCCCGGGGCCCGCCCTCCGAGCGCCGGGGCTGGTGCGGCGACTGCGGCTGGGGCTGGGGCTCCGGTTGTGACCCACGGACCTTCCCCGCCGGCCCCGCTCCGGCGCCCGGCTTCGCACCGCGCCCGTTCGCGGGCGTCGATCCCGCGGCGGTCTCGGCGCCATCGATGTCAGCAGCATGGGTCTCGGAGATCGCCGCGCAGTCCTGTTCATCTGCCGCCCGCTCCTCGGCGTCGGCGGCCCACTCCTCATCGGCGATCGTCAGGCTGGCCTCGTCGGCCACCGAGGTGGCGGCCGCGCGATCGGACCGCAGATCCACCTCGACCATCCCCACCGACTCCTCGCCGACCGGCTCGCTGGCATCGTCGCCGGGCGCGGTGGGCCGCTCGGCGGACGATCGCACCTTGGGCGGGATCGGCCCCTCCAGAACCCTGATCTGCATGGCGTCGTGGAAATCGGTGCGCGGATCCAGCACCAAGGTTGTGTCGCACGCGTGGCGCAACGCGGAGGAGATGGAATCCCAACCGAACCCCACCAGGTGCATCCGCACACCTGCGTCCACCGCCACCCGGACCCCCGGGATCATGTCGGCGTCCCCGGTGACCAGCACCATGTCGGAACACTGTCCCTTGTAGGCGGCCTGGATCATGTCCGCGACCAGAAGTGTGTCGACGGCTTTCTGGGTTCGGCGCTCGCCCCATTCGATCAACTGACCCGCGCGCAGTTGAACGCCCTCGATCACGCGCAGCGTGCGCTGGTACCGGTGCGGGCCGGAATCCGGGATCCCGTCGTACCAGTTCTGTCGCTGGACCGGTTGGTCCACGAGACCGTGGGCGACCTGATCTAAACGGTGCACGACCGTGGCCAGGGATATCTCCAACTGACCGCGCGCACCCTCCTCCCAAGAGTTGTAGAAGCTAGCTAGTAGATATGAGGTATCCACCAGGACAAGTGTCCGTTCGAGCATGATGATCACTACCTATCACTTTGTCTACGTTGGACTTCCAGCATGCCGCAGGGCGGGCGACCCCGCAGGGCCCGCCACCGATCACCGAAGGACACCCACCATGTCGAGCCCCACCGCCACCCCTCCCGAGCTGACCGGAAAGGTCGTGCTGGTCACCGGGGCCGCCCGCGGGCAGGGCCGGGCCCACTGCGAGGCCTTCGCGGCCGCCGGGTGCGACGTGATCGCCCTGGACCTGTGCCGCGACATCGAGACGGTCCCCTATCCGATGGCCAACCCGGAGGACCTCCAGGCCACCGCGGAGGCCGTGCGGGCGCTGGGGCGGAGGTGCGTGACCGCGGAGGTCGACGTCCGCGACCTACCCGGGATGCGGGAGTCCGTTGATGCCGGGGTCGCCGAACTGGGCGGACTCGACTTCGTGGTGGCCAACGCCGGGGTCTCGCCCGAGCCCACCGCCTCCTGGGAGCGCTCCGAGGAGGAATGGGACACCACGTTGGACATCAACCTCAAGGGCACCTGGGTCACCACGACGGCCGCGATCCCCCACATCCTGGCCACCGGCCGGGGCGGGTGCGTCGTGATCATCAGCTCGATGGTCGGCCTCCGCGGCGCGCCGTTCACCGCCAGTTACACGACCTCCAAGTGGGCGGTCCGCGGACTGGCCAAGTCGCTGGCCGGCGAGCTCGGCTTCTCGGGGGTGCGGTGCAATTCCATCCACCCCGGCAACGTCCGCACGCCCATGATCGAGAACCCGTCGATGATCGCCATGATGACCGGGGGCCAGGGCACGACGCTCGAGGACGCGGCCGAAACCTTCAGCGGGATGAACCAGCTGCCCGAGCCGTGGGTCGAGGCGTCGGCGATCTCGTCGATGGCCGTCTACCTGTGCAGCGCCGCTGGCGCGGGGATCACCGGCGCTTCCATCCCGATCGACCTGGGCGGAAGCGAGAAGTTCGGGTTGTGACGGCTCGGGCTCGGGGCGCGGACCTGTGCCTAGGGCAGGAAATGCACTCCGGCCCGCCTCTCGGATGAGAGGCGGGCCGGGGTAGCGAGCCGGTTCAGGGGGCCAGGTTTCCCACCTGGCCGCGCCTGATCAGGTGGACGGCGTGGGCGCCACCGGGCGGGGAACGCTGACGGTCGAGCCGGTGGCGGTCCACACCAGAGTCCAGAAGATGTCGACGATGGGCTGGATGGCCTGCAGGAAGATGTCGTTGGCGCTGCTCATGATGTGTCCCCTTGTGATCCGTACTGAAAGCGTACTTGCGTATCTGGCGGTCTGGTGGTCCCCGTTGCCGCCGGGCTCCAGCAATTCCCTCGAGCCCCCGCGGCGCGTGACAACCCCTATGTCGCCGCGAACCCGGTCGACGTTACACAACCGTGACAAACGATGTGGCATCGACAGGCTCCGCCGCTGGCCAGAGCGCCGTAGCCTCGACCCGAGCGGGGTTCCCACTCCCCGAATCGAGGCGTCCCGCCACGGGCCGAGGTCGAGCCTCGAGTGTGACCCAACCAACTAAACCCTACCTACGCGACCGTAACCTACGGTACCGTAGGTTCATGGCTATCACGGACATCCCGGAATTCGCGCACCTCTCCGAGGCCGACATCGAAGCGCTCGGTGACGAACTCGAGCAGATCCGCCAGGACATCATCGGCTCCCTCGGCGAGCGGGACGCGACCTACATCCGCAACACGATCCGCTTCCAGCGCGCCCTCGAGGTGGGGTCCCGCGCGCTGCTGATGGTCGGTTCGCGCAACCGCACCGCGTGGGCCATCGGCGCCGGCGCGCTCGGGCTCTCCAAGATCGTCGAGAACATGGAGCTCGGGCACAACATCATGCACGGGCAGTGGGACTGGATGAACGACCCCGAGGTCCACTCCACCACGTGGGAGTGGGACATCGTGGGCACCGCCGAGCACTGGAAGCAGACCCACAACTACATCCATCACAAGTACACCAACATCGTCGGCCTTGACGACGACGTCGGGTACGGCGTGCTCCGCGTGACGCGTGACCAGCGCTGGCACCCGTTCTTCTATGGGAACCTCGTCTACAACGCGGCCCTCGCACTGCTGTTCCAGTGGGGCGTCGGTATCCAGCATCTCGAGCTGGGCAAGGTCGCGAAGGGGCGGGACGACCGCCGCGAGACCATGAACAAGCTCGGCCTCTTCGCCAAGAAGGCCGGACGCCAGCTCGCGAAGGACTACGTCTTCTACCCGGCACTCTCCCGCAAGGGCTGGAAGTCCACCCTGACGGCGAACCTCGCCGCCAACGGCATCCGCAACGTGTGGACCAACGCGGTGATCTTCTGCGGGCACTTCCCCGACGGCGCCGAGAAGTTCACCAAGAAGGACGTCGAGAACGAGACGCGTGCCGAGTGGTACCTCCGGCAGATGCTCGGTTCCGCCAACCTCACCGGCGGGCCCGTCATCGACTTCCTCTCGGGCAACCTGTCGTACCAGATCGAGCACCACATCTACCCCGACATGTCGTCCAACCGTCTGGCCGAGGCGTCGGTCCGGGTTCGCGAGGTGTGCCGCAAGTACGATCTGCCGTACGTGGCGGGCCCGCTGCCCGTGCAGTACTTCAAGGCGTGGAGGACCATCGCCAAGATGTCGCTGCCCGACCACATGCTGCGACGCACGGCGGACGACGCCCCGGAGACGCACTCCGAGCGCATGTTCGCGGACCTGCCCAAGCCCCTCCCCGCGCAGGAGGAAGGACAGCGGGCAGGCCTGCAGACGGCACTCACGTACTCGGCGAAGCGGCGCGCCCGCAAGGTCGCCCCGGCGGCCTGACCCACCCGGCCTCCCTCCGGACGCCCCGACACCGAAACCGGTGTCGGGGCGTGGAGTTGTTTCGATCCAGGAACGGGATCCCGGCGATAGGCTGATCCTCTAGTCGGCAGCGGCCCGCGCTACAGCGGTCGAGCCGAAGGCCTGTGAACCACGACGACGGGAGCCACCATGGAGGACCGGCGCATGCTCATCGCCGATTCGGCGATCGAGGTGGTTGCCAGGGACGGTGTCCGTGCGCTGACCCACCGCGCCGTGGACTCCGAGGCCGGACTGCCCTCCGGTTCGACCTCCTACTATTGCCGGACCCGTGCACAACTCCTCGCCCTCACCGTCGACAGGCTCACCTCGCTCCTGCGCGGGTTCGTCGAGGTGTCCGGGATCCAGGAACTGGCGTCCTCCGATGCCGACGACGTCCTGGCGATGCTCACGCGGATGATCGAGGGCCTCCTCGCCGACTACCGCGGCGAGCTGGCAGCCCGCTCCGCGCTCATCATGGAGCTCACCGGCAAGGACGACACCACCGATCTCGTGGCCGCCCTGCTCGACCCGAGCGACCTCGCCGGCGCCCTCGACGCCGCCGGGCTGCGTGACCCCGCCGCCGCCGCCCTGGATCTCCTCGCCGTGTACGAGGGACTGCTCTGGGAGCGCACCGTGGGCCGCCTGGCCGGCGCCGAGGTCGACCACGAGCACGACACCGACCTCCTCGGGTCCGCGCTCTCGCGCCACGAGCATCGCGGCGGACGCCTCTTCGGCCTCCTGCGCTGAGCTCTGGCCCCCGAAGGGCGACAACCCTTACATCTCCCACGCGTGCCCGTGGCGCGCTCTCTGACACTCGTCCAGACCCTGCCGCAATGCCACTTAGGCTCACCTGGCTTGATCTTTAAGGTTCTCACAGTCTAGAGTTCCGGCCCAGAAGCACCGTGACACGTCAGACAGTGGTCAAGACTGCCTGATTCGTGCCTCTGCCACCCCTCCGTTCACGCATCCTCCCAAGCGGCGATATCCGCTGCGCGGGTGCACGTATGTGGCGTTTAGTTGCGAATCCGGACCGCCCTCGCGCAGCCGGGCTTGCCCTGACGGCCTGACGCGAGCCGGGCCGGCCGCCGTCAGACCGGACGCCGGGGTGAGCTGAGCCCACAAATTAATCAGATTGTTTTGACAATCGGAATTGATGTGTCATAGTGATTCTCGTCACTGATTCATAACGAATCGGACGCACCCCTCCCCTTGGGTCGACCGACCCCCGCACCAGAAGGACGGTTCATCATGAGCCAGGTTGCTACTTACTTCTTCACCCTCTTCGCCCTCGCCGGTGAGCGGCTTGACGACCGCAAGGACCGCGGTGCTACGGCCGTGGAGTACGGCCTGATGGTCGGGCTGATTGCGGTCGTGATCATCGGGACCGTGCTTCTCCTGGGCGGCGAACTCAACGAGTTGTTCGAGCGAGTCCGGACCGGCATCGCGGGGATTCCCGAGTAGTCCCTCATTCTGACTTTCGGCGCAGCGCCCAGCCCCGGGCGCTGCGCCGGAGTCGGTTTAATCCCTCACGCCCCCTCTCCCCTCGAGGACCCGCCATGACCAAACCCCTCAGCGACCGCGGAGCCGCGGCCCTGGAGTTCGCCCTGGTCGTCCCGATCCTGTTGACGCTCGTGATCGGGATCATCGAGTTCGGCCGGGCGTACAACATCCAGACCACGCTCTCCAACGCCGCCCGTGACGGCGTGCGCGTGATGGCGCTGCAGAACGACGTTGACGCCGCCAAGTCGGCCGCGACAGCATCCGCGATCGGATTGGGCATTCCCGAGTCCGACGTCGAAGTGACGCCTGCGAACTGCGCACCCGAGGACTCGACCCCCACCGCGACTGTCACCGTCACTTATCCGTTCGAGATGCTCAGCGGGTTCCTCCCGATGGGCGACTTCACCCTCACCGGCACCGGGAGCATGCGATGCAACGGGTAGACGCGACTCGGGCACACAGCGACCGAGGGGCCGTGAGCGTCCTCGTCGCCCTGCTGATGGTTCCCCTTATCGGGTTCGCCGCCATCTCGATCGACATCGCCGCCGTCCACTCCGACAAGCAGAAGTTGCAGATGGGAGCAGACGCCGCCGCTCTGGCGATCGCCCAGGATTGTGCCAGGAGCGACTGCGGGACCACACGGGCCAGAACAACCGCCCGGCAGCTCGTCGACATGAACGCCTCCGCGGCCGAGAACTCGGTGTCCGTGGACCTCGTGGCAGCAGCCGGCAAGGTCACCGTCGACACGTCCGGTACCCGAGAGCACTGGTTCGCACCTGTTCTGGGAATTAACGAGTCCGAGGTCGGAGCCGTAAGTACCGCGGGGTGGGGTTCGCCGATCAGCGGTACGTCTGCCCTTCCGCTCGCCTTCTACGTGTGTGAGTTCTGGGCGCAGACCGGCGGAGGGATTCCGTCGGACAAGATCGAGCGGACCATCGAGTTCACCAAGACCTCCAACACGGACTGCCCCGTGCCCTCGGGGAACCTGGTTCCGGGTGGGTTCGGCTGGTTGGCACCGAATGCGGGAACCTGTCAGGCATTCACCCGGATCGGTCAGGAAGTTCAGGGAGCCCCCGGCAACAAGGGAGGGACGAGTTGCATGTCGTCACTCCACAACAAGACGATTCTCCTGCCGCTGTTCGACCAGTACCGCGGGCGAGGGAATAACGCCTACTACCGCGTCTACGGGTACGCGGCATTCACGATCACCGGCTACCACTTGTCCGGCGCGAACTGGAACAGCCCGTGCAGAGGTAACGAACGTTGTATCAGCGGCTACTTCACCGAGTTCCTCGATCGCTCAGGCGATTTCGAGTACGGGCCAACCACGCAGAACCTCGGCGCCACTGCCGTCTACCTCCTCCCAGATCAGTAAGCGAGCTGAAGTGAACCGTCGTGTCGTGGCAGTAGCCGTCGCCGTCCTCCTGGCGCTCCTGGGCGCCGCCCTCCTCCTGCGCTACGTCAGCGCAGCCGACGAACGGGCCATGGCAGACCTCCAGCCGGTGAGCGTCCTGATCGCGACCGCCCCGATCAGCGAGGGAACCCCTGCTTCTGCGTTAGGCGAACTGGTGGAGACGCGAGAGCTTCCCGCCACGGCTGTGGGACCGAATTCGGTGACTGACCTCCGGGAGCTCGGAAACATGGTCGCGGCCACCGATCTCGCTGCCGGGGAACAGCTTCTGGCCGGGCGTTTCGCGTCACTGCAGTCCCTCCAGCAGTTCGGCGGGATCCCCGCGCCCGAGGGCTTCCATCAGGTCACGGTTCCGCTCAACTCTCCCGGGGTCGTGGGCGGCACTGTGACCCCGGGCGACACGGTGGGCGTGTTCATCTCAATGGACACAGCCGAGACCCATCTCGTGCTGCACAAGGTTCTTGTCCTCCGTGTCCAGGGCGGACTGTCCCCCTCCGCGTCCGAAGAGGCCGATTCGACCGATCCTGCGGATGCCCCCATCCATGACGGCGGCGTGATGGTGACCCTGGCTCTCACAGCGCCGGACGCGGAGAAGGTCGTGTTCGGAGCGGAACACGGCTCAATCTGGCTGTCACTCGAGGACGCCGCCACGCCGGAGGACGGAACCCGCATCGTCAACCCGGGGAACGTGTACCGATGAACAACATCCTGCTGGCCACCGACTTCGTCGACCTCCGCGACCGGTTCCGGGCGGCCACCGGCCAACCGATACCGGCACTGCCTCCAGGTCCGCTTCCGGAGAGCCCGGCGCAGCTTTTCCAGCAACTCGGCGGCGGGGATATCCCCGAGATCGTCGTGATCGACGAGCGCTCCGGGACCGAAGCCGCTCTCGCACTGGCCTCGCGGCTCGACATCGAGTGCCCCGGTATCGCGGTGGTCCTGGTCAGCGACCGGGTCGCCGAACTCGGACTCTCTGCCATGCGGGCGGGGGTGAGCGACATCGTCCCCACCGAATCGGAGGAGGACGAGATCCGAGCGGCCCTTGACCGAGCCATCAGGGTCACCCGCCAGCGCGCTCCGGCCGGACTCGGGGACGGCACCGACCTCGGCGCGGGCACGCAGTCACGGCGAGGACAGGTGATCAGCGTTGTCTCGCCCAAGGGCGGTGTGGGCAAGACGACCATCGCCGCCAACCTGGCCGTCGGGCTTGCCCGGTCCGCACCACATTCCACCGTGCTGGTCGACCTGGATCTGCAGTTCGGAGATGTCGCCAACGCCCTCAACCTCACACCCGAACACACCATCGTCGACGTGGTGCAGGGAGCGGCCGCGCGCGACTCGATGGTGCTCAAGACGTTCCTCACCCAGCACGACACCGGCCTGACCGTGGTGTGCGGACCGAACTCCCCGGCCGAGGCCGATCTGGTGGGCGTATCGGAACTCACCCATCTCCTCCAGACGCTGGCGGCGGAGTTCCGTTTCGTCATCATTGACACCGCCCCGGCACTGACAGACCACACCCTCGCGGCCCTCGATATGACCGACGACCTGATCCTGGTCACGAGCATGGACGTCCCCGGAGTGCGGGGACTGCGCAAAGAACTGGACATTCTCCGTGACCTCGGAATGGGCTTCGATCGCCGCCACGTCGTGGTGAACTTCGCCGACACTCACAGCGGGCTCACCCGAGCAGATGTAGAGGCGACGATCGGCACCGGCGTGGACCTGGTCCTGCCACGCTCGCGGGCGACTGCGGTCTCCATCAATCAGGGGGTCCCGTTGATGCAAAACGAGATCCGCGACCCCATGACCAAGAAGCTGCGGCGCCTGGTGGACCGCTTTGCCCCTGCGCCCTTGAAGGAGCCCGGGCCCGCGGCGACCAAGCTCGGTTCCCGACTCGGAGGCCGTCACCGCCTGCGCCGAGGAGGCACACGATGAGCCTGAGCGACCGCCTGCGCGCCGCCCGAGGCGAGAGCGCCGCGCCCGAACTCGCCCCGGGCGACCCGGCCACAACACCGGCCATCACGCCTGCGCGGGAGACCTCGATCGCTCCTGGTCAGAGCGGTGCCACCGTACCTCCGCGAGCCATCCCGGCTACCGCGCCACCGCAGACCATCAGGGTCACCCAGCCGGCTTCCCCGGTTCCCTCGGCGCTACCCGAGCCCGACGCGTTGATCGCCCTCAAGGAGCGCGCGTCCGCCGCGCTGTTCGAACGGGTCGGGGCCAGGCTCAACAACCCGTCGCTCACCGAGGATCAGCTCCACGCCCTGGTGCGCACCGAGCTCAACAAGGTCGTGGAAGACGAGACGGTCCCGTTGACCGCTGAACAGCGGCTGCGGCTCATCAGCGATATCCAGGACGACGTCCTGGGGCACGGTCCGCTGGAGCGACTACTGGCCGACCCCACGGTCACCGAGATCATGGTCAACGGCCCGGACATGATCTACGTCGAGCAGAGGGGGCGGCTCACCCGGAGTTCCGCCCGTTTCACCTCCGAGGAGCACCTGCGTCAGGTCATCGAGCGGATCGTCTCCCGGATCGGGCGACGAATCGACGAGTCCTCCCCTCTGGTCGACGCCCGCCTGGCGGACGGCTCCCGCGTCAACGCCGTGATCCCCCCGCTGGCGGTCAACGGCTCCTCGCTGACCATCCGTAAGTTCTCCAAGGATCCCTTCAAGGTCAACGACCTGATCGGGTTCGGCACCCTCACCCCGGAAATGGCCGAACTCCTGCGGGCCTGCGTCCAGGCCCGGCTCAACATCATCGTCTCCGGCGGCACCGGCAGTGGAAAGACCACGCTGCTCAACGTCCTGTCCTCGTTCATCCCCGAGTCCGAACGCATCGTCACCATCGAGGACGCGGTCGAACTGCAGATGCAGCAGGACCACGTGGTGCGGCTGGAGGCCAGGCCCGCGAACATCGAGGGCAAGGGCGAGATCAGCATCCGCGATCTCGTGCGCAACTCCCTGCGTATGCGCCCCGACAGGATCGTGGTGGGCGAGGTTCGCGGCGGAGAGACCCTGGACATGCTGCAGGCCATGAACACCGGTCACGACGGGTCACTGTCGACCGTCCACGCCAACTCCCCGCGCGATGCGGTGGCCCGCCTGGAGACCCTGGTTCTGATGGCCGGGATGGACCTTCCGTTGCGGGCCATCCGGGAGCAGATCGCCTCCGCCGTGGACGTGATCATCCAGCTGACCCGATTGCGCGACGGCACCCGGCGGGTCACCGCGGTGACCGAGGTCCAGGGGATGGAGGGCCAGACGGTCACCCTGCAGGACGCGTTCCTCTTCGACTATTCCGCCGGCGTCGGGACCGACGGGAAATTCCTCGGCAAGCCGATCTCCACCGGGGTGCGCCCTCGCTTCACCGACCAATTCAAAGAAATGGGCATCACGCTCTCGCCGCGGGTGTTCGATATTCCCTCACCCCCCGGGAAAAGCCGATGAACGAGTCCATGGGCCAGGTCCTGGCCTCCCCGGCCGGGCTCGGGGTGGCAGCACTCTCCCTGGCACTACTCATCGGCGCGTTCCTCGTCCTCTCCCCGCGTCCGGGAAGTGTCCCCCGTGCCCGGCGTCGGCCAGGGGTTCACGAGGGGCCCGGGATCATCTCGCGGACGGCGACGGCGGCCACCACGGCCATCGACACCACCCTGAGCCGCCGCGGCGCACCCGGGGCCGGCGCGCTCGAACGTGCCGGGGTCAAGATGAGCCTGCAGGACTTCGTGTTCCTGGTGGGCGTCGCCGCCGTGGTGACCTTCGCTCTGGGGCTGGTCGCGGTCGGACCGGTGACGGGCCTGTTCCTGGCCGCGCTCACGCCGATCGGGGCAAAGCTCGCGCTGGACATCCGCGCCTCCCGTCGCCGGGCCGCCTTCGCCGACCAGCTGGACGACTCGTTGCAGCTCATGGCCAGTAGCCTGCGGGCCGGCCACAGCCTCCTCCAGGCCCTGGCCTCCGTTGCCAGAGAGGCCGAGGAGCCCACCTCGGAGGAGTTCGCCCGCATCATCAACGAAACCCGGGTCGGCCGTGATCTCGCCCCCGCGCTGGAGGAGACCGCCCGCCGCATGGGGAGCGAGGACTTCGAGTGGGTCACACAGGCCATCGCGATCAACCGCGAGGTCGGCGGCAACCTCGCCGAGGTGCTCGACGGGGTCGGTCACACCATCCGGGAGCGGAACCAGATCCGCCGACAGGTGAAGGCGCTGGCCGCCGAGGGCAAACTCTCGGCGTACGTCCTCATGGCGCTGCCGTTCGGCATCTCCGGGTTCTTGTTCATGAGCAACCCCGAGTACATCTCCAAGTTCACCGAGGGCCTGCTGGGCTACACCCTGATCGGCGTCAGCGTGGTGCTGCTCGTGGTGGGTGCGCTCTGGCTCCGCAAGGTCGTCAACATCACGTTCTGAACGCTCCTAGCGTTCTGGAAGGAGGCACGCCGTGGAACCGATGGCCCTGTTCGCCGTCTCGGTCCTGGCCGTGTCGGTGTTCCTGCTGAGCTGGGCGGTGTTCGCCGGCCCCGGCCGGGCGCGCCAGCGCACGGTCCTCAACCTCAGCCGGGGGATGTACCCCGAACACCACGCGGTGGAGGCAGTGGTCCCCGAGGACGAGGAGACCGGTGGCACCCTGGCCACGATCGCGCGGAAGTTCACCCCGGCGCCGTCGATCCGGATGCTCGAGAAGCTGCAGATCAAAGCCGGCAGACCCCAGGGGTGGCCCCTCGAGAAGCTGCTGGTGGCCAAACTCGTGCTGGGCATCGGGGCGGCGCTGTCGAGCCTGCTGTTCGTCTCCAGCACCACCGGTGCTCTACCTGTGTTCCTGGCCGCGGCGGTCACCCTGGTCTGCTACTTCGTCCCGGAACTGCTCCTCCACAGCCGCGGACAGGAGCGCAGCCAGGCAATCCAGCTGGAGCTGGCCGACACCCTGGACCAGATGACCATCGCCGTGGAGGCCGGGTTGGGCTTCGACTCGGCTATGGCGCGAGCCGCGAAGAACGGCAAGGGCCCACTCGCCGATGAGTTCACCCGCACCCTGCAGGAGATCCAGGTGGGCCAGCTGCGCCGCCACGCCTACGAGTCGTTGGCCCGCCGCACCGACGTCGCCGACCTGCGCCGCTTCGTCCGCGCCATCATCCAGGCCGACGCCTACGGCATCTCGATCGCGGACGTGTTGCGCACGCAGGCATCGGAGCTGCGGAGCAAGCGACGCCAGCGCGCGGAGGAGAAGGCCATGCAGATCCCGGTCAAGGTGATCTTCCCCCTGATGGTGTGCATCCTGCCGGTACTGTTCATCGTGCTCCTGGGCCCGACAGCGATGAACATGATGGAGGCCTTCTCCTAGTGGCCGTCACCCTCACGCCAGTGACCGTGCTCCTCACCGCGGTGGTGTGCGGGGCACTCGCCGCGGCGCTGACCGGGTGGATCCGATCCATCGCAGACTCCGACTCCCGCTGGCTGCGCTCCGGTCTCCACGTGGGCCTGGCCGCCGCCGGTGGGGCGGGAGCCGCCGGGCTGGCCGGCACCGTTCCCGAGCTGGTCGCGTTCGCGGCGCTCGCGGTGGCCTGTGGGGTGCTCGTGGCGATCGACCTGGCCGTGCACCGGCTGCCCGACGTCGTCGTCGTCCCCATGTACCCGGTCCTCCTGGCGACGTTGGGCGTGGCGTCCGCGGTGACCGGGGACTGGGGCGCCCTGGGGCGCGCCGCCGCCGCGGCGCTCGCCCTGCTGGCCTTCTACTTCACCCTGGCGTTCATCAACCCCTCGGGACTCGGGCTGGGCGACGTCAAACTCGCCGGCGTGCTCGGCCTCTTCCTGGGCTGGCTCGGGTGGTACTACGTCCTGGTCGGGACTCTGGCCGCGTTCGCGCTCAACGCCGTGGTGGCGTTGGTGCTACTCCTCAGCCGTAGAGCCGACCGTCACACCGGCATCGCATTCGGGCCCGCGATGATCGCCGGAGCGGCGGCGGCCGCGTGGCTCTCGGTCGGCGGCTAGTCCGCGATCGCCTCCAGCGGGTCGGTCTTGGCGGCCCGGTGCGCCGGCCACAGCGAGGCCAACACCCCCACGAACGCCGAGGCCACCAGGACGATCCCGATGGTCTCCCACGGGATGGTGGTCTCGCTCAGCCCACTGTCCGCCAGCACGGAGACGAACGCCCAGCCCAGATAGACTCCGACCGCCGCGCCGACCAGCGCCCCGAACACGGCGATCTGTGTGGACTCGAGGTTGATCGTCCGCCGGATCTGGGACCGCTGCATGCCCACGGCCCGCAGCATGCCGATCTCCGTGCGCCGCTCGATCACCGACAACGCCAGGGTGTTGACGATCCCCAGCACCGCGATCACCAGAGCCAGGCCGAGCAGGGCGTAGATGATCGTCAGCAGCTGGTCGATCCCGCCCGACTGGACGTCGATGTACTGCTGCTTGCTCTGCACGGTGGCGATCGGGATGTCGGAGAGCTCCTCGGTGACGGCGGCCAGCACCTGGTCGGGCGAGGTGCCCTCGGCGGCCCTGGCCAGCACGATCGCGGTCGAGCGGAGGTTCTCCGGAACCAGCCGTTCGTAGACGTCGATACCGGTGTAGAAGGGTCCGAGGATCTGGGCGTCGTCGTAGACACCGGTCACCCGGAGGGTGGACTCACTGCCGTCCGGGCCGACGAGCGGGACCCGGGTGCCCATGGTCCAGCCGTTGTCCCGCGAGACCTCCCGGGACACCACGAGGGAGTCGGCCTCCGGCTCGAGAGAACCGTCGAGGACGGTGGCCTCGAGCAGCTCCCCGACCGGCCCGCCGGCGGCCGCGAGCGCCTGGGGCTCGCCGCCGAGTTGGCCGAAGCCGAACGCGAGCCACGCCACGTCCCCGACGCCGTCGACGCCCGCGATCTGGTCCTCGATCCCGCCGGCCAGCGGGGTCGGCGGCCCCTGGGAGGCCACTCCCTGGACGATGACGTCGGCGGTGATCCCCTGGTCGATGAGGCCGCTCACGCTCTCCTTGGTGGTGGCGCCGAGCGTGCCGAACGCCGCCACCAGGGTGAGCCCCAACGTGAGGGCGAACGCGGTCGCCGCGGTGCGTCGGGTGTTGCGGCCGGCGTTGGTGGCCGCCAGCTTCCCGACGGCACCGAAGGGCGCGCCGATGACCCGCCCGATCCCGCCGGCGATGGGCCTGGCGAGGGCGGGCATCACCAGGAAGCTGCCGACGATCAGGGCCGCGGCGCCGACGCCCACGGTGATCGCGCCGCTCCTCGTGGTGTCCTGCCAGGTGCCGATGAGGGCCAGCATGATGCCGCTGACCACCGCCAGCAGCCCGACGGACGTGCGCCAGCCGCCGCCGGCCTCCGAGGAGGCGGCCCCGACCCGCATGCCCTGCACCGGGGCGACGCGACCGGCGCGGCGGGCGGGCGCCCACGCGGAGAACACGGTGACGACGAAGCCCAGCACCAGCGGGGTGATGACGGACATCGGGGTGAGTGCCAGGGTCCCGGAGGGGATCCCCAGGTCGAAGGCGTCGAGTACGGCAAAGATGACCCTCGCCAGTCCGAACCCGGCCAGCACGCCGATCGCGGACCCGACCAGACCGGTCAGCGCGGCCTCGGCCAGCACGGACCGGGTGAGCTGCCCGCGGGTCGCGCCGATCGCCCGCAAGAGGGCGAGTTCGCGGAGCCGCTGCGCCACCAGCATGGAGAAGGTGTTGTAGATGATGAACGTGCCCACGAGCAGCGCGATCAGGCCGAAGGCCACGAAGAAGTAGTTGACGAAGTCCAGGATGGTCGACAGCTGCGCGGAGAGCCTCTCCTTGACCTCCTCGCCCGTGCTCACCTCGTACTCGGGGAACTCGGCGGCGAGCGTGTCGCGCATCTCCTCCTGGCTCACGCCGGGGACCGCGCGGACGGCGACGTTGGTGGCGTTCTCCCCGTCGGTGAACAGGGCGCGGGCCTGTGCGGAGGTGAAGCCGACCCCGACGTAGCCGCCGACGTCGGTCTCCGAGGAGTACGAGCCCACGACCGTGACGTCGATCATCCCCTGGGAGGTGGTGTACACCCGCGCGGAGTCGCCGATCGAGAGTCCCGCGTTGTCCAGCACCGACTCGGGGAGGACGACCTCGCCGTCCGCGGCCGGAGCGCGCCCGTCCGAGATCCAGCTGCTGCTCCCGACGGCCTGGTCGGGCTCGACCCACTCCAGCCCCTCCGACGGGGCGCCGCCCGACTGGTAGGGCGTGCCGTCGGCGTTGAACATCACCACGGTGCCGGTCACCCCGGGGGTGACGGCCTCGACGCCCGGCAGTCCGAGGGCGCGGTCGGCGACCTCGAACGGCACCCCGGCGCCCCGGGGGTCCTCGGGTTCGATCATCGCGGACAGGTCCTGCGTGCCCTGGTCGAGCAGGCCGTCGAACGTGCTCTTGAGGGTCGAGGTGAACACCAGCGAACCGGTGACGAACGCGGTGCCGAGCACCACGGCGAGGACGGACAGGACCAGTCGCAGCTTGTGCGCCGCGATGTTGCGCAGGGACACCCGGAGCATGGGCCGGGAATGGCTGGGGGCGTGACCAGCGGCGTGGCGGGCGGCCATCACCGCTCCTCGAGCGCGCCCATGGCCGCCAGGATCTCGTCGGACGTGGGATGGGAGAGCTCACGCACGACCCGGCCGTCGGCGAGCAGCAGGACGCGGTCGGCGTAGGTCGCGGCACGCGGGTCGTGGGTGACGATGACGACGGTCTGCTGGAAATCGTCCGCCGCACTGCGCAGGATCGACAGCACCTCCGCCGACGAGGTGGAGTCGAGGTTGCCCGTGGGCTCGTCGCCGAACAGGATGTCCGGGCGCCCCACCAGCGCACGCGCGCAGGCGACGCGCTGCTGCTGTCCGCCGGACAGCTCCGAGGGGCGGTGGGACAGGCGGTCGGCGATCCCCAGCCGCCCGATCACCTCGTCGAACCACGCGCGGTCGATGGCGTGGCCCGCGATGTCCTGCGGGAGCGTGATGTTCTCCTCGGCGGTCAGGGTGGGGACGAGGTTGAAGGACTGGAACACGAACCCGATCCGGTCGCGGCGCAGCGCGGTGAGTTCCTTGTCCGCCAGGCCCACGATCTCCGTGTCACCCACGCGCACCGAACCCGAGGTCGGTCGGTCCAGACCGGCCATGCAGTGCATGAGCGTGGACTTGCCCGAGCCGGACGGGCCCATGATCGCGGTGAACCGTCCGCGCTCGAACGAGGCGCTGACGTGGTCCAGCGCGCGGACCTCGGTCTCGCCCTCGCCGTAGGTCATGACGAGGTCGGTGGCGACGGCTGCGAGCTCCGCGCCCTCCGCCCGGTGCTGGGTCTCGGCCTGCGTGGTCATCTGCTCCCCTGGATCGTGGTGGTCGACCTAAAGCATGCAGGAGTTCGGAGCGGGTGCCGATGGGGGATGGCCCGGATCTTGCGCCCGGGCCTTCCCGGACGGCCACGCCTCGAGCGACCTGCGGGTCCTGAATCGTCGTTCGGCACCGGAGACGGGGTCGGTGAACCCGATCGACTCCGCGAGTAACTGCAGTGGGTGGGAGAAGTCACCAGGGGTGATCGTCCGCACCCGCGGGTACAGGTCGTCACCGAGGATCGGCGTCCCGAGCGCGTTCATGTGGACGCGGAGCTGGTGGGTGCGCCCGGTGGAGGGCTCGAGGCGGTACAGGCCGAGCGGCGTGGCCGACCCGCCCGGGTCGGGCTCACGCACCTCGAGCAGGGTGATCCGGGTGTGGGCGTCCGGTGGGCCGTCCACCTCGGCGGCCTGCAGCACCCCGCGGGTCTTGACGATCCGGCTGGACCGCTCACGGACGTGCGGCGTCCCCTCCGGCGCGGGGGCCACGGCCAGATAGGACTTGGCGACCCGCCGGGCGGCGAAGAGGTCCTGGTAGGCGGCGCGGTGGGCGGGGTCGGCGGTGAACACCAGGACGCCCGCGGTGAGTCGATCGAGGCGGTGGGCCGGAGCGAGGTCCGCCAGCCCGAGGTCGCGGCGGAGCCGCACCAACGCGGTCTGGGTGACGTGTCCGGCGCGGGGGGTGGTGGCCAGGAAGTGCGGCTTGTCGACGACGACGAGGCGGTCGTCGGCGTGCAGGACCTCGATCCAGAAGGGCACCTCGACCTCCGGCTCGGGGGTCCGGTACGTCCACACGTCCATCCCCCGGTGCCGCCGGGTGGAGTCGGTGACGGCCACCCCGTCGGCGGTGACCACCTGACCGGAGGCGAGGGCCGCCTCGAGCTCGGCGAGCCGGTCGGGGAACCGCCGGCGCAGCTCCTCGGGGATGCTGCGGGGCCCCCGACCGGGGTCGGCCAGCCGGATTCGGACCGGGTCCACGCCGTCACGCAACGGCAGGGGCCTTCGCGGACGTCCGGACTTCGGCATATGCAGAGTCTAGTCGTTGGGCTACACTCACTTTTCGCCCCAGGCACCTCATGCGTCACTTGCATTCCAGCTGCCCCCTTCACCCCAGGAGCACCCATGATCGACGCCGTTGTCGACTTCTTCCTCTTCGGACCCGGCCGCGCCTTCCTCCCGGCGTTCCAGGGCAGCTTCAACATGGCGTACCCGCCCAACGCCCCCTTCCCCGACGAGTTCTGAGAACGCCTCCACGAACCACCCGCGGCGGTATCCTCGGGCGTATGGCTTCACTCGAGAATTCCGTGGTCGTCGGCATCGACGGTTCAGCAGCCTCGACCGGCGCCGTCGCGTACGCCGCCAACACCGCCGCGACCCGGCGGATCCCGCTCGTGCTGGTGACCAGTTACACGATGCCGGCCGCCATGTTCGCCGAGGGCATGGTCCCGCCCCAACCCGTCTACGACGAGTTGGAGAAGGAGTGCCAGCCGATCGTGGAGCACGCCAGGGCCACCGCCCTCAAGGTCGCCCCGGACATCGAGGTCTCGCACGCGATCGTCGAGGGCAACCCCTCGCAGGTCCTGATCGACTACTCCCGCAAGGCCAAGATGATCGTCCTGGGCTCGCGCGGACTGGGCGGGATCAAGGGGATGGTCCTCGGGTCGGTCTCGGCCTCGGTGGCCAGCCACGCGTTCTGCCCGGTCGTGGTGACCCGTGAGGACACCGACGACCTCGACCGCTCGGGCCCCGTCGTGGTGGGCGTCGACGGTTCCGAGGTCAGCGCCAAGGCCACCGCGTGGGCCTTCGCCGAGGCCTCTGCCCGCGACGCCACCCTGATCGCGGTGCACACCTGGATGGACCCGCAGGTCCAGGCCGCCGCCGCGGGGATCGCGCTGACCGACGAGGACTGGCGGCAGCTCGAGGAACAGCAGCTCGAGATCCTGTCCGAGCGGCTCGCCGGCTTCTCCGACCGCTACCCCGACGTGCGGATCGAGCGGTTCGTCACCCGCGATCGCGCGGTCCCGGCACTCGTGGAACAGGCGGAGAAGGCCCAGCTCGTCGTCGTCGGGTCCCACGGGCGGGGCGGATTCACCGGCATGGTCCTCGGTTCGACCAGCCGGGCGCTCCTGCAGGCGTCGCCCTGCCCGGTGATGGTCGTGCGCCCGGAGTCGCACTCGTGAGCGCCGGGGAGGACGTCCAGGTGAGGCGCAACCTCGCCGCCGACCGGTTCGAGATCGTGGTCGACGACGTGGTGGCGGGTTTCGCCGACTACAGCGATGCCGACGGCGTCAGGACCTTCCCGCACACCGTGGTGGACCCGGAATTCGGCGGCCGCGGCCTCGCCGGGCGGATGATCGGCGAGGCCCTAGAGGTCACCCGCGACGAGGGCCTGCGGGTGCGGCCCGCCTGCGAGTTCGTCGAGCGCTACGTCCAGAAGAACCCGGACTCGGCGGACCTCGCCTGACGGGTCCTGCTCACATGACACCTGAGGTGCAGGTGAGTAACGAATAAGCGACGATTAACCCCACAGAGGGTCCGACCGGAGGCGTTCGGGGCGCAAGCGTGTTCTGCTGTGGGTGCGGCTCGCACTCGGGCCGAGTACCTCTCGGGAAAGGACACACCACCATGTTGTGGAGCATCATCTCCTGGATCATCGTCGGTGGCCTCGCAGGCTGGATCGCGTCCATGATCATGGGCAAGAACGCCCAGATGGGCCTCGTCGCCAACGTGCTAGCCGGTGTCATCGGCGCATTCATCGTCGGCCTCTTGGTGTCGCTCTTCACCAGCGAAGGCGGCGGGATGCCCGAGGCCTTCTCTATCTGGGGCTTCGTCGCCGCCATCATCGGCGCGATCATCGTCATCTTCATCGTCTCGGCCATCAAGGGCCGCGGACGTTCGAGGGTCTGACCCCCGACACCAGTCGAAGCAACATCCGAACGGCCCGGCCCCGCACAGCAGGGGCCGGGCCGTTCGTCTCACGACCGGAGAGAACGAGAAGAAGGGACCGGACATGGGCCTCATAGACAAGATCAAGAACATCGGGAAGAACCCCGCCACGCTGAACTCGGCCGTCGCGAAGACCGGGGACTTCCTCAATGACAAAGCCGCAGGCAGGAACAAGGCACAGCGCAACACCGGGGCCGCCGGGCCGGACAGCAGCCCGGCCCACGACCCGGCCGACGTGCAGACCGACGACACCGTGACCGGCGACCGCCCTCCCGCTGGCGGACAGCCCACGGCCTGAGCCGGGCGATCGGTCCCGGTGTGGCCTGACACGGCACCGGTCCCGCCGAGTCCGTGGTGCCAGCCGATAGTCTGTCCCCTGTGACGAGCGCACGGTCGACCAAACCCGGACCGCGGGAGCGGCTCCTGGCCACGTCGACCCGCCTGTTCTCCACGGACGGGATCCGCGCGGTGGGGATCGACCGGATCCTCAGGGAATCCAAGGTCGCCAAGGCCAGCCTCTACAACACCTACGGTTCCAAGGACGAGCTCGTCGTGGCGTACCTGCGGGCCATGGCCGAACGCGACCGCGCCCTGTGGCAGCGACGCGCCGACGCCGCGCCGGACTCGCGCGGACGCATCCTCGCCCTGTTCGACATCGTCCGTGAGCGCGTGGAGCCCGCGACCCCCGGTTCGTGCCACCTCGCCGCCGCCATCGAGTTCCCCCGCCCCTGCACGGACGGCGAGCACGCCATCCGGGCGGCGGTGTCCGACCAGCGGGCCTGGGTCGCCTCGACCCTCCGCTCCGAGCTCGCCGGCATGGGGCTCGAGGACCCCGACAACATCGCCGACCTGGCGGACCGGTTGGCGATCCTCCACGACGGTTCCGTCACCGCCGCCATGCTCGGTGAGGTCGAGACCTCGGCGATGACGGCACGGAGCATGGCCGAGCTCATCCTGGGGATGGTCACGGAACCCTCGTGACGCGCGCGGCGGGTGTGGTGGGCGAGGTGCTGGTGACCCTCGGCGTCGTGCTGGCCCTCTTCGTCGTCTACCAGGTGTGGTGGACCGACCTGGGCGCGGCGCGCGCCCAGTCCGCCGCCGACGCCGAACTGGACCAGCGGTGGGGTGGACAAGACAACCCGCGGGGTCGCGGTACGGGCGTCGACGACGGGGACCCGGGGCTCTCCGGACTCGCCGACGGCACCGCGTTCGCCCGCCTGTACATCCCTGCGTTCGGCTCGGACTACCGGTTCGCCGTGGTCTCCGGCACCAGCGACGCGGCCCTGGAGACCGGGCCCGGGCACTACACGGAGACCCAGGACCCGGGCGAACCGGGCAACTTCGCCGTCGCCGGGCACCGGGTGGGCCGGGGATCGCCGTTCAACGACCTGGACGCCCTGCGCTCGTGCGACGCCCTGGTGTACGCCACGGCGGACCGGTGGCTGGTCTACCGCGTACTGCCCGTGGACGCCCCCGACCGCGCCTCGGCCCGCGCCCGGGCCGCCGAATGCCTACCCACGGACCTCGCCGACCGCGCGACGTCCGGCATGTACGAGGGACTGTCCGGTGTCTCGGTGGTCCGCCCGGAGGACGTGTGGGTGATCGACGCGGTACCCGGACGCGCCGAGCCCGCCTCCCCCGACCTGCTGCCCCTGGCCACGCTCACCACGTGCCATCCGCAGTATTCGGCGGCGGAACGGCTCGTGGTGCACGCGGTACTCGAACGAAGCGAGGCGCGGGTACCCGGCGAGGTCCCCGCGGAGCTGGGGGGCCGGTGATGTACGCCTGGCTCTACCGGAGGCTCCCCGGGCCCACGCCGGTGCGGATCGTGCTGGTGGTCGTCCTGGTGGCGGCGGTGTTCCTGCTGCTCATGGAGGTGGTGTTCCCCGCGGTCGAGGCGCTCATGCCGTACTCCGACGTGGCTGTCGACCCGGTCGCGGCCTCCCCGCCCGCCCCCTGAGCACGTCGGCCCCCTGACTCAGTCGGCCACCCGGGGTGCGACGAGCTCGGCCACCCGCTGGACCTTGACCGACTGTTCCTGCGTGGACTGCACCGCCAGGACCTGTGTCCCGCGGGCCAGGACCACCAGGGCGCCCCCCGGGCCGCCGGTGCGGCCACCGGTCCACCCGCCCTCGACGTGCGAGCGCTCCGACTCGCCGACCGGCGCCGAGCCGTCCACCAACTCGGTGGCCCGCTCCTCCGACTCGACCGAGTACACGGTGGTCGTGAGCTGGACGGCCCCGTCGGCGCTGTAGAAGAAGCAGGCGGCGGGGTCGACGCGGTCGTCGATCCGCACGTCGGTGGCCAGCTCGCCGTTGAGCCTCGACGCCTCGTCGACCGACAGGTACGGGCACTCCGCACTGGTCACCGGCTCGACCTGCGGGATCTCCGGCTCGCTGGTCTCCGGCGGCGCGGTCCGGATCGTCCCCATCTCCGGCGCCGGCTCGGTGTCCCCGCCGCACCCCGCCATCACGCCGAGCAGGACGACGGACAGGGGTGCGAGAAGGGTCGTGGCGGCGATACGCATGATGACCAGGATAGGACCCGACCCGCTGGGTAAGGTCATCACCACCGAACTGAGAGACCGACACTCATCGACCACCGACGGGGAGGCGCCCACATGACCGGCCCACCCACGCAGGCGCAGGGCGCCGACCGCACCGAGCATCGCCGGCGCGAGCTGCGCGAGACCATCTCCTCGGTCGCGTTGGACCTGGCCCTCGAGCGGGGGCTCGACGCCGTGACGGTGGACCAGATCGCCAAGGCCGCCAACGTGTCCCGTCGGACGTTCTTCAACTACTTCCCCTCCAAGGCCGCCGCGTGCATCCCGGACGCCTTCCCCCCGGACCGCGACGCGGTGCACCTGTTCCTCACCGACCGGTCCGTGTCCACGCTGACCGCGCTCACCCGCCTGCTGTGGCTGCAGGTCGCGATGGCCCGGCAGGAGACCCCTCTGTTCAACCGGTTCCACGACATGTGGCGGCGGGAACCGGGGATCCGGACCGAGGTGTACGCGATCCTGTCCCGGACAGAGGAGGAACTGGCCGCCCTGGTGGCCCGCCGGGAGGGCAGGGATCCCGGGTCCGTGGAGGCCGCGACGGTGGCGGCGGCGTCCATCGCGATCGTGCGGGTGGCGGTCGAGCAGTGGCGCACCGACGAGTCGCCGACCCTCCTGGAGGACCGGATCCGCGAGTCGTTCGACGCCGTCATCAGGGCGACCGAGATCCTCCCCGGCGACGCCTGACCCGTCCGGGCGGGCGTCCGCGGAACGGTCGGGATCAGGGATCGGACGCCGACGTCGTAGGATCGGCCCATGCGATCGCAGCGACCCCGTCCCGGAACCGGGGGACGAATCGCCCGGGGGTTCGTGGCGTCGGCGGCGATGGTGGCCGTGTCGGGGTGCTCCGCGCTCGGCTTCTCCGACGCCGGCGAGACGGGTCCACCCCGGATCTCGCCGGAACCCCGGCCCGACATCGCCGCGGCGATGGTCGAGGGACGACCCGCCCCCGATGCTCGGCTGAACGCGTGTGAACTCCTCGACCTGACGCCCGCCGAACTGATCGAGCTCACCGACGCCGACATGCCCGAGGTCGAGCCCATCGGCTCCGGCGATCTGGGCCTGATGTGCACCTACGGCGGTCCGGGATCGCCCGAGTTGTACGAGATGCAGCAGGCGGAGGCGGAGGCCGAGGCAGAGGCGGAGGCGGAGGCGGAAGACGGGTCGGAGACGGGAACAGGCACGGCGACAGGGACGACGGCGACCGGGACTGCCGACCCCGGGGACGGGACGGGCGAGGAGCCGGAGTCCGTGGCGGGGGCCGACACCACCACGGAGGTCAAGCCCATGCCCACGACCTCGCCCACGACCACCCGGACCACCACCGGTGAGCGGGACGAGATCCCGGACACCTTCGCGGCCGGGGTGGTCAAGCCACGTGGGGGCCCCCAGGCCGCTCTGCGCGGCCAGCCCGCGATGTTGGGGGTGCGGTACGCGTGTTCGGAGATCCGCGGAGCCGACGGGGCGTCGATCGAGGATGCACCCCCGGCCGCTCCCGAGGCGCCCGCCCCGGTCCGACCCGAACTCGATACCGCGTACATCGACTGCGTGGCGGCCCCGACCGGCGGGGGCGTCGAGGTCCACACGATCCTCATCGCGGACAACGACCTGTGGCACATCACGTTGATCAGCCCGGAGACGCCGCGTTCGCCCGATGCCGAGGCACGGGCACTGGAGGGCCTGCGCAGGGTCGCCGAGCACATCCTCGACTGAACCCGGGCCGCCCGGCGCGGAAATGGGGAACGACGCCGGAGCCCCTCAGCATCCGACGCCGTTCCCTCCTGCGGACTGCGCATCGCGCCTTCCGGAATCCACGCTCGCCTCGGAAGGCGGCGGGCCGACACCCCCCCAGGTGCCCCGGTATTCATACCGGCCCCTCGTCGTGAAGTAACAGCCCCTCGTCCGCACTTCACCTCGCCACCGCACCCCCCGGCCGGTGACTGGAAGAACTCTATGTTGCACCCGTGGCGCAGGCAAGGCCATGATCTGCGGTTCTTCTGTTGACTTTGGGTCAATAAACGGAGTCGGAGTATCTACCAGCGGTTCTGCGAGCGCCGTTACCAATGAACATTGGAACTGTCGCCCGGCGCCCCGGGGGCCGCACGGATCGGACCCGTGGAGCCCGCCCGGCGCAACGGGTACCCAGCCGCCCGCGGTCCGAGGTACTGTTACTGATGTTGCCTGTGTGGCGCATGTGATTTGAGTGAGTCGTGGCCCGACTCCACCCGCCCGAACCATCACCGCCGCCCGCCTGCCCGCGGCCGAAGGAGAAACGATGTCCCGCCGATCCCGCTTCCTCGCGACCCTCCTGGTCACGACCGGCCTCGTCGTCGGCCTGGCCCCCGCCGCGTCAGCGCAGTCCGTCGCCTTCCCCGGCCTGGAGTCGGCGCCCCTCCCCCAGCTGCCCGGGCTGGCCTCTCAACCGGTCCTCACGATCCCCGTGCCGGCTCCGCCGCGCCCCGCCGTGGAGCCGGTGGCGTCGGTCTACCCCACCCGCGACGAGACCGTGGGAGTGGCGCAGCCCGTCATGATCCGCTTCGACCGCCCCGTCGCCGACCGCGCCCGGGCGGAGGCCTCCGTGGGGATCCGCACGGCGCCGGCCGTCCCGGGCAGGTTCTACTGGGTCGGCGATTCGGAACTGCGCTGGCGGCCGCACGAGTTCTGGCCCGCGGGCACCTCGGTCACCGTGTGGGCCGGCGGGCGGGAGAACGTCTTCCGCACCGGCGACGCCGTCGTCTCGACCTACGACGACGCCACCCACCTGGTCACCGTCACCCGCAACGGCCAGGTCGTCCGGACTATGCGGGCCTCCGCGGGACGGGACGCCTACCCCACCCACAACGGGATCTACTACAACGGCTGGCGCGCCCGCGAGGTCCGGATGGACTCCTCCACCTGGGGGCTGTCCAGGACGGCGGGCGGATACGACACGACCGTCGAGAACGGGGTGCGCCTGAGCTACGACGGCATCTTCATCCACTCCGCCCCGTGGTCGGTCGCCGACCAGGGCGTCCGCAACGTCTCCCACGGCTGCATCAACCTCAGCCCCGAGGACGCGGCCTGGTACTACGACAACACCCGCAACGGCGATCCGTTCATCGTGGTGGGCGGCCCGGGACGGCAGTTCGGCGAGTTCGACGGCCAGGGGGACTGGAACTACTGAGCCGGCTGCCGGGCCGACCCCCGCGGGTCGGGGTGAAACACAATCGATATGGCGCACGACACCCTAAGAGAGTCCTCCGCCTAGTCTGAGAGGTACCCCTCGTCTCCGTCGTCCCCAGGAGTAGCAATGACCCGTTCGCCCCGGATCACGGTCCTCGCCTCGATCTTCGCCGCGGCCGCCCTCGTCCTGGGGCTCGCCCCGGCGGCGAACGCGCAGTCCGTGATGCCCCCGAGCCCGCCCGGCATCCCCCAGTTGGAGAACGCGCCGCTGCCCACCCCGCTCATCCCGGGTGTCGGGGCGATGCCGGTCCTCACCTACCCGGTGATCGGTCCCGACCGACCCGCGCCCGAGTACGGAGACGTCAACGTCTTCCCCACGCAGAACGAGATCGTCGGCGTGGCGCAGCCGGTCATGTTCTTCTTCGACCGGCCCATCGCGGACCGGGCCCGCGCGGAGGCCACGCTCGGCATCCGTACCGAGCCCCCGGTGGCGGGCAAGTTCTACTGGGTCAACAACTCCGAGGTGCGGTGGCGCCCGCACTCCTTCTGGCCGGTCAACACCTCGGTCACCGTCTGGGCCGGCGGCAAGCGGCAGCAGGCCTTCCGCACGGGTGACGCGCTGATCGCGGAATACGACGACCGCACCAAGCACATCACCGTGACGCGAAACGGCCAGCACGTGCGCACCATGCGGGCGTCGGCGGGGATGCGCGGCTGGGAGACCTACAACGGCGTCTACTACACGGGTCAGCGCGGCCGGAACGTGCGGATGAACTCCGAGGCCTTCGGGCTGCGGATCGAGGACGGCGGGTACGACTCAATCATCAACGACGCCGTCCGCCTGAGCTACGACGGCATCTACATCCACTCCGCCCCGTGGTCGATCGCCGACCAGGGCGTCCGCAACGTCTCCCACGGCTGCATCAACGTCAGCCCCGAGGACGCGCGCTGGTACTACGAGAACTCGCGCAACGGCGACCCGTTCATCGTCAAGAACGGCCCCGGGCGTCCGTTCGGCGCCTTCGACGGCCAGGGCGACTGGAACTACTGACGCGGGACGCCCGGCCTACCTCGGTGGCACGGGCGCGAGCACGCCGACGATGCCGTCCGCGGGCACGCACCGCGGCGGAGCGGACGCGGCGCCGCCCGCGACCGCGTGCGTCCCACCCAGGGCGTCCGTGACGAGGTCCACGGCCCGCGGGGAGGCCAGGACGGTCAGGTGCCCCGAGCGGTCGACCTCACAACCGTCCTGGAGCCGGACGACCCGCAGGTCGACGAAGTCGGGCACCACGGGCGCGGTGACGGGGCCGGTGAGTTCGTCGTAATCCGAGACCACGGCGACGTACCGGACCCCGCGCGCGAACGGCACGCCCTCGTCCCCGAGCCACGCGAGGGTGGCCTCGGCGTCACGCTGCGCGGTCTCGGCGGACAGCACCCCGAACGCCTCGGTGACGAACTCCGGCGGCCCCTCTCCCGAGCGGGCGGGATCCACACCCAGAGTGACGACGGTGCGTACCGCGTCCCGCCGCGTGGTGGCGGTGACGTAGGACGCGATGATCGCGCCCTGCGAGTGCCCCACCAGGTCGACCTTCTCCGCCCCGGTGAGTGCGCGGACCCGGTCGATCTCGGCGGCGAGCTGGGGAGCCGAGGCGCCGGTGAGCGAGTCGAACCCTCCGGTGGAGCCGAGCCCCGGCGGGGCCCCGACCGTCGGCGCCCACACGCAGTAGCCCTCGGCGGCCAGGGCGGCCCCGAAGGTGGCCCACGAGTTGCCGCCGTTGAGCCCGGTGCCGTGGACGAGGATGACCGGCACGGGATGGTGGGCACTCGGCCGGCAGTCGTCACGGTTGATCCCGGGCGGGTCCGCGAGCCCGTTGGTGAGCTGGTGCGCCGCTCCGTCCCACCAGCGCCACGGGACCTGCGCGGTGGTCGGAATCGCGTCGGGAGACACCGTGGTCGGAGTCGCCGTGACCGATCCGGGCGCGACGACGACGAGGAGCGCGGCCGCCATGAGTCCCGCGATCCCCGGGGCCACCCGACGTGCGGTCATGAGCCCGGCAGGGCCGGGATCGGACCCAGGTACGGCGCGATCGCCTCGCAGCGCGGCACACGGGGGGTGGCCGGATCGAGCGCGTTCAGCACGAAGTCGGCCGTGCGCGGGTCGGAGGCGATCGCCAGGTGCTCGGCGTGGTTCTGCTCGCAGCCGTCCTGGATCACCACGTTGGTCGTCATCGGTCCGGGCACCAGGCCCGAGGTGTAGGGCGTGACCAACTGGTCGTAGCGGGTCACCGCGTTGAGGTACCGCACCCCGGGGGCGTAGGGCGATCCTCCGCTCCACAACAGCTGGAGCACCTCGGAGCCCGGGGACATCTGGGACAGGGCGGGGATCTGACCCAGCTGGTCCGAGACTCCTGGAAGGTCGTCCAGAGACCTGCGCATACCCCCACCGGAGCCCTCCCACAGCGGGGCGATCGAGGCGACGGTGTTCACCTTGCCCGGGCGCCCGACCTTCGCCACCAGACCCGAGACGATGGTGCCCTGCGAGTGGCCGACCAGGTCCACCTGCCGGGCCCCGGTGGCCGCCAGCACACGGTCGACGAACTCCCCGACCTGCGGCACCGAGACCCCCGAGATGTCGGACAACCCGCCCAGCTCGTTGACCGGCCACGGGGTACCCGGCAGCGCGCCGTAGGTCAGCGTGAACACGCAGTAGCCCTCGTTGTGCAGCAGCGGGCCGAAGGTCGCCCAGTTGGTCACGGCGCCGCCGGAGGTGCCGTGGACCAGGACCACCGGACGCTGCTTGGCGGGCGAGGGCCGACAGTTCCAGTCGTTCGCGCCCGGCAGCGTGGCCCCCGGCTGCGTGATCGCCATGGCGGCGCCGGTGAGGAAGCTGTACGGCACGGGGATCGGGGCCCGGGCGGTCGGGTCCGTGGCGTGGGCGGCGCCCGCGCCCGTCGTGACGAGGGCTGCCGCGGCCAGCGAGGCCGCTGCGGCGCGGGCGGCACGGGCGGCACGGGCGGCACGGGCGGCACGGGCGGCACCGATTATGTTCATCTTCTCATTAAGCCACGCCCGGTGATCATCGGCAGGTCCTTTGCGTATACCAGACCGGGCTCCGCCGCGACCACGGCCTCGACGGCGTTGACCAGCCTCATCGCGGTGACGAGCATGCCGGACTCGTTGTGGTCGCCGTGCTCGGCGTGGTGGGTGAACTCCACGCGCATGGCCGGCTCACCGAGGATGTCGATGCGGTAGCACCCGTCCCCGTGGTCGGGGCGGGGCCAGTCCGGTGCCTGGTCGACGGCGGTGCGGGTGACGTGCTCCAGGACGATGCGGTCCTCGCCGTCGACCTGTCCCACCACCTCGAACCGCAGCGCCGCCTGGGTCCCGGCCGGGACCTCGCACGCCAGCAGCGACAGGTCCCGATCCGCGGGAAGCCGCTCGTGGCGCTCGACCAGCGGTTCGTCGAGCGTCACCTCCAACGCGGCGGCGAGCTGACGGACCACCGACCCCCAGCCCGCGGCGAGCATCCCCGGTCGGAGCAGTGGCGGCAGGGTGTCCATGGACCGACCGAAGCCGAACAGCCGCCGCATGGTCTCGCCCTGGTGGTACACCGAGTAGTCGGCGATCTCGCCCACCCGGATCAGGTCGATGCGCCGGGACAGGCTCGTCATGACCAGCGGCAGGACGTCGTTGGCGAATCCCGGGTCGATGCCGTTGACGTGCAGCGTGGCGCCACCCTCGCGGGCGGCGTCCACGAGTTGGGCGATCATCTCCTCCGGGAGGGTCCCGTGCGGGTACTGGAGCAGGACGGGGCCGGAGGCCACCACGTCGATACCCGCGCGCAGGAAGCCGCGGAAGTCCTCGATCGCCGGCATGAAGCGGGTCTCGGTCTCGGCGGTGTACACGATCGCGTCCGGGTCGAGAGCGAGCAGTGTCGCCCGGTCGTCGGTCGCGATCACCCCCAGATCCCGGCCCAGACCGGCGAGCCGGCCCGCGTCGACGCCGACCTTCGCGGGATCGGAGACGAAGACGCCCACCAGCTCCAGCTCGGGCCGGGCGTCGACGGCCTCGACCGCCATCCTGCCCAGATAGCCCGTCGACCATTCCACGACCCTGATCGGTACATCCCGGCTCGTCATGGGTGAACCCCAACGACCGGGCCGGAGCCGGCGGGGCCCCTTCACCAGATGCTCACGCGCTCCTCGGGGGCGAGCCACAGCCCGTCCCCCTCGGTCACCCCGAACGCGGCGTGGAAGTCGTCGAGGTTCCGCACCACCTGGTTGCAGCGGAACTCCGGCGGGGAGTGCGGGTCCACGGCCAACCGGCGGGCGGCCTCCTCCGCGCGGGTCTTGGTGCGCCACACGATGGCCCAGGAGGTGATGAGCCGCTGGATGCCGGTCATCCCGTCGATCTCGGGGCCCACCTCCGTCCCCTCCGCCGGCTGCACGTCGGAGCCCTCCCCGGTCGACCCCTGCGCCAGCCGGTAGGCCAGCAGCGCGATGGTCAGCCCGCCGAGGTCGCCGATGTTCTCCCCCACCGTGAAGGCTCCGTTGACGTGGTCCTTCGCGGGGTCCAGACCGTCCGGGGTCAGGCCCTGGTACTGGTCGATCAGCGCGTCCACGCGGGTGGAGAACGCGGAGCGGTCGTCGTCGGTCCACCAGTCCACCAGGTTGCCGTCGCCGTCGTACTTCGACCCCTGGTCGTCGAACCCGTGGCCGATCTCGTGACCGATCACCGCGCCGATCGCCCCGTAGTTGGCGGCGTCGTCGGAGTCGGCGTCGAAGAACGGGGGCTGGAGGATGGCGGCCGGGAACACGATCTCGTTCATCACCGGGTTGTAGTAGGCGTTGACCGTCTGCGGGGTCATGTGCCACTCGCCGCGATCGACCGGGCCGCCGAGCTTGCCCAGTTCGTAGCGGTGCTCGAACTCGGCCGACCGCCGCACGTTGCCCAGCAGGTCGTCCGGGCGCACCTCGAGCGCCGAGTAGTCGCGCCACTTCTCCGGGTAGCCGATCTTGGGCACGAACGCCTCGAGCTTCTCCTGCGCCCGCTCGCGGGTCTCCGGCGTCATCCACGGCAACCGCGCGATGGAGTAGCGGTAGGCGGCGGTGAGGTTCTCCACCAGCTCGACCATCCGGGCCTTGTGGCCGGGTGGGAAGTGGCGGGCCACGTACTCCTTACCCACCTCCTCGCCGAGGGCCGCCTCGACCGCGGCGACGCCGCGCTTCCACCGGGCCTTGATCTCCTCCGTGCCGGACATCGCGGTGCCGTAGAAGCGGAAGTCCTCCTCCACCAGGTCGCTGGTCAGGTAGGGCGCGCGCGAACCGAGGACCCGCCACCGCAGCCATTCCTTCCACGTCTCCAGTGGTTCGGTCGACCACAGTCCGGCGACAGCGGTGAGGAAGTCGGGCTGCATGGCCACGACGCGGCCGAAGGTCTCCTCCGAGCCGCCCACCTCACGGGCCCAGTCGTGCCAGGGGAATCCGGGCGCCAGGCCGGGGAGCTCGTCCCAGGTGACGGGGTTGTAGGTCTTGTCGGCGTCGCGGCGGGCCACCACATCCCAGTGCGCGGAGGCGATGCGGGTCTCCAGCGCGACGATCCGTTCGGCGCGGGCGCGGGCGTCCTCGTCTCCCGACAGCTCCGCGAGCACGAGCATCCGCGCGATGTGATCCGTGTACTGGTCGCGCAGCTCCGCGTACTGATCCTCGCGGTAGAAGGACTCGTCCGGCAGTCCGATGCCGTACTGCACCAGGTAGAGGATGTACTCGGTGGAGTTCTTGGCGTCGTTGTTGACGTAGGCGCCGATCAGACCGCCGACGCCCACCTTCTCCAGCCGCGCCATGGCCAGGGCCAGCGAGTCGGCGTCGGTCGCGCCGTCGATCTCGGCCAGATCGGGCGCGAGCGCGGCGACGCCCGCGGCCTCGACCGCGTCGGTGTCCATGAAGGAGGCGTAGAACGCCCCGATCCGCGAGTCCACGGGGGCGTCGGTGATGATGTCCCGCACCCGCTCCTCGGACAGGTCGCGCAGCGCGAGGAAGGCACCGTCGATGGGCCGGTCCGCGGGGATCACGTGATCGCGGATCCAGGTGCCGTTGACGTGTTGGTAGAGGTCGTCCTGGGGACGGACGTCCCGGTCGACGTACTGGAGGTCGAGGCCCGAGGGGCGCGAGTCGTCGGTCGTGGTGATCTCGGTCGCTGTCATGCGACCAGGTTACGGAAGGTCCGGCGACCGGTCTCTCAGTAGAAGCCGTTCCGGGCGTTGTACTCCTTGGCACCCGAATAGGCGTCGACCATCCCCCAGACCCAGAACCCGAGCATGATCGGGATCCCGATCAGGACCACGGACAGCAGGATGCCGAGGAAGTAGCCGGCCATGATGCCGATCCCCTTGCCTGCCTGGCCGTTGATCAGCGTGCCCAGCCCGGGCAGGAAGAAGGACAACACCAGCGAGAGCGCCGGCTCCTTGCGCGACGCCCCGTAGGCCGGCGCGTACGGGTGCATCGCGCCGTAGCCCGGTGAGCCGTAGGGCTGCACGCCGTAAGGCTCCACGCCGTAGGGCTGCGCGCCGTAGGGCTGCGTGCCGTAGGGCTCCGTCCCATAAGGCTGAGTCCCGAACGGCTGGGCCCCGTAGAAATGGGCGCCGTAGGGCTGCTGCTCGAACGGCTGCTGCTCGAACTGCTGCTGGTCGAACTGCTGGTGCCCGAACGAGGGGCTCTCGTAGGACTGCGTCCCGTAGGGAGATAACCGGTCGCCGGAGTCCGACGGGGTGCCGTACGCCGAGCCGTGGCCCCGGGGGTCGTCGCCGTACGACTCGTGGTTCTCGGACGGGGAAGTCATGTCCTCCACAGTAACGCGGAGTGACGGTGTCCCGGTTGCGAGCAGGTCTCAGTTGCGCGCGGTCATCCCGGGCCGGGCCCAGATGTCGGCGCAGTCGACGCAGGCGTCCTCCGACACGACACCGACCCGCTGCAGTTGGCCGTACATCCAGCACCCCAGGCAGAACCCCAGGGCCGCCTCGGCGAGGGCGGCGGCCACCAGCACGCCCAGGACCACGACCCCCGCCCCCGTCAACCCGCCCAGGAACAACCCGAGCGCGACCGAGGACATGACCAGGCCGATCGTCTGGGCGAACCGCTTGGGTGCACCCGCGACCAGCTTGGGCTCGGAGCTGACCCTGGGGGCCAGTACGTGCACCGAGAGCCTGCCGAACGGTGAGTACCGCGGCCCCCCGGCCACCCGGAGGGCGAAGCCGACGACCAGTGCCGCGGCGAGCCAGGTCTGCGCCGGCGGCGGCGCGAGCATCGTCACCACCGCGAGCGTCACGACGAGCCCGGCGGTGCACCGGGCGGCATAGTCGTTGACGACCTCAGGGAACGCGAACACCTCTCGCAGGCTCATGACCGACCTCCTCGACCTCTCGGTACCGTCCGTACCGCCACTCTGCATAGACAGATCTGTCTACCCATGCCCCGAGAGTACGCCTGAACCCGCGAAAGTCCCAGCCCGGTTATCCTGCGGAGCATGGCGCACCGGAGAGCAGCGGCACTTCAGCCCGGCCGTGCGATCGTCGCGGGTCTCGGCCTCGCCCTGGCCGTCGGCGCCTGCGGGCAGGTGACGCCGGGTGAATCACCCACGACCACCACCGGACCGGGCACTGCCCCCACCACGACACCGAGCGTCGCCGCCGGGACTCCCGCCCCCTCCCCCGGCCCGGACGCCACACCGGGGTGTGAGGTCCTGGCCGGGCCGGTCCACAGGCTGGTCACCGGTCAGGTCGACCCGGGAGTCGGCTCCGAGGAGGTGCGGCGCCTGGCCGACGGAGTCGAGGACAACGCCCTGTCCGCCGTGGCGAGCCGGATCTCGGGCCTGGTCGTCCAACCCGCCCCCGACCCCTCGGCCGTCGACGCCCAGTGGGGGCAGTTCGCCCGCCTCTGCGACCTGGACTGACGGACCCCGCACCTAGGCTGGCGCCCGTGCCCCCACCGCTCAGACGCCGATCCGGCTCACCCCGACCGCCCGCCGCCCCGTCACTGCCGCGGCGGGAGCAGCTCCAGCCGCCGCGGTCCGAACTCGAACCGGACGGACTGTGGGACGGCGTGTGGGCCACCGCCTCCGACGCCCCCTCCCCCGACGAGGGCGCGGCGCTGATCGGCGGCGCGGAGATCCGTGAGTCGACACTGGAGGGCATCAGACTGAGCAGCGCCAGGGCCGACTCGCTCCGACTCACCGACGTCGTGGTCAGCGGCTGCGACCTGTCCGGGATGGTCGCCGACGGGGCCACGTTCACCCGGGTCAGATTCACCGGGTGCCGGCTCACCGGCCTGGTCCTGTCCGACGCCAGACTGACCGACGTGTCCTTCGAGGACTGCCACGCCGACATGATCAACCTGCGGATGGCCCGGCTCCAGAGGGTGCGCCTGTCCGCCACCCGCTGCAGGCAGGCGGACCTGCTGGAGGCGCGGGTGGCGGACCTGTCGACGGACGGCGCCGACCTGCGGGGCGCGAGCCTCGACCGGGCCACGTTCACCGCGGTGGACCTGAGGGGTGCCGAGTTGGAGGACGTGCGGGGGGCGTCCGCGCTCCGGGGGGCGATCATCTCGCCGGAGCAGGTCGTCGGGGTCGGACTGGCACTGATCGGCGAAGCGGGGATCAGGGTCGAGTAGGCGGGATCGAGCGAGCGCTCAGGGCAGGTGCGAGGCGGCGTCGCGCCACTGGTTGACGGCCCGGTTGATCACTGCCTGGAGACGGAGAACCTGGTCGCGATCCGTGAGCGCGATGCCGTCGACACCCGTCCGCAGGACGAGCTCGGGCACCCCGCGCCCGGCACCGTTCTCGTCGAGCACCGCCTTCTCGACCACGGACACCTCGAGAACCGCGTCATCGGCCGGACCGTCGACTTCGGCGACGAGGTCGTGACGGTAGCGAGGGGTCGAACAATCTACTGCATCGGACACGAGGGGACTCCCGACTGGAACGGTGGGGCGACTCCAACAATAGAGGTGGGAAAAGACCTGATCGCACCAGTGGGACAGCGTGTTACCGGTTGTGACGGATCCGTGACCCACGCCACCCCCGTCGCGCCGGTGCTGGACGAAGAAATCCCCGCGAAGTTGCGCGAGTTGCTTGTGTGACAGGTGTTACTAATTGATACTCACCCCATGACACCAGCCGGTCAGCCAGCCCGCCGTGCCCTTCTCCCCCGCCTTCTCGTGGCCCTCGCCTCCGCGGCGGCCCTGGCTCTCGGACTCCTCGTCGTCGTCATATCCCCCCGGGCCGACGCCGTCATCCCCCTCTCCCCCGTCTTCGACGGCCTGGCCCGCGGCGTCGACTCCTCGAGCTGGCAACACCCGCACGGCGCGCCGGTCGACTGGCACGCGGCCGCCGCGTCCGGCCAGTCCTTCGCCTTTATCAAGGCCACCGAGGGCACCGGCCCCGCGAACCGCTACTACGAGGCCGACGTCGAGCAGGCCCGGGCATCCGGCATGGCCGTGGGCAGCTACCACAAGGCCCGCCCCGCGATGGATCCCGCGGTCCAGGCCCGCGCCTTCGCCACCCGCCTGCAGTCCGTGGGAGGCGCCCAGCTGCCGCCGGTGCTCGACATCGAGACCGACGAGGGCAAGAACCCGGAGGAGCTGATCGAGTGGACGCACGTCTTCCTCACCGAACTCCAGCACCTCACCGGGCGGACCCCGATCATCTACACGTACCGCTTCTTCTGGATCGACCGGATGGCCAACACCACCCGGTTCTCCGAGTACCCGCTGTGGCTGGCCGAATACGGGGTGCCGGAGCCCACGCTCCCCGTGATCGGTGGCTGGAGCGAGTGGCTGTTCTGGCAGAACTCGGAGACCGGCGAGGTGCCGGGCTTCGCCGGCCCCGTGGACCTCAACGTCTTCGCCGGGACGCGCGAGGAGCTCGGGGCGTGGATGGGACCCGTCACGCCGGGTGAGGCGCCGGCACCCCCGCCGGCACCCGAGCCGGCACCCGAGCCGGCCCCCGCTCCGGAGGCCGCCCCCGCGCCCGCACCCGTCGCCGCCCCCGCGCCGGATGCCGCACCCGTCCTCGATCCCGCCCCCGCCCCCGTCGCCGGAGGACGCGCGGAACCGGTCACCATCGTGGTCCCGGAGGGACTGCCCGCCCCGGACGGCGTCCGACTGCCCGAGACCGTCACCGTCCCGGCCCACATGCTCGACCAGATCCCGCCCGAGTTCCGCTAGGGGTTCTGACGAGCTAGGCCGACCGGCGCCGGGACACCGCCGCGCGCAGCGCCCGCCAGCCCAGGAGGAACACCCCGGTGGCGATCGCGGCCACCACCATGAAGCTCCAGTGCGGCACCCGTCCGTCACCGATCCCGCGGATCAGCATCCCGCCGACGAGGGTGGCGACCCACACCAGGACACCCGACCGGATGGTCCCGGGGTCGCGGCGCGTGGCGAGCACCACGACCCACCCCACCACCAGACCCACCAGGAACGGCCACGCCGTCCCCCACACCTGCCCGATCCCGAGGCCCTCGGAATGGGCGCCGCGCCCGAAGGTCGCGAACACCCCCACGAGCACGGCGTCCAACAGGAACATCAGCGGCAGGGCCACTCGGCTCACCGATCCCTCTCGTCACGGTGCTCGCCGCCGCCCAGCGAGCAGGAGGCCTCACCCTCCCCGGCGTCCCGGGTCCCGTCCTCCCGGACGCGCAAGAGGGGGATCGGCCCGGAGTCGTGGGGGACGGTGGCGCGCCACGGCGTGCCCCTCATCGGCCACATCGCGGCGAGACCGGCGGGCGGGGCGGCGATCACGGCTGGTTGGTCGGGGTGGAGGCGGGGCGACGACGACGAGGCGTCCTCGCGCGGGGTGTCGTCCTCCGCGGGTTCGGCATCCGGATCGATCTCCACCGCACCGCGGTAGAAGAGGAAGAAGACCACCCACCCCGCCAGCGCCACGAGGACGAAGCTGACGATGCGGTAGAGGAACACCGCCGCGAACGCCTGGTGCGCACCGAGCCCGCCCGCGGTGAGCGCGGTGATGAGCGCGAACTCGACCGTTCCCAGACCACCGGGGGTGATCGGCGCGGAGGCCACGATCTTGCCGGTGACGTAGGCGATACACAGACCGCCGATGCTGGGCTGGGCGCCGACCGCGTGGGCGGCCGCCCACAGGCAGCCGATGTCGGCGACCCAGTTGAGGAGTGAGAACGCGAAGGCCTTGGAGAACTGGGTCTTGGTCATCTCGACCGCCTCGGCCTGCTCCACGATCTTGCGGACCCCGGTCGCACCGTGGTCTGCGGGCCGGCGGCGCCGGGCGTTGACCCACGCCAACAACGACAGCAGGGCCTCCTCGATCCTGTCGGGGTTCCTGGCGGCCCAATGCACCACCACCACGATCGCCACGAGGCCGATCGCGGACAGCATCAGCAGGAACGGGTTGGATACACGGCCCACCAGGAAGAAGCCCATCAACGCGAGCAGCACGATCCCCACCGTGGACAGCACTCCGGAGACCACCAGTTGCCACGACGCCACCACCCGGGTCGCGCCCCACTGGCGAGTCTTCCGGTAGGTCAGGGTGGTTCCGAAGACCTGCCCGCCGGGGATACAGGTCGAGAACGCGTTGGCGGAGAAGACCAGACCGACGCTCGCCCAGTACCCCACCCTGACGCCCGCCGACTGCAGCAGCACCTTCTGCACCGAGCCGTAGCTGGACATGGAGAGGTAGGAGAACACCAGCGCCACCGCGACCCAACCCCAGTGCGGGCTGGTGACCGCCGAGAACCCCTCGGCGAAGAACGGCATCTGCCCGCGGAGCCAGTAGAGGACGAAGCCCAGGACGGCCAGGGTCGCCAAGGCCTTGAACCAGGGGTTGACCAGGACCACCCGGACACGACGGCGCAGGACGGCGCCCCGGGTCCCCTTCATCCCGCCACTATAACCCGCGGACCGGCCTCGGCCCAGGTTCACACTCCGGAGGTCGGGCGGGGCCTCACGCGTCGCGATCCCGTTCCCTCTCCCGCTCCCGCTCCTGCCGGAGCCGGGCGATCAGCTCCGCGGCGGGGATCTTCTCCCCGCCGCCCCCGTCCCGACGACGGTGCTCGGGCCGGGGTGCGGTCCGGAGGTCGGGTTCGGGCTCGCGCACAGGTTCGGGCGCGGGTTCGCGCACAGGTTCCGACTCGCGCACAGGTTCCGACTCGCGCACAGGTTCCGGCTCGCGCACAGGTTCCGGCTCGCGCACAGGTTCCGCTTCGGGCTCGCGCTCGAGGAGCCCCACCGCCGATCCCGGCACCTGCGTCCCCTCCGCCACGGAGGGTCCGTCAGCGGGGCTCCCCGCGACAGGTCCTGCGGGTGCGGTGTCAGGGACGCCCGTCTCCGTGACCCTGACCGGTCCCGCCGACCCGACCCGGGCAGGGCCGCCCTGCAGGTGTTCGGGCTCGTCGCCGATCTCGGCCTCGCCCAGGCCGATCCGCTCCTGGACCCGCTTCATCCACCGGGGGGCCCACCAGTTGTCGGTGCCCAGCATCTGCATGACCGCGGGCACCAGCAGCATGCGGATCACCGTGGCGTCGATGATCAGGGCGGCGATCATGCCGAACGCGATGTACTTCATCATCACGATGTCCGAGAACGCGAACGCACCGGTCACCACGATGAGGATCAGCGCGGCCGAGGTGATGATCCGACCGGTGTTGGCCACACCGCTGCGGATGGCCTCGGCGGTCCTGGCGCCCCGGGATCGCGCCTCGACCATCCGGGACACCAGGAACACCTCGTAGTCCGTGGACAACCCGTAGATGATCGCCATGAGCAGCACCACCACGGGCGAGGTGAGCGGCCCCGGTGTGAAGCCGAGCAGGTCGGCGAGGTGCCCGTCGACGAAGATCCACGTGAGGATCCCGAGCGTGGCGCCCAGGCCCAGCAGGTTCATGATCGCCGCCTTGATGGGCAGCACCAGCGAGCCGAACGCCAGGAACATCAGGATCGTGGTGGCGACCAGCACGTACAACACGAACCACGGGAGTCCGTCGACCAGCGCGTCGACCGAGTCGGACTCCATGGCCGGGTTCCCGCCCACGTGGACCTCGGTGCCGGCGGGGATCGGGAACTGCTGCAGGTACTCGACGGTCTCGGCCGGTGAGTTGCGGTCGACCAGACCGGACTGCAGGACCACCACGTCGCGGCCCTGGTCGTCCTGCTGTCCGGACCGGGCGAACTGGAACGGACCGGTGAGCCCGGGCGCGTTGTTGGCCTCGGCGCGGATCTGCGAGAGCGTGGTGCCGTCCGACCCGATCACGACGAGCTTGACCGGGTCGGTGCGGGTGCCGGGGAAGTTCTGGTCGTACTGCTCCTGCGCCACGCGCGTGGTGTTGTCCGGCGGGAGGTAGGTCTCGTTGATGCCGCCGAACTTGACCCCGGAGAACGGGATGATGAGCGCCACGAGGACAACCACGACGGGCACCGCCACCGCCACCGGGTGCTTCATCGAGAAGTCGGCGACCCGGCCGAACAGCCCGTTCTCCACCTGCTCGCGGGTGCGGTGCCGCTGCAGGCGCGTGATGCCGAGCATGTCGACGCGGTGCCCCAACATCACCAGCACCGCCGGGAGCAGCGTCACCGACAGCAGCGCGGCCAGGATGACGGCGGCGATCGCCCCATAGGCCACCGACTTGAGGAAGTCCTGCGGGAAGATCAGCAGCCCGGACAGGGTCACGCCCACCATGACGGCCGAGAACACCACGGTGCGGCCGGCGGTGGCCACGGCTCTGCGTACGGCGACGACCGGTGGGTACCCCTCGGCCATCTCCTCCCGGAACCGGCTCACCACGAACAGCCCGTAGTCGATCGCCAGCCCCAGGCCGATCAGCGTGACCACGTTCTGGGCGAACGAGTTGACCGGCACCACCAACGACAGCAGGTGCAGGGCGCCGATCGACCCGAGGATCGTCAGGATGCCCACGGCCACCGGCAGGAACGCGGCCACCACGCCGCCGAACACCACGATGAGCAGGACGAACACCAGGGGCAGCGCGATGAGCTCCGCCCGGACGAGGTCGGCGTCCATGCCGTCCTGCAGCGCTCCCGCGACCGCCTGGACGCCGGCGACGTCGGTCTCGATGCCGTCGACGTCGATCCGGTTCTCGATCACCCGGAAGTTCTCGAGGATCTCCTCCTCCTCGCCCGCCAGCTGGATCGAGGCCACCGCGATGCCCTCGTCACGGTTGACCAGGGCGGGGGACTGGTTGTAGACGAAGCTGGTCACGCCGGTGACCTCGTCGGGGAACTCGTCGCGGATCGCGTCGAGCGAGGCCCGGACGGGGTCCTGGAACGCGGGATCGTCGACCGTGGTGCCCTCGGGGGCGTGATAGGTGACGACGACGTCGCCGAGCGCGTCGCGGCCGTACGCTTCCTGCTCGAGCCGCTCGGCGGTCGCCCACCCGCTCTTCGGGTCCTCGAAGCCCCCCTGACCGAAGGCGTTGCCGAACATGCTGCCGGCGACGCTGAGGGCGGCCATGACCAGGACCATGAAGAGCAGGACGGGGACGCGGCGGCGGGCGACGAACCCTCCGAGTGAGTTGAACACGGCTGCGCGCTCCTAACGCGAGTTGAGCAGGGCGGTGAGCGGCCGGAGCGGCTGCAGCCAGGCACCCTCGTCGGGCAGGTTCTCCAGGCTGACCCGGGGCAGGGGCTCCCGGAACACGCCTGGGATGTCCTCGAGGTCGAGGAATCGGATCGTGTCGTGTTGGACGGCCCAGGTGGCGTGCTCCCGGAACCCGATGACGGTGACGGGGACCTCGTCGGCGAGCTCCTCCAACGGCTCGCGGAACGCCTGGCCGTCGGCGGAGGCCACCACGACACCGGCGAGCCTGCCGGACTCGGCGCGCCGGTCGATGTGCTCGAGCATGTCGTCGTCGACATCGGAGTCTTCGCTGGTCTTGGGCTTGGCGAAGACGGCGAAGCCGACGTTGCGCAGGGCCTCGACCCAGGGGCGGACGTTGTCCGAGGTGCCCGGGACGATGTTGGTGAAGACGGTTGCCTCGGCCTCGAGGGTGTCGTTGGTGGTCACCGACAACTCGGCCGCGTACCCGAGCAGCCACCGCCCGAGCGCGTCGAAACGGGGACGGTACACGGCCGTGGGACGGCCGCCGAGGATCGAGCCCAGGCCCATGTCCACGTTGGGGGCGTCCCAGACGAGCAGCACCAGGCCCGGGGCGTCGGGCGGCACCACGTCGGAGAGGTCGTGGGCGTCCGGTCCGTCAGGTGGGGTCATCGTCTGCTGCCTCGGTCTTCTTGTAGATACGGGGTTGTCAGTCTCTACGACGCCAGAGGAGCTCGTTGATCACTCGCTCCTCCTGCAGACCCTTGCCCTCGAACTTCGTCACGGGTCTTTTCAGACTGAACGGTACGTGTCCGGCCCCGGTCGTGGCGTCGAGCCGCTCGAGTGAGGGTTCCGCGTCGCCGGTCTCGGCGATCCAGTCGGCATAGTCCGCGTGGTCGGTGGCCACGTGGAGCACACCGCCGGGACGGAGGCGCGAGGAGATCAGTTCGAACGTGCCCGACTGCAGGAGCCGCCGCTTGTGGTGGCGGGCCTTGGGCCACGGATCCGGGAAGAACACGCGCACGCCGGTCAGGCTCGACGGCGCGATCATGTTGGTCAGCACGTCCACCCCGTCGCCGCGGATCATCCGGACGTTCTCGAGCCCCTCGCGCAGGATCATCCCCAGGAGCTGGGCCAGACCCGGCTGGTAGACCTCCACCGCGATCACGTCCACGTCGGGCTCGTCGGCCGCCATCGCCGCGGTCGACGTCCCGGTCCCGGAGCCGATCTCCACGATCAGCGGCGCGACGCGACCGAACAGGGCCTGCGGGTCGACGAGGTCGTCCGCCACGTTGCGGCCGTAGGTCGGCCAGTGTTCCTCCCAGTTCCGCTGCTGCCCCGGACGCAGGGTGCCGCGCCGGAACCGGTAGGCCGTGACCCTGGGGAACAGACGCGGGTCGTGGTCGGGGGTCGCACCGCCCCGGGTGTCGCCGTCCGGGGTGTCGCCGTCCGGGGTGTCGCCGTCCGCCGGTCGGGGGCTCTCGCTCTGGTTCACCCGGTCATCATCCCGTAGTCGGCGGCCCGGGTCCGAATCCGGTGGCCGGGCGGGGCGTGCGCCGGGACGACGGGCACCGCCCGGGATACCCGCCGGACCCGGGGGAAGGTCTTGCCGCCGCAGCCCGGCCGGGACACCATGAGCCCGTGCCGATCGTGACCCACGACACCGCTCCCCGTCCCACGGCGCGGCCGCCGATCGCCGACCCCGTCTCCCGGGTCCGGCGGATGGTCGGCTCCGCGCGGGAGCACGGCGGCGACCGCATCGTGGGAGACGGACTCGGCGAGCTGGAACTCGCGCTCGCCCGCGTCGACGCGCCGGCGGACATCCGTGTGCGGGGCGGACTCGGGTCGGGCCGACGCACCCTCGCCGCGGCGCTGCGCACCCGCAGAGGGTGGCGTCCCGCGATCGACGACCTGGACGTGCTGGCCGCACACGACGGCGCGGCGCGCACGCCACCCGACGTGGAGATCATCTGTCTGCGTACGGCGCCGTGTCGGCACGAGGAGGCCTGGGTGCGGCGTCCCCGGGCACACCCGCTCCTGGTGGTGGCCACCGGCGTCGACGAGGCGGCTCCTCCCCGGTGGGCCCGCGGGCTCCCCGCGGTGGACGCCCGACGGGCGTCCGACGGGTCTCTCGACGTCGTGGTGTCCTTCCTCGACCGGGCCCTCGAGGGACTCCCCGCGGTCCGTCTCGCCCGACTCGAGGCGGAGCTGGAGAGGCTCTCGGTCCACGACCGGGTCGGCGACCTCGCCGAGGCCGCGTTGTGCGCGCTCGGCCCGCAGGGCCGCACATGAGCGCGATCCCGCCGACACCGGTCGGGCGGGTCGTGCGGACCGTGGCCGTCCTCGGCGCGCGGGACTCCGCCGTGCCGGCCGTGGCCGAGGCGCTCACCGCGGCCGCCGGGCCGACCGTCGCCGACAGCGGGCGCGACATCCGCGTCGTCGTCGACGCCGGACCCGACGACCGGCCGGACGCCGCGGTGCTCGTCGTCGACGCCGTCTGCCCCATCCGGCCCGACGACCTGGAGGTCGCCCGCGGCGTGGCCTCCCGGGTCCCGCTGGCGGTGGCCCTCGCCGGGGGCGTCGACACGTGCGACCCCGAGGCGTTGTCGGAGACCCTCGACGTCACCTCCCGACGACTCGCCGAGGCGGGGGTGACGGCGCCGCTGCGGGTGGTGGACTCCGATCCCGCCGCCCCGGCGGCCCTGCTCGCGGCAGTGCTCGACTCCCCGGGCGATCGAGCGACGGACCGCCGCGAGGGCGGGGGCGCGCGCGGAGACGGAACGGACCGGGCGGCCGCGCAGGGTCCCGCGACGGACACCGTCGACTGGCTCCTCGCGCGTCGCACCGAGGCCATCACCTCGCGTTCCCAGTCGCTCCGGCAGGACGTGCAGGCACTGCGCATGGAGGTGGTGCAGGACCTCCACCGTTCGATGCGTGACCTCGGCTCCCGCGCGCGGGAGGAGCTCGCGGCCGCGCCCCGATCCCGGGTCGACGGGATCGTCCGGGCCCTGGCCACCGACGCGGACACCGCGGTCGCGGGGACCATCGCGCGTGCGGACCGTCGCGCGGACGCGCTCGTGGCCCGCCACCTCGGGGCCGCCGCGCCCACCACACCGCGGATCCCCGCACCGTCCGGCGGGATCGCCCCGGGTCGTCCGCCCCGCAACCACGGCGAGGAGGCACTCGTGATGATCATGGGTGCGGCCGGCGGGACCGGGGTGGGGCGCATGCTCCTGTCCCCACTCGCCGAGATCCCCGGGCTGGCGGCGGTGGTGATCCCCCTGGCGTTGCTCTGTGGCGTCGCGCTCGGGTGGACCACGGTCACGGTCAGGCGGACCCAGACGCTGCGGTCCCACACGTCCGCCGTCGTGACCGAACGTCTGGGCGCCCTGCGCGCGGAGGTCGAACAGTCCCTCGGCGCCAGGATCCTGGCCGCGGAGGCCACCATCACCGACGGCTTCGCCCATGACCCGGGCCCCCGGGTCGGCGACCTCGAACGCCGTATCCGCCGGTCACGGCTCACGGGGAGGGCACCCGCGCCCACCCCGACCACCGCTTCCGCGGCTACTGTTGCGGGGCCCGCAGGCACTCCCCCGCCCGCCCTCGCCACCCCAGGGAGCCCCTCGACATGACCGACCCCTTCCCCGGTTCCGAACCGTCCGACTTCAGTGCCAGGCCCGACGTGTGCGGCCTCGACGGCGCCCCGCTCGCCGAGGCCTCGTCCCTGGGTCTGCACGTCCCGGTCGGTGACGGCGTCCTCGATCTCGGCTCACCCGAGGCGGATCTCGACGGCGACGGCTTCATGGAGGCCGTCACCCGGGGGGACGGCCGGGGGCTCACCGTCTATACGGACGTCGACGGCGACGGGACGGTCGACCACGTCTCGACGGTCCGGTTCGACGGCAGCTACGACTCCTGGCGCCTGGCCAATCCCGCGGAGGGGGTCCCGTTCGGGGGCTTCACCAACGAGGCCCGTGCCGGGTCCCCCGAATCGTCGCCGGCCCCGGCCCGGTGGGAACGCATCGACCACGGCCACATCTGAAAAGTTGAGGCATTGCTCACGTCGGGGCCACGATCGGGGCCCGGAAGGCGGCGGGACCATCGGGTTGACGATAGTGTGTGATCGATACCATGCACCGTGTACGAGGAGCTGTGATGACCACCACCACCATTCCCGGCCTCGAGGGTCAGGCGCCAACCGATCACGCGGAGATGCTCGCGTGGATCGCCGAGGTCGCCGAACTGACCCAGCCGGACCGGGTCGTCTTCGCCGACGGCTCCGACGAGGAGTGGGACCGCCTCACGACGGAACTGGTGGAGCACGGCACCTTCGTGAAACTCGACGAGTCCAAGAAGCCCAACTCGTTCCTCGCCCAGTCCGACCCCAAGGACGTCGCGCGGGTCGAGTCGCGGACGTTCATCTGCTCGGAGACCGCGGAGGGCGCCGGCCCCACCAACAACTGGCGGGACCCGGCCGAGATGCGCGGCCACATGACCGAGCTGTTCCGCGGCAGCATGCGTGGTCGCACGATGTACGTCGTGCCCTACTGCATGGGCCCCCTGGAGGCCGAGGACCCCAAGCTCGGCATCGAGCTCTCCGACTCCGCCTACGTCGTGGTGTCCATGAAGATCATGACCCGCATGGGCACCGCCGCGCTGGAGAAGATCGGCTCCGACGGCGCGTACGTCAAGGGCCTGCACACCGTGGGCGCCCCGCTCGAGCCCGGCCAGGAGGACGTCTCGTGGCCGTGTAACGAGGAGAAGTACATCACCCACTTCCCGGAGAGCCGGGAGATCTGGTCCTTCGGATCCGGGTACGGCGGCAACGCGCTGCTGGGCAAGAAGTGCTTCGCGCTGCGGATCGCCTCCGCCATGGCCCGCGACGAGGGCTGGATGGCCGAGCACATGCTCATCCTCAAGCTCATCTCCCCGGAGGACAAGGTCTACTTCATCGCCGCGGCCTTCCCGTCCGCGTGCGGCAAGACCAACCTCGCAATGCTGCAGCCGACCATCGAGGGCTGGCGCGCGGAGGTCGTGGGAGACGACATCGCCTGGATGCGCTTCGGCGAGGACGGCCGGCTCTACGCCGTCAACCCGGAGTACGGCTTCTTCGGCGTCGCGCCCGGCACCAACTACTCGTCCAACCCCAACGCCATGAAGACGCTGGAGGCGGGCAACTCCATCTACACCAACGTCGCCCTCACGGATGACGGCGACGTGTGGTGGGAGGACCTGGAGGGGACCCCGGACCACCTGATCGACTGGCTGGGCAACGACTGGACGCCCGTGGGCGACGGCGGGGCCGGCAACGCCGCCCACCCCAACTCCCGCTACTGCGTGCCGATCGACCAGTGCCCGGTCACGGCCGCGGAGTTCAACTCCCCCGAGGGCGTGCCGATCTCGGCCATCCTGTTCGGCGGTCGCCGCGCGGACACCGTGCCGCTGGTGAGCGAGGCCCACTCGTGGAACCACGGCGTCTACATCGGTGCCACCCTCTCCTCCGGCCAGACCGCGGCCGCGGAGGGCCAGGTCGGCGCGGTCCGCCGCGACCCGATGGCCATGCTGCCCTTCATCGGCTACAACGTCGGTGACTACTTCCAGCACTGGGTGGACATGGGCGCCCGCGGTGGCGACAAGATGCCCAAGGTCTTCCTGGTCAACTGGTTCCGCAAGGGCGCGGACGGTCGCTTCCTCTGGCCCGGGTTCGGCGAGAACAGCCGGGTCCTCAAGTGGGTCGTGGACCGCATCGAGGGCCGGGTCGAGGCGGACGAGACCGTCGCGGGCTTCACCGCCCGAGCCTCGGACATCGACCTCACCGGCCTCGACACCCCCCTCAAGGACGTCGAGGAGGCACTGGCCATCGACCCCGAGGAGTGGCGCCGCGAGCTCCCGCTCATCACCGAGTGGCTGGAGTTCTGCGGACCCAAGGTCCCGGCCGAGGTGCACGAGCAGTTCGCCGCCCTCAAGGAGCGCCTGGGCTGAGACCTGCGGGACGAGAACGGAAGTCCCGGAGACGGATCCGCGAACGGGCCGCACCCACACCGGGTGCGGCCCGTTCGCGTTCCGTGTGACCGAACCCTCTTTGCAAGATCCCCATTCGGTGGGACAGTGGTTGCGTCATCAATACACTGAGCGCATGTGTGGAGGAGTGGCATGAGGGTCGCCGCTGCCGGGCTCATCGCCCTCCCGGTTCTCGTGGGAGGGCTCGGGCTCGCGGCGGCGGTCGTCGTCCTCGGCTCCCCGGAGGCCACCGCACCTAGCGCGGACGAGGTGGCCGAGGAGGTCGCCGCTCCGGGGTCGGGGGGACCGGTCACCCGCGACGGCACCGACATCGAGGGGTCGAGACCGCACCTGACGGTGCGCTCGGGGATGCCTTCGCTCATGCTCGCCGGGACGATCCCGGGGTTCCTCGCCCTCCTCCCGGCCTCGGCGGGCCCCCTGCCCACCCTGACCCCCTTCGGGGACGCCACCGCAGGGGCCGGCGGGCCCGCCACCGGCCGACCGGCGGGTCCGGCGGGTCCGACGACAACCGTGCCGTCGACGGCCGGCAGCCCGGCCCCGACCGTCAGGAATCCCTCCCCCGTACCCGACCCCCGCGTCGGATCCGCCCCGACGACGGGCTCCGGTGCGACGGCTCCCCGGCCGACCGTCCCCGGCGGTCCGGTGCTGCTCACGATCGACCCCACGGCGGGCCCCGGGACGGATGCACCCGCCACCGGCAGGCCCCAGACCGACCGCACACCACCGCCGCACGCCGCTGAGACAGGGCGCCCAGATCACGCGGGGACCACGGGGCCGCCCCCGCACGCCTCGGCACACCCGCGCAGCGACGGGGCGCTCCGGGACTCCTCGCGGTCCTACGCCCGTTCCTCGCCGGAGTGACCCCGCGGCTGGGAAGGGCGCCCTCGGTCCGATGGTGGTACTCGGCGCGCCTGCGCATCACGCTGGGAATCACCCTCACCTCTGCCGCCGTGTTCGCCGCCATGGTGCTGTTCACGCTGCAGGTGCTCCATCTCACCGCCGAACGGACGACCGACGCCCGTCTCAACCGCGAGGCCGCGGACTTCTCGACGTTCATGGACGCGGGGATCCTGCCGTCGGCCGAGTCGGAGAACCCCACCACCGAGCAGCTGATCCGCGCGTATCTGGCGCAGCAGTACCCGTCGGCCGAGCTGCTCCTCGTGGGGACCGCCACCACCTCGGGGACGCAGTTCACGCTCTCGAGGTTCAGCTCGGACGACGACACCCTGTTCCCCCCGGCCATGCGGTCCCAGATCCAACGGATCGGGCTGGTGTCGGATGAGGGGTCCGGTATCATCGACGGCACCGTGCGGTGGCGGAAGGCCGAGGTCGACGGCCCGGCCGGGCCGACCAACATCGTGGTCGCGATCAGTGACGCACCCACCCGCGAGGACACCGGTCGCGTCGCCGACCTCCTGCTGAGCACCGGCGCCGGCGGCATCGTCCTCAGCGCGCTCGTCGCCTGGCTCCTGGCCGGCCGGATGATCGTCCCCGTCCGAAGGATCCGTGAGGCCGCGGAGACGATCTCGGCCGCGGACCTGTCACGACGGGTCCCCGTCGACGGACCGGACGAGATCGTCTCCCTGGCCGACACGGTCAACGCGATGCTCGAGCGCGTGGAGGAGGCCTATCGGACGCAGCGGGAGTTCCTCGACGACGCCGGCCACGAGCTCCGCACGCCCCTGACCGTGGTCCAGGGGAACCTGGATCTCATGCCGGAGGATCCGCAGGAGCGGGCCGAGACCACCCGGATCATGCAGGACGAGCTGTCCCGGATGACCCGCATCGTCGAGGACCTGCTCACCCTGGCGCGCTCCGACCGCCCCGACTTCCTCCAGACCGCCCCCACCGACGTCGCGGAACTGGTTCTGGACGTCGAGGCGAAGATCGACGTGATCGCCGACCGCGAGTGGTCGGTGCTGCCGTACGCCGAGGACGTCGCCCTGCTGGACCAGCACCGGATCACCCAGGCGCTCATCCAGTTCTGCTCCAATGCCGTGCGGTTCACCGGACCGGGGGACCTGATCGAGATCGGCTGCCGGGTGATCGCCCCGGGGGACCCGACGGTCACCGACGATCTGGCGGTCGGCCCACTGCCCGACCCGCCGCATCGCGAGAACTACCGACGCCGGTTGCTGTGGTGGGTGCGCGACAGCGGCCCGGGGATCCCGCCCGGCGAGGAGGAGACCATCTTCGAGCGGTTCCACACCGCCCGCGGTCAGCTCCGCGACGGTCGCGGGGGAACCGGGCTGGGCCTGGCGATCGTCGCGACGATCGCCCGGGCCCACGGGGGCCGCGCGTTCGCGTTCAACGCCAAGGGCGGGGGCGCCGCGTTCTGCATCGCCGTCCCCTACGTCCCCGCGAGCTTCGATTCCGACGCCGGGGACGAGGTGGACACCGACCTCGACGAGGCCGCCCCCACGGTCGGTCGGGGGCCCGAGCGTCGCCGCCGATCCGGCAGGGGGCGGTACGAGCGGAACCGGCGATCCGGCGCACCCGGGGACACGACCTGATGACACGCTCGAATCACGTGCTCCGCGTGGAATACTCCATTGTCTTAGAAGGAGGGTTGCATGACGAATGTGCTCGTCGTGGAGGATGACGACCTCATCCGCTCGGTACTGGTCAAGGCACTCGGCGGCGCCGAGTACACCGCACTCGAGGCGGTGGACGGGGACAGCGCGCGGTCCATCCTGTCGACCATCTCCGACATCGATCTGATGTTGCTGGACATCGGCCTGCCGGACATCGACGGCCTGACGCTGCTCCGCGAGGCGCGCGACCGCGGGTTCGCGGCTCCCGTCATCATCCTCACGGCCCGCGACAGCGTCGCGAACACCGTCGAGGGACTGGACTCCGGGGCCAACGACTACATGGTCAAGCCCTTCCGTGTCCCGGAGCTGCTGGCCCGCATCCGGCTCCGCCTGCGCGAGCACGAGGCGTCGGAGGACCCCGGCATCCTCGAGCACGCCGGCATGCGCCTGGACATCCGCACCCGCCGGGTCGAGGTCGACGGCCGGATCCAGGAACTCACGAACCGCGAGTACTCGCTGCTGGAGATGTTGCTGCGCAACAAGGGCGAGACCATCAGCCGTGAGCAGTTGCTCGAGAGCGTGTGGGGTATGGACTTCGACCCCGGTTCGAACATCGTCAACGTCTACATCCGGTCGTTGCGCCGCAAGATCGGTGAGAACAAGGTCCACACCGTCCGGGGCGTCGGCTACCGCGTGGAGTGACCGCTCCACCCCGACCGGACCACTGCGGCGCCG